>NZ_JBWVAZ010000008.1:0-205529 GCF_057220975.1 Ruegeria sp. HKCCD9138 | reverse complement strand
CCGTCTCCGCCGTCTCCAGCGTCCCAGCAACCGCCTCAGCAGCGCCGGTGAAGGGCGTTCTAAGGATAACAATCAAAAGCCGCAAGTGGAAAATTACATCCTGCGCGATTTTTTTGCATTACCCAATTTTATCAATTTTTTTCAGATACTTACATATCAAAAATCCAGCAGACGCCGCATCATTTTGACGTAGGTCTCCTCAATCACCCATCGATTACCTACCAGCTCATCACATGGGGACACCAGATATTGTGAGCTTCGGAACCAACCATACAAGAGCCGCCCGACTCGGATCACCCAAAGCGACTCATTTTCAGTCACAAATACAGGCTCCGAGGCCTTTTCAACGTCAATTGGCTTTCTGGCCAAACAACCCTTCATCCAGCATTTTAAGTCAAAGCCTTGCGCTTCAGTCCGAGATGCGGTCAGGTCGCACAACAAAATGGCCACCATTCCCGAATGTCCTCCATGACCCATGCCAATACATTCCCTCTGGTGCGTACAGTTGGTTACGACGGCCTTCTGATAACCTTTGCCGACACGATGACGGAATCATCCAATCGCGCGGCTTTGGCCTTCAGGAACGCGGTCGACAAACTGAGCATTGAAGGTGTTCTTGAAACTTCTGCGTCTCTGGCCTCGGCCTATGTTCGTTTCAACCCGCTCTGCCTTCCTCTTCCAGAATTAGAAGAGAATGTCCGTTCTGTTCTGGCCGAGCGGAATTGGTTCAATGCGCCCTTGCCCGGTGGCCGAAAGCTGTGGCGCGTTCCAACCGTTTATGGGACGGACCTTGCGCCGCAACTGCAGGAGGCGGCGTCTGCTGCCGGCTTGACCCCATCGGATACCATCCGGCGCCTCAGCCAAACCCGGGTGCGCGTCTTGACGATCGGCTTCGCACCGGGGCAGCCCTACCTCGGACCGCTTGGCCCCGAGTTCAACATCCCTCGACTGAAAGAACTCAACCCCATGGTTCCGGAAGGGGCGCTAGTTCTGGCGATCTCGCAGTTCGTTCTGTTTTCTGGGCCAACACCGACCGGGTGGCGCCATGTCGGGCAAACAGCCTTCCGGTGTTTTCGCCCTGAAAGCGATCATGCGTTTGCGTTGAACCCGGGGGACGAGATGATCTTCGAGTCAGTTTCCCGGGATGAACTTGAAAGCATCAGGTCAGGCCACGCGGATGGAGCAGTCTGTCAGGAGATTGAGCCATGAGCCTGACAGTCGTCAGCATCGGTCCGGCCTGTACAATTCAGGACAAGGGACGAAGGGGCTTCCTGGCCCAGGGTCTGTCCCGATCCGGTGCGGCCGATATGCTGGCCTTGCATGAAGGGGCGGCATTGCTGGGGCAGAGCCCGGACCTGGGAGCGCTGGAAATGGCCGGCATGGGAGGGCGCTTTGAGGCGACGCAGACGGTTCAGATTGCATTGACGGGTGCGCCCATGCTGGCGACGATCGACGGCAGTCCGGTTGTCTGGAATGCCTCACACGCGCTGGAACCGGGACAACGTCTGGAACTCGGCTCGGTCACCAAGGGAAACTACGGGTATCTGCATGTCGGTGGTGGCATCGACACGGAACCCTTTCTGTCATCACGCTCCGCCCACCTGACGGCCAAGGTTGGTCGTGCCGTTCAAGCCGGTGACGTTCTGCCGGTTGGTCGCCGGGCCGGACAATCAGGCAGGAAATTGTGTGTGGATGATCGTTTTTCGGGCGGCCTTCTGAGAGTCGTGGCCAGTTTCCAGACCTCGATGTTCGATCAAGCCACACTGGACCGGTTTGCCGAGACCGAGTTCCGGCGCGGTGCTCGGGCCAATCGGATGGGAATGCAGCTTGAAAGCGACGGTGATGGATTTGCCGCCAAAGGTCAGCTGAACATTCTGTCCGAAGTCATAACCCCCGGCGACATTCAGATGACGGGCACCGGAAATCCCTTCATCCTATTGCCTGAATGCCAGACCACCGGTGGCTACCCCCGTATCGCGACCGTCTTGCCGTGCGACCTGCCACGGGCCGCTCAAACCCCGGCTGGCGGTTTGCTACGCTTCGAATTTGTGACGATGGAACAAGCTGTCTCAATTCAATCAGCCTTTGAAGCGGACCTTGCCAGATTGCCGGGGCGGGTCGAGGCTCTGGTCCGCGACCCGCATGACATTCCGGACTTGTTGTCCTACCAATTGATTGGCGGAGTGATCTCTGCCGAAGACTAAGGAGATTTGCCGATGCCCAAAGTCGATCTGAACGCCGATATGGGCGAAAGTTTTGGCCCTTGGAAGATGGGGGACGATGAAAGCCTGCTGCGGATCATAACCTCGGCCAACATCGCGTGCGGCTTTCACGCGGGGGACCCGGATGTCATGGCAAAGACAATGACCCTGGCGGCTGAAAACGATGTCGGTATCGGCGCGCATCCCGGCTTTCCCGATCTGCAGGGGTTTGGACGCCGCAACATGAAAATACCACAGGGTACACTGCGCAATCTGGTGCGGTACCAAATGGGGGCTGCAATCGGTGTCGCTACAGCGGTTGGCGCCAAGGTTCGCCACCTGAAATTGCACGGAGCGCTGGCCAATATGTGCACTGTCGACCTCGACATGGCGCGCGCCTGCTATCAGGGTGCGCTGGACGTGGATCCCGATATCATCATCATGGTTCTGGCCGTTACCAAACAGGAAAAGGCCGTGCGCGAGCTGGGTTGCAAATGGGTTGGCGAAATCTTTGCCGACCGCGCCTACAATGATGACGGCACCCTGGTCGACCGCAGCCTGCCCGGTGCCGTGATACACGATCCCGAACTTGCCGGCCCCCGTATTCTGAACATGGTCCGGGAAGGCGCGATCATAACCGAAAGCGGGAAACGGCTGGAAACGTCCATCGATACGATCTGCCTGCACGGCGATGGGCCCACTGCCGTTCAAATCGCGCGTTCAGTTCGGGAAAACCTGATCGCGGGCGGCGTCGATGTGACGAAATTCACCCGATAGACAGCTCCGCGCAATCTGGGCGTACCATTTTCTAACTGTTGCCCGAACGCGGTTCAGCCCCTAGCATGCCCGCAAGTGCATGTTCTGAATACCGTAATTGAAGCAACGAAACTCGCGAGCGGATGGGCGGCCATCCAACCCGCAGCCAGTTTTTGCGCAAGGAGGCTCATATGTCTTTCGATCTGATGTCCTATCAGCCACGAGGCGACAAGAAGAACTCGGACTTCTTTACCGAATACCTTCCAAAGATTTACGAACGCCGCGACAGCTCGGGCATTGCCGAGCAGGTCGGCCCGATGCGCGCGATTGTCATTCAGGTCGAGCCCAATGCCGTGTTCGACACGATGGTCGAGCTGTATGTCATGACCCCGTATCGCCATTCGGCCAGCTATCTGGGTGCAACACACCGCTTTGCCGTCCTGCATTCACATCCCGAATACCCGGCCCTGATCCTTATGGCCCCGCTGAGCGAAACCTTCGTAGATTTCATTCCCCGCATCAACCGCATGTACCCCCTGGCGCGCGGCACCCCTCAGACCCGCTATGTCGGCGAGGTTTTTGGTGCGACGGACCTGAATGATCTGACCGGAACGCTGGAAGATCAAAACATCCGGTTCGAGTACAAAGGCGACACGGAAAATCCGTTCTACACGCAGGATGGGTTCCGGTTTACCACTCCGTCTGATTTCACCTGCAACCGGGTCGGCTATTCCACGCTCGACTTCAACGACCCCGACAGTCTGGGCCTGGGCGACCGCGTTCTGCTAAGCGCAGACGAACAAGAGCGGTTGGATCAGGCTGCCGCGTTTGGCACCGACACCAAGATTGCACCACTTATGCTGGGGTTCGACCATCTTGCCACCCGTGTTCTGGCCGGCGAGCGCGAGGATGCGATCCTCGAGTTTCTGACCATGGTCCCCTATTACTTCTGGGGGGCCTACAACATTTTCGACATGAACTCGTCCACCAATGTGAACCGTAACTCCAACGTAGACGATGACAAGAAATCCCCCGCCAAGGTATTCACGGCAAACAACACGCCGTCTTTCGTGAACTCTTTCGCCAAACTGCCAATGCCGACCGAGGATTTCGTCCGTAACTTTGGCCGTCGTCTGCATCACATGGCAGTCGAGATTCAGGATGGTGATCACAATGCCGGGGAAAAGAATGTCGACTTCGTGGTGAACACGCTCAAGGACAAGGGTGTTCCGTTTCTGGCTCATGTTGTGGGTGAGTGCAAAGACGATCCCAATCTCAAGCAGATCTTCTCGAAACACTCAAAGCACACGCTGCTGATCACCGAGTACATCGAGCGCTGCCACAAGTATGACGGCTTCTTCACCAAGGATAACGTGGCAGCCCTGACTGCCGCTGCGGGACAGGACGAGCAATACGAACACGGCCACGTCTTCGATTGACGCCACAAAAAAGGCTGTGAACTTTCGTTCACAGCCAGTGTCCAAGAGTGAGAGTAGTCGGGTCTTATGACGGCCCGATCATGAAACAGGTGACGTTTCGCGCCTGCAGGCGGCGGCAGGCCAGGTCGGCCTGTTCGCGGGTCATTCCCTGAAACGTTGCATCAAAGCCCCGTGCGCTTTGGTTTACTTTGCGCAGGGTGCCTTCCAGAGTGGTCATTTCCGACAACGCAGTTTTCAACAACACCTTCTCGGCCTCGTATCGGGTCGTGTAGCGACCGACATTTACGCCCCACAGATGCCCACCCGAGGTTGACAGGCGGGTGACAACTTCCTGATCCGGTTCAAGTCGCTGTTCGGACCCGGTCGAAGCCAGCACCAGATCGTCCGGGCGGGGCGCAGGGCGCGTCGTTCCGTTCTCGTCCACCGGCGTGATATCTGCCGCGGCAATGGCCGCTGCAATACCATTCTGAATGCGCGCTCCGTTCTTGGCCGCGGTTTCTGCGACTGTCCCGGCCACCTGAATGGCGGCCGCTGGTCCGGGTCGCAAAACGGGACGCAGGCTGGTCTTTGGCGCACCGGTCAGGGCGGCGACTTTCACACCCAGCCCCGCATTTCCTGCATAAGCCGGACGCGCAGGTTTACGGATCGGGGCCCGCGATGGGGCACGACGGAACCCCATATCCAGCAACTCCGCCACTTTGGCATTCCGCGAAGCCCCTGACTTTCCGCCGAAAACCGTCGCGATGATGCGTTCATCCTTGCGTTTGGCCGAGGCGACCAGATTGAAACCTGCCGCGCGGGTGTAGCCGGTCTTGATGCCGTCGGCACCCTTGTATGCGGCCAGCAGGCGGCGATTTGTATTCGGAACCGTCTTGATCCCCGCGTGTGTCGATTGCCGCGAGAACAGGTTGTAGTATTCCGGATAATCATACAGCAGGTGGCGGCCCAGCGTGGTCATATCGCGCGCCGTGGACAGGTGACCCGATTCCGTCAGACCGTGAGCGTTCTTGAAGGTCGTCCGGCTCATCCCCATCGCCTTGGCCGTACGCGTCATGCGACGTGCAAATGCAGCCTCGGACCCACTGATCGCAATCCCGATTGCTGTGGCGGCATCATTGGCCGATTTCACGGCCGCCGCGCGGATCAGATAGCGAAACGCAATTGTCTGCCCTGACCGCAACCCCAGTTTCGACGGGGGCTCGGACGCGGCCTTTTTGGTGATCCGGACAGGAGTATCCAGCGTGATCTCACCGTTCCGAACGGCCTCGAAGGCGATGTAAAGGGTCATCATCTTGGTCAGAGAAGCCGGGTGCAGCCGTGTGTCAGCGTTGCGAGAGTGCAGAACTTCCCCGGTGCGTGCATCAATCACCATGGCTGCGTAAGGGGCCGCCACGGCTTTCAACGGCGCAAAAACAAGCAGCCACACGAATGCTATATGGAGAAAGCCCATTCGGGCCGGAACTGTCCGCCGAATCTGCACGATCTTTGCCTCTGTCTGCCTCGCGCTGCCGGGTTTTCCCGGTCAGCAAAATTTATTTTGTTACGGATCAGGCTAGCACAGAGCCCCAATGAAATAAACCGAAAGCTGGGTTTTCACGTCATTGTTTTGACCAGTCGAGCGCCGCTACATATTGTGGGAATTGACGCCTGAACCACTACACCGGCGACCACAAACACCGTCGCAACTGAACAACGCGGG
Organism: Ruegeria sp. HKCCD9138; assembly: GCF_057220975.1. Taxonomy (NCBI): domain Bacteria; kingdom Pseudomonadati; phylum Pseudomonadota; class Alphaproteobacteria; order Rhodobacterales; family Roseobacteraceae; genus Ruegeria; species Ruegeria sp. HKCCD9138. The sequence goes on along the minus strand of NZ_JBWVAZ010000008.1, from coordinate 199,434 downwards.
TTTTTTCAGAAACTGAGGCGGAATAGCAACATCAGCCGAGCGCGCGAACCAGATCAGGCAGTTCGCCCAGATCCGCCAATTCGCGAAATCGCGGATTCCCGGTCGGCATGTCAGCCTGCTCCACTTCCCACACCAACCCATGAGGCACATAAACGCCCCAGCTTCCCGCCTGAATTGGCGCCACCACGTCGGACCACATTGAGTTGCCTACCATCATGGCCGAGTCCGGACCGCCGCCATGCTGCGAAAAAATGGACCGATAAGTATCAGGCGTCTTTTCGGACACGATTTCGACCGCATCAAACAATTCTCCCAAACCGGACTGTGCCAGCTTTCGTTCCTGATCGATCAAATCCCCTTTGGTAATCAAAACAACTTTATGCGTTTCAATCACTGCTTCGATTGCTTCACGGGCGAACGGCAATAACTCGATCGGATAGGCCAGCAACTCTTGCCCGGCCTCAATCAATCGGCGGATAACCGAAGCGGGCACGCGGTCTTCGGTCACCTCGATCGCGGTTTCGATCATCGACAGGGTGAAACCCTTGATACCGTACCCATAGTGCCGAATGTTGCGCTTCTCAGCCGCCAGCAATCGCTCCATCAGATGATCTCGCTCTGCATGATCGGCCAACAACTCGGCAAAATAGACCTGCGTGAGCTGAAAAAACCGTTCATTATGCCACAGCGTGTCATCGGCATCGAAACCGATTATAGTCAGCCTGTTACTCATTCTGATTCCGTCCGGTTTCTCTTTTCTCTGACTGCCCTGACGTTATATAAGCCCTGACACAAACCGAAGCATGAAACGGATTCTTTGAAGAAATGCTCGAAACCCCGTGGATGATGTCTGACAAATCGGACGAGGATGGCGACACGTCGATCCTGGTACAGACGCGTCCAAAGACCAAACGCCCGCCGCTGTATAAAGTGCTGTTGCTGAACGACGATTACACACCGATGGAGTTCGTCGTTCACGTGCTGGAACGGTTCTTTGGAATGACACACGCGCAGGCATTCGAGATCATGCTGACGGTCCACAAGAAAGGCGTTGCGGTGGTCGGGGTCTTCAGCCACGAGATCGCGGAAACCAAAGTGGGTCAGGTGATGGATTTCGCGCGGCGCCACCAGCACCCGCTGCAATGCACAATGGAACGCGAAGAGTAAGGCGGCCATTCGGCGCCTGTTTCGCTCTGCCTGCCGGAAATAGCAATGTCTCCACGCCTAAGCCTTGCACTGGAAAACGGCCTGAGCCTTTCACGGCCGCTGTCCGTAATCGGGGCCACGCCCGAACACGATTTGTCCGCTCTGCCGAAAGAGGCTGAAGTCGTACAGCCGTTCCGGCCTTTTCACGATCATTTTGCGGCAATGGGTTTCGATACGAATCCCGAGTCTGAAACTCCATGCACGGATGCCGTCGTATTCTTGCCGCGCGCCAAGGCACTGGCCCGTGCGCTGATTAGCCAGACCTGTGCCCGAGCCAGCGGAATCGTTGTTGTTGATGGTGCCAAGACCGATGGCATCGACAGTCTGCTGAAAGACATCCGCAAGCGGGTTTCTGTCGAAGGACCAATTGCGAAGGCCCATGGCAAGATCTTCTGGTTTCAGTCAGACAAACAGGCTTTCGCCGATTGGGCCGCGCCAAAGGTGCAGCGGGTGGATGGGTTTCGAACCGCGCCGGGTGTTTTTTCTGCTGACGGGGTTGATCCTGCGTCGGCTTTGCTGGTGAAGGCACTGCCGCAAAAACTGGGCGCGCGGGTCGCTGATCTGGGGGCGGGCTGGGGCTTTCTGTCTGCGCACCTGCTGGGGGACGACAGTATCCGCAATTTGCATCTGGTCGAGGCCGATCATGCAGCTCTGGCTTGCGCGCGGGACAATATCTCCGACAAACGCGCGCAGTTTTATTGGGCCGACGCCGTCACATGGGTTGCTTCGGAACCTCTGGATACAGTTGTCATGAACCCGCCATTCCACACGTCCCGCGCTGCTGATCCAGCTTTGGGTCAGGGGTTCATCTCGTCTGCTGCGCGCAATCTTGGCCGCGGGGGTAATCTGTGGATGGTTGCCAATCGCCACCTGCCCTATGAAGGCGCACTGACCGACGCATTCCAGCGCGTCGACGAGATCGCCGGCGACAATCGGTTCAAGGTGTTTCATGCCTCTCGCCCTCGCCGGTAAAGCCGGTTAACGTGCCCCGCAACTCAGGAGGGAACTCATGTCCTTTTCAATAGCCGGCAAGACTGCGATCGTGACCGGGGGCGCCAGTGGGATCGGGCTGGCCATCGGGCGCCATTTCGCGGACGCCGGCGCCAATGTCATGTTCGCCGACATGGATGAAAAGCGACTGGCTGAAGAACTGGGCGATCAGGCGGATGACAGCAATATCCGCTATTTCACCGGCGACCTGCGTGAAAGACTGACGATTGCGAACTTGCTGTCCGCCACTTTGGATGCCTTTGATCAGGTCGACATACTGGTCAACGGCGCGCGACAGGTGATCCCGTCGGATCCGCTGGATATGGAGGACGATTCGGTTCGCACGCTTCTGAACCAGAACCTCATGCCTGCGTTGCGCCTCAGCCAGCTGATCTCCAAACGGATGATCAAACAGGCGGGCGACGACGACGAAAACCCCGCAGGTTCGATCATCAACCTGTCTTCCATCGCTGCACGGCGCACACATCCCGATCTGATGGCCTATTCTGTGTCAACCGCCGCTCTGGACCAGATGACCCGGTCGCTCGCCGTGGCGCTGGCTCCGAACCGCATCCGCGTGAATTCGATCGCGCTGGGTTCAGTGATGAGCGCGTCTCTGCAATCCACGCTGAAGGACAATCGCGACTTCCGCAACGACATCGAAAAACACACACCTCTGGCCCGCATTGCGGCCCCCGGTGAACTGGTTGAAACCGCGCAATTTCTGGCCTCGGACGCGGCCGGCTTCATGACCGGGCAAATCCTGACCATCGACGGGGGCCGCACCCTGCTGGACCCGGTTGCCGCCCCAGCGCACTGAACCCCATGTTTGAAAAAGAAAAATCTACTGCCTCTGACTGGTTCCGCCAATTGCGCGACGACATTGTCGCGGCATTCGAAGCTCTGGAAGACAGCCACGACAGCGGCCCGTTCGCGGATTCGGAGCCAGGCCGGTTCGAGGTCAAGAAAACCGCACGCCACTCCGAGGACGGCTCGGACGCGGGCGGCGGCCTGATGTCGGTCATGCGTGGCGGGCGGGTGTTCGAAAAGGTCGGGGTGAATGTCTCAACCGTCTACGGCACCTTGGGAGAGCGAGCGCAACAAGCCATGGCTGATCGCAAAGGCATTCCCGGCATGAAGGATGACCCGAGATTCTGGGCCTCGGGCATCAGCCTGGTGGCGCATATGCAGAACCCGCATGTGCCCGCCGTTCACATGAACACCCGCATGTTCTGGACGCCCCATGCCTGGTGGTTCGGCGGCGGATCCGACCTGAACCCCTGCATCGAGTACGATGACGACACAGCGCATTTCCATGCGACGCAAAAGGCGCATCTGGACCACCATGGCCCCGGCCATTACCCGCGCCTGAAAGACTGGGCGGACGAATATTTCTATATCCCCCATCGGAAACGCGCACGCGGCGTGGGCGGAATATTCATGGATGATTATTGCACCGGCGATTGGCAGTCGGATTTTGCCCTGACGCAGGATATTGGCAGGGCGTTTCTACCTGCCTTTCTTCCACTGGTCGAAAAGCGTCGGGTGCAGAGCTTTTCAGACGACGACAAAGACACTCAATTGGTGCATCGCGGCCTCTACGCCGAATACAATCTGGTTTATGACCGGGGCACAAAGTTCGGGCTGGAAACCGGGCACGACCCCGATGCCGTCCTGATGAGCCTGCCTCCGCTCGCCAAATGGGTCTGAAGCCTAGAAGCCGAGATCCATAAAGTTGTCAAAGCAATAGCCTTGGGCGGAACCGGCTGACATGTTCTCACCCACGCGCTTGACGGTGACCGAATATCCGGGATTCGTCTCGACGCCGGGAGGCGGTGTCAGTGTGAAATGAACCGTTCTGGTGCCGCGTTCGTAGGCGCGCGAAACATAGATGCGCTGCGTCGCTTTGGTGCGCAGGGTCCGGATCGCGTAGTCTCCGATCCCGCACCAATAAGCGACCGGAGCAGTGGAGCTGATGGCCCTGACCTGAAAGACACCGTTGTCAAGCGGAGTGACCTCTGTGCGATACCCCATCCGGATACCAACACCAAATCCGACGGCCTGTGCCAGACCCGGTAGAAATAATACAGCGGTTAGAAAAAAAGTCTTCAAAACACGCATATCTGCACTCCGATCTCACTTAAGCAAAACAACCTTTGAAACCAGAAAACGGCCTGAACCCGCAACCGGCAAGGCAATTGTATTTTGTCGGTCGGGCAACACCCTCACTCAGGGTCTGCCAAATTAGGCGAAAACACTATGATTGAATATGATGTGGGTTACTATTTCCATAGTCGAAATTTCCAAGGTGTCGTGTGCAATCGTCGTTTCCCAAAGACTGGTTCGATCTGTCGCCGGAAAAATACGCAGACTTTGGCGCGCTGTTCTATCTTGCGGCGCTGACAAAAACTCACCAACGGCGCAGTCTGGCACAGGTGCTTTATGCGTTTGAAACACCGCTGAGGCTTGGTCAGTACCATATCTTCCGCCAGAACGGCTTTCCTCGCGGTTTCGTCACTTTTGCAGGTCTTAACCCCGAGGCGGAATACAGATACGCGATTCAGGAAAAACCGCTAAAAGACAAGGATTTCACCTGTGGTTCCTCGTTCTGGATCATCGACATTGTTGCACCGTTTGGACAGATCAATCAGATGGTGGATATACTCAAGCGCGACATACCGCATCCCCGCGTGCGGACCAACCGGATGGACAGCGATCTGACCCGCAATCGGATCGTCGAGTGGGTCCGGGATGACGCGGGGGAGGTCCATATGCGTCTTTACAAGAAAAAGGAATTCGCCGAGACGCTGAAGCAGGAAGGGGCGTAACATGGTCTCGATCACGATCTCAGGCGATACCACTGGTTATGTGACCGGCGAACCACCCAACCAGGCAACCGGCGATCTGGATGTAAGCAGCAATTTTCCGCTCCTCTCGGAGACCTGGGCGATTCAGTCCCCACCTGCCCATGGCACGGCCAGCATCGATCCTGTGACAGGCGACTGGACCTACACAGTTGACCCCGCTTTCTTCGATAGCTTGCTTGACAATCAAATCGTCACGGACACCTTTACCGTTCAGGTTACCGGAGACGTTCAGACCTTTATCTTTGGCCCACAGCCCTACACGCAGACTCAGCAGGTCACGATCACGATCGAAGGCGTGTGTTTTACTGCCGGTACTTTGATCGAAGCTGCGGATGGCGCGCGCGCCATTGAAACCCTCAAGGTTGGTGACATGGTGACGACTATCGATCACGGGTTGCAACCAATCCGATGGATCGAAAGCAGCAAGCTTACACCCGGTCGATTGCGGAACAATCCGGATATGCGACCAGTTCGGATCACCGCCGGCAGTCTTGGGCGAAACACTCCGGCACGTGACCTGCTGGTTTCGCAGCAGCATCGAATTCTGGTGAGCGGCTCGACGGTCGAGCTGCTGTTCGGCGCGCGTGAGGTTCTGATCGCCGCCAAGCACTTGTGCTCCTGGCCAGGGATTGCGGTCGATACCTCGGATCAGCCTGTCGAATACCTTCACATCCTGCTCGACCGGCATGAAATCCTGATCGCCGAAGGTGCAATGGCTGAAAGCCTGTTTCTGGGCGAAGAGGCGTTGCACACCCTATCCTCGGAAGCATTGCAGGAACTGGCAGCGATTTTCCCTGACCAAACCGCGGCCAGTGGTACAAGCTTTGGTCGCGCCGCCCGGCGAATTCTGCGCGAGCATGAGGTCCGCGCGCTCGCCTAACCCTGCCCTTCTTCTCTGGCAACATGTCCCCCCACGTCCTGCGGCGCCAGCGCCACCGTTTTTATCACGGCATGGCAAGAGGTGCCCGGCTCCAGGCGCAACGCAGTGACCGAACGCCGCGTGACACGTGCCAGAACGACACCCGCCGAAGTTCTTACCGAGACAATAGCCCCGGGTCCCTCGCCGGCCCGGATTGCCTCGACACGGCCTTCCAGCACGTTTAGTGCGGACAGGCCCTCTGGTGGTTTGCTGGAAAGGATCACCTCCTGCGCCGGTATGCGAATCCGCAACACCTCGCCGACCTGATGGGGAATACGCGGCAGGTAAAGCCGCGCGTCGCCCGCCTTGAGCTCGGACAACCCATCCGAGTGATGTGCTGCAACTCTGACCTGCAGCAATGCACCAACAGCGCGCACGCCAGCGGGTGCAACGGATGGATCTGCCAACACGTCCGAGGCCGGTCCATGGCGCACAACCTTGCCGTCCTGCAGTGCCACGACGGAAGTTGCCAGACGGGCGACCTCGGCCGCTGAATGGGTGACATAGAGGATCGGAACTGAAACCTCGTCCCGCAGCCGCTCAAAATAGGGCAGGATCTCAGCTTTGCGTTCATCGTCCAGCGCCGCCAGCGGTTCGTCCGCAAGGATCAGACGTGGACTGGCCAGTAATGCGCGCCCGATGGCGACGCGCTGTTTTTCACCCCCCGACAACATCGCCGGACGGCGGTTCAGCAGGTGGCCGATGCCGAGCATTTCTATGACCCTGTCAGGGTTTTCCCGCAGCGCTCCTCGGGGCGCAAACCAGCGGCCATAGGCAAGGTTCTGGCGTACGGTCAGGTGGGGGAACAACCTACCTTCCTGAAAGATATACCCCAGACGCCGCCGATGCGGCGGCAGCCAAATGTCCTTCTCCGTATCGAACAGCACCCAGTCATGGACAGCAATACGACCCGCCGTAGGTCGTAACAGACCCGCGACCGCGTTTACGACCGTGGTCTTGCCGGAACCCGAGCGCCCGAACAGAACCGTGACGCCAGATGGAGCGTCAAAATCCAGATCCAGCGCAATCCCCGACAGATGATGGTGCAGGCGGACGGACAGGCTCATGACCCGGCCACCCTTTGAGCAACGCGGCGACCGATAAATTCCGATAGCAACAAGGCCCCCATGGCAATGATGATCGAAATGATAACCAGCCGAGTCGCCGACGCCTCGCCCCCCGGCACCTGCAAGAAGGCGTAGACGGCCGACGGCAGCGTCTGTGTCTGGCCGGGGATGTTGGACACGAAGGTGATGGTCGCCCCGAACTCTCCCATGGCTTTGGCAAAGGCCAGAATTGCACCCGCAATCACACCTGGCAGGATCATCGGCAAGGTTACCGTGGCGAAGACCAGAATCCGCGACGCCCCGAGCGTAGCTCCGGCTTCTTCAAGTCGGGGGTCCACCGCCTCGATCGACAGTCGTATGGCGCGAACCATCAGGGGAAACGCCATGATTCCGGCTGCCAATGCGGCTCCGGTCCAGCGGAAGGCGACGACGATGCCAAACTCGGCCAGCAGCTTTCCCAACGGTCCCTGCACCCCAAAGGTCAGTAGCAGCAGGTAACCCGTAACGACTGGCGGAAGGATCAGTGGCAGGTGAACTAGACCATTCAGAATCTGTCGGCCCGGAAACCGCCATCTGGCGAGCGCATACGCTACGAAAATTCCGAACGGCAGTGTGGCCAGAGTGGCCCAGAAAGACACACGCAGTGACAATCGCAGCGCTTCGGCTTCTGCGGGTCCCAACCAATCCATGAAGTTAACCGTCCGGCAGGGAAAACCCCTGCCTCAGAAACTCGGACCTGGCCTGGTCCGACTGCAAATAGTCCAGAAACCTACCAGCCTCTGGCGCGGCCGTTTTGGTCAAGGCCGCCGGGTAGATGATCGGCGGATGCAGGTCGGACGGGATCGGGCTTACAACCTGTACCCTGTTTTCGGCCCGTGCATCCGATTGATAGACAATGCCCAGAGGAGCCGCACCCGTTGCCACCAGCGCCAGAGCCGCGCGCACATTGTCGGCCTGCGCGATCTGCGTCCGGACACCGTCCCACAATCCCAATGTCTCCAGGGCGGCCTTGCCATAAATACCGGCGGGTACTGCATCGACCAACGCCATTGCCAGAAAGCCGTCATCCAGCTTGGCCTGCAGATCGAAACCGGGGCCGATTTCAACCGCATCGGCCCCTTGCGCACCAATTAGAACCAGCCCATTGCTCAGCAGGTCAACCCGCGAAGCGGGATCGATCAACTGCTCCTGTTGCAACACATCCATCCAGTCTTTGTTGGCGGAAATGAACAAATCAGCCGGTGCTCCCAACTGGATCTGTCGGGCCAGAACAGACGACGCGGCATAAGACACCGTGACTTCGGATCCGGTCTCCTGCTCGAACGTACTTGCCAACGTGTCCAACGCTGTCTTCAGACTTGCTGCGGCGAACACCAAAACGCCCTCGGCGCTGGCCCGGACCGGAACCGCCAGCACAGAACAGAAGGCCAAAGCGGCAATCAGGCAGCGGCAGGCGGCGATCATCTTGTGCCTCCGGTTCAGAGGGTTGCAGTCCCCATGGGCATATCGGAGGCAGCACGGGGCAGGCAAGGCCCTTTGCCGATGCAGCCCGTTGCCAAAGCTTATAGAATCTGTCGCAAACGGGATTGATCCTGCGCTGTAATCGCGCTGAAGGTACGGCAGCAGACAATAGGACCCAGCTCATGTTGCATCAGACCCCAGGACTTATCGATGAAATTCGCGGCCGTTTCGCCCATGTCGATACCTGCCCGTTTCAGGGCCCGCGTATTTTCTTTGAAAACGCCGGTGGTGCGCTGACGCTGAATTCGGTGGTCGAAACGTCGGCGAAATTCGCCGCTGTCCCGGACAATCAGGGCCGTGACAACGTGGCCAGCCATGCACTGGTCGATATCATCAACACGGCCAAGGCTGACCTGTCGGTCTTCATGAATGCGTCTTCAGGTCAGTTCTTCGTAGGTGAAAGCGGCACGGAACTTTTGTTCCGTATGATCCGCACCGCCTGTGTGAACGCGCCTGCGGGCAGCAAACTGATCGGCAGTTCCATCGAACACCCTGCCAGCCGCAGCGCCGCGCGTCGTTGGGCAGGGATTGCGGGACTGGACTATGTAAATGTCCCCCACGATGACGCGACCGGAATGGTAACCGCCGAAGATTACGCGGCACTCATGACCCCCGACGTGACAGTGGCCACGATCTTGCATGCATCCCCGGTCACCGGCATGGGTATGGACGTCGCCGCCATTGCCAACACCATCCGCGCCGTGTCACCTGAATGTTTCATCATCGTTGACGGTATTCAGCACGCCGCCCACGGCCAGATGGACATCGACAGCTACGGGGTCGATGGTTATGCGATCTCACCGTACAAGGTCTTTTCCCGTCATGGATACGGCATCGCCTGGATATCCGACCGGCTGACCTCCCTGCCCCACGACCAGCTGATCAACGCACCGGCCGAAGGATGGGAGTTCGGCACGCGGGATACGGGGGCTTATGCCACGATGTCCGACGTCGTGGCGTATTTCGAATGGTTGGGTGGGCAGGTAAGCGACGCAGCTGAGCGTAGCGACAGGATTCGCGCCGCAGGCAAGGCGATTCACGCATACGAAACCCACCTGACCCATGCGATGATCAACGGTACCGGCAATCTGCCCGGACTGCGTGACATGGAGCATATCTCGATCCTGGCCGGGGCCGACAATGCCGCCCGCGAAGGGCTGGTGTCCATTACCGTGCGCGATATCCCTTCTGCACAGGTCGTGACGCGCCTGAACGCGTTGGGCATCCGTACCCACACCCGCAAGGCTGACCACTACAGCGGCAACGTGTTGGCCCCGTTGGGACTTAGCGATTGCATCCGCATATCGCTATGCCACTACAACACCGAACACGAGGTCGCCCAACTTCTGGCCGCGCTGAAAGACATGGCACCCTGATCCGGCGCAATATGCGATTGAGGTAAAGAATTTCCGCCAACCCTCTTGCACCTGCCCGCCGGCTTGGCTAAATCCCCCTTCACGGGTGATTAGCTCAGTTGGTAGAGCGCTTCGTTTACACCGAAGATGTCGGGAGTTCGAGTCTCTCATCACCCACCAGCCTAACCTTTTGAAACAAAAGAAAAGCCTTGCAAATAAGGACGGTTGTCCGTTTGAAGGTTACAACTTTGGTTACAAAAGGTGTTCTCATGGCAGGCAAGGTAATGCACTTGATCAACCGCAATGGCCGGTATCATGCCCGGCTTGTGGTGCCAAAAGACCTGCGGGGAATCGTCGGAAAAACTGAACTGCGCACGCCACTAGGTGGTGATCGCCGCGAAGCGATGAAGCTACTGCCCGGAGCGGTTACCCAGCTTCAACACAAGATCGCGGTGGCAGCGCAAAAGGCGAACCCAAATCAAGCACCGAACACCCCTGCCCGTTATCCGATGGCACCGGGTCAGATCGCATACAGCCATTACCACCAGCGCATGGCCTTTGATGATCAGCTAAGAAATGATCCACGCTACTCTGCTGTTGGCATTGATGACCTGCTAATTGCACGCCTGCGCAATGCCGTTGCAGGAAATGCGAACGACGCAGAGCTGGGCGAGCTGGTCGGTGCGCAGATTGAGCGTTTCCGGTCCGCTGGCAACCTAGATGCAGCGCCGGGCAGCACCGAATGGCGAACGATAGCCCGTGCCCTTTGCCAAGCAGAGCTGGAAGCTCTTGCACGCGCCGCTGAGCGCGACGAAGGTGATTTTACCGGCACACCCACAGCGCCAATCATTGTGGACGCACAGCCTCCGGAAAACGCCGCTACGCCGCTCAGCATTAAACAGCTCTGGAAAGACTACGTTGCGCACCGCCAGCAAGCCGGGTTTATGCGGTCGGGCACAGGTCGACAACAGCCGGTGATTGATAAGCTCGTCAAATACCTAAAGCACAACGACGCAACACGAGTAACAAAGAAAGACCTTCTGGCGTGGCGTGATCACCTAATGCGCGACTTGTCTGCCAAGACGGTTAGCGATGTGTATCTTTCAACCATCCGGTCACTTTTCTCGTGGGCAGTGGAAAACGATATTCTACCGGACAACCCGGCTGCCAACGTGCGGCAAGCAAAGCCAAAGAAACAACACACACGGGAACGCGGCTACGTAGAGGCCGAAGCTAAGAAGGTCTTGAAGGCAAGTCGCTCATATAAGCCAAATAAAGATGAGCATGGCTACGTTAGGGAAAAATCGCATTTGGTATCTGCAAAGCGATGGGCACCTATCATCTGCGCCTTCACTGGCGCGCGCATCTCAGAGATTACCCAGCTTCGCAAAGAAGATGTTCGCAAGATCGATGGGCAATGGGTCATTCGGATCACGCCCGACGCCGGTTCGGTAAAGACTGGTGGGTATCGTGATGCTCCTCTGCACCCTCAAATAATCGACGAAGGATTTATAGAGTTTGTCGATGCTGCCACACCCGGCCCGATGTTCCACGGTGGGACAAAACAGGAAGACTTCTCGCGCAAGGCTAAGCGCATCGCAAACCAAGTGGCGGAATGGCTCAGCAAGTCAGGCCTTACTCCGGATGGGTTGTTGCCCAACCACGCTTGGCGACACCGGCTCAAAACCCAATGCCGTGAACTCGGTATCTCAGATCGCGTTGTAGATGCCATTCAGGGCCACGCCGGGAAAACGGCAGGTGACGATTACGGCGACGTGACGTTGAAAACCAAGGTCGCTGCAATCAACAAACTACCCTCATATGATCTAAGCTGAGGAAATTAGTTACATACGTAACTTTTTTCTTTAACTGCGATTCACGGTGTGGTATTTTTGCCACACTACTCTTTTCAAGTGGATCGCATGGCCCTTACCAAGATCAAGAAAGCACTCGGATTCAGCGTCGAAGAAAAGGCGCTGAACTTAACTGATCCAGCCCTGTTAACCCTATTCGGGCTGACCCCAACAGCATCCGGCGTGTCTGTTGGTCCCGGTAACGCCATGTGCGTCCCGGCTGTGAATTGTGCTGTGTCGCTCATCTCAGAAACCATCGGCGCGCTGCCGGTCAAACTCTACGACCGCGAAAGCAAAGCCACCCTGAGCGACCACCCGGCCTATCGGCTAGTGCATGGGCGCGCAAACCCTTGGACAAGCGCGGCCAAGTTGCGCGAGCAACTGACCATTGACGCCCTGCTGCACGGGGCTGGTCATGCTCAGATAGTTCGTCTTTCTGATGACACGCCGTATGAGCTGCACCGGCTGGAACCGGGCAAGGTCCAACGGGATCAGGAACCGGACGGTGAGCCGTTCTTTCGTGTTCACACCGACGCCGGGCAAGTGCGGCTTTCTTACCGTGACGTTCTACGCATTGAGGCTGTGGGTGGCGTATCTCCGGTCACACTTGGCCGCGAAGCAATCGCATTGGCGTTGAGTTTTGAGAAGCACATAGCGACGTCGTTAAAGAACGGCGCGCGTCCATCCGGTGTCGTAACGACTACCAAGGATATGGACGCAACCGGAATGCTGAATTTCATCAAAGAATGGGTTGCTCAATTCTCTGGCGATCGCAACGGGGCTCCGGCAATCCTGAAAGAAGGAATGGAATATCACCCCATTTCCATGACGCTAGCCGACGCTCAGTTTGCGGAAAACCGCCTTGAGCAAACCAACGAAATTGCCCGTGTTTTCCGGGTGCCGCCCACCATGCTTTTCGAGCTGTCGCGCGGCACATGGTCAAACACCGAAGAAATGTTCCGCCAGTTTCACACAGTCACCCTGAAGCCGTGGCTGAAGGACTGGACGGACGCATACGCGCAATGCCTGCTCACGCCTGAAGAACAGGATGACTTCTATTTTGAAGCCGTAACCGACGATCTGCTGACCACAGACACCGCAGCCCGTGCAACCGCTTACGGCCAGTATCGCAGCATGGGCGTTCTGTCTGCGAATGACGTTCGCGCTGGCCTCAATCTGCCGCCCCGTGAAGGCGGCGATGAGCTGAGCAATCCCTACACCACGACGACCACAACCACGACCGGTCCGGCGTCGGAAATGAATAAGGATCAAACGAGTGAAAGCTGAATTATTTCAATCGGTTTTGCGGCATATGGAATTCCATCGTTATGACGAAGTGCAGGTAATGGCCCTTTTGGTCAGTGGGCTTCTGACACCTGACGAAGTGCAATCACTGTATTTCCTCAGCCGGGCTGACAGTCGGAACAGTCAGACTACGCAGGCGCGTGTTCTGGTAGATGCGGAAATCGCAATCAAAAAGATCGACAAACTGTCGGCGGACATAGTTCTAAGCAAACGTGAGCGGCGCAAGCTCTCCGATATTTCAAAGATGGCGAAGCGCCACTTGGCAGCCGTTAAGTGTCGGTTCTTTCCGGAGCTTGAGGCCGCATGAACCTGACCCACACCGCCTTTTTCGGCGATGGCGAATACACGTTCGCCCTGACCGATGAGATGATCACTGAGCTTGAGCGCCTTGCCGATCTTGGCATTGGCGCGCTCTACCTGCGCGCCGTGAACATGCAGTTCAAACTTGCTGATCTGATCGAGATCATCCGGCTTGGCCTGATTGGTGGCGGCACCAAACCGGAACGTGCGGCACAGCTCACAGACACCTACGCCCGGAACACTCCGATTGACGATCTGTATCCGCTGGCGCTGGACATTCTGGATGCCCGATGGGGCGGCAACCCGGACACCGCCGATGCAGCACAAACCGGCGACCTGTCGGCAGCCCTGAATGAGGCAGCCGCATGACTGATCGCATCGAAGTCAAAGCAGCGCTGTCAGTAACCGACGCAGGCGAGATCACCGGGATAGCATGGCCGTTCGGCACTGCTGACCGGGTTGGGGATGTGATCGAAAAGGGCGCGCTCACATCCCCTGAAAGCCTGCCGATGCTGTTTGCGCATGATCAGGCGCAAGTCATCGGCGTATGGGATCAGATCACCGAAACAGACGAAGGCTTGACCGTCAAAGGCCGCCTTCTGGTGGATGACGTTGAGCGTGCCCGTGAAGTGCGCGCCATGATCCGCACCAAGGCCGTATCCGGCCTGTCCATCGGCTTTGTCACCAAACAGCACAAACGCCACGCCAAGGGCCGCACCATCACCGCAGCCGCCCTGCATGAAATCTCTGTTGTCGCCGTCCCGTGTCATCCGGGCGCACAGATCACGTCCATCAAATCGGATGACCCCCTGACCCCCTCTATGGAGACCCCCAAATTGGAAAACGAAGAAATCGAGACCGAGCAGAAGGCCGTGACCCCGGCCAACGATACGCTGACCGTTGAGATCGACACCAAAGCACTCGACAAGGTGATTGACCGCCTGGACAAACTGGAAGCCAAAGGCAATCGGCCCCAGATCACCAGCCCGGCCAACCCCGTTATGGGCGGCGAAGAAGTCAAGGCCTTCGCGGCCTATCTGGCAACCGGCGAAAAGAAAGCGCTGACCACCGCAAGCGACACGTCCGACCACGTTCTGGCACCGGAAGATGTGCAGTCTGAATTCATCCGCAATCTGGTCGAGTTCAGCCCCGTCCGTTCTATCGCGGATGTCCGCACCACCCAGCGCGGTAGCGTCATCCTGCCCAAACGAACCGGCGTCACCAATGCCGTCTGGGTTGACGAGACCACCACCCGGACCGGCAGCCAGCCCGCCTTTGATCAGTCGAAGATCGCAATCAACGAAATCGCAACCTACGTTGATATCTCGCTGCAGCTTGCTGAAGACAGCGACAACGTTCTGAGCGAAGTAAACGTCGCTCTGGCCGAAGACTTCGCCCAGAAAGAGAACTTGGCCTACGTCAACGGCAACACCAGTCTGGAACCTGCCGGGTTCATGGCTGACGCGAACATTGCCGACACGGTTTCAACCAGCAATTCGGCAATCCTGCCCGATGAGCTGATTGCCTTGATGTATGCCTTGCCGGCCACATACCGGAACAAAGGCATATGGGTGATGAATGCCCAAACGCTGGCAGCAATCCGCACCCTGAAAGATGGGCAGGGCAACTACCTCTGGCAAAAGTCATACGAAAAGGGCGAACCGGAACGTATCTTGGGTCAGCCGGTGGTTGAAGCCGTGGATATGCCGGACGTTGGCGCAGATGCCGAACCAATTATCTTTGGCGACTTCAAGCGCGGCTATCGCATCTATGACCGCTTGTCGCTGGCCGTTCTGAGTGATCCTTACACTCAGCGCATTAACGGTCTGGTCCGCTATCACGCGCGCCGCCGGACTGGTGCCGGTGTGGTCATGCCTGCCGCGTTCCGCAAGTTGAAGATGGCTGCCTAAGCCAATCATGAAACCGCAGCTCGCATATGACGCAATCGCATTGGAATACGGTGGTCACACCGTGTTCCTGCGCCCGTCTTTGTGGGCTGCCATGCACCTCGAACGGCTGCATGGCGGGTTTCCCGAGCTGCTGCGCAAGCTGGAAGAATTCGACACGCTCACTGTATGGCATGTCATCACGGCTGGCTCCGGAAAGTCGGCTACTGAAGCCTTGTTTGGCTGTGTTGCAGCACAACCCCTGTCCCGGTTCATTGATGCTTCCTTTGCGCCTCTTTTTGAGTTTCTCAAAGCTCTGACTCTGCAATCGTCAGAGTCCGACAAACAGGCTCCGAGCAACACCGACCCGTTACCTTGGGCCGACCTGTTCAAGCAGCTCTACGGCTACGCTACCGGCTGGATGAGCTGGTCGCCTGACCAAACTTGGAATGCCACCCCGCAAGAAATCACAGACGCCTTTGAAGCCCACATGAGCAAACTCATGGCTATCCACGGCGCACCTGAAGAAGGCCCAGACGGCCCGACCGAAGAACAACGCCAAGAGAACATTCAGAACGGCTTTGACACCGAGTTTGACCGCGCCGGGTTGGAACGACTGCGCGCTCTCAGCAACATGCGAGAAGGACAAATGATCTAATGCCCGCCACAGACCCCTATGTCGGTTTCGGCCAATCCCCCGACGGCCCCTACGAAAACGCTGTTGAAGTTGTGGCAGATGATGCCGCTGACCTGCCGGTCATCCCCGGTGCTGTTATCGTCCACGCGGCGCACGACATGCCGCTGCCTGTTCGAATGCAATTAAGGGGTGGCGCGATTGTTCGGCTCTACTTGGCACCCGGTGTCATTCACAGAATTCGACCGACGCGGATTTTTGCCACTGGTAGCTTTGGAGACCCCAACGCTTCACCAAGCAACGCAGCGTTCACGCTACTTTGGTGATCAAGTGCCCCGCCCGCCTCATATCTGCACTTGCGGCAATATCGTTCCGCATGGTGAGCGTTGCGCCTGTCAGGTTGCGCGCACCCGTGCCCGGAACAAGCGTCATGATGCACGTCGACCGTCTGCGTCAACACGAGGCTACGGCAGCAAATGGCGCGCAGCGCGTGACGCTTTCCTAAAGATCAATGATCGCTGCGCATGGCCCGGCTGTGGAGCCAAGGCCACTCTGGTAGATCACATCATCGCTCATCGTGGCGACATGCGCCTGTTCTGGGATCGTTCAAACTGGCAGCCGCTCTGCACTTCCTGTCACAGCCGCCACAAGCAACGGCAGGAGGCTACAAGTTGCTAAACAACCCAAGGACCTCCGCGATCCGGCATTGGCGTTCTGGCGAACTGATAGCCATGTTGTCTATCCGTTTGGCACATCCGATAGTCTCCTTTACCAGAAAGGAAACTGATGAGTTTGTCCCTGTTCATACAAACCGGGCAAACAAAATGCGTTGGCTGCCCGTTAGCTTCGGCTTCTTTGAGGCGATAAACGATGTCGCCTTCAAGTGTCTCAAAAAGCTCGTATCTCGCGCGTTCTTTTTCAAATTGATCCTGCCGATGAAGCTCGTCGCTGAGTGTTCTCAGTGTCTTACTAAGCTCCAGGTTGGTCATATTTGCAGTGGTCAACTCAGAAGCCAACGTATTCAAAAGCTGTGCCGTTTCACCGGGATCAGGCGATCTGCCATCAGCGAAGAGTTTCTTAATCGTTTCGGCGGTTTCAGCTGCCTTTCCTGTAAATCCTACTGCGCTGCTTGCAAGGCCGATGGCCTCGCTGATGTGGGTAAAATCCAAAGCCCCTATTCCTTCTTTTTGCACCTGATCATTCGCCTTGAGTCGGCACTCTTTGTGGCAACCAGTATGGAACGCAGCGCATGAGCTACAACCCTGAAAAAACACTGTGGCAGGAAGTCTTACTGCGTGCCGTTGATGACGCACTGAACGGCGTCAAAGGTAAGACTCGGGAAGATGCTATCGCCTCTATCATCAGAGCGCGGCGCTATCTTACCACACCCAGCACGGACCTGAGCACCGTTTGCTCATTTGCTGGTATGGACACTTTCGCAGTGATGGAACGTATGCACGCTCTGATAGCTGCAGCACCCACACCGGAAGAACTGGTGGGCACACCCAAGCCACACATTGCGAAGCTATCGCCAGTCCGACAGCGGAAGAAGCGCAAGCAAACCAAGATCGTTGACAGGCGTGTCACACACAATGGGCAGACACGCACCATTGCCCAATGGTCAAAGCAAACCGGCGTTCCGGTAACGAACATTGGCGCAAGGCTCAACCAAGGATGGTCTGTTGAGCGTGCCCTGACCCAGCCGATTGGAAGACGGAACCGCTCGTTCAACAGACCGGGGGTGGTCTCGAACTTTGGGACATCTGAGGGGACCGGCGGGGGGACCTCCGCACAAGACACGTCGAAAATAACTTTTTCAGAAAGAGAGGCGAGCTGATGGCCGCACTGACACCTGTTGCGCTGCTGAAATCGCAGCTCAACCTTGATCATGATCTTGATGACGCCTTGCTGGCGCACAAGCTGGACGCCGCCGAAACATGGATCGGTCACTACACCGGGACGCCCTTTGTGACAGGTGAAGCGCCCCTGACAGAAGCGGCTTTGCAGCTTGCGGCCTATTGGTATGAGCAGCGCGAAGCCGCGTCATTCGGCATGACTACCGCCCCGGTGCCCTTTGGTGTGCGTGAGCTGCTTTCCCCTTACAAGAATCCGGTGACTGGCTATGTCCAAGAATAAGAGCCTGACCGAGCAATCGAAGCGGCTGGAAGCCCGTTTGGAAGCCATTCCGAAGGACGTGGTTGCAGCTTTGCGCCCTGCCCTTGTCAAAGGCGCAGAAGAATATGCTGCTGCCATGCGCGCACTGGCACCAAGGGATGAAGGCGACCTAATCGAGTCCATCGAAGTCACCGCACCGGGCGAGACCACCCCGGCCTATGCAGAAGGTGGAGGCAGGCGCACCGCTGGCCCCAACCAAGCGCTTGTCACTGTCGGCAATGAAGACGTGCGGCACGGCCACTTGCAGGAATTTGGAACCGTTAAACAAGAGGCACAGCCGTTCATGCGGCCCGGTGCCCGGTTGGCGAAACCTCGTGCGCAGCGGCGCATCAGCCGCGCAATCGGTCAGGCAATTAAGAAGGCAGCGGAGGGCAAAGCATGATCACACCCGATATCGAGTTCCAGACGCAAATAAGATCGGCGCTGATTGCCAGTTCGGCTGTGACCGACCTTGTGCCCGTTGAACACATCCGGGCCGGTTCGACGCGCCCGGATAAACTGCCCTGCATCATACTGGCGAACCCTGACACCGCCAATCTTGGTCGAGCTGGTGAGTGGCATCTGACGCGCGTTTGGCTGGACCTGCATGTATGGGCGATTGAAGACGGCGCTGACATGGCCCGGCAGATCGGCGGTGCGGTAACAACCGCACTTTGGGATGCGCCCATTCCGTCAGAGAACGATATTAACGCGTATGGTCGACCCAGCTTCAAATACATGCGCGACCCCGATCCTAGCCAGGCATACTGCCACGGCGTTGCTACGGTGTCGGGTGTTGTCAGGTGGAGGCCGTGAGCATGATCCGAGCTGGCAAACTGGATAAGCAGATTGTCATCCGGCGCGAAACTGAATTCGTTGCCGCGTCTGGTGCTGTGTCGAAGACGTGGGCACCTATCGCCACTGTCCGGGCAGACCTGGTTCAGCTCAGCGCCGAAGAATACCTGACCGGGTTTGGCGAAGGTGACGCAGGCGACGGAGTGTTCCGCATCCGGTATCTGTCTGGGATCACCATGGCTGACCGCGTGACCTTTGATGGCACCACCTATGACATTGACGAGATTGTTGAGCTGGGCCGGAAACGCGGCCTAGAGCTGCGTTGTTCGGTGGTGGTTAAATGAGCGTGCATTCGCGCGGTGTGAAGCCGCCTCTTTCCCCTGATGCCGATGCATTGATCAAAGCGCCACCAGTGCCGAAATACCTGGCTGCGCACGCCAAGGCAGAATGGAAGCGCATCATGCCCCAGCTCATTGCCCGGCGCGTCATCACCAAGGCCGATCTGGCCGGGGTTGAGAATTACTGCATTGCTAAGGGGTATGTGACCCAGATCGAAGAACAGCGTGCCGCTGCTGGTGGTGCGATCGACCCTGCATTGTTCCGGGTGCAGAACCAAGCTGCGCAGACTGCACGCCAGCTTGCCGCCGAATACGGCCTGACTCCGACCAGTCGCGTCCGGATTGGCGCTGTGCAGTCGGATGACGATGACGCCGACAACCCGCTTGCGGTGTGACCATGAGCGCGGCCAGCACATACCCGGCGTGGATCGATGACGGCAGCCCCATTGATGACCCTCTCGGGCATGGCGAACGGGCGGTCACGTTCTTGAGACGGTTGCGCCACCCGGCAGCCGTGAATGAGAACCGGGCACCCAAGGCCGCGAACGTCAACCGACACCCCCGGGCATTCCAGCTTGCACCGTTTCAGGAACGTATTGTTCGGCGCATCTACGGGCCGCGCCACGCTGATGGCCGCCGGATCGTCAAAACGGTGTTTCTGATGCTGCCCCGTGGCAACCGGAAAACGAGCTTGGCCGCCGCCCTATCCTTGCTGCATGTGATCGGCCCGGAAAAGGTGCCTTCCGGACAGGTGATCTTTGCCGCCTGCGATCGGGATCAGGCCAGTATCGGCTTTCGGGAAGCTGCTGACATTATCCGGGAAGATAGTCGCCTTATCGCCGCAACAAAAATCCATGATGCGACGTTTGGCGCGAAACAGATCACAGACTTGAAAAGCCGCGCACGGCTGCGCGCCGTGTCCAGTGATGGCCGCGCACAACACGGAACAACCCCGGCCTTTGTCCTGGCTGATGAGATACACGCATGGAAAGGGCGGGATCTGTGGGAAGCCCTGAAATCAGGTCTGGCGAAGACCGATGATAGCCTACTGGTCATCGCGACCACGGCGGGGCGTGGCCACGAGACGCTTGCTGCCGAACAGTATGACTATGCCCGGCGCGTCGCGCTGGGTGAGATCGACAACCCCGAATTCTTACCGATCATCTTTGCCGCTGAGCCTGATGACGATTGGCAGGACGAAGACGTATGGCATCGGGTTAATCCCGGTCTGAAACACGGGTTTCCCAGCCTGTCCGGTCTGCGCTCACTGGCGAAAGAAGCAAAGGATCACCCGGCAGAGCGCTACAGCTTTCAGCAATACAACCTGAATATCTGGCACGGGAATAGCCGCGACCCTCTGTTCAGCATGGCGACCTATGACGCCCGGCAGTTCGATGATGACGAAACCGACCTTGAGGCGCTGCCCTGCTGGGTTGGTGTGGACATGGCGAAGAACGGCGACACCGCTGCTGTGGTGGCTGCGTGGCGGCATGACGATGACCAGATCACGATCAAGCCTTGGTTTTTTGTCCCCGGTGAAGACCTCAAAGAGCGCAGTGACCGCGACCGTGTTCCCTATGAGCGCTGGCGTGATGACGGCCTGATAACGGCCACCCCCGGCCCGATTATCGACCCGGATGCCGTTGAGGATCACATTCGAGAATTGGCCGCGCGCCATAACGTGCAAGAGATCGCCTTTGACCCCCACCTTGCCCGCCAAATCATGCAGCACTTACACGACGATGGTTTGCCTGTGATCGAACTTCGCCAAGCGCCCCTGTCGATGGGTGTCGCAATTGGTGATCTGGAACGAACTGTCAACGGGCGCATGATCCGGCAAGACGGTCACCCTGTTTTGCGGCACCACTTTGACAGTGTGGTTGCAAGCCGCAACGAAACCAACGGGCTAGTGCGCATGTATAAGGGAAAAACGACTGACCGTATCGACGGCGCAATTGCCGCTGCAATGGCCGTCCACCGCGCGGTCGCGCAGGAATCCAACCAATCCAAATACAACGATCCGAACTACCAAAGTTTGGCAGATTTTCTTGAGGAAGCAGCATGAACGACGCAACACTGCCCGGTTTGATTGTCCCTATCGAAGCCCGGATCGACAAACTTGAAAAGGGCTTGCAGCGCGCGAACCGCGCACAACGGCGCGGCGCGCAACAAATGGAACGCCGGGCGCAGCAATCGGCCAATCGTATCGACGCCACATATTCCAAGATGGGCCGGAATGTCGCCGCCAGCTTTGCCCGGATGGCTGTTCCGCTGGCCGCCGGTGTCGCATCCACTTCGACGCTCAGGGCTATCTCTGACACCACCAGAGGCATTGCCGAACTTGGCGACGAAGCCGAACGCGCCGGGCTGTCGCTAAAAGAGCATCAGGAATGGCGGTTCGTCGCGCAGCAAAACCGTATCGAAGTGGATGCGATGATCGACTCTTTCAAAGAGCTGAACATCCGCGCGGATGAGTTCATCAAAACCGGCAAGGGTGGCGGTGCTGAAATGTTCGAGCAACTTGGGTTCAGCGCAGATCAACTTAACAAGCGTCTGGAAAAACCTTCTGAGCTGATGCTGGAAATACTCGAACGGTCACGGCGACTGAACCGTTCAGCTCGCATTCGTGTCGCAGATGAGATCTTCGGTGGCACTGGCGGTGAACGATTTGTTGCGCTGATGGCCCAAAGTGACGCTGAACTGCGAAACACAATCATCCGGGCGCATGAGCTGGGCGCGGTGCTGGATGATGACGTTGTTGCATCGGCAGATGAGCTAACTCGCAAGTTCGATGAGCTGACAACCCGGATGGGCGCATTCGGCAAGCGGTTGGCCGTAGCAATGTCCGAAGGTGTTTCGGGCATTCTCAGCGCCAAGAAGAACCTTGAGGGCATATTCGGTGATATCGAACGCGCTGAGGCTGTGCTGGGTGAAGAACTGGCAAAGGGGCTGGAAGGTAACAAGGCGGCACTTGCAGCACATGCTGACGATCTGCGCGACCTACACGGCACGTATGATGAGTTGTTCAACCTGATCAACCGAATGACCGGCCCGGACGGTGTGCGTGTTTTCGAAATCGACGACACTGACGCCCGGTTCGCCCTGGCTGATATCATGGGTGACCTGAAACGGTTGGTAGATGCCCTTGAGGGCGGCCAGATCGAAGCTGACGAATTCGAGAAAGAAATCGGCGAACTTGTCGGGGAAGCGCGCGATGTCGCCAAGGAATTGGCTGAGATCGATGGTGCCCGTTTCGCCAACGTGATTTCTGCCATTGGTGGTATCGGCGACGCGCTGGACAAAGCCATTGGCAAAGCCACCCTTCTGAAAACCCAGTTGCCGGATAACGGCGGTTATACATCCTCTGGCCGTGGTGATGGTCAGGCCGAAGTTGATCGCCGCCAGTTCGAAGGCAATCAGCCTGCATCTGACCGCGCGCCCGTAACGTCGCCCCGCCCCAGAGTTGCGCCGCCGATGATTGACGAACCCAGCACGACCCGGAGTGGTGGAGCAGGCAGGCTCAACGAATATGAGCGCATCACATCTGCCTTGCGGTCTGAGATCACCATTTTGGAACTTGAGGCCGCCGCCCTTGTCGCAAGTGCCGCTGCCGGTAGCGAATACTCTGTAGCGATTGCGACGGCACGGCGCGAAGCTGAGCTGCTGCATGCCGCTCAACAATCCGGGCGGGAAGTTACTCCGGAACTGCGTAGTGAAATCTCAGAACTTGCTCAGGCCTATACCGATAGCGCCCGAAAATCTGAAATAGCCGCCCAAGGGTTGCAGAAAATCGACGAAGCCAGAATGCACATCGAGAACTCAGCGGCGAATGCCTTTGACGGTCTCATCTCTGGCACAATGTCTTTTCGAGAAGCAATGGCAGGGTTGATGCAAGACCTTGCCCGCTACGCTGCCCAGAAGTTCATTCTGCAAATGCTTGGCGGTTTGGCCGGTGGCGGTCAGGGTTGGATGAGCAACTTTGCGACATTGCTTAGTGGTGGATTTGCGGAAGGTGGCTACACCGGAGATGGCTCAAAATTTCAGCCCGCCGGAATTGTTCACAAGGGCGAGTATGTCATTTCCAAAGAGGCAACCAACCGGATTGGAGTCAGCAACCTAGAGGCGCTGCACAGCTCCGCTAAGAGGGGGTATGCGTCTGGCGGGTATGTGGGTGGCCGAGCACCCTTTCAAGCGGTCTCAGCGGCGCGCTCTGAGTCTCTGAGCGCTGGTGCTGCACCGAACGTTACAATCAATTCTCCGATTACGGTATATGGGTCCGCTGGCACGCCGCAGCAAAATGAAGACTTGGCTGCCCGGATGGCAAGCCAGATGGAAGCCACCATGAGAGGGGTGGTAGTAGACGAGCTTCAGAGACAAGGGCGGCCCGGGAATTCCCTCAATAACCGGCGGCAAGGTGTGCGCTAACTCGGAGATGTGGAATTCTGCCCGTCCCGGAAGGGTGTGTTCCTGCGAATTTCTTGCTTGTATAGTTTTTCTGTAAAAATAAGAGAAAATAAAACAGTTCAAGAAATTCGCAGGAACACTCTTCACCCCCTCCGGGATGGAAGTTCCCCACGCCACCACATGCGAACCCTCTCGCACCCCTTAAAACTAAATTCCGAGGCGGTGTAATTTGGCACTTTCACTTCTAATACTTAAGTGTTAGAGTGGGGCGACGCAAACGAAAGGTCCACTATGTCCAAACCTGCCATCCAACTAGCCCCCGAGCGCCACGCACAAATCAAAGCGATTTCTGTCGCCCTTGGGTTGTCCATCTCCGAAGTAATCGCACGTTTCATTAACGATGAAATTGAGGCTGGCACCATCCCGGCTGGGATCGAAGGTCTCAACATTCATCGTGGCGACAAAGACCTGCGGATTGGTTTCGATGATCATCCGCCGGTTCGGTTCACAGAAGAAGGCGCTGCCGATCTGGCAGCCGCACTGCGCGAATTCGCTGACCCCCAAAAGCCCGCCCAGAAGGTTGCTAACATGCAGCACAACTACATGATCGAACGCAAAGGAAATGGGGTTAAGCTCACCATTCCGCTTTCCGGTTCCGTCACGAAGTCATGGTCGCGTGATCTGGCGCGTGATGCGGCTGATTTGCTGGTTAGCTGATCAAAAAAAAGGAAAGGGCCAGCGCTGCAACGCTGACCCCAATTTGATCTTAGTAGGAACACCATGAGTATAGCAGAATCCGGCAGGGATGCACGATCTAAACTTTCAGAAACTCTAAAGAAAAAGCGCGCGGACATTACCGCTGAGAATGAGCGGCTAAAGTCAGAGCGAAACTCACGCCGCTGGAAGGCAGAGCGCGACCCTGCCGAATACGAAAGGCAGAAAGCTGACCAGCGTGCAGCCTATGAAGCCAAGGTTATGGCTGAGGAAGGTCGCGAGGTCCGGGCGTATATGAAGGTGCCCGGCACTACAAAGGCTGAGCGTGAAGAAAACGCCAAACAGCGCCACGCGGAAAAAGAGCGCGAAAGGTGGAGCAAGGTTAGCCAGGACGAAAAGGACCAGAAGGCCGACAAAGTGCAATCCGCAAGGATGCGCAAGGCTGGATTCTCCGAAGATGAGATCGCTAAGGAGATGGCTGCACGTGCCGAAAAGCGCCGCCACCGCCAACCTGATCCGGGCGATTACGAAGACAACCCTAACTTTGGTGCGTTCTGATATTGAGCGCACCACGTTGTTGTTATACCATAACGGTGTGGCTCAGACATGTTCCACATCCCCAGAACCCCGCGCAGGATCATCAATGCGATGTAAGTCAACCGGCGCGGGGTTCACATTTGCAGACCTTTAAGTAAGCAATTACTTATAATAAAAACAATAGCTTACGCGATTTTTCCTCTTGCGCTCCAGATTCCACTTATGCGAGTCTGTGCGCATCAAATCATCTTTAAGAGGAATAGTTTCGTGCAGACCAATACCAATACCCAAGAAATCTATCTGCCGGATCACGTTTACCAGGCACTGAAAACCAAGCTGGAAAAGCTGGTATCTGAGCCGTTCGAGGAATGCGGCATCGACCCTGAGACCGCGATTGTCGCGGCGCTGGGTGAGATCGGAAACATCTGGCCTGTATCGGTGCTGGCTGATGCTCAGGTCGCGGAGGCCGCATAGGTCCGATACGGCCCTAATTTTCCTACCAAATTTCTAATTTTCCTACGAACTTCTGGTTCAAATTGTGCTATAAGGAAGATGTGGCGCGGCTCAATCGAGTTCGCGCCTTTCTTGTCCATACACCTAGCATCCTTGGAGGCCACCAGTGGTATCAGAAGACCTGTCCAAAGTGAACGAAGTGATCACCCTCACGCATGCTCAGTTAACGAAGAAATTCAATGAGTATGTAGAACAGCTACCGTCTGAAATCAGCGAATACCTAGTTGAAGATGAAGTGCTGGGCTGGACGCTTGATCACCCGATGTGCTTCCTACCCGGTCTTCCGGCACTTGCAGTGTCTGGATCGTTCCCGCCTGATCAAATTACGAAGTCCGTCAAGATGGGACAGGCACACTTCAATGAGCTATGCGCCAAAGGTGAATTCGATGATGCATTGTTTATGGTTTCGAAGCGTCATAGGCGTGAATATCTGCTGGACCTTATTCAAGTTTATGGTGCGGCAGCGATGCTAGAGGCGATTAGCGCTGTATGGGTCAGCGTAGATTTCGTTCAAAGTTACCATGATCTGTGGGACACGATATGGGAAGAGGTGGTTGAACTGGGTGACACACGCTTGGGCGTCATGGATGCAGATGAGCGCGCGTTCTTTGATACTCTCCCAGAAACACTGACCGTGTATCGTGGTTTTCGCGGCGATTGTGGCGAATATGGTTGGTCTTGGACGCTGGACCGGGAACAAGCTGAATGGTTTGCCCGACGGTGGTCTGGTGACGCATCGAAGGTCGCTACGATCGCGGTGCCGAAATGCGAAGTGCTGGCCTATTTTGCAAGTCGGAACGAAGCAGAAATCGTGCTCCACCCCAACTATCTGGATTGTTCTGCGGATATTGAGATTGAGGTTCTGGACGTGGAAAGGCAGGCAGCATGAACCCGGTATCCATCACCCGCAACGGCACCACCTACAACGGCACCTACAGCACCGCTAAGGGTATTGTCGCGGTCACCTATGCCGGACAGACCAAGCGCACTCAGATAGGCAACATAAACGCACAGACGCTGGCAGAAATCGTCCTGGGTGAGATGATCGGCGGCTAGTCTGCCGAACCCGTCATCACGCTAGAACCAAAAATAACCGCCAGTGCAAACTGGCGGTTTTTTGCTTTCTGGGCACCGCACGTCTACGGGTTTGTGCCAACACACGTTGGCGGGATCTATAGTAATAGTCGATTGCCCGACGCTACATATTGGGTTACGAATTAGAAAAACACCAAGGGAGCAGTGCGATGTCTGAGCATCATGCCAATGCAGATCTGCGGAAATTTCTGAATGGCGACACGTTCGGCACCGTTATGGCAGATCCACCGTGGCGGTTCACCAATCGCACTGGAAAGGTAGCACCTGAACACAAGCGGCTGGCGCGCTACCCCACAATGTCCCTCGATGAGATCTGTGATCTACCTGTAGCCGAACACTTGCAAGACACCGCTCATTGCTACCTCTGGGTGCCAAACGCGCTTTTACCGGACGGGCTACGCGTTCTGAACGCATGGGGCTTCGAGTATAAGTCACACATTATTTGGGAGAAGATCCGAAAGGACGGCGGACCTGACGGACGTGGTGTGGGCTTCTACTTTAGAAACGTCACGGAAATGCTTTTATTCGGAATACGCGGCAAGAACGCCAGAACGCTTCAACCAGGGCGGCGTCAAGTGAACGTCATCCAAGCACCAGAGCCTGACGGTGATTTGATTAAGACGAGAAAACGTGAGCATAGCCGCAAACCTGACGAACAATACGAAGTGATCGAAGCTTGTTCGTGGGGACCGTATCTTGAATTATTCGGTCGCGGTATTCGCGATGGATGGACGGTGTGGGGCAATCAGGCCGCTGACGACTACAAGCCGACTTGGAAGACCTATTCCTACAATTCCGGCGTTTCTACCGCTGCGGAGTAAGCTTTGTCTGAAAACCATGAAGTCGATGACGGGGATGACGATCTTGTTTCCACGGGAAAGATCGCTGACAACTCGTCAATTATCGCACGCAACTTTGATAAAAATCTGCGAAAAAAGTTTGAGTTTTACAGCTATCGAAACGCTGCAGATATCTTAGCAAACAGCTTCCCCGAGCAGTTTAAAGACATTTTGTCTGTTCTTCAAAAAATGGACATTACAAAAGATATGATTAGGCGCCCTGGCGGTAGCAAGGGGCCTATCGCTAAGCATGTGGACACTCTATTCACTGATGATTGGATTGAGACCCGGATTACAGCTGATCTTCATGTGAAGCTGCTGCACGCCCAGAGAACAAAGGATAATCCAATCCTGCGAGAGTATTCGCGTGAAGGCTATCTTGACGGCCACCGCATTGACTTTGTCAAAGGGCGGGTCGCCCTCGACTTAGAATGGAACAGTAAAGATCAAACCTACGACCGCGATCTTTATGCATTCTCGGCTTTCTACGATGCAGGAGCCATTGACGTCGGCGTGATCATCACTCGCGGATTTAGTCTGGACAACGATTTCTTTCGGAGTTTGGGCAATGTGCTAAGAAAAGACGGAACCACGGGCACTGAAAAAGTTTATAGGAAGTTTGGTGCATCTACGACTTGGATGGGGAAATTACTTTACCGTCTCGACGCAGGACGTAACGGCGGGTGCCCAGTTCTGGCGATCGGAATCACGCCCAACGCTGTGCGTTGATGACGTCACGTCATCCGGCCCATTTTAGCGCCGGTTACACGGTTACAATCACACCCATAAGTCATTGTTTTTTAACAATTCGTCGGGAGTTCGAGTCTCTCATCACCCACCATCCTCTCTGATCTGTCGCCAAAGCTTTGCCGGCCTGAAGTGTTTTGAATTGACTTGAAGGCAACGCAATGCTTCGAGGCGGTTGTTAAAACGCCTTAACCTGGCGGCAATGCAGAAATCATCCGAACCCTCCACTTTCAGCCTCAGCAATTGCCAATGTCGCAACGGAGGATGAAAAGGTGGAACACGCAAAAACGGCCTTCGAAAAAGGACTGTTTACCGGGCTTTTTGCCTCGGCCGAGGAAAGAAAGGCCCGTCGTCAAAGGGCGACGGAAGAACGCAAGAAAAAGCGTGAGGATGATTTGAAGGCGGAAAGAGAGCTTCGCGAAGCTGGCTATTACGACGACTACCTGCCTGATGCGATTTATTATCGGCACTATTATTACTGAACCTGCAGCAAGACCGGCTGCCGCTGTGAACGTCCCGGCTGTGCCTGCTGCTTGCAAGCCCCTATGAAAATCAAAAGTAGGGCGCGCCGCCAACAGCGCGCCCAGTCCAAGGGAGGATCATGAAAAAAAACCGCGCTCTAAACTCAACACGAGCGCCTACTCATCTATGCCCCTAGTATCACCGGAACCGGCGCGGCGGTCAGTGATGTTGGTCACACAAATCAGTTTTGCACATCCGCCCAATAGGCTCGCGCCGGGCGTCCTTCGCTCAACCGGCAAGATAGGTTCGAAACCACGCAATCATGCGTTGCTCTGCAAGTTTGGCTGCGGCCTCATCGTAGCGAGGGGTGGTGTCGTTATGAAAACCGTGATTCACACCGGGGTAAATATATGCCTGGTAGCGTTTGTCGCTCTCCACCAGTGCTTTTTGGTAGGCCGGCCACATGGCGTTGATGCGCTGGTCTAATGCAGCAAGCTGGATCATCAACGGCGCTTCAATCTGAGGAACCTGTGAGCTATCGGGTGCAGCGCCATAGAATGGAACACCAGCAGCCATCTCGGGATAGGCGACGGCAAGTTTGTTCACCACACCACCGCCGTAGCAGAAACCGGTCGCGCCGACTTTGCCGTTCGTTCCATCGAGCGACTGCAAATACTCGAATCCCGCAAAGAAATCATTGAGAAGCGCATCTCGATCCAGAGTTCTTTGCATCTCACGACCTTCGTCGTCATTTCCGGGATACCCCCCAAGCGACGAAAGGCCATCAGGGCCCATGGCAACAAAACCGGCCTTGGCGATCCGGCGTACGACATCACGGATGTATGGGTTCAGGCCCCTATTCTCGTGAACGACCAGAACGGATGCCGGCGGGCGGTCAGGATCGGTCTCAGCCGGGCGGACAAAATACGCGGTGATCTCACCAGTGCCGTTCGGGCTTTGGTAGGTGATATCCTCGCCAATAATGTCCGGATCATCCTCAGCAACTTGCTGAGCCAGCGCATAGTTCGGCGAAAGCGTGCTGAGTATTGCCGCGGCCGTCAGTCCGCCGACAGCCCATTTGCCGGCTTGATCCAGAAACTCGCGCTTCGAGATCTTTCCGTGCGCATAATAGTCGTAGAGGTCGAGCAATTCTTGGTCGAAATCAGCCGCCGTCAGACGGCGCGAAGGTGTCTGGTCAGTCATTGCGATTCTCCCTGTCGGATTTCCGCAGGATATCACCAATCTAACTGTCAGCTTTGCCTGATCTGAAACAGTACCTGCCCGGCAACCTCAAATAGCGGAAAACAGAACGCTTGCGGCACCCACAAACCCGGCTGCTGCAACTGCGCTAGCCAGTATGATGCAAAAAACTTCTATAGCACTGAGTTTCATTGTGGCCCCCACCAGAATGCTCAGGTCGACATAGAGCATCTCTGTCATGTCGCAAAGTGAGAGCCCGTTTACGTCGCGAAATCCCGCCGCGCGCACGGCGTGTATTCGCTCAGACACTGTTCCGGGGCCTGTACCGTGGCCAGCGTTGGCACCATATGAAGCTTGACCTGTGGCCGCACTGCATCACGCATGGCAGATATGTCGCTCATAGGGACATCTGCCGGTCATCACGTCGACGCGGCTGCCTCGAGGTCTTTCCAGATTCGTCCACGTTCCATGAGTGTGGCAAGCGCATTCGTGAGAAGGTTTGCAACATCGGATGCAGAATCTACCTTTTGCGAGAAGCTACTAATGGCATCACTTTCTTGCTGAACGCACTGGAGGTTACTGGAAATCCAGTGACAGAACGTCACCGACCAAACTGACAGCCTCATACGCACCTTGGGTGGCGGCAGTCCAGACTACGAAGTCCATTTCCAACAAAATCAATGAGTCTGTTCCGCAGGCAAGGATAGGCGAGTTGCCGGCTCCTGTGGTCCACTTACGGGACTTTGGCGCCAAATAGCGCAATTGGGAATTTTCTTGGCTGGCGATCCCGGAAGGACTCGAACCCTCAACCTGCTGATTAGAAGTCAGCTGCTCTATCCAGTTGAGCTACGGGACCGCTGCGCCCTTCTTGCGGTTTTTAGCCAGCGGGTTCAAGGGCCAAGCGCATGAAGGCGCTGTTGGGATCGTCTTCGTATCCGAAAATCGGTCCGCAATAGGCATACCCCAATGCTTCATAGAGTTTGCGCGCCGCGTCATATTCAGAAAGATGTGATGCCCCGGTTTCCAGAACCAGCGCCGAAACGCCTTCACTGCACGCGAGTTCCGCCAGATGGGTCATCATGGCGCGCGCCAGCCCGCGGCCGCGGACCTCGGACATGATATGCACCGATTTCACTTCGGCCGTGCCGTCCGGCAGCTCCTTAAGCGCGCCACATCCTACGGGCTTGCCTGCCTCATACATCGCCCAGAACCGGATATCCGGCCCGGCCAATGCTTCGGCATCCATGGTGTGATTGCTTTCCGCAGGGCCTGCCGTCTCGCTATGGGCAAAATGCGCTTCAACCAACGGGCGCAGCGCGTCCGAAGTTGGGTCTGCCTGTCGGATTTCAATCAATTAGTGAGTCCACGGACCACGGCGGTCGGTTGCGAAGTTCTCACCATAGCCACGAGCGCGCAGATTTGGCTTACGCTTGTGCGGCTCGCTTACCTGTGCGTCGATGCCGTTGTCCTTGGCATAATCCAACGCTTCTTCCTTGGTATCGAATTTCAGACGAACCTGAGTTTGCGTGTCTTTGGAGGACGTCCAGCCCATCAGCGGATCGACTTCACGCGCCGACGCGGGGGCGTATTCAAGAACCCATTTGCGGGTCTTTGCCATCCCCGAGGTCATCGCATTTCTTGCAGGCTTGTAAATCCGTGCGCGCATGTCGCCTCTCCGTACTCACTTGGCTGGGATTGTTTATGCGTCAGAGCGGGGGCGGGGACAAGGTGGCAATTGTCACAGCAAGCCGGCTTTCATTGCTGTCGCGTTGATATCTACTGATGTCAGAAACTGTCATCAGGACCGGTTATTGATTGAGGGACCCCAATATGAGGACATTATGATGATCCACTACGAAAGAAGCCTGGAAATCAATGCCCAGCCCGAGGCTCTATGGGCCATCCTGAACAGGTTCATGCATATCGACGAATTCGCACCTCAGGTCGTTTCCGTGGATGCGATGACGCATGGCAAAACCGGCGTCGGATCAAAGCGGCGCTGCCACTTTGAAAACGGGACCTCTCTGGTTGAAAAAGTCACCGACTGGCAGGTCAACCGAGGCTATCGTGTCCGCTTGTCCGAGATGTTGGCGATGCCGTGGACCGAAGCACATGCAGCAATTGCCATTGAGCGACTCACAGACAATCGGTCGCGCGTGATCTGGAGCATGGATTACCGGATGAAGTATGGGCCATTGGGCTGGCTGATGGGGCAAACGCTATTGAAGGCAATGATGGGTCGAGTGCTGGATCGCAATCTGAAAGCGCTGGCTGAAAAAGTGCGTTCGGATCGAATTCCTGACGCCGAGTTTGCCTATTACTGAAACTATGAATTCTAAACCGGATCAGCCCTTGCAGTTGGACAAAATAAGAACAAATGTAGGGGCCTGACCCGGAGCCTGCTTATGCCATACGCCCATTCCGACAAGACACAGCTGACCGCTGAAGACGTCCGCGCGCGCCTGAAACTAGAGGGCGGTAAACAGTTCGTCATGCATACCGAATTCGCCCCCGCAGGCGACCAGCCCACGGCGATCAAAGAACTGACCGGAGGGGTTCTGGATGGCGAGCGCGATCAGGTCCTGCTGGGGGCGACTGGGACAGGTAAGACCTTCACCATGGCCAAGGTTATTGAAGAAACCCAGCGGCCGGCGATCATCCTTGCGCCCAACAAGACGCTGGCCGCGCAGCTGTATGGGGAGTTCAAGGGCTTCTTCCCCGAAAACTCGGTCGAATATTTCGTCTCATACTACGACTACTACCAGCCCGAGGCTTATGTGCCGCGCAGCGACACCTACATAGAAAAAGAATCGCAGATCAACGAACAGATCGACCGGATGCGCCACTCGGCCACCCGCGCGCTGCTCGAACGCGATGACGTGATCATCGTGGCGTCGGTCTCTTGCATCTATGGTATCGGTTCGGTCGAAACTTATGGGGCGATGACGCAGGATCTGAAGGTTGGCAACGAGTACGACCAGCGGCAGGTGATGGCCGATCTGGTCGCCCAGCAATACCGCCGCAATGATCAGGCGTTTCAGCGTGGCTCGTTCCGGGTGCGCGGCGATTCCCTGGAAATCTGGCCTGCCCACCTTGAGGATCGTGCCTGGAAGCTGTCCTTCTTCGGTGAAGAACTGGAAACCATCACAGAATTCGACCCCCTTACCGGCGAACGCGCCGCGACGATGGAGCATGTGCGGGTCTATGCGAATTCCCACTACGTGACGCCCAAGCCGACGATGCAACAGGCGATCATCGGCATCAAAAAGGAACTCCGCATCCGTCTCGACCAGTTGGTGGGCGAAGGTAAACTGTTGGAAGCCCAACGGCTGGAACAACGCACCAACTTCGATCTGGAAATGCTCGAGGCCACCGGCGTCTGCAACGGGATCGAGAACTACTCACGTTACTTGACGGGACGCGCTCCGGGCGAACCGCCCCCAACCCTGTTCGAATTCATCCCAGACAACGCCATCGTCTTCGCCGACGAATCCCACGTCTCGGTCCCGCAAATCGGCGGCATGTACCGGGGCGACTACCGGCGCAAATTCACGCTGGCCGAACATGGATTCCGCCTGCCGTCCTGCATGGACAACCGCCCCCTCAAGTTCGAGGAATGGGACGCCATGCGCCCGCAATCTGTCTTTGTCTCAGCCACCCCGGCGAAGTGGGAGATTGAACAGACCGGCGGTGTCTTCACCGAACAGGTGATCCGCCCCACTGGCCTGCTGGACCCCGAGGTCGAAATCCGCCCCGTCTCGATGCAGGTGGACGACCTGCTGGACGAGGTGCGCAAGGTCGCCGCCAATGGCTATCGCACGCTGGTGACAACGCTGACCAAACGCATGGCCGAGGACCTGACCGAATACCTGCACGAACAGGGCATCAAGGTCCGCTATATGCACTCGGACATCGACACGCTGGAACGCATCGAAATCCTGCGCGACCTGCGTCTGGGGGCATTCGACGTGCTGGTCGGCATCAACCTGCTGCGCGAAGGGCTCGACATTCCAGAATGCGGGTTGGTCGCCATTCTGGACGCGGATAAAGAAGGGTTCCTGCGGTCCGAAACATCCCTGATCCAGACCATCGGCCGCGCCGCGCGGAACGCCGATGGCCGGGTGATCATGTATGCCGACAAGATCACAGGCTCGATGGAACGCGCCCTGAACGAGACCAACCGCCGCCGCGCCAAACAACTCGCCTATAATCAGGAAAACGGCATCACCCCCGAGACGGTGAAAAAGAATGTCGAGGACGTTCTGGCCGGTCTCTACGAGGGCGACGTCGACATGAACCGCGTCACCGCCACCATCGACAAACCGATGCACGGCGCGAACCTCGAGGCCCATCTGGACGGGCTGCGCGAGCAGATGCGCAAAGCCGCCGAGAACCTGGAATTCGAAGAAGCCGCCAATATCCGGGATGAGATCAAACGTCTGGAAGTGGTCGACCTCGCCGTCGCCGACGACCCCATGGCGCGCCAATGGGCGGTCGAGAAAGCCTCGGAAGACGCGGTTAAGTCGCGAGGACGGTCAACGGCTGGCAGGCCGGGGCAGCGGGGTGGGAATGTGAAGCGGAGGAAGCGGTAAGTCAAAGATAATATCTTTTAACCCCCTGTGATTGTGTATAGAATCGCGGATATGGCAAAGCGAAACTACATCATCTATGGCGATGAATCGGACAAGTCAGGCAACTTCTTCGGAAACTTCTTTGGCGGGGTATTGCTAAAGTCCGAAGACCGTCAGGCGATTGAAGAACTACTGCTTGCGAAGAAGCTCGAATTGAACTTCGGAAACGAGATCAAGTGGCAAAAAGTGACACCCCAATACCTCTCAAAATATCAGGAGTTCATTGAGTACTTTTTCACTTTTGTTGCTAGCGGCCGTTTGAAGGTACGCATTATGTTTACGCAAAATATCCATCAACCTCGCGACCTGTCCCCAGAACAAAGAGACGAAGCATACTTTTTGCTTTATTATCAATTTCTTAAACATGCCTTCGGGATTAGGTTTTGCAACCCCAACGCCATCGATACTGTTTCCTTTAGTTTGTTGTTAGATCAAATCCCTGACAGCAAAGCAAAGATCGATAGATTTAAGGAGTACTTATCTGGGATACCTACAACGAGAGATTGGCGTGGACTAAACATTCAAATCCCAAAATCTCATATAGCTGACGTTGATTCTTCAAAACACACGATCCTTCAGGGTTTGGATGTTATTCTTGGAGCGATGTGCTTTCGGCTTAATGATAAACATCTTGAGAAACCAGAAGGTGCTACTCGTAGAGGTAAACGAACTATAGCTAAGGAGAAATTGTATAAGTTTATCAATAAAGAAATTCGAAATATCTACCCAAATTTTAATGTTGGAATGACAACCGGGACAAGAACTGGGCCAAACGAACGCTGGACCCATCCGTATCGACATTGGCGGTTTGTGCCCAACAATCATGCATTGGATTTAGGGCGCTCAAAGCAAGGAGCCCCGCAAGATCCTACATAAATAATCCAAGTGGAACTTGGACCTTCGAATCCGGCAGGGCTCATTCAATAAAATAGAAATCCACTAACAAGTTGTCAACAGGATACTCTATATGTTGTGCAAAACTCAATATCTGACACAATAGTGTCAACAGACGTTGCACTGCGCTATCTCTCTCTGGCTTAACACAACACCACACTTCAACCTTGCAGCCCAGCGCCCTCTCCTCCACGTTTGAAATCACAAATTGTGATTCCAAACGGCTGCCATGACGAACCCCAACACCCTGCCCAGCACGCATGAGGTCCAAAGCGCCATTCACCGGGTGCGCGGCACGCGCGTGGTGCTGGCCGAGGATTTGGCGCAGTTCTATGGAAAATCCGTCAGCGCGTTCAATCAGGCCGTCTCGCGCAACAAGGACCTGTTTGAGGGCTATCGCTTTCAGCTGACCGATGCCGAGGTCGCCGATTTGCAATCACAGAATGTGATTTCAAAACCCAAGGGCCGCGGCGGACGGCGGGTCAATCCGTGGGTCTATACCGATTACGGTGTGGCCATCGCCTCGGCCTTGTTCAAGGACCCGCGCGCGATCAGGATCACTCGGATGATCACCGAAGCCTTTGTCGACGGCGCAAACGCTCTGGCAGAGACCCCGCGCAGCGTCCCGGAAATCCTGCCGCCCGAAGGTGCCCCTGCCCCGCTGTTGCCCAATGGCGAGCAACTGCGCGATTTGGCCGAGAACATCCTAGATTCCGGCCAGCAGAGCCTTGTCGATTACATCGCCAACCCCACCACCAAGCGTCAGCAGGCGGTGGCGGTGATCATGAAAACCCTCGCCGAAACCGCAGGTGAAGAGGTGCGCACCCAGCACGAACGCCTGCGCCTGAACATCGCCCAGCGTCTGGCAAGCGGCGATTACGCCGATGATGATGACCGCAAACGTCTGTTGGAATTGCTGCAGGCGATGAAGGGTTAAACCCCCAACTCGGCCCGCATCTTCCTGGTCAGCTTGGCCACGACCAGATCATAAGACGTCACGATATGTTCACGCAGTGACGCATCGCTCATCCCGCGCGCCTCATAGACCTGCAGCCACTTCATGCCACGCGATGCCAGATAAGGCGCCGGGCGGATGCCGGGCTCATCGCCCAGCACCTCAAACGCCAGATCGGTGGCCTTGAAGGTGAAGGCATCGCGCCCCTCGTTCCAGCCGCAAATCGCAAAGACCTTGCCGCCCACTTTCCACACATCCGCATTGCCCCATTGCACCACATGGCTGGTGGCTTTGAGGGTGGCGCAGAAGGTGTTGAATTCATCGCGGGTCATCGCCCGAATCTCGGCGATCACCCGGAAATATGCAAGCGTTTAAAGGGCTTTATCCCAGTGGACGACGACGTCAAACCCGGCAGGGGACGGCGGGCCTTCAAGGAATTCTGCGAAATTTCCCCACAACTCGGCCACTTTGGGCGCGTTCGCGTTCGATGTCTCCTCGCTTTCGACAACCGCAACAACGTAACCGGTACCGTCCTCGTTCATGGCATTGGTAAAGCTGTGCATCCCATTCATGCCCATAATCTGATCTTTAAGCTCATTCATTTTCGCCTCGGCGGCATCCCGCATGCCCGGCTTCATTTTGAACTGAGTAATACGTGCAAACATGGTACTTCTCCCTTGCTGGGCACAATCGCCCTTGGCAGGCAACCTCAGAGCGCCTGCCGCGCGGATCGTATCACAGGCGGCGTCGGGTTTCAGAGAAGCAGTTCACAATGCGCGTGCACGTCTCCAATTTCATTTCCGATGCAACTGTCAGGGTCGCAAGAATTTCGCGCTTCCGACCGTTCGCCGGTTCGTCGGCTGCGGTGAAGCGGATGGTGTTTGACGCGCGCCTTTTTGAACGAATGTTCCACAGGCCACTCCGTCGCCGTCAGGGTCGTTGCGCGTATGGTAACCCGCTTCACCCTGACGAAACGGGCCGAGACCGATGGCCCGCGCCGCGTCACATCCCGCCAGCGCCACCAGATGAACCACGGCCTCGTCCCGATCATAATCGGTGATGCGCAAAAACAACCCGGTCGCGATTATTGCAGTGGTCAATGGCAGCGCGAGCACCATGATCAGAATGCGTACGGGTGACAGCGCCTTTTTGCGCAACGCATCTGCCCGCCGATGCCGCCGGGCGGATCGCGGGTTGGGGATCACGTCGTCAACTTCCGTCGTCTTTGTCTTCATACGGTTGGCCGTACACCAACTATATGGCAATGCTGAGGCATCGTGGTGGCGCAAGGCGAGGACACGCTGTGAAACGATCCGATCCATTTCAACTTGTTGACGATTCGGCGCGCGAGTTGGCTCGGGAGTTGATTGCCAAGGCCGAATACGCAGCTCTGGCGGTTTTGAGGCCCGAATCCGCAACACCTTCGGTGACCCGGATTGCACTGGCCACGGATAAGTTGAACCAGCCGATTTCCTTGATTTCCACATTGGCCGAGCATACCCGGGCGCTTCTGGCAAATCCGACCTGCTCCTTGCTGGTTGGGGCACCCGGTGACAAGGGTGACCCGTTGACCCATCCACGTTTGACACTGCATTGCACTGCCCAAATGGTCGAACGCAGTTCGCAGGATCACGTGACCCTGCGCTCGCGCTATCTGTCGTTGCGACCGAAGGCGCGTCTGTATGTTGATTTCACCGATTTCGGCTTTGTCCGTTTCGAGGTCAGCGATGGGCTGCTCAACGGAGGGTTCGGCAAAGCCTGGCGATTATCGAAGCACGATTTCTGATCCGTCGCGTATCAGCGCACGACATGAACAGCGCATTTGGCGTGTCGCACGACATGAGTCGCCGTCGAACCCAGCAGCAGATCCTGCATCCCCGGTCGGTGCGACGCCATTACTATCAGGTCCGGGTTGTTGACCTCGGTCCAGTCGAGAATTGTGCGGCCAGAGTGCCCCTCAATCACTATCCCCTCGGCATTCGGAATCTGAGAGGCCAGATTGTCGAGTTCGGTTTGAATGGCTTTTCGTGCTTCGGACAGGTATTCGGCTGGCATGTAAGAAATTGCGTAATCCGGGATATGCTCAACCACGTGCAGCAACGTGACCTTGGCATCCGGCGTGGCCAGAAGTTGCGCCAGTTTCAAAGGCGCCGAGGTGTCCCTTTCGGCATCGAATGAGATTGGAACTAGAATGTTGTGATACATGGCTCGTGCCTCCGTCTCTGAGCCGTTAAGCTGAACCGCATCGGGTCCTTCGGCATTGATCTAGGTCAGGATTCTCCAAATGTTTCTGCAACATCGTACATTACGGGTTCAAAACTCTTGCACAGTTCATTGACCCTGCGGTTCCGCTCGCGCATCTCGGGTGTTCTCAGCATGGCCAGAAAATCTTCGCGTTTCTCCCACTGGGAATAGTTCGCGATTCGAGTCTGCGCGTCGTTTACATGCAAACCCGCCGCTATGAACCCAGGCTGTTTGGAAATGAATGACGCATAGGCATCTGTCAGGGCTTCCAACAGGTCCTGACATGTCCCCGGAGTCATCTCGAAGGTCGTTATGACGGTTTGGCTGCTGTTGTTCTTCGAAATATGAGGCATCTGGCTTCTCCTTATTGCTGACCCGAGCCTAGCACAGCTTTCGAAATCGCCACCCCGTTTCGTTGCAAAAGTTTGACGCATCAGCACAAATTCTTTCTGGGAAGTGAACGAAAAACTAACCAACCGTTAACCATGCTTGCCGATGCTGCCCGCATGAGACACCTGGTTTTGACCTTGCTGATAAGCTTGCTGTGCGGGCCCGCGTGGCCGGGTGCCTGGTTGAGGGAAAAGGACGCCGCGTTCACAGCCGCCTCGGTCACGGCATTTCAGGAAGCGGACGGGACATATAAATTCAAGTCCGCGCTATATGCCGAATGGGGGTTTCGACCCCAACTCACCCTTGGGCTGGATGCTGAGGAGCATCAGGACCTTTACGGTCACGCACTGGTTTTTGCGCGCTTCCCCGTTGCGGATTTCGGCACACAGGGTCGCCTCGCAGCCGAATTCGGCGCGGGCGCGCATCATCGGGGCCATCGCGCCTGGGCCATGTACAAGGCAACATTGTCATATGGCAAAGGAATTCAAACCGGTTGGGGTGGCGGTTGGATTGCGATCGACACGGCATTGGAATACCGCACGCACGAAGCATTGATCCAAAAGCTCGACTTCACTGCGGGACTGTCTTCAGGTCGAAGATTTGATCCGCTGCTCCAGTTAGAAACCTCCAATGCACCCGGCCGTCCGGTGTACTGGAGCGTGCGCCCGTCTGTCATGTATCGCCCGAAAACCGGAAGGATCACATGGGTGCTGGGGGTTGAGCAGAACGCAACACAAAGCGGAACCGGGATAAAAATTGCGCTGTGGAGCACGCATTGAGGCACCGGCTATCTAGGAAAAGACAGCCAGTGCCGGTCGCGATCAGTTCTCGACACGCATAGTGACCCAGACCGTGCCCGTCAGCGACTCGGGCCAACGAAGGGCTATGGCATCTTGGGACGCACCTTGCCGCACTTGGGCATAGGGCGACGTATAACGAATAGTGTTGAAAACGGTGCGAAGTGGACCATAAGGCACCACCGCATCACAGGCACGTGCCTTGCCACCAAACGGAAGCTGTCCCAACGAACCAATCGTCCAAACCGACGAAGCCGAGTTCTGAGAATAGCGCACTCTCAGAGGGTTCATGGTATGCGTGTTGATCCCGTGGAATGTATTGTTTTCAAAGGTAACGTTGACGTATCTCTCGTTGTCCAGGCCAGCATACGTGGTATCCACCTGTTCAGCCCGATAGATATTGCCTGCATTGGTACGGAATTTGTTTCCCGTCACTGTCAGCCCGTTCAGGAAATGCCCTGTCCCATATGGGCGGATTACGAAGTAGCTGAACCAGGGGGCAACGTTGCTGCAATAGAAGATATTGTCTGTCACACTCAACGCACTGAAAGAATACCCAGACGTGTAGTTGGGCGACGAGTCGCGTTCGTTGGTCCACTGGATAAAACAGTTATCCACGTAGTTTTCGGCAATGGACGAACTGTTGTATCCGCCGATCATCACCAGCCCCGGGCTGCGAACGCCATTCGAAACGCTGTCACCTTGGAAAAAGTGATTGCCCAGAACAAGGTTGTTGTCCCCTCCTAGAACGGCAAAGTGATGGAACCGAGTGGCCCGGTTGTGGCGTAGCTTGACGTCATTGGCGTTGGAGTTAACGGCAATCGAACTGCGCGCCGATACGTCCAGATCTTCTTCCGCCGACAGGAATTGGCAGCCGTCGATCAGCATCCCCTGACATCCCGCACCGATCGACGTGATCCCACGATCCTTCGGGCGGCTGATGAAGCAGTCCTTCAGCACAAAGGTATTCCCGCCCGGTGCCAGGCGTATGGCGCTGCATCGACTGTTGCACTGAAACTCGATGCCTTCCATGTTGAACTTTTGCAACGCGCTGAAACCGCTGAAATCCAGCAGGTACTTGAATGCCGTAAAAGTAAAGCTCTGAGTACCGGCGGCATTGTAAATCGGCGCGTTCAGGGTGATTTCACTGGCAACGTCGTTCTTGGATCGCACATAGATCTCACGTCCGACACCACTGCCTGTTATCAGGGATCCGACGGGAACGTTCGCAACATTCGCAACATTCGACAGCTTGTAGGGGTCGTTGGGATCATAAGTTGCGACCGAAGTGAAGGTCTCGGTATCCCAGGCCGAACTGCTTTTGACATCGAACTGGCCATTGCGTACCACTCGGCGCGTGGCATAGCCGGTGCGGTTGGGCACAGCAGCCTGCATGTCAATTGGCGCGTCAACCGATATTTTGCGACCACCCATATCCAGCGATTCATGATCTGAATTATTCAGCAAAGCCTGAAACGCCTTCTTGAAGGCCAACGCTTCGTCGCCGAAGGCCGAGATATAAGTCGGCAGGTCAAAATTCTTGGTCAGCAACAGCATCTTGTCGTCGGGCATCGTGACCGTACCATCAAATTCAACTTCTGATGCAAGACTGGTGTTCTGGTTCAGCAGAAAAGTGCCCTGCGGCACATAAATCCGCCGGCCATTCGCGGCCTGATCCGCAGCTTCAAATGCGGCCGATGCATCTGCCACACCGTCACCAACGGCACCATAATCCCGCACGTCGACCAGACCGATCATGTCGCGCAGGAAAACCGAAGTGACGTCAGCGATTTCGATGTCGTCAATCCGCACGACCGCACCATTGGTGCCTTCGATGTCCAGCCCGAAGTGACCGTACAAAGCAGCCGGCCCCCACGACATGTCGACCCCGGCCCGACGACCGGTACCTACAATGGCCGTGATCTCGTGCACGGTGCCATAGCTCGAAAGTTGCATCGCCGGGCCTTGTTCGACCACTCCGGAAACATGCGTATCACCCGCACCACCAGCCCAGCCGGCAATACGGACCGAAGGCAACGGACCGCTGATCGCCTTGACCCGTGCCGTGATCTGTAGATAGCAACCCGGCAACAAGACCGTTTGGCCCATGTAGCGCAGTTGCTGGGTCACGTTGGACTTTAGGATTTCGAGGCACCCGCCGAAATCCGCATCTGCCGGCACGAATACTCCGGTTCCCGATCCGTCATAGGTCGCCGAGCCGGGCGTTCCATCGCCGCTGGACCAGACGCCCAGCCCGTCTGCGAAAGCAGGCGGCATGAACACGATACCGTCGGTGATTGCCTTGTTCATAGAAATCCCTTTCTCAATCGCGCCCGCAGCGCGTGCCAAAACCATTGGCCCGGGCGTTGCCAGGGCGCATAGGTCTGAGTACCGATATGGAATTAACCGACGATCATAGTACCGTTACGGTGGTGTTGCCTCAGGCAGCAGGATCCGAGTTCCCGAGAAGCTGCACACCGTTGATCTTCCAGCCATTTTCCTGCTGAACCATCTGATAGTCCAGGATATGCACGCG
Organism: Ruegeria sp. HKCCD9138; assembly: GCF_057220975.1. Taxonomy (NCBI): domain Bacteria; kingdom Pseudomonadati; phylum Pseudomonadota; class Alphaproteobacteria; order Rhodobacterales; family Roseobacteraceae; genus Ruegeria; species Ruegeria sp. HKCCD9138. Next base: position 157,286 of record NZ_JBWVAZ010000008.1, on the reverse strand, counting down.
GCCATCGCCATCCGTGATCATGACTTTCTGCCACAAGGATCCAGCGACTTCGCGCAGTTCGAGAAACCGCACATCCGTCGGTCGCCAGACCATCGGATAGCCATTTCGCACCATCGCGCCGAAGTTATCGGGATTTCGGAACAGCCGTTGGATATTGGGGCTGGCAAAGGTAAATGCGGTGGCAAAATCGTCCGCTTTGAACGCCTGTATCTGCGCCGATATGTTTGCTTCGATCTCGGCATTCTGGGCGAACGCGCCTGATGCCAATCCGACGCTCAATGAAATGGTAAGCAACAATCGACGCATGGGGCCACCTCCTGACGGAAGGGTAGCCCCACACGGTATCGGGTCAAATCAGGCCAGTTCCCCGGCCAATGCCCTGTTGATCAGAGCAATCGTCTCGGGCACGCCGTAAAGTGCTATGAACCCGCCAAACCTCGGGCCCTGGCTGGCACCCAACAACACCTCGTAAAGCGCCGTAAACCAGCCGCGCATCGGATCAAAGCGATCCCGTCCAATGGAATAGACCACCGATTGCAGCGCTTCATCCTCGATCGGCCCATCATAGGCCTCCAGCGCGGCATTCAAAGCCTCCAGCGCTTCTCGCTCCTGATCCGTCGGCGCACGATGCTGGCGTGTCGGTTTGACAAAGTCGTTGAAGTAGCGAACTGCAAAGCCCGCAGCCTGATCCAAATCGGGATGCGTTTCGGCGGTCGCCTCTGGCGCATAACGGCGGATGAAGCCCCACAGCGCCTCCTTGTCTTCGGCTCCAGAAACTGATGCCAGGTTCAGCAGCATCGCGAACGGCACGATGAGCGTCGATTCAGGGACATCTCCGCCATGGATATGCCAGACGGGGTTGTTCAGCTGCGCCTTCAGGTCCTGACCCGGATAGGCCCGCAACTGCTGGTGATACTCATCATAGGCCTTCGGGATAACATCGAAATGCATCCGCTTGGCGGTCTTGGGCTTCTGATACATGAAATAGGCCAGGCTCTCGGTCGGCGCATAGGTCAGCCATTCGTCGATCGACACACCGTTGCCGGATGACTTGGATATCTTCTGACCGTTCTCATCCAGAAACAGCTCATACGAGAAATGCTCAGGCGCGCGTCCACCCAGCGCCCGACAGATCGCGTCATAGATCTTTTCGTTGGTGGCGTGTTCTTTGCCATACATCTCGAAATCCACGCCCAGCGCCGCCCAACGTGCGCCGAAATCAGGCTTCCACTGCAGTTTCACATTGCCCCCCGTTACGGGCAGCGTCCATTCCTTGCCGTCCTCGTCATCGAAGGTGATTGTGTATGTCTCGGCACAGACCTTCTTCATCGGGACGTACAGAACCCGCCCGGTTTCCGGATGAATGGGCAAAAAGATCGAATAGGTCTGTTGCCGCTCTTCCCGAAGACTTTTGAGCATGATGGCCATCACGTCATCATACTTCTCGACCGCCCGCTTCAGGACCTCATCGAACTGGCCCGAGCGGTAGAAATCGCGTGCGGAATAGAACTCATACTCGAACCCGAACGTGTCGAGAAACCGGCGCAGCATCGCGTTGTTATGCTCACCAAAGCTGTCATATTCGTCAAATGGATCGGGCACCGAGGTCAGCGGACACTGCAAGTAATCCTGCAACTTCTCGGGGTTCGGCACGTTGCTGGGCACTTTGCGCATGCCGTCCAGATCGTCCGAGAAACAAATCAGCTTCGTAGGGATGTCCGACAGCGCCTCGAACGCGCGCTTGACCATCGTGGTCCGCGCCACCTCGCCAAAGGTACCGATATGCGGCAGGCCCGACGGGCCGTAACCGGTCTCGAACAGCACATACCCCTTTTCCGGAGCGCCCTGTCTGTAGCGTTTGAGCAGCCGGCGCGCCTCTTCAAAAGGCCAGGCCTTGGACGACATCGCGGATTCACGCAGGTCAGACATTTGATTGGATCTCCATCGGGGAATACGAAGCCAGTTGCCCCATGCAACTGACCGACCCCTCCTATTGTGCCGGTGCAGCATGAGTCAATAAAGCACCGCGTATTTCGCCTCCCTTCTGGCCCGGATTTCGCCACCGCCAGCAAAACTTGCCCAATTCTCCTTGTGATTTACGGTGGTCAGTGTGGTTTCACAAAGACTGAGGTAAGGGCATGCTGGGGCTGGATCTGCTGGTCAACACCGCGAACGTTTTTTATCTGCTCTCCTATTCCGTCAAAGACATTCTTTGGCTTCGAATCCTGTCCATAGCCGGCGGGTCAATTCTATTGCCGTATTATTATCTCCAGAACATGCCACTCTGGGCTCCGATTGGGTGGAACCTGTTTTTCATGGCAATCAACATTTACTGGGTGACCCGCATTTTGCTGGAACGCCGTCCGCCACCCTTCACCGACGAAGAACGTCGCCTTTACAGATCATCGCTCCGGAATTTCGCTGAACTGGATGCGTTCAAGTTTCTTCGAATGGGCACTGGCACATCAGTTTCGGCGGGGGCCGTCCTGCTGAAACAGGGTGAAAAGGTGCGGAACCTGTCACTCATCACCGATGGGGAAGTCTGCGTCGAAATGAACGGCGAACCAATGGACACACTTGGCAACGGTCGATTTCTCGGTGGCACAGCGTTGCTGAGCGATGACGAACGCTTCACAGCGCCCGTCACAGTGCGCGCCAAGAAACCTTCACGCATCCTGGTTTGGAACCTGTCGGATCTCGAAACCGAATTCGCAAAGAACACAGACCTTCAGATTGCAGTCGAATCCCGACTTGGCCTGGAAATCTCGCGCTTCCTGCAGACTGCAAGAAAGCATCTGCTCTGAACCCACTCGGACTGGCCGATACTGTATTTCAAGCCTGAACGATTGCTCGTATTTTTCAGGTGTATTTACCAGCCCAAACATGCCCTAAGGTACAAACAAGGTGTTGAACCTGCCTCCGCCCCCTCATATCGTGCGCGGTCAGAGACACCCAAGCAGGACGACCCAATGACCGACCAAGTACCCCACCCCATGTCCCCGCAGGATTGCCTTGTGGCGATCATGGTTGCGGTGTCCGCCTCAGACGAAAACATTCGCACTGCGGAACTGGTCAAGATCGAAACCGCGGTCAACATGCTGCCGGTGTTTGCCAACTATGATATCGATCGCACCCGCCGGGTGTCGCAGATTGTGTTTGACCTGTTCGAACAGGAAGACGGGCTTGACGCCTTGTTCGGCCTGATCCGCGAAAACCTGCCTGAGCGCCTGAATGAAACCGCTTATGCGCTGGCCTGTGATGTGGCTGCCGCAGACGGCGCTTTGGCAGAGACAGAGCTGCGTCTTCTGGAAGAAATCCGGTACGAACTGAACGTGGACCGCCTGCACGCTGCCGCGATTGAACGCGGTGCGCGTGCGCGTCACACCGTCTGATCACTGACGCTGAGCGTCAACTCCCATACAGGGCTCCCCATCGCTCAATAAGCGCGCGCTGCAATTTGCGAGACCTGCTGTTCCAGCTGCGTGCCCCGTCCGGACGCTCGCGATGCGCGCGGGGAATTTTAGCGCGTCGAGCCACATCAGCCGTGAAAATGGCAAAAGCCAGTTCGGCACCATCGGCTGTTGTCAAAAACCCGCCCAGTCCCGAAACGAAATTCAGCGTGCCAGTTTTTGCGTCGACAGTGATGGGATGATTTTTGACCGGCCGACCATTGCGGTCGGTCAGGGCAAATGGCTTTAGCAAAGGGCGCAGCGCCTCTGAATTCCGCGCCGCTACCAAAACAGCGACCAGATCGTCAGGCGCCATACGCGACGCGTCCCCTAGTCCGGAGTGATCGACCATGGCGATCCCATCCACGCCGTAAACATCTGAGGCCCACCGGTTCATTTCAGCCGCCGAATCTGCAAGGTCGTGCAAGTCAGCGCCGCGCGCAGTCGACGCCGCCATCCCAACCATTTCCGCCGTGACATTGGTCGAATATTTCAACATTCCGCGCAATATGCTGTCCAGCGGATCGCTTTGGTGTACCACCAGTACAGTTCCCTGAGGCACTTCACGTGTGATCTGCACACGACCCAGCACGATGCCGTTCGACCGCGCCAGTGTTCGAAACACGTCACCTGCATAAAGTGCCGGCTTGCGCACCGGCAACCATCGTGCCCCGCCATTGCCAAGTGCTCCTTTGGCCACGGTCCAACGGTCCTGACGTGCACTGGGTTGATAGGTGTAGATGGGAAGACTGCGCTTCTCGACCCGCATCGACGCCATGTCGACCGAAGGCCTGTACCGTTGACTGCGCGCGTCCATGGATACGTCATAGCTGGTACCGTCGCGCTTCCACTCGAAATGCACGCGGTTGAAGTTCAGCGAAATACCGCTGAGCGCAGGGCTGTAACCAAGATGGTCCGGTTGGCCCGGGTCGATGCTGAATACATAAGGCAATGCCCCGTCATAGACCTTGAAAGCCCCGCGAACTTCGGTAATCCCGGCCTCGCGCAAATTGGCTGCCATCGTGGCCAACGCATCCGTGTCCAACAGCGGATCACCGCCGCCGACCAGAATCAGATCGCCCATGAGGACGCCGTTTTCGATCGGGCCATCCGCCATCAACGCGGTTTCAAATCGAAAATTCGGGCCAAGAACGTCCAACGCGTAAAGCGCCGTCAATGCCTTGGCTACACTGGCAGGTGGCAAACCCCGTTCTGCACCAAATGTCTCCAGCGGAGCGCCGGTTTTCACATCGGCGACGGCGAAGACAACCTCGCCCCGCAGTCCGGAGGACTTAACAAGACGCTCGGCGCCAGTTAGCTGAATACCCCTGAGCTGAGGCCGCAGCGACACCAAGGGGGCTTCGGCAAAAGCAGTGGCCGGGACCAGAGCGGCTCCGAGCCCTCCGAGAAAAGCGCGACGCGAAAAACGATCAGTCATGGGCCAATTAAAATCCCAGAGATCTCCGGCAAACAACCACCGAAATGGATAATGAACGCAGTGGGGCTATTCAGGCAACACACCATTTGCCCAATCGCCCCGCGTGCGAATTTCGGTCGAGCTTACATCGACCATCGGCACATTCACGAAACACCAGGCCGGAGCAGCCGCCCGCCCCAACAGATGCCGCGCCTGCCCGTCGATCCGGTACTTGGCATAGACCCGCGCCGCCGGAGACATCCGGGCCGAGATACGATCCCCCGGCCGCGCCACGACACCCACCGGCACGCTGTCCATGATCAACCGCCAATCCTTCCACTTGTGAAACTGCGCCAGATTGTCCGCACCCATCAGCCAGACGAATTTCACCCGAGGGTACAATTGCCGTAGCACCGCCAGAGTATCCGCCGTCGCCCGCGTCCCCGTCAGCGCCTCGACATCCGTCACTTCTACCCGTGGGTGCTGCATGACGTTTCGCGCCGCATTCATTCGCTGCGCCAGCGGCGCAGGCCCTCTCGCCTTCAGCGGATTACCGGGCGACACCATCCACCACACGCGATCCAGGCCAAAAGCCTTCATCGCCTCACGCGTCACATGCACATGCCCCTGATGCGGCGGATCGAATGACCCACCGAACAAGCCCACGACCTGCCCGGGCCGCGCATATGGAATGCTGTATCGCTCCATCCCTTGCTGATGTTCAGAACTACGGGCTGTTGTCAATCAACAGGTTGTACCGCATCACCCAGACAAACCCGCCCCGGCTTGATGACTTCGGCACACCATCCCCCATGCCCCCGCACGGCCGAATAGCCTCCCTTGCCCAGCGCCTCCTCCATCCGGCTGCACGGCGCGCAAATCACGGTAAAGCGCAGAACAGCATCCCCCACCTGCACCTCGCGCCCTTTGAGCGCGGCCAGATTGATCCCTGAAACCACCAGATTGCGCCACAGGATTTCCGGCGCAATCGGCCCTTGCCCAAGATAGGAACCAATCGCCGCCAGATGCTCCTGTTGGATCAGAGTCACCGCCCGCTTGCCCGACCTGCCCCGATCGCCGTCCAACCCGGTCTCAGAAATCAGAACCTCCGCCAGAGCAGCCATTTCTACAAGTCGCCCGGGTCGAATCCCGATCCAAGCGACATGACCGGGCTGCGCCCAGCCAGCAATCAATTCCGCCAGTTTTGACAAACCTTCCCCCTCATCCGATCCAGTCAGATTAGCCCGCACAATCGACAATCGAAATTCACAAAACCACCAGCTTGCCCCGCTCGCCCGGCTCGGATATCCAGCGGATCAACCCGATTTCCCCGACCCAGAGGACGCGACATGGCCGCCTATCAATATGTCTACCACATGCAGGGTGTCTCAAAGACTTATCCCGGTGGCAAGAAGTGCTTTGAAAACATCCACCTGAGCTTTCTGCCCGGCGTGAAAATCGGTGTTGTCGGCGTCAACGGCGCGGGTAAATCGACACTGATGAAGATCATGGCCGGCCTCGATACCGACTTCACCGGCGAGGCATGGGCCGCCGAGGGCGCCAAGGTCGGCTATTTGCCGCAGGAACCGCAGCTGGATGAATCGCTGACCGTCCGCGAAAACGTCATGCTGGGCGTGGCCGCGAAAAAGGCCAAGGTCGACCGTTTCAACGAAATTGCCATGGAGATCGCCGAGAACTACTCGGACGAGCTGATGGAGGAAATGACCACCCTACAGGACGCAATCGACGCGGAAAACCTGTGGGACCTCGACAGCCAGATCGACGTCTCGATGGAGGCGCTGCGCTGCCCGCCGGACGACGCCAACATCTCTAACCTCTCGGGCGGTGAGAAACGCCGTGTGGCGCTCTGCAAGCTGCTGCTGGAAGCGCCCGACATGCTGCTGCTCGACGAACCGACCAACCACCTGGACGCCGAGACCATCGCCTGGCTGCAACAGCACCTGATCGACTACAAAGGCACCATCCTGATCGTCACCCACGACCGTTACTTCCTGGATGACATCACCGGCTGGATCCTCGAACTCGACCGTGGCCGCGGCATCCCGTACGAGGGCAACTATTCCGCGTGGCTGGAACAAAAAGCCAAGCGGCTGGAACAGGAAGCCCGCGAGGACAAGTCCAAGCAGAAAACCCTCCAGCGCGAACTGGAATGGATGCGTCAGGGTCAGAAAGCGCGGCAGGCCAAATCCAAGGCCCGGATCAACGCCTATAACGAACTGGCCGAACAGTCCGAGCGCGAAAAGCTCACCCGCGCCCAGATCGTCATCCCCAACGGCCAGCGCCTTGGCGGCAAGGTGATCGAGGTCGAGGGCCTGTCGAAGCACATGGGCGACAAGCAGCTGATCGAAGGGCTGGATTTCGCCCTGCCCCCCGGCGGCATCGTCGGCGTCATCGGCCCCAACGGTGCCGGTAAATCGACCCTGTTCAAGATGCTGACGGGTCAGGAACAGCCCGACACCGGCACCATCACGCTGGGCGACACGGTCGAGCTGTCCTATGTCGACCAGTCCCGCGACGACCTGAAAGACAACGACACCGTGTGGGAAGCGATCACCGGCGGCGCCGAAATCATCCAGCTGGGCGACGCGCAGGTCAATTCCCGCGCCTATTGCTCGTCCTTCAACTTCAAGGGCGGCGATCAGCAGAAGAAAGTCTCGCTGTTGTCAGGCGGTGAGCGCAACCGCGTCCACATGGCCCGCCTGCTGAAAGAGGGCGGCAACGTCCTGCTGCTCGACGAACCGACCAACGATCTGGACGTCGAAACCCTGCGCGCACTGGAAGACGCACTGGTCGATTTCGCCGGCTGCGCCGTCGTCATCTCACACGACCGCTTCTTCCTCGACCGGATTTGTACGCATATTCTGGCGTTCGAGGGCGATGCCCATGTGGAATGGTTCGAGGGCAACTTCGAGGACTACGAAGAGGACAAAAAGCGCCGTCTGGGCCCGGACGCGCTGGAGCCCAAGCGGTTAAAGCATAAAAAGTTTGCGCGGTAAGTCATGCGTATCCTTCTATCACTTTTTTTATGTGCCTTCGCCACGTTTTCCCATGCAGAAGGACTGAAGGAACTTCAATCGAAGCGAATTGGAGCGTGGGATGTACGTGTATTCGAAACTGGGAAAGACGGTCTCAGTTGTCAGGCCCTCAAGTGTAATATTCGGAATTGTGAAAGTCCGTCCGCTAAGGCGTCTATTCTGCTTTGGGGGTCCGCGAGGCGTAAGGCGATTACTCCGATGCTGAAAGCCAATTTTGATCTCGCTGGAATTACGCGCTCCAGTATTCTGGTTGGCGGCAACTCATATGACATGGAACTTTCCAAAACGGGAAGTCAAACAAGATTGATCGCCAAAAACCCAAAAGACGACGCTCGGATCATTCAAGCTATTGCTCGGGATGAGAAAGGTACTCTGGTTTTCAAATCCGCCCGCGGTGAAGCCCGATTTAAACTGCGTGATTCTCGGCGTGTTTTTTTGTTTTTTGAAAAACACTGCAACATACCTTCGCCTTGAGTGGCAACGGCAAAAGAAAGTTGGATTTCAACTCCATCACACACCCTTCGGCAGTCCGAACGCGCCTCCCGTTTTGGTGCCGCTCCTCTCCAATCAGCTCGGCCTATACCAGAAGCATGATTGACCGATGAATACGACCCGCGATCAGGTGCTTATTTCTCGGCGGATTTACGTTCAAAACGCCCGTTGAGCCCTGAAAGCAAGGTACATTCCGTACAATCCGCCCTTGCCACATCGCCTGACCGATGCCATATCCAAGAGGCTTACGTTTTTCTATTTCGACCTACTGTCTCCTTCTACGGCGCTCAGTCTATCGATACAGACAACGACGCCGGGCTGCCGCAACACCGTGGGCAGCACTAAAACAGGAGACAACGGAATGCCCGCAGGCACCGTAAAATGGTTCAACACCACCAAAGGCTACGGCTTTATCGCACCCGAAGATGGCGGCAAAGACATCTTCGTCCACATCTCGTCCGTCGAGCGTTCGGGCCTGACCGGTCTGGCCGACAACCAGAAAGTCACGTACGAGCTTCGCTCGGGTCGTGACGGCCGCGAAAGCGCGGACAATATCGAACTGGCCTAACCAGTTGAAAGGGCAGAGGAATTCTCTGCCCTTTTTCTTTTCTCAAACCCAGCGATTTCACGCAGGTGTGGCCTTCAGGCGACATCACAATTCGGTGACTCTGCCTCAAGATTGTCCAAATCGATTATCATACTGAAATTACAGTTATGATTTCTTTGGTATTTTGATGAGGCTCGCCATGTTCACACGCCGCACCTTTCTGGCCACGTCGGCCACAGCCAGCCTGCTCCCGACGCTCGCCAGCGCCAAGAAAAAAGTCGAATACGATCCGACGCCGCAATATGTGCGGATCAAAAAGCAATTTGTGCCGGGTCAGCTTCTGGTCGCTCCACGCTCGTTCTACCTGTATTTCGTAACCGAACCGCGCAAGGCGATCCGCTATGGCTGTGGCGTTGGTAAGGCTGGTCTTGAGTTCACCGGCACCGCAACGATCGATGTAAAGAAGGAATGGCCGACCTGGCGCCCGACCGACGAGATGATCGAGCGTGAACCGGTGACTTATGCGAAATTCAAGGACAACGACTATGTTCAGCCCGGCGGTGGCGACAACCCCCTGGGGGCTCGGGCGTTGTATTTGTTCCAGAACGGGGTCGACACCTATTTCCGAATTCATGGAACGACACAGCCGCAGACAATCGGCCATGCAGTGTCAAACGGATGCATTCGGATGCTGAACGAACACGTCATCGACCTTTATGAACGGGTTCCGATCGGTACAGTCGTCACGGTGGTCTGAACCCTTCAGGGCCCGGACCAATCGACATCCGTAGCTTCTTGGATCTGCAACAAACCGTCCGGCCAGGGACGCGCCAACGTTTTGGCTTGCGCTTCAGAGCCGGTAAGCCAGGTCTGAATGCCTGTGTGATCCAGCAAGACGCCCATTCGGTGATGAATGGGTTCAAGATCGGCATTCGGTTCGCACGTGACGGCGGCGAATTGATCGACGCGCAGCCCGCCGGGGGCTTGCCAGCTGTCCGTGATAGCGGCAAAGAACAAGGGCGCACCATTTGCCGAGGCGATACGCCAAGCGGTTTTTCGGCGTTTTTCTCCGGTCCATTCATACCATCCGTCCACCGGCACGACGGCCCGGCCAACGCCTTCGAATGCCGATTTGTCAAAAACCGTCTCTGAGCGGGCGTTGATTATGGTTTCCATGACCGGACGCCCGCGTGCATTGACCCGTCCAACCGGGATCATGCCCCAACGCATGGACGTCAGGCCAGCCTTGGTCAGTACGATCACCTCTTGTCCTGGCTGAATGTTGTACCGTGGCGGTTGCGGGCCGACATTGTTCGGAACATTCAATGCTTCCGCAATCTCAGCCATTGATCGCGTCAGAAAAAACGCCCAGGCATTGCCTAGTCCTGCCTGGCCGAGGCGTCGACCAGTTCCAGCACCTCGGGCCCAATAGCATCGACAATCCGTTCAACCCCAGTTGCGTTCGGATGAATGCCGTCGGGTTGCATGAACTGCCCTACCGCATTCGGATCACCATCCGGCTGCAACCCATCGAAGAAACTTTCGACATAGTGCACCTGAAACTCCTGCGCCAATTCCGGATACATCGCATCAAACGTCTGCTTGTATTCGGGGCCATAGTTTCCCGGAGCCTGCATCCCGATCAACAAGACTTCAACGCTCGCCTCTCGTGCGGCTGTCAGGATCGTAGCAAGATTTGCGCGTGACACCTTGGGATCTATGCCGCGTAACAGGTCATTGCCACCCAGTGCCACGATCATCCCGTCCACGTCGGGCGTCAGGGTCCATTCCACGCGCGCAGCCCCTCCGGCAGTGGTGTCTCCCGAGACACCAGCGTTGATCAGCCGGACTTCCGCGCCCTGCTCAACAAGCCAACGCTCAAGCTGCGGGACAAATCCATCCTGTTCGACCAACCCGTAGCCCTGGGTCAGAGAATCCCCCAACGCGGCGATTACAACGGGTTCGGCTGTGGCCGACATGCCGCAACAGATGATAACAGTCGAAATCAAAGCCTTGCGGAAATTCTGTTCAGCGCCATATCCCAATTGACTGTTCTCCTTTTGGAATGACTGATGACGACACCCGTTCTCTCGTTAAATGATGCCGCATTGTCACTGGATGGCAATGCAGGGCGTGTCGATATCCTGCACAACATCAATCTGACTGTCGACAAGGGCGAAACACTTGCATTGGTTGGCCCGTCCGGATCCGGCAAATCGTCGTTGTTGATGCTGATGGGGGGGCTTGAACAGGCGACCAGTGGTAGCGTGACCGCGCTGGGCCGCGACTTGACCGGTATGGATGAAGATGCGCTGGCGCGGTTCAGACGAGACACCATGGGTGTCGTCTTTCAGAACTTTCACCTGATCCCAACCATGACCGCGCTGGAAAACGTGGCCACGCCATTAGAGCTGGCTGGGCACAAGGATGCGTTCGACCGGGCTGAACAGGAATTGCAGACCGTAGGCTTGTCTCATCGCAGCGATCACTATCCCGCGCAGCTTTCCGGTGGAGAACAGCAGCGCGTGGCGCTGGCGCGCGCCTCGGCTCCGCGACCGCAGATTTTGCTCGCGGACGAGCCGACAGGGAATCTCGATGAGGCAAACGGGAACGCCATCGTCGATCTCTTGTTCGGCCTGCGCGACAAGCATGGGGCAACTCTCGTTCTGGTCACCCACAGCCATTCGCTGGCACAGAAATGCAATCGGATCGTCCGGCTGAGGGATGGCCGCATTTCCGAGAATGTCACCAAAGAGGCCGCGGAATGAGCCTGCGGCTTGCGGGACGCATGGCACGCCGGGAATTGCGCGGTGGGTTGCGTGGGTTCCGGGTCTTTCTGGCCTGCCTCGCATTGGGTGTCGCAGCCATTGCGGCTGTTGGGTCTGTGCGTTCGGCGATCGAGGCTGGGCTGAAACAGGAAGGGGCGGCGCTGCTTGGCGGGGATGCCGAGCTGGAATTCACCTATCGTTTTGCGAACGATCAGGAGCGGGCGTGGATGGACACGTCCGCAAACGCCGTGTCCGAGGTTGTCGATTTCCGGTCGATGGCAGTTATCGACCGGAATGGCGACGTTCAGCGGGCGCTGACCCAGGTAAAAGCAGTGGATGACGCCTATCCTTTGTTGGGCGAAGTCGGACTGAAGCCAGAAATCTCACTCGCCGCAGCACTTGCAGGGACAAACGGTCTACCAGGCGCCGTCATGGATCCCGTTCTTGTTGATCGCTTGGGCCTTTCCGTGGGCGACGAGTTTGCCCTTGGCACGCAGGAATTCGTGCTGATGGCTGCGCTGGAGAATGAACCAGATGGCGCAGCCGATGGATTTGCACTCGGCCCTCGCACTCTGGTTCGAACACAGGATCTGGGTAATTCCGGACTGTTGCAGCCGGGTACTTTGTTTTCCACGAAATACCGTCTGGACCTGCCGCGGAATACCGATCTCGGCACGATCTCGACTGAGGCGGGGCAAGCCTTTGATGGCACCGGAATGCGGTGGACCGATGCACGCAACGGTGCGCCGGGGATCACTGAATTCGTGGGGCGTCTGAGCGCGTTTCTGGTTCTGGTCGGCCTGTCCGGGCTGGCTGTCGGAGGGATTGGTGTCTCGGCAGCGGTCCGCGCCTATTTGGCACAGAAGACCGATACCATCGCGACCTTGCGCACAATAGGCGCGGACCGGGCGACGATTTTTCAGACCTACATGATCCAGATCGGTGTTCTGTCAGGCCTTGGTATTCTGATCGGTGTGGTCCTGGGCGGGATTCTTCCCCTGCTTCTGGCCCCGGCAATCGAAAGCCGGTTGCCCGTGCCGGCGGTGTTCACACTCTACCCGCAACCTCTTGCCGAGGCGGCATTGTATGGCCTTCTCACGGCATTCCTGTTCACATTGTGGCCCCTAGCCCGCACGGAAGAAGTTCGCGCAGCGACCCTTTTTCGGGATGCACTGTCTTCGGCCCGTCGCATCCCGCGCCCTGTATACGTCCTGGCAACCGGTGTCGGACTGGCGATGTTACTCGCTGCTGCCGCAGTTTTCAGCGGTTCAGCGAGGCTTACCTTGTGGACCGGCGGCGGCATTGTCGGCGCGCTGCTTCTTCTGTCACTGTCGGCCTTTGCCATTCAATGGCTCGCGCGAAAGGGCGGCCCGCTGGCGCGTGGTCGCCCCTCCCTGCGTTGGGCCTTATCCGCCATTTCCGGCCCGCGTGAAGGCGCGGCATCCGTTGTGTTGTCACTTGGTCTGGGCCTGTCGGTATTGGCCGCTGTAGGTCAGATCGACGGCACCTTGCGCAATGCGATTTCAGGCAACCTCCCGGATGTGGCCCCGTCATACTTCTTTGTCGACATCCAAAAGGAGCAAATGCCCGGCTTTTCCCGGCGGCTCGACACCGACCCAGCCGTCAGCCGGATCGAAAGCGCGCCGATGCTGCGGGGCATCATTACGCAAATCAACGGTCGCCCCGCCAGCGAGGTTGCCGGCGATCACTGGGTTCTGGAAGGGGATCGGGGCGTCACTTATTCCACCCATCCACCCGAGAACGCCCGTATCACAGCCGGGGAATGGTGGCCTGAAGATTATCTGGGACAACCCCAAGTCAGCTTTGCCGCCGAAGAAGCCATCGAAATGGGTCTGAAGCTGGGCGATGAACTGACGGTAAACATCCTTGGGCGAGATATCACGGCGGAGTTGACATCGCTGCGCGAAGTAGATTTCTCCACCGCTGGGATGGGCTTTATCATGTCGATGAACCCGTCAGCGCTATCCGGGGCGCCACACAGCTTTATCGCGACGGTTTATGCCGAAGAACAGGCTGAGGCCGTTATCCTGCGCGATCTGGCCGGGCAGTTTCCCAACATCACGGCAATCCGCGTACGGGATGCGATCGACCGGGTCTCCGGCCTGCTGGAAGGTTTGGCGGCTGCCACATCATACGGGGCCGGCGTCTCACTCCTAACCGGGTTTCTGGTGCTGATCGGCGCCGCAGCGGCAGGAGAGCCCGCGCGCAGATACGAAGCTGCGATCCTGAAAACCTTAGGTGCAAATCGCCGCAGGGTTCTGCTCAGTTTCGCGTTACGCGCCATTTTGCTGGGCGCTGCGGCTGGGTGCGTCGCCCTGTTGACCGGCATCGTCGGCGGATGGGCCGTTGCAACCTACATCTTTGAAACAAATTTCGCGGTCATCTGGCCCTCGGCGCTGATCATCATCGCAACCGGAGTGGCCGTCACGCTGGGCGCAGGGCTCATATTTGCAATTCGCCCGCTTTCCGCGCGCCCGGCTCGCATCCTGCGCGCCAGCGATTGATTTCAGCGTACGCAGGCGACGGGCTGCAGAATTCTGATCAGCTGGTCATTGTCGCAAACCAGCGCATCCAGCGTGATCTCGTCCAGCGAGGCATAGAACACCTCGGCCGCGTCCTGCAGTGCCAACCGCAACCGGCAGGCATCTGTCAGCGGGCAAGTATTGTCTGCGTCAGCAAAACACTCGGCAATCGGCAAACCGCCTTCTACATGGCGGAATACAGACCCGATGCGGATCTGGTCCGCGGGCCGCGCCAACGACATACCACCATTGCGACCACGCTGAGTGCTGAGATAGTTCAACTGGCTGAGCTGGTTGATCACCTGGGCCAGATGATTTTCCGAAATATTGCACACTTCGGCGATCTCGGATTTCGTCACCAGCCGATCCTGATGCGCGGCACAATACATCAACAGCCGCACAGCTATATTTGTCCGTTTGGTAATCCGCATGGAATCCTCCCAGAATTCACGATGCAACCTTATTGCATGCCGGACAAAAAAGCGGTTTGACATACATCAATCGCTACAGAAGGACGCCTGAACGCATGGCAGACCCCTATTTCTTTGGCTATGGCAGCCTTGTGAACCTTGCCACGCATGATTTCCCTGACCCGCGACCGGCTGTATTGAAAGGCTGGCGACGCGCCTGGAGGCATACGGACTTGCGCCCCGTCGCCTTCCTGACGGCAGTGCCCGACGCGGATTCCGAAATCGAAGGCATGATTGCGCATGTTCCCAAGGACGATTGGATGGCGCTTGATGAGCGCGAGTGGGCCTATGACCGAATACCTGCGACGCACTGCGTCACCCATCCCCTGACGCACGACGTCGAGATCGCGGTTTATGCGGTGCCACAGAACCGCCAGAATGAACCCACTAATCGCCATCCTCTTCTGCTGAGCTATATCGACGTTGTTGTTCAGGGGTACTTGCGCGCTTTTGGCCCTGAAGGCGCGGATCGGTTCTTTGCCACGACCGATGGTTGGGAAGCTCCTGTCCTCAACGACCGCAGCGAACCGCGCTATCCGCGCCACCAGCAGTTGAACCGGTCCGAGACTGAATTCGTGGATGACCGGTTGCGTCAGTTATCCGCGCGCATATTGCAGGACGCCCGATAAGAAGGGCGGGGCTCACAACCCCGCCCGGTTCTCGGCTTGCTGGCAATGCGGTTTCAACCAGCCGCGCACCTCGTGTTAACCCCGTGCGCGGATCACCTGCAACAACGGCAACAGGGTCGCCATTTCCGGGCCCCGCTCCATTCCGGTCAGCGCCTTGCGCAACGGCATAAACAGACCTTTGCCCTTGCGACCGGTGGCTTCCTTAACGGCGCTGGTCCACGCGCCCCAGGTTTCCCCGTCGAATGGGCCTTCGGGCAGCAATGCCATGGCATCGGCAATGAAGTCGCGATCTTCTTCGGCGATCAGGGGTTCTGCCCCATCGCGACACAGCTCCCACCAGCTCTTTAGATCTTTCAGCGTGGTGACGTTCTCACGTGCCATGGCCCAGAACGGCTCGGCCAGTTCCGTTGGCACGCCTGCATCAGCGACGGCATCAGCCACGTCTGACAGAGGCAGAGACTGCAAGTGCTTGGCGGTCAGCGGGAACAGGTCCTGCACATCGAACTTGGTCGGCGCCGCGCCGAAGCGGCTGACATCGAACCCTTCGATCAACTCGGCCATGTCCGAACGCAGCTCGACCGGATCGGACGAGCCCAAACGCGCCATCAGGCTCAGCAGAGCCATCGGCTGAACGCCCTGTTCACGCAAATCACGAAGGGCCAGTGTGCCCAGACGCTTTGACAGCGCTTCACCTTGTGGACCGGTCAACAGCGAGTGGTGCGCGAAACGCGGGCGGTTCCCGCCCAGCGCCTGAATGATCTGAATCTGTGTCGCAGTGTTGGTCACATGGTCCGAGCCACGCACGACGTCGGTCACGCCCATCTCGGTATCATCGACCACGGACGCAATCGTGTAGAGAACCTGACCATCGCCGCGGATCAGCACCGGGTCGGACACCGAGGCCGCATCGATCGAGATGTCGCCCAGAATGCCGTCGTTCCACTCGATCCGCTCGTGATCCAGCTTGAAGCGCCACACGCCATTTCCACGCTCGGCGCGCAAGGCCTCCTTCTCGGCCTCCGACAGGGTCAGCGCAGCGCGGTCATAGACCGGCGGCTTGCCCATGTTCAATTGCTTCTTGCGTTTCAGGTCCAGCTCGGTCGGCGTTTCGAACGCTTCATAAAAGCGACCCATCTCGCGCAGTTTATCAGCAGCTTCGGCATAGCGGTCGAGACGATCCGACTGACGTTCTACCCGATCCCAGTGCAGGCCCAGCCACTCCAGATCCTGCTTGATCGCATCGACATATTCCTCTTTCGACCGCTCGGGATCGGTGTCGTCGATGCGCAGGATGAACGTGCCGCCAGCCTTGCGGGCGATCAGATAGTTCATCAGGGCGGTGCGCAGGTTGCCCACATGGATATAACCGGTGGGCGACGGGGCAAAACGGGTGGTTGTCATGGGTGTCTCCTGTTGGCGCGGCTCTTGTCACATGAGCGGCGTTTTGTCCAGCAGCCGCATAAGGTGACATCCGTTCAGGAGGCGTCTCAGGTCGGCTCGACAGGCCAATACCGACCCAGATCCTTCAGACCGGCCGCAATCAATTCCGACAAAACGTCCAGGTCGATATCCGGCAGTTTGTTCACATACAAGCACGACTTGCCGATCTTGTGTTTTCCCAATCGGGACAGGATTTCAGTGAAATCGGCGTATCCCGGCATGATGTAGATCGAATGTGCAGCCTTGCGCGGTGAAAACCCGGTTGCCAGAAAGTCCCCTTCGCGCCCCGTGTCATAACGGTAGTGATACGTGCCATACCCAACGATCGAAGGACCCCACATCACCGGCGCAAATCCCGTGACCTCTCGAAACAGCGCGTCCAGAACCCGCGCCTCTTCCGCTTTGCGCGCTGGGTGGACGCCGGCCAGAAAGCTCTCGACGTTTTGCTTGGTTGGAACGGTCTTGTTCTGAGATCCCGGCATGAACAAAAATTAACACGTAATGTTCATCCACGCAGCCCATGTGTTGGGGGTATTTGAGTGGCCGAGAACGCTCATCGACCTAGTTGAAAACCTGATGTTCTGACAGGGAGAACGACAATGACCATCAAACTGACACGCCGGGCGGCGCTTGGAACCGCCGCGGCTTTTCCATTTGCAACAGTGGCTGCACCTGTTCTGGCAGCCGGAGCAGACACCAAAGCCAATTCAACTATTGCCAAGTCCTTTCAACTGGGCGATTTCACCGTCACGACGCTGCTGGATGGCAGCCTGCCACGCGATGGCGCCAAGGACATCTTCGGCGGCGGCGCATCGGACGAGGAATTCGCCAAGGTTTCGGCGGAAAACTTCATTCCCGCCGACAAGGCTCAATTCTTCTTTACACCTACTCTGGTCAAAACCGGCGAAGAACTGGTCTTGTTCGACACTGGTCTAGGTCAGGGCGGTATTCAGGCTGCACTGACAGACGCGGGCGTGACGCCCGATCAGATCAACGTGGTCGTCATCACCCACATGCACCCCGACCACATCGGTGGCATGACAACCAACGACGCTCCGACGTTTCCAAACGCGCGCTATGTGACTGCGGCGACGGAATACGATTTCTGGGCCGCGCAGGATGCAGGCAACCGTGTGGGCGATCTGGTTGCGGCCAAAGTCACACCGCTGGCCGAAAAAATGAGCTATATCGAAGACGGCGGCGAAGTGTCCTCCGGCATCACGGCCATGGCCGCCTTTGGACACACGCCCGGCCACATGGTCTATCACCTGGAAAGCAATGGCCAACGCCTGATCCTGACCGCTGATCTCGCCAACCACTATGTCTGGTCCTTCGCCCATCCAGAATGGGAAGTGCGCTTTGATATGGACAAGGCAGCCGCCACCGCTGCCCGCCGGAATGTGTTAGGCATGCTGGCCGCCGACAAAGTGCCTATGATCGGGTATCACATGCCGTTCCCGGCAGCCGGGTATGTTGAAACCCGCGGCGACGGGTTCCGATTTGTCCCGGTCAGCTACCAGATGATGGGCTAGAAACAGAAAAACCCCGGCACGCGGAGCGTCGGGGTTTTACGCACGCATTACCCTTATGCAACGGTCTGCTGCCGAACTATTGTGAAGCGGAAATGCTGTAGGTTGCCCTCGGGATAACAGGCCTAGCACCCCGGGTCTGGCCGTACCTTTGATCCGTCCGTGAATCGGGTCAGGCGAAATGCGATCGGATCGACGCATGGTGTTACCTGCGTCACAAGATCGGCGACCAACCGGCCAGCGCCCGGCCCGATTCCGAAACCGTGACCGGAAAAACCAGTGGCAATCCACAGGCCCGGCAGGTCTTCAACTTCCGAAATCACCGGAATTGCATCCGGCGTCACATCAATAAACCCCGCCCAGCTTTCGACAACATCAGAGTTCTCCAAAACCGGGAAAGCCCTGGTCGCAGCGGACAAAGCCTGCCGCAGTGCTTTTTTCGAGGGTTCCGGGTCCAGAATACGGCAATCTTCAAACGGCGTGATGTCTGAAGGTAACCAGGACCGGTTCTGCTGCGCCTCTACAGACCAGCGCCGAGACAGGCGAAACCGCAGCGATTTCCATTCCTGCTTATAGGCTGGAAGGAATTGCCAAGCCAGACGGAGGCTGTCTGGAACAATATCCACGGTGTTTTCATGCCCTGAAGCAATTGTAAAACCGCCATCTGCCCGTTTGCGGATCGCAAAATCGTCAGACCACAAGGCAATTCCCGGCCCGTCCTGGCTCGGCGACGTCCGCATCACGGTGTTCAAAACCTTGAGTTGCGGCAACGCGATACCGAGGTTTCCGGCAAAAAGGCGAGACCACGCCCCGCCAGCCAGAACTACCCGATCGCAAGTCACACGACCCCGCTCGGTGAAAACTCCGGCGACCCGCCCCGCCTGGATGTCGAGACTGCGGACCGCACAGTTGGTAACGATCGTTGCACCGTTGTCCCGGGCGCCCTCGGTTATTGCGGGTGCTGCCCATTGTGGCTCCGCCCGACCATCCTGTGGGGTGTAGAGCGCTGCGGACAGCCCCATTGCCATACCGGGCAACAGCTGATCCAGCTCGGCGCCCCACACCATGCGGGCGCCCGTCTGCCGCCCTTCGAGATGACGTAGCCAGCGGTTCAACTTTCCCTCGGACAACGCGTCCCGCGCTCCAAACATGATCCCTGACTGGACGTAGCCGGTTTTTCGCCCCACTCGTGCATCCAGCCCCTGCCAGATGCGAATTGATTCCTGCATCAGCGGGATCTCCCGGGGGTCGCGCATGCCCAGCCGC
Organism: Ruegeria sp. HKCCD9138; assembly: GCF_057220975.1. NCBI lineage: Bacteria > Pseudomonadati > Pseudomonadota > Alphaproteobacteria > Rhodobacterales > Roseobacteraceae > Ruegeria > Ruegeria sp. HKCCD9138. The sequence goes on along the minus strand of NZ_JBWVAZ010000008.1, from coordinate 137,680 downwards.
ACCCACCCCCAGTTGCGAGAGCTCTGCTCGCCCCCGATCTGACCTTTTTCACACAGAAGAACCGAAAGTCCGCGCTCGGCCAGTTCCAGCGCGGTGGACGCACCTATTATGCCGCCGCCAATTACGGCTACGTCCACCTGCTTGGGCAAAGTGAAATCGGATTCGACATGTATCGGCTTGGGGCCGGGCATCCACTGCTCAACTACAATTCCTCGGACCGGTATGGAGCCCCAGGACGGCAGTGCAGACAATGTAGAAAAACAACAAAACGGGCGATTGCCCGAACCTGTGGCACATTCGCATACGCGCCGACATATTCAGCACTCATTCGGACGACAGCAACCGTGTGGGTCAGGCCGCGCCGGACAAGTGCGCCCATGTTTGACGCAGGATCGCGCCCACGCCGGTTTCCTGAGGCTCTTCTTCCTCTTCAGATGCCTCCTGCGACGTCAGTGTCGGGAATTCAGTCCGCTCCCGTGACATTTCCGCTTCCTCGGCCGTCTTGGCCGGCACGTTCTCGCTCAGGATTCCAGCAATCGCATCATCGGTCGCCGCCTCGTTCAATTCCTGTGCGGGCGACTCCATCGCCTTGTATCTCAGAGGCGAATGCAGCGATTTATCGTATTCGTTATACATTTGACCACCAAAACATTTACCTGCACCCACATACCCGGATGCATCGTACCCAGTTCAGCAAACCCGGCCCTTTGGCCCGTTTGTCGGGCTGTTCGACCGGATTGCGTCACGCTTGCCAACTTTAAGGCAAACCCCGGTCACAAATGTGGCAAAAAATGGGCCAAAACGCAAGGTGAACGCGCAACGCGCCCGGACAAGGGGCTGTTTTTCATAAACAATATTGGACCAAACATGGGATTGCCCCAAATTTGTCAACTATCAATCGCCCTCGACCGAAACGCCGGATGGTTGGCGTTAAAACCACCCGCCGTTTACGCCTTGTCGCGCCAGCGATTCACAATGGGATAACGGCGATCCAGCCAAAAGGCGCGCGACGTCAATCGAGTTCCCGGCGCGGACTGGAATCGCTTGTATTCGCTGATGTAAATCAGGCGCTCGACCCTTCTTGCGACTGCCGCATCAAACCCGGCCGCGACGCAGTCGGCAATCGAGCCATCCTGATCGACGAGAATATCAAGAATGGCATCCAGAACCGGGTAATCCGGCAGGCTGTCGCTGTCCTTTTGATCTTCGCGCAACTCGGCGCTTGGTGGTTTGTCGATGACCGATGGTCGTATGATCTCGCCCTCGGGGCCCATCATCCAGTCGCGATGGTTGGCATTGCGCCAACGACAAGTTTCGAACACCCGCGTCTTGTACAGATCCTTGATCGGATTGTAGCCGCCGTTCATATCACCGTAGATCGTGGCATATCCCACAGCGACCTCTGACTTGTTTCCGGTGGTCAGCAGCATCTCGCCAAACTTGTTCGAAATCGCCATCAGCAGCAGACCGCGCAACCGGGACTGAATGTTTTCCTCGGTCAGATCCTCATTACGACCGGCGAACAGCGTGGCGAGCGTTTCGGTTACCGCTGCACGGCTCTGCGAGATCGGAACAAAGTCATATTGCACGCCCAGCGCTCGAGCGACGGCTTCGGCATCCTCCAGTGAGCTCTGGCTGGTATACTCCGAAGGCAGCATCACACAGCGCACATTGTCCGCCCCGATTGCGTCAACGGCAATGGATGCAACCAACGCGGAATCAACGCCGCCGGACAGGCCCAGCACAGCTTTTCCGAACCCTGTCTTGCCCATGTAGTCCCGCAGCGATTGCACCATGGCGCGGTAGTCCTGCTCCCACTCGTTCGGCTGCGGAACGATTTCGGCAGGTACGATCTGCCAGCCTTCGTCGCCGCGCTGAAGATCGATATGGGTCACGGCCTCATCAAAAACCGGCATTCGAAAGGCAAGCTCGCCGCCCGGGTTCAGCCCGAACGTCCCGCCATCGAAAACCTGATCGTCCTGACCGCCCACCATGTTGAGGTAAATCAGCGGCAGTCCGGTTTCGACCACGCGCGAAACCATGTGGTTCAGGCGCACATCGTATTTGTTGCGGAAATAGGGCGATCCGTTGGGGATCAGCAGGAACTCGGCACCGGTTTCAGCCAGAGTTTCCGCGACGTCCTCGTGCCACCCGTCCTCGCAAATCGGGCTGCCAATCCGGGTATTTCCAACGGAGTAAGGTCCACCCAAAGGCCCAGCATCATAAAGGCGCACCTCGTCGAACACGGTTTCATTCGGCAGGTGGTGTTTCAGCATCTTACTGGTGATGCGCCCATTCTTCAGGATCAGGTAGGCATTGTACAGGCTGCCGCCTTCAAACCAGGGCCCGCCAATCGCCAGCGCCGGGCCCTTGGCACATTGCTCGGCCAGAGCTTCGACCGCAGCCATCGCGGCGCGGTAAAATACGGGCTTCATCACCAGATCCTGCGTGTTGTAGCCGGTGATGAACATCTCTGGCAGTGCGACCAGATCCGCCCCGGCGTCGCGCCCATGTTCCCAGGCTTCTGCGGCCTTTGCCGCATTACCCTCGATATCCCCGACCACGGGGTTAAGCTGCGCCAGAGTGATGCGGAAACGATCGGCCATTTTGCCCCCATGTTCTCGTAGCTTCCAAAGGCATTTAGCAGATCACACCGCGAGTAAAAGGCAAATGCGGCAAAAGCCGTTGCTCTGCCCCCGGCGGTACCTTAGTTTTGCGAAAAAGGATGCAACCCGGAAACAGGGCAGGCAGGGACCAGCATGAATGTGATCCGCAACTCTATTGCTATTGTAACGCTCGTTCTGGCGGCGCAGGCCGCCTCGGCACAGCAAGGACAGATCATTGTCGCCGACGACGAGGTTGGCGGCGTCTACGAGGGCACCTTCGAAAATGGGCTGCGCCACGGCACCGGAACCTACCGGTTGCCCGACGGGTTCGAGTATTCCGGTGAATGGGTCGAGGGTGAGATTCAAGGTCAGGGAACGGCCCGCTACGCAAACGGGTCGGTCTACGAGGGCTCATTCGTCAAAGGCCAGCCCGAGGGCCACGGAAAGATCCTGTTTGCCGATGGCGGATCTTACGAGGGCGAGTGGTCGAATGGCGCAGTCAACGGAACCGGCGTCGCCGTCTATGCAAACGGCATGCGTTATGAAGGCCAGTTCAAGGATGGACGCCGCAATGGCAAAGGCGTTCTGACCGATCAGAACGGATATGTCTATGACGGCGAATGGGTCGATGGCGTCAAGCAAGGCAAGGCGAAAATCACCTCGGGCGATGGCAGTTTCTATGAAGGCGACATTCGCGCGGGGCAACGGCACGGAATTGGCACCATGACCTTTCCCGACGGGATGAGCTATGTCGGCGACTGGGTCGAGGGTCACATGACAGGTGCCGGCCGAGCCACACAGGCCAATGGGGATGTGTATGAAGGCGAAATGGTCGAAGGCCGCCGACAGGGCAAGGGCAAGGCGACCTATGCCAACGGAGCGGTGTACGAGGGCGACTTCGTCGACGACCAGCGCCATGGACAGGGTGTTTTTACGGGCAGTGACGGTTTCCGCTACTCCGGCACGTGGACCAAAGGCCAGATCGAAGGGCTGGGCGAAATGACCTACCCTGACGGGTCAGTCTATGTCGGTGATTTCGTGGCCGATTTGCCCCATGGCAAAGGACAGACCACCTATCCCAATGGCGCGGTGTATGACGGCGAATGGATTGCCGGAGTGTTCGAAGGCTCCGGAACCGCTACGTTCCCCAACGGCACTGTGTACAAAGGCCAATTCAGGAACGCCAAGAACCACGGCAAGGGCGTTTTGACCTTGGCCGATGGCTACCTTTACGAGGGCGACTGGGTTGATGGCGTCCGGCAGGGTCAGGGCAAGGCAACCTATCCGGACGGAACCGTGTACGAGGGCGGGTTCGAAAACGGAAACCGCCACGGAAAAGGAAAGATCGTAACACCGACCGGTTTCGAATATGACGGAGACTGGGTTCAGGGCAAAATCACCGGCAAGGGTATCGCCACCTATGAAACCGGCGATGTGTACGAAGGCAATTTCCTGGACAACAAACGTCACGGTGACGGCACCATGCGCTATGCGAGTGGTCAGGAACAATCGGGCGTGTGGGAAGACGGCGAACTGGCGTCCGAGACCACTGTAGACTCTCAGACCGAAGAAGCACCGTCTGCGGAAGAAGACCCCGCTGAAAGCACATCAGATCCAGAAAATTCTGACGGGTGATCCACCGCTACCACGGCACGGGGCTTCCCGCCCAATCAAAAAATCCGCCCGTTTCGGTGACCTTCAGCGCACCTACTACGCCAATAAGATTTCGTGCAGCCTCATCCGGTTCCACCGCAGGGTGCCGTCCGAGGTATTTTTGCGTAAACGCAGTTTTGACCGTTCCAGGGTGGAGTGAAACGCAGATTGCCTGTTTATGCGTCCGCGCCAGCTCGATCGATGCCGTGTGAACAATCTGGTTCACCGCCGCCTTGGCCGCGCGGTAGCTGACCCAACCGCCCAGCCGATTGTCTCCGATCGACCCAACGCGCGCCGACAGCACGCCCAGAACTGACCGCCGGTCGCGCGGCAACAGACGGGATGCATGTTTCAGCACCAGGGCAGGTCCAACGGCGTTCAGGGCAAATTGATCCATCATGGCTTGCGCCGTAACCGCACGCAGCGACTTTTCCGGCGCCGCGCCGTCAATCTCAAGCGCGCCAGAAGTCACCAGAATCAGATCGAACGGGCCTTCGATCCGCGAGAGAAATTGTTCGACCACGTCGGGCTGCATCAGATCAAACCCGCCCCTGGACCGGGACAACCGGGTCACCGCGACTTTCTGCGCCTCAAGCCGGTCGCAGATAGCCTGGCCAATTCCGCCTGTCGCACCAATGATCAACGCCGTTTCCATGGGACGAAGCTAGGCGGCGACCCGCGCCAATCAACACCGCTCGCTTCGAAACACCGCGTAAAGGTCACGCGAGGGCAGATTCCGTCTTTTCATTCCCGGATCGCACTGTATAACCTCAACCCCATGATCATCCGCGCAGATATCCTTGTTGCCGACACCGCCATTCGCGGTGCGTCGCTGCGTGGCCTACTGATCCTAATCCGCCTCTGAGCGTGCCAACCGGCGCGCCCGCTCAGAGGAGGACGCCCGCGCGCCATAGGCTTTAGGACAGAAGAAGAAAGAGATTCCCATGACCAACGTGACCGACCAAGACCACGTCTTGATCTTCGATACGACTTTGCGCGACGGCGAGCAGAGCCCGGGCGCAACCATGACCCATGACGAAAAGCTGGAGATCGCCGAACTGCTGGATGACATGGGCGTTGATATCATCGAAGCCGGCTTTCCCATCGCTTCCGAAGGCGATTTCAAAGCCGTCTCCGAGATTGCCCAGCGGTCGAGGAACAGCCGCATCTGTGGCCTTGCCCGCGCAAACTTCACCGATATCGACCGCTGCTGGGAAGCAGTGAAACACGCTGAAAAGAACCGAATCCACACATTCATCGGCACCTCGCCGCTGCATCGTGCCATTCCGAACCTCACGCAGGACGAAATGGCCGAGAAAATCCACGAAACGGTCAGCCACGCCCGCAACCTGTGTGAGAATGTGCAGTGGTCGCCAATGGACGCGACACGTACCGAGTGGGACTATCTGTGCCGTGTGATCGAAATCGCGATCAAGGCCGGTGCCACCACGATCAACATTCCCGACACGGTGGGCTATACAGCGCCGCTCGAGTCCGCCGACCTGATCAAGCGCCTGATCGAAACGGTTCCGGGCGCGGATGAGGTCGTTTTTGCCACCCATTGCCACAACGATCTCGGCATGGCGACGGCGAACTCGCTGGCGGCCGTCGCTGGTGGCGCGCGCCAGATTGAATGCACGATCAACGGCTTGGGCGAACGCGCGGGCAACACGGCGCTGGAAGAGGTCGTGATGGCCCTGCGCACCCGCAACGACATCATGCCATGGCGCACCGGTATCGATACCACCAAGATCATGCATATCTCGCGCAGGGTGGCGACGGTGTCGGGCTTTCACGTCCAGTTCAACAAGGCCATCGTCGGCAAGAACGCCTTTGCGCATGAAAGCGGCATCCATCAGGACGGGATGCTGAAAAACCGCGAGAATTTCGAGATCATGCGCCCCGAGGATATCGGGCTTTCCGGCACTTCCCTGCCCTTGGGCAAACATTCGGGCCGCGCGGCGTTGCGCGACAAGCTGGAAAACCTGGGCTATGAAGTTGGCGACAACCAGCTCAAGGATATCTTTGTTCGTTTCAAGGATCTGGCCGACCGCAAGAAAGAGGTGTTCGACGACGACCTCATAGCCCTGATGACGCTGGACGATGACGAAGCCAACGATCACCTGCAACTGGTGTCGATGAAGGTGACCTGCGGCACCGGTGGGCAGGCAGAGTCCACGGTTGAGCTTGAGGTCGATGGCGCGGACATCATTGCCACCGAACATGGTGACGGCCCGGTCGACGCGACCTTCAAGGCCATTCGCGCGATCTACCCCAACAAGGCGCATCTGCAACTGTATCAGGTACACGCCGTTACCGAAGGGACTGACGCACAGGCAACGGTTTCCGTCCGTCTGGAAGAGGACGGGATGATCGCAACCGGCCAGTCCGCCAACACGGATACTGTGGTTGCATCGGCAAAGGCGTATATCCACGCGCTGAACCGCCTGATCGTGCGTCGCGAAAAGGCAGGCCCCGGCGCTGATGCACGGGAAATCAGCTACAAAGACCTTACCTAATACAGGTCTTGAGCAAACGGACGGCCCGGAGTTTCGGGCCGTTTCTTTTTTGGCTTCAGGTCAGTCCGGCTTTTTCCATACCCTGAACAAAGTGCTGCAGGTCTTCCTTGTTGCCATAGTGCAAGGTCGGCACAAGGGTTTCGATCTTGAAATCCGGCTGTGCTGCGTAAACCGCATCGGCATGTCTTTTGGCCTCATCGGAATTTCCCAGCCAACCGTGGCACGCAGCCAGATATGCGTCTTGAATGGCATCGCGTACCGGCAGGCGGGCGAAATCCTCGATGGCCTGCTCATAGTCCTTTGCGGCGAACCGCGCGCGGCCCAGATGGCTCCAGAACCGGGCCGGATGGTGCGGGTTCAGGCGCATGGCTTTCTGAATCCATTCGGCGCCCTCTTCAGGGCGGCCTGACCACGTCAGCAGCTCACCCATCTGAACAACGACCAGATCGTAGTTGGGGTTCAGCGACAGCGCACGTTCCTGATGATAACGCGCGCGGGCCAGCTTGTTGCGCAATATCGCAACAGCGGCCATCAACCGGTGCACGTCGGCATCGTTGTCATCCAAAGAGGCCGCTTTGTGAATCGCCTCCTCGCAAAGTGCCAGCATCTCCTCCGGGTCATCGCACCAGCCATAGCCCCAGGCCTGCCCTCTGATGCACCCGCTCCAGGCATGGGCGTGCGCATATTCGGGATCCAGCTCGATGGCCCTGTCGATCAGCTTCATTGCTTCGACATTATCCTCGCGCGTGCTGCGATGATGCAGGGCTTTGGCCGCCAGAACACACTCATAGGCCGCGAGGTTCGATGGCGGCTTTCGCTTCAACCCTTCCTGCTGGGACGCCTCAATGCGACCTGGCAGTGTGGCCACAACAGCCGAAGTGACCTCGTCCTGAATGGCAAAGATATCGTCCAGATCACGATCATATTTTTCGGCCCAGACATGAGCGTCGTTCTGGCTGTCGATCAACTGCACGGTCACCCGAAGCCGGTTCCCGGCTTTGCGCACACTACCTTCGACGATGTATTGCGCCCCCAGAGCCTCGGACACCTCGCGCAGGTTTACAGCCTGCCCCTTGTAGACAAAACTGGAATTGCGCGAGATCACGAACAGTTCGTGCCGGCGACTGAGTTCAGTCAACAGGTCCTCGGTCAGGCCATCGACAAAGAACTCCTGTTCGGGATCCCCGCTCATGTTTTCAAAAGGCAACACCGCAATTGAGGGTTTGACGACCTTGGTCGAGCCATTGCCTTCGACGTCTGCGTCAGCCGCCTCGACAGGCCCATCCAATTCAACGCGGAATGCCTGCACCGGTTGAGACAGGTTCTTGAGCGACAGGCTCCCCAAATCCTGAAATCTCAGATCCAGGCGGCTGGTCACCTGATCATGTACCGCGCCGGAAATCAGAACCTCTCCGGCATCGGCCGATTGCTCAAGCCGTGCGGCCACGTTAACGCCGCTGCCAAAGATGTCGCCGTCCTCATAGATGATTTCATCCAGGTTGATGCCGATCCGGAACTGGATGCGCTGGTCTTTGGGTACGTCGGCATTGCGACGAAACATCCGGTTTTGCACTTCGACCGCGCAGGCAACCGCATCGCAGGCGCTGGGGAATTCAACCAGCATCCCGTCGCCGGTCGTCTTGATGATCGTGCCGCGGTTCTTTTCAATGGACGGGTCTATCAGCTCGATCCTGTGGGTGCGCAGGCGGGCCAGCGTGCCCTGTTCGTCGGTTTCCATCAACCGGCTGTAACCGACCATGTCGGCTGCAAGAACTGCGGCAAGTCGACGATCCATTTCCCCCCCCTGCGACAAGTGTAGTGTTGCGTGCCTTCACCTAACAAGGAAATTCGCACATGCATGAGGGGGCCGTCAGCGAACGTGTTCACGCGCCAAGATCGGAAAAAACCTGGTCCAAGGCCTGCGTTTCGGCAACAAACCCGAACGGCGCATTTACCACGAACATGCCCGAACCCACCATGCGATGCCCTTCGCGAGCGGCCGGAAAACCGACTTCGTGACAAACCGACTTTGGCAGGTTCTGCGCCTTCAATGCCTTGACCATCGCGGCATGTCGGCGATCCCTCAGGATCGGGTACCACAGGGCGATCACGCCCACGTTCCATTTGCGGTGTAGCTTTGCGACGATCCCCGGCAAGCGGTCGTAATCTGATTTCACCTCATAACTGGGATCGATCAGCATCAGGCCCCGGCGCGGTGTCGGAGGCAGCAGGGACTGTGCCAGCTCAAACCCGTCCTGCCGATAAGTCCGGGCCGCGTAAGGCTTCATCGCCTTGTTCAGTGCCGCATGTTCCTGAGGGTGCAACTCGGCCAGATGCAGGCTGTCCGAGGAACGCAATAGATTTGCCGCGATCAAGGGCGACCCCGGATATGCCGTGTCCCCATGTTTGGCTTGCACCTGTTCAAGCGCCTGCGACAAGGGATGCCGGGCGTCAAACCAACCTTCTGCTCTGGCCCGTTCGATACCCGCTGCGGCCTCACCCGTGCTTACAGCTTCGATCGCGTCGAGATGATAGAGGCCACGTCCGGAATGCGTTTCGATATAGGACAGAGGTTTGTCTTTTTGCGCCAGATAACTCAGCATCCAGGCCAGTAATGCGTGCTTTTGCACATCAGCCAGATTGCCGGCGTGGTAAATGTGTTGATAAGACAGCATTTTGCCCTCTAAAGTCCTTATCAATGAGGCGGAAAGGTGCTGATTGTCGCGGAATCAGCCCTTTTACCGGGCGGTTTGGCACCCTATAAGACATCCGTCCCGGAACCGTCGAGTCGCGGGCAGTAGATAACAACTGACACACAGGATCAGGGGACACATGGGATTCTTTGGCAATCTGGGCGGCCTGTTCACAGCAGACATGGCTATCGACCTTGGAACAGCAAACACGCTGGTTTATGTCAAGGGGCGAGGTGTGATCCTGTCGGAACCTTCGGTGGTGGCCTACCATGTCAAGGATGGGGTGAAAAAAGTTCTGGCAGTAGGCGAAGATGCCAAGCTGATGCTGGGCCGTACTCCGGGATCCATCGAAGCCATCCGACCGATGCGTGAAGGTGTGATCGCCGACTTCGATACCGCCGAAGAGATGATCAAGCATTTCATCCGCAAGGTACATAAACGCTCAACCTTCTCGAAACCCAAGATCATTGTCTGTGTCCCCCATGGCGCGACGCCGGTTGAGAAACGCGCAATTCGTCAGTCGGTTCTGTCGGCAGGCGCGCGCCGTGCGGGCCTGATTGCCGAACCGATTGCGGCAGCCATTGGTGCCGGAATGCCAATCACCGATCCGACCGGGAACATGGTCGTCGATATCGGCGGCGGCACGACCGAAGTTGCGGTTCTGTCGCTGGGAGATATTGTTTACGCGCGCTCGGTTCGCGTTGGTGGAGACCGGATGGACGAAGCCATCATCTCATACCTGCGCCGCCAGCAGAACCTGCTGGTCGGTGAATCCACGGCCGAACGTATCAAGACCACCATCGGCACTGCCCGTATGCCCGATGACGGCCGTGGCCAGTCGATGCACATCCGAGGCCGTGACCTGTTGAACGGTGTGCCGAAGGAAATCGAAATCAGCCAGGCTCAGGTGGCCGAAGCGCTGACCGAGCCGGTTCAGGCGATTTGCGAGGCGGTGATGACCGCGCTGGAAACCACTCCACCCGATCTGGCGGCAGACATTGTCGATCGCGGCGTGATGCTGACTGGCGGAGGGGCGCTGCTGGGCGATCTGGACCTCGCCCTGCGCGAACAGACCGGACTGGCTGTCTCGATTGCGGATGAAAGCCTGAACTGTGTGGCATTGGGCACCGGCAAGGCACTGGAATACGAAAAACAACTGCGCCACGCGATTGACTACGAAAGCTAAGGCGCGCACCCTTTGACGGGTGACAAACGGACGCGAGCAGCACGGGAAGGAGTCCTGTGGCAAAGGACCGTTCACAGCGCGACGATTACACGGCCCCTCTGCGCAGGTTGCTGTTGGGGATCGTGGTTCTGTGCCTGCTGGGCATCTTCGTCGTCTGGCGGATCGACAGTCCGCGGGTCGAACGCTTCCGCGCACAGGTGGTCGACAAGGTCGTCCCATCGATGGAATGGGCCATGGTGCCGGTTACGGCCGCGGTCAATCTGGCGCGTGATTTCCAAAGCTATCAACGGCTGAGCGAACAAAACCGCGAGTTGCGCAGCGAGCTGCGCCTGATGCGCGCCTGGAAAGAGGCCGCGTTACAGCTTGAGCAGGAAAACGCCCGCCTGCTGGATCTGAACAACGTGCGGCTCGATCCCCGCCTTACTTATGTCACCGGGGTTGTCATGGCCGACAGCGGGTCCCCGTTCCGGCAATCGGTCTTGCTGAATGTGGGTGAACGGGACGGTATCCTGAATGGATGGGCCACGATGGACGGAATCGGAGTGGTCGGCCGCATCTCGGGCGTGGGGCCGGACACGGCACGGGTGATCCTGTTGACTGATGCCTCCAGCGCCATTCCGGCAACGATCCAGCCTTCCGGTCAAACTGCATTGATTGCAGGCGACAATACAGCGTCGCCGGTGGTTGAGTTTCTTGAAAACCGCGAGTTGGTGCGCCCCGGCGACCGTGTGGTCACTTCCGGCGATGGCGGTGTGTTTCCGGGCGGCCTGCTGATCGGTCAGATCGCTGTCGATCCGGGTGGACGCCTGCGGGTGCGCCTGTCGGCAGATTTCGAGCGGTTGGAGTTTCTACGTGTGTTGAGATACCAACCCGCGACGTCCATTCCCGATCCCGGAGGTATTGTCGGACCTCTCAGACCCGAAGCTGCCCTGACCCCGCAGGAGGTCGGAGATGGATAAACCCACCTCTCATCTGTGGGTTAAGCGCAGCCTGTATCTGCTGCTGGCGGCCATCGTCCTGTTCCTGCACCTGCTGCCGCTGGATACGAAACCGGATCGCTGGCCATTTCCGGACTTGCTGATCGCGCTGACCTTTGCCTGGGTCCTTCGCAGGCCGGAATACGTCCCCACTCTTGCCATCGCCGCCGTTATGCTGATGTCCGACCTGTTGCTGCAACGCCCTCCGGGACTGCTTGCAGCGCTGGTTGTTTTGGGCGCAGCTTATCTGCGGTCGGCGGCACCGGGCATGCGCGATGCCGGTTTCTTCAGTGAGTGGACCTCGGTCGGTGCTGTCATCACGGCAATCTATGTTCTGAACCGGCTCGTTCTCGGTATTCTGTCCGTCCAGCAGGCAGCGCTGACGCCGACCGTCGTGCAAGTGGTACTGACGATTGCAATTTACCCGCTGATTGTTCTGCTCAGCCAGAGCGGTTTTGGCGTGCGACGCGCATCTGCCGTGGATACAGCCGCCGCAGGAGCGCGGACATGAAGCAACGCAGATCGAAGTCACAGGGCCTTGCCTATAAACGCCTGCCCCGCCGGGCTTTGGTTCTGGGCGGATTGCAGGCCGCATTCATTGGCGGTCTGGCGGCAAGGATGCGGTTCATGCAAGTCGATCAGGCGGATGAATACCGCCTGCTGGCGGAAGAGAACCGGATCAATATCCGCCTGATTCCGCCGAAACGCGGTCGGATCTACGACCGGAATGGACAAATCATCGGGCAAAACTCGCCCTCGTACCGTATTGTCATAGTGCGCGAGGACGCCGGCGATATCGATCAGGTCATTGCCAAGTTGTCCCGTCTGATCCCCCTGAACGAAGATGAGATTGAACGTGCCAAAACCGAAATGCGTCGCTCGGCCCCGTTCCTGCCTGTCACCCTGGCCGATCAGGTCACGTGGGAGGATATCTCGAAGGTCGCGGTCAACGCACCCGCCCTGCCCGGCGTCATCCCCGAGGTTGGCCTGACCCGGCAGTACCCCCGTTACGAGGATTTCGCCCATGTCGTCGGCTATGTCGGCCCGGTCAGCGACTATGACCTGAGCCAGATAGAAGACCCCGAACCGGTCCTGCGCATTCCGCGCTTTCAGATCGGCAAGGTCGGTTTGGAAGCCAAGCAGGAAATCGTCCTGCGCGGAAAGGCGGGCGCAAAACGTGTCGAGGTGAATGCAACAGGGCGTGTCATGCGCGAGCTGGATCGGCAGGAGGGCACGGCCGGAGCCGATCTGCAGTTGTCCGTCGACGCCGATCTGCAGCAATACGCGCAGGCCCGTCTGGCCGGCGAAAGCGCGGCCGCTGTGGTAATCGACTGTGAAACCGGGGATATCCGGGCCATCAGTTCAGCCCCAAGTTTCGATCCCAATCTGTTCGTCCGCGGTATTTCTGTTGCGGATTATCAGCTTCTCACACAGGACAAATACCGCCCGCTGGCCAACAAGACGGTACAGGGCACATACCCGCCGGGGTCGACCTTCAAGATGATCACCGCCATGGCGGCGCTTGAAGCTGGCGTGATAGGTCCATCCAACACCGTCTATTGTCCGGGGCACCTGAAGGTCGGTAGCCGCCGGTTCCATTGCTGGAAGCGCGGCGGACACGGCACTGTCGATCTGGAAACCTCGCTTAAGCGCAGTTGCGACGTGTATTACTACGACGTGGCTCTGCGTGTCGGGATCGACAAGATATCCGAGATGGCCCGAACATTCGGGTTGGGTGTCAAACACGATATCCCGATGTCCGCTGTGGCCGCAGGCCTTGCCCCCAATCAGGAGTGGAAACAGCGCATCCATGGCGAGGAATGGCTCGTCGGTGATACTGCCAACGCGTCGATCGGTCAGGGATTCATGCTGGCCTCGCCCTTGCAACTTGCCGTGATGACCGCGAGGCTCGCCACCGGCCGTTCCGTCACGCCGCGTCTGGTGCGCAGCATCAACGGCGTCGAACAACCTTCGGGCGCAGGCGAAGCCCTGAACGTGAACCGGAACAATCTGGAGCAGGTGCGACGGGCCATGTTCACTGTTTCTAACAACCGGCGCGGCACGGCCTACCGTAGTCGCATCATCGCCGATGAGTTCCGCATGGCGGGAAAGACCGGCACCAGCCAGGTCCGCAATATTACCAAGGCCGAACGCGCCGCGGGCGTCATCCGCAACGAAGACCTGCCGTGGGAGCGCCGCGACCACGCCCTGTTCGTCAGCTTCGCCCCTTATGACAATCCCAAATACGCTGTAGCGGTCGTCGTCGAACACGGCGGTGGGGGGTCCAGAGCGGCGGCGCCGGTGGCACGGGACATCATGCTGCAGGCGCTCTATGACGGCACCCCCCCGCTCGAGGCTTACCCGGCCGCAGATCGCGAGCGCATCAAAGAGCTGCAAAAAAGGCTCGAGGGTGACCGGCGTCCCAAAGCGCGTCCTGACGAAAAGGACCGCGCATGAGTTACCTTGAATATGCCGTCAAATCCACGCCGTCAGGGTTCCGCAAAATTCTGTATATGAACTGGCCGTTGACGCTGTTGTTGATCAGCGTTGCAAGTGCCGGTTTCCTGATGCTGTATTCCGTGGCGGGCGGGTCCTGGACACCCTGGGCCGAACCGCAAATGGAACGCTTTGGACTGGGCCTTGTGGCCATGTTCATTGTGGCGATCGTGCCAATTTGGTTCTGGCGCAACATGTCTGTGCTGGCCTATCTGGGCTCTATCGCCCTACTGGTTTTCGTCGAACTATTCGGAACCATCGGAATGGGCGCACAGCGTTGGATTGACCTTGGGTTCATGCGCTTGCAGCCTTCCGAATTGATGAAGGTCACGCTGGTGATGCTGCTGGCGGCGTATTACGACTGGCTGCCGTCACACAAGACCTCGCGCCCCCTGTGGGTCATTATTCCGGTTCTGCTGATTCTGATCCCGACATTCATGGTGCTGCGCCAACCCGACCTGGGAACATCAATCCTGCTGCTGGCGGCGGGCGGCGGGCTCATGTTCCTTGCGGGCGTTCACTGGGCCTATTTCGCTGCGGTCATCGCCGCAGGCGTCGGCCTTGTTGCAACGGTGTTCAACAGTCGCGGAACAGAATGGCAGTTGCTAAAAGATTATCAGTTTCGCCGGATCGATACGTTCCTCGACCCCTCAACCGACCCGCTGGGCGCCGGATACCATATAACGCAGTCAAAGATTGCTCTGGGGTCAGGTGGTTGGAACGGACGCGGCTTTATGCAGGGCACGCAATCGCGCCTGAACTTTCTGCCGGAAAAACACACCGATTTCATCTTTACGACACTGGCCGAAGAGTTCGGTTTCGTCGGAGGTATCACTCTGCTGATCCTCTATGGTCTGATCCTGATATTCTGCTTGGTCACGGCGCTGTCGACCAAGGATCGCTTTTCGTCACTGGTAACGCTTGGCATTGCGTTGAACTTTTTCCTGTTCTTCGCCGTCAACATGTCGATGGTTATGGGACTGGCTCCGGTCGTCGGCGTTCCGTTGCCAATGGTCAGCTACGGCGGGTCGGCCATGCTGGTGCTGATGGCGGCCTTCGGGATCGTTCAAAGCGCCCATATTCATCGTCCACGCTGATCTGAAAGGTTCCAAATGCCCGTAAACGTTCTGTTTTCCGCGCGCCCTGATCTATGGCCCGTGTATGAACCGTTGTTGTCTCAGGGGCTTCGACAGGCAGGGCTGGAATTTCATCTGTCCACGGACATTCCTCCTGAACTGGTCGACTACGTTGTCTACGCCCCCAATGGCGGGCTGTCCGATTTTACTCCGTTTACCCGTTTGAAGGCGGTGCTCAGCCTTTGGGCCGGGGTCGAGAGTATCTCGGGCAACGAAACGCTCACGGTGCCGCTGGCGCGAATGGTGGATTACGGGTTGACCGAGGGCATGACGGAATGGGTGGTGGGACATGTTTTGCGATACCATCTGGGCATGGACATCCACATCATGCAGCAAGACGGCACGTGGACGCCCGACGCACCTCCGCTGGCCTCACAACGCAACGTCTGCGTTTTGGGATTGGGCGCATTGGGGCAGGCATCGGCACGCGCTTTGGCAGCCCTGAATTTCAACGTCACAGGTTGGAGCAGAACGCCCAAGACCATCCCCGGCGTGACCTGTCTGCACGGTCCCGACGGATTGCGCACTGCGCTTTCGAACGCTGAAATTGTTGTATTACTGCTGCCTGACACGCCCGCGACCGAGAACACTCTGAATGCGGACACGCTTGCCTTGCTGCCCAAGGGCGCAAAGATCATCAATCCGGGACGTGGACCGTTGATCGACGATAACGCGTTACTGGCAGCCCTGAACTCGGGCCAGGTCGGTCATGCCACGCTGGATGTGTTCCGGGTCGAGCCGTTGCCGCCAGAACATCCCTATTGGGCGCACCCAAACGTCACCGTCACCCCACACATTGCCTCGGAAACCCGGCCCGTCACCGCAGCGCAGGTTGTTTGCGAAAACATCAAACGCGGCGAGGCCGGTGAGCCGTTCGTGCATTTGGTGGACCGTCAGCTGGGATACTGACGGCCCCGCTTGCCTAGGCCGCGATCAGTCCGCGACCTTTCAACAGCGCATCGACCCCCGGCAGCCGTCCCCGGAACGCCAAATACAGGTCTTCGGCCTCGCGCGAGCCACCATTTGACAGGATGTTGTCTTCCAGCGCTCTCGCGCGTTCCGGATCGAACGCTCCACCCGCTTCTTCGAACGCAGCGAAAGCGTCGGCATCCATGACTTCGGACCACATGTAGCTATAATAACCCGAGCTGTAACCGTCGCCTGCAAACACGTGCGCGAAGTGAGGCGTGGCATGACGCATGCCAATGGCTGCCGGCATTCCGATTTTCGCCAGAACCTCGGCCTGTTTTTCCATCGGATCGGCCGGAGCCGCGCCATCGTGAAAGGCCAGATCCACCAGTGCCGAGGCTACATACTCGACTGTCTGAAAGCCCTGATCGAAGTTGGACGCCTTCAACACCTTCTCCAGCATCTCCTTCGGCATCGGTTCACCGGTTTCGGCATGGGTCGCGAATTCGGCCAGCACTTCGGGCACTTCCAGCCAATGCTCAAATAGCTGGCTGGGCAGCTCGACGAAATCTCGCGCGACACTGGTGCCCGAAATGCTTTCATATGTGACGTTCGACAACATCTGGTGCAGCGCGTGACCGAATTCGTGAAACAGCGTCCGCGCATCGTCATAAGACAGCAAGGCCGGATCGCCCTTGGCGAAATTGCAGACATTGATGACCACCGGGGCCTGATTTTTGGGAAACTTTGCCTGCCCGCGCATTGCGCTGCACCACGCACCCGAACGTTTGGAGCCGCGCGCGAAATAGTCGCCGATGAACACAGCAACGTGGCGGCCATTTCTGGTCACCTCCCAGGCTCGGCAGTCGGGGTGGTAAAGCGGCACGTCCAGCGGGGCAAACTCCAACCCGAACAACCGGTTGGCGCAGGCAAACGCGGCCTCGATCATCCGGTCCAGTTGCAGGTACGGCTTCAGGGCGGCTTCATCCAGATCATGCTCGGCCTTGCGACGCTTTTCGGCGTAGTAGCGCCAGTCCCATGCCTGAAGCGGGCCGTTTACGCCGTCCTCCTGCATCATCCGAGTCAGGATTTCCGCGTCGGCGTGGGCACGCGACCTGGCAGGCTCCCACACCTTCATCAACAGATCGCGCACCCGGTCCGGCGTACGCGCCATTTCGGTTTCCAGTTTGTAGTCGGCAAAGCTGTCGTACCCCAGCAACTTGGCACGCTCTTCGCGCAGGGTCAGGATTTCCGCCGCAATCTCGCGGTTGTCGGTTGCACCCCCATTTGCGCCCCGGGCGGTCCAGGCGCGATACGCTTTTTCGCGCAAGTCACGGCGCGGAGAAAACTGCAGGAAGGGTACTATGAATGATCGTGACAGGGTCACCACCGGACCACCCACGCCTTTGTCCTGACCAGCGGCGCGCGCGGCGGTCACAACGAAATCCGGAAGACCTTTCAGGTCGTCCTCAGTCAGCTCCATGAACCAATCGCGCTCATCCGCAAGCAGGTTCTGGGTAAAGGATGTGCCCAGTGACGCCAGTCGCGCCTTGATCTCTTGCATACGCGCATCAGCGTCCCCTACCAGGGCCGCACCCGACCGGACAAAACCACGATGGCTGAGCATCAGGACACGGGCCTGCTCGTCTCTCAGGCCAAGATCCTCACGCCGGTTCCACAAATCTGCTACGCGCTGAAACAACGCCTTGTTCGAGGAAATACCGGAAAAATGCTCTGCCAGTTTCGGCGAGAAAGCCCGCTGCAACTCCTCCCGTTTCGGATTACTGTCGGCTCCGGCAACCGTGAAAAAGACCGCAAGCACCTTGTCCAACTGCTCGCCCGCGGCCTCCAGCGCTTCGATTGTGTTGGCAAATGTCGGGGTGTCCGGATTGGCGGCAATCGCATCTATCTGGGCGTTGTGCGCCTGCAAAGCCTGCACGAGAGCGGGGTCGAAATCCTCGTCCGATATCTCGGCAAAAGGCGCAATTTCAAAGGGCGTATTCCAGTCGGACAAGATTGGGTTGGTCATGCATGTCTCCTTTGCGCCTATAGCTAGGCAAGGAGCGCCAGATGATCCAGAGCACCCTCTGTTTTTTCAATTCTTATTCCACGGCACCCGCACAAACCGAACAATCCGGCCGCTGCGACAGAGTAATTTTGCGGCTTTCCCCGTAAAGCGCATCGTAGATCAACATCTCGCCACGCAGAGCCTGCCCGGCGCCGGTGATCACCTTGATCGCCTCAACCGCCATCATCGATCCGACCACGCCGGGCAACGGACCGATCACCCCCGCCTCGGCACATGAGGGGGCAAGACCGGGAGCCGGTGCTTCGGGGAAGATGCACTGATAGCAAGGTCCGCCCGTTGCCGGGTCAAAGACACTCAGTTGCCCCTCCCACTGCGACAACGCACCAGAGATCAGCGGTTTGCCCAGTGCAACCGCCGTTCTGTTTGCCAGATAGCGGGTATCGAAATTGTCGGTTCCATCCAGAACCAGATCGAAATCTGCGAACAAGTCTGTCGCAATCTCTTCGGTCAGTCGCCTGTGATAGGGCAGAACGACCACGTTCGGGTTCTGCGCTTCCATTGCCTGTTGGCCGGAAAAGACCTTGGGAATACCGATATCCGTATCGCGGTGGATCACCTGACGTTGCAGGTTGGCGTTTTCCACAACGTCATCGTCGATCACGCCGATGGTTCCAACACCAGCGGCCGCCAGATACTGCAGCGCCGGCGCCCCCAAACCACCGGCACCGATCACAAGCACGCGCGCCTGTTTCAGACGTTTCTGCCCCGGCCCGCCCAGTTCCCGCAGTACGATATGCCGTGCGTAGCGTTCCAATTCCGTCTCGGTGAACTGACTGGCGGGCATCTTTGGTTCCTTCTGCGGGATCGGCGCGGCGCGGGTGCGCAAAGCCTTCAATACCCTGCCATAAACCAAAGCCAGCGCGACAAAGCCACACAGAATAAGCCACATTGCCGCGGAACCACCGGTCGCCTGACGCAAAGGGTTGTCATCGGGCAGTATGAGTTGTGCCACGATGACCCCCACCAAAAGGACCGCGACAGATACGGTTCGCGCGGTTCGGGTCACACCGGCAATATATCCAATGCCCCACAAACCGGCGCCAAGAAGCAGGACAAGCAGCATCAGCCGCGACCGGTTGAGCCGAACCCGCCAGCCCCGCGTTGTGTCTCGCCCAGGGTTTCGGTCAGCTCGAACTGTGCCTGAACGACCGGCGCAACGACCAGCTGGGCAATGCGCTCGCCATGGGTGATTTCAAACGCTTCCTGTCCGGCGTTCAATACGATCACACCCAATGGGCCGACGTTATATTCACCAAAAGGCGGTTTACACACTTGTTTGTAAGGTTCTTGCACGTCTAAACGCTTTCGAGACCGTTGACACAATATTGTTTTCAGCATTTGACCTTCGCTAGCCATCGTCACGAGTAGAAGCCCTTTAGGCGGGTTCTCCAAAATGTAGGAACTTGGTTGGACAATGTCCTTATCTAACTTTCTGCGAGAGCATTCCTCACCGCTAATCCTTGGGCAACCTGACATCGAATAATCACCTGCTCCAAGATTTCGTCAACATTGTCGTTCTTGACGCCCAACCAGGACATTTTAAGCTTGCTACCTTTTGGGGTTAGAAATTTCAGCCTCCATTTCCATCACTAGCTGGCTCAAGGAAAGATCCAACGCGCCACTTATACGTTGAAGCGTATCGAGAGTTGGTTGGTGTCGGCAGCTTTCCAGTAGTGAGATGTAACGCATGCTTCTACCTGCCAGATGCGCAAGTTCTTCTTGCGAGAGTTTTCGCGCCTGCCTGTGACGTCTCAGCACGATGGAGAGTGCGGTTACCATTGGGTCATCGATTCTTTCAGGGTCCATTTAAGGACAAAGGCGGTAAAGAGTGGCTTGCGGCTATGAAGTATACTGTGAATACTGAGTAGAACCGAAAGAAACTGTTTGGAAACACAGATCCCGGCAACTCGCTTGGTCTGGCTCGCGTAAGGAAAGATGGAACATGTCAAAAAAGTTGTCTGAAGATCAGATTGCTATGTTGGTCCAAGTCATCACTCAAAATGTATTGGACGCGGTTTCAAGCCCCGAAGAGCAGACCAGAAAACGCATGGAGAAAACAGCACAGACTGTAGTCCTCAATCGTGACCGCGGGCGTCAATTATCGCCCTACACGGGACAGCTTCACTTAAAGGTTCTGCCGGAAGATGAGGAGTGGTTCAAAGAACTAAGAAAACAGATTAACGTCCAGAATGGAAAACTCTTTCATCTTTTCCGTAGGTTCATTGACGACAACGCGTCTATCAGTGCTGCTGAGTTTCAATATATTAATCGAGTGCAGTGAGACTGCGGATGGGCTACTGAAACGGTGAAATTCGCTCACACAACGTCGTATGCCATCTCCAATGGGTGCCCGAATTCCGAAATATGCGACGAACTGTTTAGCAATACCGTAGATCAAGTTTCAGTCGATGCTGAGGCGCGTTTGGCCGCGCAGGCTTTCTACTGCCGAAACAATAGTACCTTCTTCTGGTTGCAGCTTTGCCCAGTCAGTCCAAAAGTCTCGCGTAGCGCTATCTGGCTCTATTCTAGGTCTATCGAGCTTGATGCGTGTTGGCAAAAGGACGGCATCTCCCAGAACTAACGCTTCGCCCACATCAAGTAGCGGGAGTATCGCGGTCAACTCGGACATTTGATCCGGAACTAAGCGTCGGATCACGCCCTGATCAGTTTCATTGGTGAGTCGAAGAGCAATGAAATTATTGCATTGGCTAAGGATCGTTCTGCTGATGTCTGCTGGGCGCTGGCTTACGACAACAATCGAAACTCCGTATTTCCGGCCTTCTTTTGCAATTCTTTCGAACGCAGCTAGTGCTTGCCGTTCAACGGCATCTGCGTCTTGGCGAACAGGCAGGTACAAATGGGCCTCGTCACACAGAATCGTAAGAGGCGTTCGCTGGCTTGCGTGTGTCCAAAACTGAACGTCGTAAATGAACCTAGCAAGCATACCTGTCACGACCGGAAGGACATCAGAGGGTACTTCCGAAAAATCGATTACCTTAATGCCAGCAGTTCCATCGGCTTGCAGCAACTTCCAAGCCATGTTGGCAAGCCATCCGTATGCACTTGAGGTAGACGGCGGCTGGAACATGAACCCATACCTCCTGTCGTCTAATTTCGCCTCCAAACGTGAGACAAATCTAGTCAGCTTACCCTCCCAGTCTCCCTTGACTGGCTGGCCTTTTGCTCCCGTTCCTTTCCTTGTGTCATCAGCATGCAGTTCGCGGACCAAGTCGGAAATACAGTATGGAACGGGGCTATCGATGGTGAATGTCTGAGCAATCGATGTCTGTCCCTCGGCCTGTAGAGTCTGATGCTTAAGCGTCCTTATATGTGTCCGAAATCGAGACGCCTGATTAGGTGCGTTGTTGTCCGAGCGATCAAGGATCATGGACAACATCTCCTCGTTATTGAGCATCCAGTATGGGAGAAAAACACAATTCTCTCCTGGACTATCCAAGTCGCCAGGACCAGCTATGCGATAGCCAGTTGCAATAGCGTTCTCACCTTTCGTAAGTGGCGCGTACTCGCCGTGCATGTCGAAAACGACGATATTCGGATGAGGAAGCATAGCTGCGCGTTCTAAAAGCAAAGCGACCGCGAAACTTTTCCCTGAGCCCGTACTTCCGAGAACTGCGGCATGCCTTTGAAACAGCTTATCCCCTGAGGCAATTGCCTCGGCAGAGCTGTCAGCAACAAATCGCCCTAGTCTTAGGCGTTCATTCTCGTGTAATCCGGCGCCCAGAAGGCCCATGAAGCGTTGTAAATTGCCCGCTTCAACGATATAGGCCTCACGGTCAATTTGCGGAAAGCTGTCGGCGCCCCTTTTGAATGTATTAGACTTAGAGCCGTCGACTGTTCGATATGTTCCAATCAACGTTGCTCGAACGCTGTCAACTGGGGAGATTTCTATCGGTAGCTCTTCCTCAGTACCGTCAAGGTCAGGAAGCGACTGTGCCAGCGATCTCAAAACACGCTCGACAATTGCGATCAAGAAATCCTGCTCAGTTGAACCTTTTATGGCGATAAGTTCCCCAACCCCAATCCGTGTAACCAACGAGGGGTTATCGATTGCAATCGAAATGCGATGCGTATCGACACCGGCGACACGCCCAAGGACATCTTCATCAGAAAACTTCAATGCTGTTTCAGTCATGGGCATAGTATCTCCTGAACAAATGTCCCTAGATCCCAAATCGGTTCTATTGCGGCGGACTCAGCAGAGCCGTTTCTGAAAATCCGGCAATGGTAGTCATCCAACCTGTCAATAGCAGTTATGTTGCTATGGTTTCGAGCGATTGCCTCCGAATTTTCCGACAATGTTCTTGTCAAAATCAGAGTCGGAGCACCGCGTTGGATCACTTGCGACAAATGAGTTTCCAAATGATCGTCATTGAAACCATATCCAATGACCAATAACCGGGCGGCCTCTGCCAAGCATTTGTTCATAGCCTCGCGATGCTCGTCAAATGGCCGATCATATCCCTTTCGAAGCTTGCGACGCCCGGGAGAAACAATCAAACGGGCTAGGTTCAAGTCGCCCGAAAAGCGCAACGGGCCCTCCGGGCCATCGTACCAGTCAAAGCTTCCGTGCGGTTTGAATATCCGAGCATGGTTACGTCTTCGCATACGTACCGTTCGCCCATAGATTCCGGCAGTCCTGAGCAAATTGTTGCGAGCCTCTGTTGCGTCCGGCCTGCCGACCACATCGCCGTCAAACATTGTATCAAGTGCAAGACCGGAAACCTCGCACGCCACTTCAATCAGGCGGTCATAGTTGGTGGTAAGGATCGGGGTTCCTTTTTCGGTTTTTGGAAGATGGTCTACCAGCATAGAGAAGCGTAATTGTCGCCCCCCCGAGATAACCTCCTCCAGTACGGCGTGTTCCTCAGGAAGTAATTTTTCACAGATTGCATGCACGATGGCTGCATCAAGTTCGTCGCTCGGCTCCCGTTCCATAAGTGCCGCCTCAAGACCTTTATTGCGCGCGATTGGGCTCAACGACCTCCACTCTTGAGAGGCTTCGTCTCCCAACCTTTGCGGCAAAACATTGTCAAAATGCGCAAGAAGACCGCCCATGCCGGAGATTCCTTCCCCAGCCGAGAGACCAGATCCCACAACTATAGCTAAGCCATCAGAGAAATGTCTCTGCAAAGAGATCTTAAAATCTTCAATATCGTCCAAGGGAATAACTGATCCAGCTCTACGACAATTTTTCGTTCAGTTTGACGCAATGACTTGGCTATTGAAACCGAGTCTGCGAAACGGAAATGTTATATTTCACTTTCTTGACTGAATTCTCCAATGCTTTGCATCGATCCCAAGGTCCGCTATCACTTGGGGGTATAGATGGGCTCGCGAATTCCGCGAACTTTCATTTTCCGCCGCGCGTCTTGAAGTAGAATGTACGCTCTGCGCTGCGAAGGTCCGAGTACCCATAGAGCTATATGCGCTATCCAACGAGTCTGTGTAGCAACTTGAATCAGCCGTCGAAGTCCTCCGCGTCTTCGGCAATAGCATCTATCGATACATCTTCAGCAGTCGGTTTTTCCTGCCTGATCCTCGGCGCGGCCTTCTTCCAGACGGATAGATTTGAGCCTACTTCGCCGTAAAATAGAGGAACGACTTCTTCCAAGTCAGATATGAAGTTGGCCTGTTGTGTGAACCGCCCGCCGAGGCGTTTGGATAAGAAAACGTGGAAGCCGTGTGTAACGAGATGGTCTTTGCCTTCTTGGCAGATATCAATGTCTTCCCGAAGTTCTGAGATCAAGTGCTGCGTCGGCTCGCTGGCGCCAGGCCAAAGTAGGCGGACATACAGCCCATCCAGGTTATCGACCTTGATCTGCCGAAGAAGCCAATTCAGCCTGGCTTTTGTCGATTTCTTATCTTCTGGTGCTCGGATTGTCATACCGACGTCAACGCACCGCCGCTTCAAATCTGCGGTGACTTCGATAGGGGCGGCCGTGTCCGGCACATCCAATGTACATTGCAGTTGGTGCTGTTCGCGAAGCATCAGAAGTTCATCCTTTTTTCGCTGAGCGGGATCTTTGATGTGCTTGCGCGACAGTTTCTCACTAACGGACGTTTCCACCAATCGGCTCAAGATTAGAGACAAGTCTCGGGTTTCCTGGTGCCAAGCGTCGACTACAATTTGTGCCTCCGGCGACCGCGCTGGAATGACACCGCCAGACGACACCAGTTTGTTGAGATCGCCCCATTCCTTAGGCATCCTATGGAAGCCCTGAACGCCAGCGCTCTCATGATTGAGGAAGCGCCTAAGCTCATTCAGCAACAGTAGTTGGTCCTCGTCCTCGACCTGCTCATTGCTGATCAACAACTCCGCAGTCGTGACAACATGCATCCATGACCAGTGATACACGGGAATCTTAGACCTGCTCTTCCTGACTTCCTCAACGGGGTGCGCCGTCGGCGTAGTTGCGAATTGATTGGATATCGTGATGACGCAATCGACGCCGTTCTCTTTGGCCAGAGCACGGTATCTTTCAATTTGTTCGGCATCGAGGGTGTTGTTCCCAACTTTGGTCTCAACAAGGGCCTTCCACTCGCGGGAGCCAACCTTCAGGACAATCAATCCGTCGGGCCGATCCTTGATTGCCTTTGATTGGTTCTTGAATACAACCTCGGTGAACGCATGTGCCTGAGACCGTTTCCCGCGCTTCTGGCCTACTGATTGAAGCAAAGCGGCTCCCAACTCTTCAATCTGAACCATACAAGCCAGCACAATAGACGTCGTGCGACCTTCCTTTGAAGTAGTTGAGAGAACGGGGAACAAACGGGCGGCTTCGCCTTGAGCCAGATAATCTGGCAGCTTTTCAGTCATCTATACGCCTACAACTTGAAATTGAATATCGTGTCTCAAATAGACAGCCGACTCAGCTTTCCGTCAAGTTTTCAATAAAGTATTGTCCACAAAACGTTGAGGGATACCGCTTCTCGCGTCGTTGAGTGACTACAGTTGTCAAGGAGTAGCGTATTTCAATGAAGTTCCATTCTGATTGGAAACTCACGCAATGGCAGTCAGTTGAAAGAGTTGTCAACAATGACTTAACGCGTGTCGTCGCGTTGGTGCCTATCATTGGGTATCTGATCCTTTTCAACGACCAAATTGCAGAAATAGCGTCATTTCGAATGATAGCTGGAGTTGAACCGGGTTTGGAAACACCGTTTTACCTAACTGGTATAGCCAAGATGAGGCTGGTTTTCTTTGGTAGTTTGCTTTTGCTGATTTCAAATCTAATTTTTATGGCCTTTCGTCCTCAGGTCTTAGGGCTTGCAAAAGGTGACATTGAGTTTGCCGCCAGAGTTGGAGAACGTTACAGCGTCCACGAGCTTGCGGACATGGAAGCGCATGTTTTCTCCGACCATTGGAAGCCCAGATTATCTTTGTTCTGGGAAGTGCATGACAAGTCCAGGAGTAAGAAACAGTTGGTTTCTGGCTACAGACCTGATGTTCGTTCTCATATGTTTTCGCGACATGGCGACTATATCAGCTACTTGGCGCGAGAATGGTGGACAGGAGAGATGCACACATTTCGTTTGGCGCGCTTCGTGTCACTAAGTCTGGGCATCACCGGAATCCTACTATTGGCAATTCCAACGCTGGACATAACGCAGGCCGTGGTCGGAGACGTTTATCTCAAGCTTTGGTGAGTTGCTTGGCAGTTGACCCTTATGTCACCTCAAGAACGAATGGCTGCTTCGGGCTGCGACCAACCAATGATGAAAGCCGCAGAGAACAGCGACACTGAGCCCAAAGTTGCCAGCGGTACTCAGGGCGCGAAGGTCTGCGATGCGCAGAAAGCAGACTTTGCAAAGTCTCGCTACGGCATCAAAACTGACGCTTATCGCTGTCTCGGATGTAGTAGGATAGTTCTCAAAAGCGGTCATTGATCTTCTGTGCCGCCTACCCAAGACGCCTTCGAATTTGGATCGCAGAGATACGGCGTCATCTCAACTTGCTAGGTTCCAAGCCAGACAGGCTCGATTTCTCTGTTACCCTCCTCTGCATCAAGGCTTGTATCGTGCGTACTCGAAGTCCATATACACAGGGCTTACGTTTTTCTTTTTCGACCTGCTGTCTCCCCAATTCGGCGTTCAGTCTTTCGATTCAGACCGACCACGCCGAGTCGCCGCAATGATGCGGGCGGCAAGTATTAGGAGACTTCCACCATGGCAAATGGCACAGTAAAATGGTTCAACTCGACCAAAGGTTTTGGCTTTATCGAGCCTGAAGACGGCAAACGCGACGTGTTCGTACATATCTCAGCAGTCGAACGTTCCGGCCTTAGCGAATTGAAAGACGGTCAAAAGGTTACTTTTGACGTCGAAGCTGGCCGTGACGGGCGCGAAAGCGCCGCCAATCTGGCACTGGCCTGACCTTTTACGGGCACCCTTTCTGGGTGCCCGTTTGCACAATGGGCAACTATAAGCCGTTGGAGAACAAGCAAGTTGCAACCAAAAGACTGGACGCGGGCGCTCGCGCAATACCGTGTGCCCGATGCGAAGCGCAGTATTTATGAAATTGCGATCACCGTTGTCCCCTTATTCGCGCTATGGGCTCTAGCGTGGTTTGCGTTATCATTTAGCGTCTGGATCGCAATATTGCTGGCCATCCTGAATGCCGCATTTCTGGTCCGTATCTTTATCATTATGCATGATTGTGGTCATGGATCCTTCTTTAGAAACCGTACCGTTTGCAATTGGACAGGCCGGGTTTTGGGTGTCCTTGCGCTGACACCCTATGACGTTTGGCGGCAAAGCCATGCGATTCACCACGCCTCAACCGGTAACCTTGATCGGCGTGGTATGGGTGACATCCCTACATTGACCACTGAAGAATACCTGAAGCGGAAGTGGTTCGGGCGTGCCGCGTATCGTCTGACCCGGAATCCCATCTTCCTGTTCGGTGTTGCGCCGGTCTATACGTTCTTCCTTCAAAACCGCTTACCTCTTGGTTTCATGCGGTCGGGCTGGCTGTATTGGGCAAGTGCGATGGGAACAAACGTCGCGATTGCAGGGATATTGGCTCTGGTTTTTTGGGCCGGAGGCTTTGAGGTGTTGGTATATGTTTTCCTGCCAACCATGATTGTCGCATCATCGATTGGTATTTGGCTTTTCTATATTCAACACCAGTTTGAGCACACGACCTGGGAACGGGAAGAGGGGTGGAATCTTCAGAACGCCGCATTCTATGGAAGTTCTCATTATGCCCTACCAGGCATCCTGCGGTGGTTCTCTGCTAATATCGGCGTACACCATGTTCACCACCTGGCCAGCCGCATACCGTTTTATCGGCTAAACGAGGTTTTGCGTGACCATTCTGAGTTGGAAAATTGCCAGCGTATTACTCTAAATGAGAGCTTTCATTGTGCACGCTTGCATCTTTGGGATGAAAAAAGTCAACGTCTGCTGACGTTTTCCGAGGCTTTGTCGAACGCCAATTCCAATAGGCATTTAGTGTAGTCTGGCACGGACCAGATAGGCTTCGACCGTATCACCGCCCAAGGCGCGAATGGCCTCCAATCGGTGAAGGCCTTCAATCAGCACGAACCTCTTGTTGTCCGAGCGTATCTGGATCGGGGTCTTCTGGCCGTTCTTCAGAATATCTTCGGCCAGCGTCAGAACTTTTTGTTGATCAAGCGTTTTCGCCCGTTTCACAGGTACATAGATCAGGTCGAGCGGATATGGTCTTTTCTCCAACATAAGCTACGTCAGCAACCTTTCGTGCATTTGTTTCGGTTCAGAGCTCGCTTCAAAAGCGGGGGCTAGAACGTACGTCATAGAACCGAACGAACAGCGTCGCGCAGTTCCTGATGCATAATCCAAGTTGCTGGCTCATCGTCACTTTCGATGTGAGAAAATGCCAGGACCTGTGCAGCGCCATCATTCTGTGCCGATCCAGCTTCGGGAAGTTCGAGTTCCAGATATTCTGCAATCAATAGTCCGATTTTCTTGAAGACCTTGATGGACGCCTCGCGCGATTTGTAACCGGCCGCCTGAGACAAGTGACCAATAGTCAGACCTTCCTTGCCTGCTATGGTAAGTGCTTTGAGCATTGTAACCTGCGCAGGGGTCAGCCTGATCTGGCGCAGTGCCTCGGCATATTCTCTTTCGCTGGGAACGAGAGTGCCGGAGTTACCCTCCAAACGGCGTTGACCGCTACGTTTCCTGTCTCGTTCTTCGAGAATTTCTTTTAAGGCTTCAATGGCCAATGCTGGAGTTTCGCCAACTGCATCGGCAATCATTGCCTGCGTTTTAGCCGGTGGCTTGGGAAATGCGCGCGCAACGCAGTTACCACTCAGAATGCCAGCCTTAATCAAGTATTTTCCAAACTCTTCTTCAATCACTCCTGATACGTCAGCGTTCCGCGACTTACGAACACTGCGGTCCTGAAATGCTCTTTGTTCCAAACCACGAGCTGACATCTTTGAATCGTGAAGAGTCACTTGGGGGGCATTTTTGCGCATCAGAGAAACACGACCACAATTATGGCCGCAACAAACACCGCTAACGCGATAAACATCTTTACTCTGTAGGACCAGCGATGCGCCCTTTCGGCTTTGAGCATTTTGCCCAGATTTTCGTCAATTGAGTTATGGTTCACGGCTTGGTCCTTCCGGATATTTCAGGCGGTATTGATTTCCACCAACCTATTGTCGCGGCACATTTTCGGTGCACTTATCGTTCTGTCTTGTGAACGGCCGATTACATTCCCAACCATCACCTCTTCGATTCAAGTGAGCGTTTGAAGGGACAAGGATCGCAACGCACCTGTCCCGGTTTGCGCGAAAACCACGTTCGCATTTCCATCCGGAATAAGTTTCAGGTGCAAGATATGCATGCTGTGGAACAGCTACAGGATCACAACCGCTCTCCGTTGCTCTGTAACCTCTGAGGCACACCCAACCATCCGCGCTGTTTTTGTCAGTCAGGCGGCCGTTGCTCGGGACATTAATCGAAACACAATCCTGGCCCTCCTTACGAAATCCCCAGTTACAGTGTATTTCCTGCGCGCCAAACCGGGTTTCGACGTATCCATTTCGAGGTGCAATCACTTCTTCACATTCTGCGCCGACACGCTGGAACAGCCGATTGCACTCCCACTGATCTCCGGTTGATGCAAGATAGGCATTTTCAGGAACTCTTATCTCCTCACAAAGTTCTCCGACATTCTGAAAACCGTGATTGCATTCCCAGCCGCTGCCGTAGGAGCTACCCGTCAAATATGCGTTTTCCGGTAAGTCTATTCTTTGGCACGATCCGTTCTTGTTTTCGAAACCTTCGTCACAAACCGATCCATCGGCACTGCCTGCGATCTGGGCAGGAAGCTGCGTTCCTGAGAGCAACACCAAGAGTGTCGGGATCAAACAAAGAATGCAGCGCGTAAACACGATGAAAGACTGATTGAAACGGAGCCTGAGACCTGTTTTATCGGTCATCAAGCACGCAATTTATGAGCCATGTGCTGTTCATACGGCGCCTTCTTTCATGGGTCACGCGATGACTGGGGCATGTCAGGTGACAGTTGCGAATGCTTGCGAGGAACGAGCTCATAGCGAAGACCCCAGCGAAACCCGTTCCTATGCTGGGGCACATGCTACGTTAGTCTGAAGGCCATTGGATTATCGAAGCCGGCAGCATCGCGGCGACGAGTAATTTTTACCAATGCACGTTTGTGGTCCTTAGCCAGAATAGAGTCAAGGAAGTTTCCCTCGTCGCAACGCTAGTACTGCCAAGGCAGGTGGTTTTGAAACAAGCACGTGACCAAGTAGCCTGGTGAACCGCCGAAAGAAGTTACTTGGCATTAATCTGTTGTTGTAGGGTTTTGGGGTCGGACCAGCAGCGAATGGCAGATTAAGTCCGCGTCTCCTTGTCGAGCCTGAGTGCGGCGAAAGAGCGGTACGTGATCAAGGTTTCCTCGTGGCTATGAATGACTGGCCTGACGTCATCAGCAGCAACGCAGCGACATTCGTGCCGCTCCTGTGAACTGAAGCTGCGCAAGCACTCGCGGCGCGAGCAAATGGTTAATCTGTTACGCTTCTCGGGAATTGCAAAGTCTAATTGTGAATGTCCGTTTTGGGCTGAGACCGGTCCTCAGCAACCGTTAAGCCTACGGCAACTATGTCCGCTAAGCCGGAATTGCAAAGTCTTGGATTGAAGGTCCGCTTCGGGCTGCGATCAGCTAATTGTGTAAGACGCATCCAGCAGAGTCATGGTTCGCAAAACTACATTCCATCACTGGGTAAACCCGACACCGACTGACAGCTATTTTTCATCCAAGTATTTTATCACAAGCCTCTTGTTCTTCTCGTTGTGCATTTCCCAATAACGCTTGGTGATCTGACTTGTGATATGGCCGGGAGATCCAGCGCCGATATTTTGTCCATTCACTTTGGTCACTGGCATGATCCCTCCGGCGGTTGAAGATATAAACACCTCGTCTGCACCCAGGAGTTGGTCTTGGGGTATGTCGACGGCTGAGCAGTCGATATCCAAGTTCGTGCATATGTCGAAGACCGTCTGACGAGTGACCCCGAGAAGCACACCGAGCTTTGGTGTTAGGACTCTTCTGTCGATGACGGCAAAAATATTAAACCCGGGCCCTTCCGACACGTTTCCATTTGTATCGACAAGGATCGCCGTGTCGGCGTCTCGGTCGTAAGCCTCATAGAGGCCTCTCACCAGATCCAACCAGTGATAGTTCTTCACAGTTGGATCGACTGAATTAGGTGGAATGCGGACCAAGGATGATATTGCTGCATGTAGCCCATGCTTCATCTGCTCTGGATTAGCCACCGATCCAAACGGGATTGCGAAGGCGATGAACTGGTTGACGGCATCACGCGGATCCCGGCTGAATGTTGGAGACATGCCGCGTGTGCAAATAAACTCGACGTACGAGTTCTTTAGTCCGGATAGCGCGACGCAATTGTGCAGTATCTCGGTAACCTGGTCTCGGTCATACTCAATTGACATATGCAGCTTTTCCAAACCTGCAAAGAACCGATCAAGGTGATTTTCGAGTCGAAAGAAGGCTCCGTTCCAAACATGGACGACATCATACGTCGCGTCGGAATGAAGTAGCCCATAGTCCAGCACCGAAATCTTGGCTTCCGAAATCGGCAAATACTGCCCGTCCATGAAAGCCACGCCAGGAGGATATGTTTTAGGGTCAGAGTAATGCTCGGAGAGATTGGGTAAAACAGTCATGAATAGAAGCTAACGGAGTGAGGACAGAAATCGCAATGTCCGTTTTGGGCTGCGAGCGCTGAAGCATCTATCTGCAATGGAAAGCCCTCAAACTGGGCTATAGAGCAATTTAGGTTGACAATTCATCTGTGAAATCGCCGGATTTCATGGGCAACAATCTTGGAGGTGGTGAACGCTCGCCGCTCCGGTCTGCGGCTGACACCAAATTAGGAGATACGCAATTTCTATCGACAGTTTTGCGGAAACCGAGATTGGAACACACCTCGCCGACGCTGCACGTCGTTGCCGCATGGTTTTCTTTACTGGATTACCGGCATCTGGAAAGTCATTTCTGTTGCGCCAGCAAATATCCATTTCGGTCTCCTTGGGACGTCGCGTACATATCATGCGGTGGGATACAGGACTCGCGGCGTTTCAGACCGAAGACATACTCGCAAAGTATCCAGATGTTTCAGATGGAACTCATCCGTTGATCCGCAAGGCAGCCGGATTGTGGGGCCGGAGAGCCCTGGCGCGATGGCTGACAGAGACTACCGATCCCACAGACATGATTGTCGGTGAAGTCCCTATCATCGGAAACAGGTTTTCCGAGTTTGTCCAGGCGCAGCCGGATCAGGTTGAACCAGCCTTAGCATCCGAGGAAACCACATTCATCTATCCTGTTCCTACAAAGAACTTGCGTGCCAATCTCGAAGCTATTCGAAGATCTACATTTACGAACCCCAGACATCCTGATGAGGCCAGGGACGCGCCACCATCCACAATGGATCTGGCTTGGCGTTTGACGTGTGCCAAGGCGGCAGAATTGGGCTTGATCTCAGAAGCGGATGGTCATTCTCCGTACAAGGAGATGATTTACGTGCGGTTTTTTGAGCACCTACTGCAACACCGAAACGCCATCAGAATTGGGGTTGATACGATTTTTTCAAATGCCGGGTCAGCCCATAATCTAGGGGCGAGCATTTTGGAACTTATTGCAAGCCCGGACGAAGTACGGCGTGTCATCGCGGAGGTAGAGGCTGCTTTTACAGTCGACGAAGCTACCCGAGACGTTGAAAACTGGTATCGGGTGTAGCCTCGTGCAAAAATTCGCTCTTTGGCATCTTTAAAACTGCAAAGTCTAATTTTGCATGTCTGCTTCGGGTTCTCGCTGCCGGAAAAACAGGGCGCAGAGAACCGCGTAATTGAGGCCGCGCCGGTAGGACAAAAGAGTTAATGTCGGCGTCAGCCAGACAATCCTGCCGCTCGTAGCCCATCCACAAGACGTTCGAAATCATCTGGTCGCCGCCACATAGACCGAAACCCGCGGGCAAGGCTGTCGACCGTCTTATCCTCAACCACAATACCTCGACTTGTGAACTCATCGTGACGTTCGGTGACGAATTCTCGCAATGCGCCAGAGGCGTCTCGCTCTCGTTCGAGCTGCGCGTAAGACGCTGCGACAAAGGCAGTGGCCAACGAGTTAAGCCGCGCTGCTCCCATCAGAAAACCAAGCACTGCTTCATAGTTACCGTTGAAAAATTCGACTTGCCCCATAATCCAGTCGATGGCAGGCGGATGTAGCGGGTCCAGCGCCATAGCTTCCGAAACTACGTCGCGCGCCTTTTCGTGCTGGCCGAGCAGTAGGAAAGCATAGCCGCACCAAGCCATCGACTCCGCCTCGCTTTCTATCATGGAAAGTGTCTTGTTGAATTGCGCTTCGGCCTCGCTCCACAGCCCGGCGCAGAGATAAGCAAAACCAAGCTGGTCCTGAATGTAGACGTCCCGGTTATCCAGTGCCACGCCCTTTCGGGCGATATTCAACGTGTGGGCGGGTGCGTCAGCATCCGCCAGACCCAGCCACAAATCTATGACATATGTATCTGAAAGATACATGTAAGATCGCGCGATACTGGGATCCAGCGCGACCGCTCGTTCCAACAACGCTCTCGCCTTGGCCGTATCTCGTGCGTTCAAGCCGTCGCGTAGTGCCTTGCCCTTGAGCATCAGCTCATAGGCCTTCATCTGATCCGTTGGTTTCTGTGTCGAACGGTCGACGACATCGTGCTGGACCCTGCCTGGCAACACTGCGACGATATTTCGGGCCACCTCGTCTTGTACCGCGAGAACATCTTCCAGTTCGTGGTCGTATCGATCCGACCAGAGTTGAGTGCCCGTTCGGGCGTCAGCGAGTTGCACCGAGATTCTGACGCGACTGCCGGCCTTCCGCACGCTGCCTTCAACGAGATATTCTGCGCCGAGAGTCTCCGCGATTTTGGCCGGATCTGTGTCCAGTGTCCGGAACCTGAAAGACGCATTTCTGGAAACAACCTTAAGCGTCCGAAAACGCGATAAGCCCACAATAATGTCTTCCGCAATCCCGTCGCTAAAGAAGGCCTGCTCGGGGTCATCGCTCATGTTGTGTAGAGGCAAGACAGCAATAGTGGCTTTTCCTGATGATTCAGGCTGAGGCGGTTCAGCGCGTACTGCGCTTGACCCCCCAATGCGCCAAGCATGTACCGGTTCGGCAACGTTCTTTACCGTGTGCTGACCAGTATCCTCCCAGGCGACCGGTATACGGTTCCCGACCACACGATAAACAGCGTCCGACACCAATACACCGCCGGGTGGGGCAAGCTGCTCCAACCTCGACGCAAGGTTCACACCGGACCCAAAAACATCTCCGTCGCGCATGATGATGTCGCCAAGAGTGACGCCGATGCGAAAGCGAAGCGGGTCGGAGCCCACTACCGCCGAATTTTGCCATTCAACCGCGCAGGAAACGGCATCAACAGCGCTGTCGAAGCTTACGAGCAGACCGTCACCCATCTGTTTGACAATGCGGCCGTGATGACGACCGACAAGCGGAACAACGGTTTCGTCAATGTGCGCTGAAAGGATTTCGAGCGTGCCTTTCTCGTCCCGCTCCATCCGGGCGGTAAAGCCGACTAGGTCGGCTATCAGGATGGCCGCTAGCTTTCGCTCCACGTGTTGTACTCCTATCTGTTTCATACTGATCGCTACGTGTTTAGACCATGCGAAAGTGAACAGGGGTGGTGTCTGATCTTGTCCGAAGTCTGTTTCAGCTTTGGAAAGCGCTGCGATACGTCTGCTTTAACAGCTCAGTGGGCAAACGGCCTTTTTTGTCCTCATCTTGCGAAAAATCATCGCCGCTCTGGGTTGTTGCTATCCGTTCGAGTCGAACGCCAATAACAGTTATATCAAGTGAGCAGGCGTCCATTTGAAAAGGCTTTTTTCATATTCGGTAATTGAACTGGAAAGCCACTTCTGAAACACCTTTGCCGCTGGACGAACTGCTCCAGGCAGCGTGACGAGGTGATATCCGATCTGCGGGATTGGATCATCGAAAAGCGCCACGAGATCTCCAGACTTCAATTCGTCAGAGATGAATGCCGGAACCGTTGCCCCGATACCATCACCTTGGCGGATTCCATCAAGCAGCATGTTGCCCGGCAAGCGAACAACTCTCCTATCTGCACCAGGTGGCACTCCAACCTTTTCCAACCACAGGTCAAATTCGACCGAAGCCTGTTCCTGAAGAAGAGTAAAGTCGAGCAACTCAATTGGGTCTTTGAGTACCCGTTCCCCAATCAATTCTTTTGCAGCAACCACTGTCAGACAGCCAGGTAGCAACATTTGCGACACCAGCCCCGACCAGCGCCCGGTGCCGTATCGAATGGCTATGTCAATGCCGCCTGGCTTGAGGTCGACAGCCTGGATCGTTGAGTCGATCCGAAGCTCAATATCCGGGAACTCCTGAACAAACGCCGATAGGCGCGGCATGAGGAATGCGCTTGAAAACATCGGTGTCGCACTGACCACCAGCGGGCGAACCGCCTCTGCACTTGATATGCTCTCAGTCAGGGACGCCATTGAGGCGAATGCTTCGTGTAGGCCCGCCGCTAAGAATTCTCCCTGCGCGGTCAGAGCGATACCGTGTCGCGTCCGAGTAACAAGCTGGGTTCCCAGATGCTGCTCCAGACCACGGATTTGTTGGCTGACCGCGGAATGGGTCACGTTCAGCGCCGCTGCTGCGCGGGTCAAGTTTTTAAACTCTGCGGCGGCGGCAAAAGCTCTGAGAGAAGTCAGCGAGGGAAACGTGTGCCAATCCATGAGTCAGAAAATCTAACAATACAGAAAAATTTACAACTACGCGATTTCTCGATTCTTACGCATGTTGACTGAAACACCAATAACCAGAACAGGAGGAAACCATGGCAACGCTTGCGGTACTCGGATTGGGCAGCATGGGTTCGGCGTTGGCGCATTGCCTGCTCAATGCAGGTTACAGCGTCTGCGTCTGGAATCGGACGCCTAAAAAGACAAAATCGTTTGCAAATGCAGGTGCAGTTATTTGCGCATCGCCGGAAGATGCTGTTGCAGCGTCGGATTTCGTCATCGTCTGTATCAAAAGTCACAAGGAAACTGTCGATTTGATCAGCGGTCTAAGTGTATCTTTGAAGGGGAAAACAATCTGCGACATGAGCACCGGCGACACGTCCGATGCTGATTCACTGGTCTCATTTCTCAGCGAAAAAAACGCAGACTACATGTTGGGCATGATCAATGCCTACCCTTCGGGCATCGGTGGCAGCGACACCACCATCCTCACCGTAGGCAGTGACGGAACCTGGGATCGCTACGGCGAAGTAATAAGATCTCTGGGGGGAAAGTCGGAGCAAGTCGGTGAGAAACCCGCAGCTCTTGCAGCACTTTTTGCTGGTCTCTTCACTGTCCGGCAAGGTTTCATGTTCGGGATGATATACGGTGCACTGGTTTGCCAGAAAGCTGGTGTTCCTATGCAGGTCTATGTCGATCAACTTCCTGCCACGATCAAGCTGGTAAATGACTACCAAGATCTCTTTGTCCGTACCGTTCCAACCGAGGACTATGACGACGCTGAAGCCTCGTTAAAAGTCTACGCATTGGCCCAGGAGGACGCTCTAAAGACCTGCAAATCTCTGAATGCTCCGGCTGACTTCATCCGATTGATGCATGACCGCACAAAAGCCGCGTGGGAGGGTGGATACGGAGACAAACAATTGACCTCTTTGGTCAAGCACATGACGGATGCCTGCTGAAATCGAAAGCTTACTGTCAAAATAGCCGTTCGACTTTACCAACAATCGGCTGCAAAGTTGCGTACATGGGATTGCGAAGTTGCGTCGCCAATGTCCGGTTTGGGCTGCCGCCAGACGCTAGTTGCGAGGAGGTGAACGGTCGTGTAGAGCCAAAGGGTGGGCTTACGAAAGCCGAAACGCCAACTTACAACGTCAGTTCTTTGGCTTCCAATTGGCTTGTTTCATAGCGTCACCAAGTTCCACCCCGTATTCTGGATTCGCAAATAGTCTCTGAAACAAAATATCCACCCTACTGTCAGGCCATTCACGCGAGAGTTGATCCGACAAGGCTTGAGCTTCACTTTCGTTCCCCAGCATCTGATGAGCCGCCATCAGATAGGCGACAGAAATAGGGCCGACAGGGCCACCCTTTTGGGTCACCTGCTCGAAGGCTGAAACGGCACCTTCGAAATCCTTCAGATGGAACTTTGCAGACCCCATCGCGTTCTGAAACACATAACCTCTGTCCAAATCTATTTTCGACAGGGCATCTTCGCTAATCGCCACGACTTTTTCGAACTCACCTGAGTACAACAGGATCAGTGAGACAAACTCCAGCACGTGTACGTCGTTTGGTGCCAAACGCTGTGCCCTGTAAGAAAACTCCATAGCTTCCGGCCAATTTCCTTTGGTAAATTCGACCCAGGCCTTTGCAGATTGACTCCACCCCGTTTCGGGTGCCAATTCAATCGCCCTGTTGGCCCGTGTGTCCGCGTAACGCAGCACATCCCCGGTCGGATCAGCGTCCGGTGTAACCAGCGCTATTGTTGCTGCAACCTGCGCGGCCCCTGCATGGCCTCCGAAATAGCTGTCGTCGTTTTCGATTGCCCCCTGGAATATTGTCAGGGCTCCCTTTAGCCGCGCGGGCTCCAAGGCCGGAAATATCAAATCGCGGCCCGAATTGGCCAGGTTCACGGCCTGAAGTCGCATGGGGGATGCATCAAATATGGCACTGCGCTCAGCTTGGCTCAGGCTATCTACTGGCTGGTCGACTGGAACGCCACGATATGTCGACATTAATGCAATTGCCGCTGCAACAAAGATAATAAGGAAAACTCCTGCAATTCCGATGAATCGGCGTGGCCAAGTATACGTCTTGGTTTCCCTCTCGGGTTTTTCGGGCTGATCTGTCCCGGGCGACCTAATCGATATCTCAGGTGCGTATCCGCCTTTAGGTAAATCGAAAACAGTGACTTCATCGCGGCCATCTTCGACATAATATTCGGCCAGCTTGCGACGCAGGCGCCCGGCATCCACCCGCACCACATTTTCTCGACGCGCCATCTCGGACATGCTCGCGCCGTAGACATCCATGGCGATAGTTTTGGCACGAATGTCTTCGGCTCGACCGTTGAGCGATTCCTCGACGACGTAGATAAGAAAATCCTGTAGTCGCTGTGATCCAGCGAAAGTCTGGGACCCGACAAGTCTCTGAAGCGCGGCCCGCACCTCTTTAGCGTCAGATGTTCTGCCATCACTAATAATAGTCGATGTGCTTTTGGATAGTTCCATTTTTTCAGCAAGTTACTTCTCTGATTATACCGTATTATGCCCCGATAAACCTTTTGTGAGAAGTGAATTCAGCGAACACTCTCCTAAGCCTGCTGATCCATCGAACGAGCTCCGAAATGAAAGGTATCGTCCTTGATACCCTGTTTCCTGACCAACGAGCCGCAATTGCGGACTTACGGCGTGAAGACATTATTTTCGATGAAATTTGCCGGGACTATCTGCTTCTCAGTGACGAGTACCTTGCCTTGAACACTGAGTCCGGAAGCCAATCGCTCAATATTGCCTGCGACATCCGCGAAACGCTGAAAGGTCTTCAGGAAGAAATTGCTCAATCGCTGCGGCGTGCAGGCAAGATGTAATTCAAATAGGGGAAGGGATACCGATGAGATCAACACTGAAACAAGCCTCAGTCATGGTGCTGATGGCAAGCGCGGGTTTTGCGCAGGATGCGCCGATAATTCATGATGGAGAGTTTGAGTTTCTACGCGCACAATTTGGCGAGCAATGGGACGCTCAAGACACGGAGATTGAACAGAAGCTTTCCGAGATCCGGGATGCAAATGACGGCAAACCACCCAACATCCTCTACATTTTGATCGACGATGTTAGCTTTGGTCAGATGGGCAACCGGACGATGAATTACGTCACCGGTTTCGATACGCCAAACATCAACGATTTCGCCGCGGAAGGCATGTCTTTGATGCGGATGTACACTGAGCCTTCCTGTACGCCGACACGAACGGCGATGCTGACCGGTCGTCACCCCGTGCGTGCGGGCGTTGAAGAGGTCAAGGTTGCCCTGGTTGGCGAAGGTCTTTCGTCAGAAGAGGTAACGATTGCCGAAATTCTGAAGGAAGAAGGGTACAACACTGCGCATGTTGGAAAATGGCATCAGGGTGATATTGAACAGGCCTATCCACACAATCAGGGCTTCGACTGGGCTGCTTTTCCCCTGCATCAGCAGGTTCAGCTGAGCTTGATGACACGGGATGCGATGGTCGCCAACAATATGCTTGGTTACCATCCGTCGGGGCAGTCCAACCAGTTTCAATTGGACGAGCGGTTCAAACCCTATGGCCTTGTGACCGGCGTTGAAGGTGAATCGGGCGGCCTGGCTCGCGAAGTCTACATGGCGCCGGGCGAAGAATGGACCCAAGCGAAATACGAGGAAATGAACTTGCGCTATCAGCGCCAAGCATTGGAGCAGCTAGAGCGGCTGGCTTCACAGGACGCGCCATTCTTTATGCAATACTGGCCGCTCTATCCGCTGAACTTTGCTTATCCTGATCAGGCTGTATCTCGCAACGGTGGTTTTCATGCAGACAAATTGCAGGTTCTGGACGGTTGGATCGGCGAGGTTCTGGCCAAACTGGATGAAACCGGCAAGGCAGATAATACTGTCGTTATGATCATGGCTGACAATGGTTTGATGTACCACTACGAAGGAACGTCAGGCCTAAATCAGCTGATTTATCGCGGCGGCAAGACACAGCATCTCGAAGGTGGTGTGAGAACTGACGCGTTCATCCGGTGGCCCGGCGCGATCGAGGCGGGCAGTGCAGCAGGTGACATCGTTCATGTCTCAGATCTGTTTTCCACGTTTGCCCGGCTCGCAGGCGCGACGGACCACATTCCACGCGACCGTGTCATTGATGGCATCGACCAGACGGCACTATTGCTTGAGGGTGAAGGCAATTCGCGCCGTGACTACGTCTATGTGTACGAAGGGCCGGTTTTGCGCTCGGTGGTAAAGCAAGAATTCAAGATGCATCTGCCAGCTCCCGGTCAGCCCGGCGCGGC
Source organism: Ruegeria sp. HKCCD9138 (assembly GCF_057220975.1). Taxonomy (NCBI): domain Bacteria; kingdom Pseudomonadati; phylum Pseudomonadota; class Alphaproteobacteria; order Rhodobacterales; family Roseobacteraceae; genus Ruegeria; species Ruegeria sp. HKCCD9138. The sequence continues at coordinate 97,757 of NZ_JBWVAZ010000008.1, read as the reverse complement.
CGCCCCTGTCTTCAATGTCTATCGCGATCCCCGTGAAGAACATCCGCTTGTCGGGTATTCGCTGTGGTCCGGGGCGTCATTCCAGGACATGTTGAAGCGCCACCAGAAGTCCATCGAAAAGCACCCTCACAAACCGCTCGGCAAGGGCGTCCCCTATGAGGGGATTGAAAATCTAAGGCCCGAAAGCGAATTGGCCCGAGAAGTCTTTTCTAGCTGGCAATGACGAACTTGAGACGGCGGTGCCGAGACGCCGCCGTCTCAATGATCGCATGAATTTTTCCAAGGTGTACTATGACCCGTACCTCGCTTCATCTCACAGTCTTAACCTTGGCGTTGCTTGTGATGGCTTCTGCCACCAAAGCCGAAGAAAACGCGTCAAATCCGCTAGCGGCAGTTAACAACACGGACATTCGCTATCAGTATTTTGATCTGGAAGGGGGGGCAGACCGTCAGGACATGTTCATTGATGGTGCATACATGCTGCGCCCCGATCTTAAACTAAAGTACGAGCTACACTACAATTCGACTGATGCGACCGGAGAGAGGTTCAATGGGTTCGAAAAGACCAGCTTCAAGCTGATCTACTTCCCATCCCAAAAACCCTTGAATGACACATGGAGCGTCAAGTCCGCGCTTGGTTTGGAGTGGATACTTGATTTCGGTGACCCCGATGAAGGCATTGGCACCGGGTCTGATCAAATCGCTCCTTTCGGAGGCTTCGCCTTTGCAAACACAAACAGTGGGCTGACACTGATCCCTCTGATCCAGCATTTCGCATCTTACAATGGACCGACCGATGTCAGTCAAACCGCGATGCGCCTAATTGCGCTTCAGCCATTTGGTGAGGGGTATTGGGTCAAAGCAGATATTAAAGCGCCCTATGATTGGGAGAATGACGACTGGCCCGCGACCGCAGAATTCCAGATCGGAAAGAACCTGAGCCCCGGAGTAGCCCTCTATGCAGATGTGTTGATCGGGATTGGTGCTGATCGCCCCTATGACCAAGGCGCCGGGGTCGGTCTTAGGTTCAATTATTAAGTCGCGATTTCCTAAAGGAAGCAGTCATGCCCCATACCGCATCACGCAGGGTCATGATACCTGCGATAAGCCTTGCGGCTCTGCCAGCGTTTGTATTTGCTCAATCATTACCGGCGCCTGGTCAAGACGAAACCGGTTGGCGTCATGGAGCCTCCTTCTATCTGTTCACACCCCTGCGAACCAAGGGAACGTCAACCGTGGCTGGACAATCCGCAGATCTGGATCTGGCCCTTGGTGACGTACTTGATGTGCTCGATTTTGCGGCAGCCGGCCGGTACGAGGTATGGAACGGGGATTTTGGGATCATCGTGGATGCGAATTATGTCGGCATCGAACAAGATACTACTTTGCCCGGCACTCTGGGTGCCGGGGTTAACGTCGACGTTCGTCAAAAATGGTTTGGTGTGCTGGGTGCTTACCGTGTTGCAGATGGCGTATATGGCGGCAGCAGCCAGCGATACGCAATCGATCTTCAAGGCGGTCTGAGGTACAATTCCATTCGTCAGGAAATCGACATAACAACCACAGGTCCGGGAAATCCACCTACATTGGGCGGAGATCAGGGTTGGATAGAACCTGTAATCGGTGCTCGTGGAATGTGGCGATTGAACCAAGAATGGAATGGGATTGCTTCTTTGGAGCTTGGCGGGTTTGGAGCGGGCGGTAATTACCTCCAGATCGGTGCGAATGTAGGGTTCGATTACCAGCCTTGGGAGAATACTGCGCTCACATTTGGGTATCGCTATTTCAGCGTTGACTATACCGACACGCTGAGTTCCGGAGAATTCGCTTATGACGTCGACCAGCATGGTCCTTACTTCGGCGTAAAGCTATTTTATTAATTGAACGGACGCGAGTCCTACGCTCAAACCAGACTGGGAATAATGCCCGCATAGAGACAACTTAGTTTGCCTATCGATTGTCCTAACCGTACAAGGCAAATGAGCGGTTTTTGCAAAAAGTGAGAATACGCTAACAACCGACCGGTTCCGTGCCAACTAATGCCCTATTGCAATGCCAAAATGAAAGCGCATCATCGATTACGAAAGAGATAGCTGCGCGAGGGAATGTCATGGTCGCCCGCATCTCGGAGAACTGCAAAGTCCAATTTTGAATGTCCGGTTCGGGCTGAAAGCGGGCATAGATCTTGGAGAGTGCGGCATAAAATTTGATGCGCTTTGTCGACTTTTGTTCAAGACACGACGATAGCCCGGTATTCTTCACACACTTTGCTCGGCGATCAGATCAAGCAGCGCATTTTGCCGACGGAGCATTTGTTCCAGTTCCGCTGCCATTGCTTCTTCTTGCACCTTGGCTTCACGAAGCTCGCCTTCGAGTTCGGCCACGCGTTCCGTTTCGCTCGCCGGGGTGCGCTCATAGACGGCGATAAGTTCGAGAAAGAGAGCGGTTTTAGCTCCTTTCCCATGGCCTGCAAACTGGACGGCCAGTGCGCCAAAATGCTCAAACATTTCCTCCGAGACCATGAACTGGAGCGGTTTGGTTGCTGTATCAGACTTCGTCGTCGTCATGGGTTTCTCCTCTAAACTTTGATGTCGTCACGATCTGTATTGCCGGGAGACCACTTTGAATTGCTTCCTCGCTGCGCGGATCATGCAGACGGCAGTTCTATCGATTTCTCGTGAAGGTATCCGTGCACCAGCCGCCCCAGAATGCGGATGGATTTATGCACCTTGTACGTGTCAGCCAGTGCTTCGACCTCGCCGATATCAAGCGAGAAGAACTCCCGCCTGAGACCGTGGTCCGCCGCATATCCACTGACGAGACTGTTGATGATGGCAGGCACCTGCTCTTGCGTGGGTTGCGGGATCTCATAGACCTTGCAACGGCTCCGCAGCGGCGCCGAGATCTTGTCCAGCACGTTTGCGGTGAAGATCCAGTTCACATGTGATGCATCGACTTCGGTGGTCAGGTATTTTTCCCGGTAACGCCTGGCTTCTTCGGGCTCCAACAGACCCAGGAGTTCACCCTGGATATCTCCGTTTCTACCTGCATGGGTCTTGTCAATCTCGTCCAGGATAATGGCGGGATTTAAAGTGCGTGCCGAAGCGACGGCCTGCGTTACAATGCCCGGATGGGCGCTATGCCACCCCGCGGACAAACCGAACAGATGATTTTCCGAAATACCGCCCACATTGGCAGACTGGGCGTATAGCCCAAGTGCCTTGCAAAGCTCCCTCGAGAACTTGGTTTTGCCGATACCAGGAGTACCAACCAATAGCGTCGGTCGGAACCGGATGACATCGGATCCCATTCCCCAATTCAATTCGATGTCGTGAGCAATACCGTCGACTGCCCGCTTACAGTGCGGAAAACTTTTCGGCAGCAAGCGAAGCTTCTCGAGGTGCTCCGGAACTTTGAGGCGCGCGAACTGGCCGCTCCATTCAACCAACTCCCGGATGTGTTTTGGCATTTCGTTTTTGAGATTGCGCGGCAGGTAATCAAAGTCGCTTTGGCCGATGAGGTAACGCGCGTCGAGCTTATTGGGATCTTCATCAGACCCACCATCTTCTACGAGCTTCGTCTGGTAGCTTTTGACGAGTAATTCAGCGACCTGGTGCCACACATCCATGCTGGGCATCTGGTTGATTGCGTCGGCCGCGTAAGATGTCGGGATCGGGTCGTCTTCTTTCAGTTTGTCGATCTCGGTTTGTCGCCAGTCTGTGTCGTCCGAAATGGCATACATAGATGCTTCAGCGCCCCTGCTTTTGATGACCTTGAACGCGTTTTCAGGTGGCTGCTGGTCGATAATGCGCGCCTTGAGTTCGTCCCACTCACGCTTGTCTCCAACAACTTCAACAGCGCGGCGCACAACGTCCTGGAACTCCCAGTCGAACCCCGAGAGTCGTCTGACTTCAGCGTCTTCCCATTTCCGTCTCGTGAGCACCATTTCTAAAGTCCTTTGGAGACGCAGCACGGGCACCGATGACCGGTTGCCGTCCAGGCAATCTGCCCCAGGTAGCCGCAACTCTGACACCGGAGTGGATCGTCCGGCAGGTGTTGGATGTTGAACTTAGGCTTCGACTCACTGGTGTTTTCCACCATGCGGTGCATGCACCAGCAGCACATGTTGACGATCCAGGCATCGATGACCTGCGTCCGGCAGCTGTTTCCGCACCGCTCACAACTGCGATTGGCCTCAGTGATCGCAGCCACAATGTCCGAATCCTGGTAGCCGTCGGTGTTCGCGCGGCTGTAGTAGATACGCAGCTCGCCAGACTTTTGCTTGATCTGATGAACCTCGGGGGCAGGCCTTTTTTGCTCAATCGCGCGCTTCTTGACGCGCTCAAGCGCTTCCTCGACGATCCGGATCCAGCCCTGGCACTCCTTTCCAAGTTCGCTGACGACGCTGTTATGGATGTCACCCCAATCAATCACGGACATAACTGCCTCCCGTTTCTCGACGGTGATGCAGGGGCAACTTGGTCCTGTGTTCACAGATTGTGTCCGCAACCAAGTCTCGGAACATGGACCACCAGAGACTTGGTCCCGCTGCGCGCAGGTGCTGTTTACATTCCTGATTGTTTTGTTGGTGGGTTGCGTTCCTAGGAAGCCAACCGAATTCATGCTGAGTCTTAATTTCCGGCACAAAAATTTCCTCCTTTGAAAATGGTAGGAGGCGTCGGAATCGAACCGACTCGTGCACTCTAATCTGGAGCTATCACAGGGGTATAAGCCCCGCCCGCATACCAATGCTGCCTCCCACGGGTTTCGCGTGGGCTATCGACCTCAGGCCGATATTCGGTGGCAGATGATGCGTGCGTTTGACATACGCTAAGGCTGGTCCAATTCCTGCGTCCCCGTCAAGACGGAATCTGAAACGCCAAGTGAAATGACCTGTAGTAAATTGAAAATAATAACTTATTTCCATCATCATTTCTACGAATGTGCAATTTGAGTACCAGTTCACAAGACTTCGCTAAGTGAAGAATCGACCAATCCTGATGCTCACGTTGTTTGAATTTGTGGCGTCACGGAAAATGCCTTGAGAACGTTGGATGCAAGTAGCGTTCGTCGGTTCCGCAGTTTCAGAAATAGAATCGAGTGCAACGAAATTGACCGTGCTTCCCAAGGTTTGGACGGTATGAAGATCCTCCATCACAAAGAAGATGAAAAAGTCATGCGTCGTCGTTTTCGGAGAATTCCTTTCGAATCCTTTTCTGATACTCGATGTCATCAACAAGAATTGCTCGGGTCTTGGTCTTATCTAAGAAAACTTTTTCAATTTCTTCGTCTGTAGCCGCTTTCGGCTCTTCGGGCAGGCTTCGCCATGTCAGCCAGCAGGCGATCCCACCGATTACGCCTATAACGACGGCGAGGATTGAAATGATCTGATCAGGCTCCATTCGCTCATTTTATCATAGAGATCTTGAGTGTGGATGACTATTGCGTACCAGTAGCCAAAATTTGGTCAGATTCTGAGTGCAACTAGCAGGAGAAAAAAGCATCTTAAAGGACACTAGATTTGAAAAACACCATTGCTTCCGCAGTTGCCTTTCTTCTTACAAGCACGGTCGCCAGCGCAGATATCTGCTACCTGGAAATTGACGGCATCATCGAGATGCAAGGCCCCTGCGTTTTCGATCCAATGGGCGGCGGTGACTTCTTTGTCGCAGACGCGGACGACAGGCTGGCATTCGTGTACTTCTATCTTGATCATGCTGGCATCGGGACTGCGATGTGGAGTGATCGCGAAAGCAAAGCCAACCATAATCTGGGTACGCTGAACCGCGACGGTGCTTGCTGGCAAAATGGCGGGGCCACGTTGTGTGCTTGGAAGTCCTGAACGCAGTTGCACTGGTCCATTTTGTTGGCGAAGACCAGTGCCGATTGCACAATCGAAGTCACCCTCTTTCACCGGGTCATGGGCCGTGAAGCTGGCGGTCCAGCGCTTTACACAGCGGGCGGCTCGCCTTCTTCGCCGGCGTAAATTCGGTGGGTCTGTAGTTGTCGCCACGACTGCGCGGCAAATGCGGTTGACGGCATTCTTTCTATGATCCTGCTTACCTATCCAGGTGTTAGCTGAAGTCCATGGGACTACTCAACCCCTGTTGAACCGAAGCCTCCTTCTCCACGTTGAGTTTCCGAAAGCTGTTCAACCTCCTCCAGCGAGAAGCGTAAAACACTTGCGATGACCGCTTGAGCGATCCGATCTCCATGACTAATCGTGAATGGTTCCTCTCCAAGATAGTAAAGCCCACATTTGACTTCACCGCGGTAATCAGCGTCGACCGTACCAGGGCTGTTTGGCACCAAAAACCGATGTTTGAGGGACAAGCCAGACCTCGGCCGGATCTGCATTTCGGTTCCAATTGGCAGTTCCACATGGAACCCGACGGAAATGAGCTGTAAGTCACCATGACTAAATGTGACCGGCCCATTGGGAAGAAATGCTCGCAAGTCCATGCCGGCGGCTCCCGGCGTAGCGTATGAGGGTAGTGGTAAGTCATTTCCCTCGACACGTTTGAACTTGATCTCAGTCATTTATTGACCTCCTAGAGCCCATTTCGATTACCTTCTTTCCTAGTTCATTGCTCGCCTTGAGTTGCAAGCGAAGACTTACGTTCTCAGCTCTGAGCTTCTCCATTTCAACAGAAATTTTTTGAACTTCAGCACTTACTTGCCGAATTACTCCCTCGTACCATTCGATCTTTTGAACCGTTGTCACCTTGGCCGCTTTTACCGTCGTCGGCGAACGCAAGCTAAGTTGATGTAGCCATTCATCGACCAAATCCCTTGTCTTTCGATGGTGCTCGTTTCTGAGCGTACTTGACCCTATTCCAGCCCGCCGACACACTTCGGTTCGGGTTAACGCACCATTGTTTTCGGGATACCATCCATCCTTTGCAATCTCGGCCTCAATTGTGCGTATGGTTTCTAATATGCGTTCCTCGGTGGCACGTCTTCTTGCAGCGCTTGAAGCCTTTAGTTTTTCAACTCGCTCGCCCATGGACATCCTCTCTAATCTTGGAAAGCTTGGACTTAAGCTCAGAATTTGCGTTGGACCACGCTGACGGGCTGCATCCTGCAATAATCTCCTGAAACTGGGATTTTTCCTCGAATTCGGAAAAGATATCCGAAAATGGGTCAAGATTAGATATCAATTGACCTTCCCAAAAGGACCGCTCCAACTTGCACAACTCCTTCTCTGATAGCTTTTTCACGATATACGCTGTCTTGTTTCGCCGATCCTGCCTGTTTGCCGACAACTCTAGCCGGTGCAGACAGCTAGTGGTGCATTTGCTGAAGTCCCTAAGACCTAAGCTGGAGGAACATGCACCTCTTTCCAAAGCTTGCGCCGTGCAGAGGACTCCTGGTCGAACCAACTCAGCTTCACCGAGAATAGAAGCGGCTTCGGACAAATCACTTGTATCTAACTCGTCGTCACCGAATCGAGGCAGCATTTCAGCCTTTATTTTCCGAACTGTGTTGGCCGCCATGCCACCCAGAAACTCAGCTTCTTCAAAAACTTCTTTGTAGCGAACTGCCCTAACCTCTCGTCTTATGCGGTTAATTTCTTCTAAAATTTCCGGGTCCTGATGGGCGTAGCCCAAGGTTACCTCGACGTCTTCATGACCCAGAACATCAAAGAGAACCTGACTTGCGTTTGTGAGTGATAACGCCACCAATCGTGCCACAGTATAACGGAATCTGTGTGCGGTAATTCTTCCATCAAATTGGTCTAGTGTTCTGCCCTCCAGCGTTTCGACTTTTTTTCCAAAGGCAACTATTGACTGATCCAAGCTCGGCAACCCAACTGAATTTTTCTTGCCGCCAAAAGCTACCCAAAGGAACTTACCCCCCATTGCCTTCGCCAAATCCTGTTGTCGTTCGATTGCTTCGGCAGCGATTTTTGGCAAAGGCCACTCACGTTCTTGCCCTCCAGGCGCATCATTGTCCTTGTAGCTATTTCCCGTAAGGTACAGCCGGCCTTCATGACGTGTTAAACAATCAAAAGGAAGAGCGCTCGCTTCACTGCTCCTCATTCCGGAACATAACACCAACAGAAAATTTGCTGTCTGACAAAGATGAAGTAGTGCTTTTAGGCCACTGACCGTTTGCATGGGCCAACTTGTAAATCGAGTACTGGCCCGTTTTCGCCCATTCACCCAAACGGCAAATGGAAACTCAGTGCCAAGTCGCAGGGTGTCAGACGACCATGCACTAACGCACTCCGCGCGATAAGCCTGCACTAGAGACTGACGAACGTATCCATCTTCCGTCTGCGTTATGTCCTTGGTCTGAAAATAGGCCCGTTGAACATCTGGTTGAATGCGTGACAACCACGACGCAGCCCGAACAATTTGCGTGAATGCCTCATCCGAAAAGAACTCACTCGCCCGTGAGTTTTCACGAGCAGTAATTTTTAGCTTTGCAACATCTGGTGCTGGCCAATCATCGAAGAGTCCACCCGAGAAAAGAGCATTCATTCGGGCGACGCACGAGTTGTTCCATGCAATGTTGTCGCTGGAGATTCTCCGCATTTCCACGACAGAGAGGTGGGCAAACAGCGTAAGCCCATCAGGGCAAGTGGAACCTTCGGCGCAACGGCTATAGTTCGCCAAAGAATCTCTGGCGGCACGAAGTAATCTCTGACAATTTTTTACCCAGGTGCCCGTCGCGTTCGGAGAACTCGTTTTGACCTTGAATCGAACCGTCTGGAATCGATCCAACAAAGCAATTCGCTTTAAACGCCTGATGAACCCACTGGCGTGTTCAGGAGAAAAACCAGGAGGTATAGCTCGCTGAAATTCGATAGTTCTGTGGTGCCGGTGCGAACGGTTTTTCGAGCACCATTCAACCGGAACACACCAAACATCATCGTCAACGATGCAGCTTCTTTCTGGATCATTGTCGGACACCGGAGAAATAGGAAAGTCAGCTAACGACTCCCAAGGCATAGTCCAAGCAAGCTCAAGGTTGGGCTTACTTGGCAGGAGACGATAGTAGTCTTGGACCAGTTTTTTGCGCGCTCCACTATTCATCGACTCGCCCTACCAAAGAATGATCGTCAAAAAGGAAAGCACGACCAGCCTCTAACTCTGACAGTTTGAGTTCGGAATGCTCAGAAAAGCGGGGTTCAACTGACGCCAGAAATCTATCTCTAACAAGTTCAAGCGCTTCCAACTCCCAAGAAAATGTCGAAGTTAGCCATCGATTTGGTAGCGTCCGTTTTCGCAGGTAAACAAGTTCTGCATGCCGTTCGGCCAGATTCTTCCATGACTCCTTGAACACGACACCGTGGTTACACAAAATACATCGCTGTACCGAACAATAGGCCCCAGTGTTAGCTTCCGATGACAAATGCGGAGGAGGGTTTTGGGGGTCTTTGCATCCCATGCCCATTCGAGTTCTGAATGCACGGAGGCGAACACGGTCTGACGCGTCAAAATCATCATAGTTTGCGGACATGAACAATATTGTAGGGTCCAGCGCGCGTCCCTTATCGATCTCCTCAACTGCTGTGTCGATAACTTTTCGGGCCGCATCAAAATGCTCACAAATTAAATGCCTTTGCCGAAGGTAACCTCGTGTTACATCTATCGAACCATGCCCGAGAGCCCTTTTGACTAAGAACAGGTTTCCGGCGCTAGCAGAGTAAAGATGTGCCGCGAAGGCATCACGGCAGTCTTTCCAACTTATTTTGTTGATCGCTGACTTTATGCTCTCGCTGTAGCCTTTTCTTTCCGACGCAGATATCGCCCTCTGTCTTATTTTTGGCAGGTTGGCTGACATAATATGGCTCAGCCTGTCGTGCCCGACAGCCTTTATTCCTCTGTTTCTCAGATTGTAGTAGATCCAGGGCGATCTAAGGATGTGATCAATGTCAGCAATTTCCGACTTTACTTCCTGCGTCTGTTTTGCAGTTTCAAGCATCGCTCGTCTCTTTTTGGCTAAAGCTCGCAGAAATTCCGAACGTTTCTCCATAGACTTAATTACTTGAAATGCCCGAAACTTCGAACCGGCAGCACTGATTGCAATTTGAGGTTTATTGGTTTTGGGGCGGACAGCCTTTATCACTACACTGTCTGTTTTGCCTGGCTTCATATAGTTTGAGCCGCGACGAAATATGTGCCAATCTTGAAGGAGATCAATGTTTTCGAGAGTATCAATCCAGCCCGTTTCCATAGAAACAATCAAGGCTGAAGCACAAACCTCGAGTTGAGTTGGCCCAAGTGCCGCCATAAGATCCCTCGTCGCAATCCCGGTACTTAAAGTACCTCCGCGGCTCAAATGATTTTGAAGCTTCTTTGCGTCTACAACTCTGATCTTACTTGTTCCTAGAACTTTGTCGGAAAACGCCTTTGCCTGTAAAACACATAAGTTAGCTGGGTTGCGCCACGCTGGATTGGCAAACCCTCCGCGATGGCCTTTTACATACATGACGCGTATACCTTCAATGTCTCGGGGGTCTTCGCCTGTAGCCAGCCACTTTCTTGCAAGAAGGTATTTTTTCTCTCCCTCATCAAGAATGCGCTTGCAGGCATTGTAAATTGCCTTGAAAGCAGCGGGCGGTTTATCCGATATAATTTTTCGTTGATCTCCCACCTCAATGGTGGGCCACATCAATTTCTGATGGTCGCCTCGAGCCGTGGACAAAAGAGAATAGATACAGCTCAAGTTCTTTTTTCTATACTTGAGCACCCCGCCTTTTGTGTAGAGGAGATAGTCCTTTAAATGTTGCCCATCTTCATTTGTAAATTCGTAAACAGAAGCCGGGCAGCGCCCGACTTCACGTTGCATCGCTGTTAGCCAACTAAAAAGAAGATGGAATCTTGATTGCATCCAACCCTTAATTCCACCTTTTGTTCTCTTTTGGCGAAAAAGGTAATCTTCAAACTGAGGCAAAAGCTCCATAATGAGCGTCGGGAAACCCATTATTCCCAACTTCGAACAACCGTCTCGATACCTAGTGAGGTCAACTTGTTCAAAGCGACCGTCGTTCAATATGTAGTTGAATTTCAGGGGATCACCGCAGGCAGAGCGTGACGACAGCCTCGCACTCACCGGTTCGAACTGTGACTCTGAGTCATTTTCACGATGAGCCTTCAGATACTTACTCATTTAGATAGTCCACCCAGACATCTGTACCCCAAGCAAGCTCTTCTTCATCGATAATCCAGCTTAAGTACATTTCCGTAGTCCGTTCATCCACATGCCCTAGTTGTGGTTGGATGAATGTTCTTATCAGTGTCTCTGCTGTTGACCTTGAAATGGCCGTCCGTGCTGCTCCGGATCCAGATGCAAGCTGAAATTCTTCCTTGAGCTTGCAGCGTAATGTAAAGCAAGCCCAAATATGACGCGCCAAGTGGGGCGAAAAACCTTCAAAAGGCAGAGGCTTAGATTGAGTCCAAACGCGGTAGAACCAGCTATAGCCGAATGGCTTTCCTTTCGCCTCTGTCAGGAATAGTTGAGGTGGATAGGGTTGATTGGGATGTAACTTGCGAAACCGTCTCTGTAACAATTTTCGCCGCGTCTTTTTGTAGTTGTGAAGCTCGATCAGAAGATCAACGGGTACTCTGATCAACCGCTCCTTGCCCATTTTTTGCCGATCCCCTTGCCGCCTACCTCCTTTTGTTCCGAATTTTAGCGTCATTTTTACGCTTTGACTGTTAGAATCCGTAGGAATGTTTGGCAGTTGGTCGGCGCGCAATAGGATCGTTTCTTCGGGCCTTAGACCCAATCTAATTGCTGTTTTGAATGCTAAAGCTGGCGAATTCCCAAATTCCTCTCGCACTCCCTGCATCCAAGTTTTTAGCTCCGTTGACGTTGGCAACCTCAGTTCTCTCGGATTGCGGCGGATGCTCCCACTTCGCTTTTGGATCCTTTTCTTTGGTTGACCACGGTGATGCACATCCACCCATGCAACTTCAAATGGTAACCGTCTACCCGTGACTGCCGCGTAGGTAAGAAAGTCACAAACATAAGCCATTCGACGGTTGATCGTCGCGGCCGCGAGCTTTTGCCCTCTAGTCCTTTGGTTCCATCTACCGGTTTCCATCTGCTCCTGATAGCCTTGGAGAAGTTGCTCGTAGCTGATCGTTTTCCAGTCGACCTTTCGACTCTCGCACCAGTCAATGAAATTTGTCAGATCACTGCCAACGGCTTTCATTGTGTTAAAAGCGGGTCGATGTAGTCTTGAATACAACGATTGCTGTTTCGCACCGCGCCATCGACTGGTCGCTTTCGCTATCAAGTAGTCTGTTACCTCAGTGATTACCTCCCAGTTTTTCGACCAGACAACCCCGGCACCCGAGCCCATCAAGAAACCTAACCCTCGTTCTTTGAGGTCTTCGTCGCGCGGCAATACAAAAAAGGCCAATGTCGGCACTCACAATGAACGAACGCGGCATCGCGTCTCGCAAGCTGAAAATTTGGATAGCCAAGTTCCCAAGTACCATAACTGATTTGGCACTTTCGGCGGGGCTAGAGTCACCCGTTGCCTACAATCTTGAGACTTTTGTCGCCTATTACTCATGTCTTTGTCCGCTTTAACTCTCGGCCATGTTGGCGACATTTGGAGTTTAAACCAGCCTCGCAAAAGCGATTTTTTTTTGAAGTCATGAAATTGAACAAAGTCAACGGTAATAAATGACAGGACCAAAAATATGGTACTTTTTAGTCGATTGATTAGGTTTTTATTCTTGGCCAAAGATTAAATGGCCCACTTATCCTTTCATCAATTCTTGGCTAACAAGGAAAAGAAAAAAAGCAGGTGATTTTCTCCAAAGCCTTAACAAGAATTACCAAAATGCCCGCAAAGTACTGAGTGTTGCCAACTGAACACACTGCAACAGAGAAAATCCGATTGCATTATGCAGGTTCGACATCACCACTCGTGTCCAATGACAATGCTCCCACGATTTCGTTGTTTCTGAACTCGGGATTGGATGAAGCGGTAGAGTGAATTTCGGCTAAAGATGGGGATGACCATGCATCCTTCGTTTTCTTCAAAAAAAGTGTGGTGATTAAGATAGACTTTTCGGGCTCAAAAGCGAAAACGGCTTAGCTTGTTCCGTCAGCACTATGGGATGCTCCAGAGCTGTTGAGCAACAAACAACTTATCGCATTACACGCCCTTAAACCCGCATGGCCTGATAGGGCTACGATATTTGAGGTCTTCGCCCAATCAGGCCACGCTACGTTTCGACACTGGTGAACACCGTCGCCTAACGTTGGCAAACCGTAGCAGACATAAAAATAAAATGAGCTTCACGACTTGTCTAGTCGCAACAAAGATCAGTGATGATAACCGCGATAGTCGCTGTCGATGGTTCCCGGCGTGTTTGGAAGCGTTATTCCATGCTTCAGCGCAAGACCGGATCGGGGCCGAACCTGAACCTCGAACCCCGGCGGAATTTCGATCCGCAGGCCCGTCGGCACCAATGCGCGCTCGCCTGGTTGCAGCGTGATCGACGCGGCGTCCGGCAGATTGGCCCGCACATCTGCACCCGCGGCTCCGGGTGTTTCGTACGATGGCAATGCCACCGATGGGTCGGCGCCCTCCTCGCGGATTACACGGATTGCTACCATCGTTCTTCCTCTGAGCGTTTATCGGGTAAGGGTATCGGCGATCCTGCGCGCCAACTTGTCTGCCACGGCGTCCTTGCTCATGCGCGGCCATTCTTCAGCTCCGTCACCAGTAATCAGGATCACTGCGTTTTCCGACCCACCCATGATCCCGGTCGCCGGGCTGACGTCATTGGCAACGATCCAGTCGCACCCCTTGCGCCCCCGCTTGGCTGTTGCGTGATCGACGACGTTGTCCGTCTCGGCCGCAAAACCCACCACCAGCGCTGGCCGGCCTTTCTTCATCTGAGCGACGCGTTTCAGGATGTCCGGGTTTTCAGCGAATTCCAAAATCGGCAGACCATCGCGGCTTTTCTTCAGCTTTTTGTCCGAGGCAGCGGCGACACGCCAATCTGCCACTGCCGCCGCAAAGACACCCGCATCGACTGGCAGGGCAGCATCAACTGCTTCAGACATCTGCTGCGCCGTTTCGACCCGCACGACCTGCACGCCCTCTGGCGGGGGCACATCAGCGGGACCTGTGACAAAGACAACTTCAGCACCCAACGCTGCCAGTGCTCGGGCAACCGCCGTACCCTGCGCTCCGGAAGAACGGTTGGCGATATAGCGCACGGGGTCAATCGGTTCATGCGTAGGCCCCGAGGTGACAAGCACCCGTTTGCCGCTGAGCGGGCCATTGCCCAGCGCAGCCTCAATCGCCGTAACAATCTCCAGCGGTTCGGACATACGGCCCGGCCCGTATTCCCCGCAGGCCATGTCGCCTTCGTTGGGGCCGACAAACCGCACGCCATCGACATGCAACTGCTTGAGGTTGCGACGCGTTGCCGGATGATCCCACATGCGAACGTTCATCGCTGGCGCACACAACACCGGCGTGTCCGTTGCCATCAACAGGGTCGAGGCCAGATCATTGGCCAATCCACCAGTCATCTTGCCCATCAGGTCCGCAGTAGCCGGGGCCACGACAATCAGATCAGCCGATCGGGACAACTGAATATGGCCCATCTCGGCTTCGTCCGTCAGGTCAAACAGATCACGATATACCTTTTCACCTGCCAATGCCGACACCGACAACGGGGTCACGAATTCCTCTGCCGCGCGGGTCAGAACCGGAGTGACAGCGGCCCCGCGTTCTTTGAGCCGCCGGATCAGATCCAGTGACTTATAGGCCGCGATCCCGCCACCGATGATCAGCAGAATGCGTTTGGATGCCAGCATGTTCAGCCCTTCCCGTTCCGGTCGGTCCTGACATTAGGCAACGCCACCGGGTAGTTCCAGCAGTTAATTCTGCGTCTCGAATGCTTTGCAGGGGTCCTCGCGTTCAACCGCGGGGCTGTCGATCACGGCATCGAAATCACCGTACACGACGCCATCTTCGGATTGACCGAGGACAAACACGTTCAAGCCCGGACGCAGGCGAGACAGAAATGTGGGGATACCGCGATCCTTTCGCGCATGGCCATTGCCGGTGATCACGACAACCGGTCCGCCGGTCTCTTCCGTGGCGCGCAAGGTTGCGCGCGCCAAAACGGCATCGCGAAGGCGTTGAATGGCCACTAATTGAGGCAAAGTTTCAGCGGGGATCGCGTTGCAATGCGCGGCCAGCTGATCCGCCTCACGCGCCGCCTGATCTTCGGCCGCCAGCGGCACGGTCAAACCAAAACGCGCCGCGTCGGCACCCAATATTGTCGCCGCCCCGCGCTCCATGGCGGCCCGGGCCGCATTGCGCGGCACCATCGCGCCGTAAACCGGGGCGTCTGACGCCTGAAACACCGGATAATACATGCTGAGCGGGGGCCAGCCGGATTCAGCCCAACGCAGGATTCTCGACAGCTCCTCAGGATTGGACGCCGCCTTTTGCGCAAGTCGCTGCGCGCCTTCCTCGGTCACCATTTCCCAGACCACGGCCGACGGCGCGATGGCTTCAATCGCCTCCGTCTGGACCAGATGATGTTGGGGATTGTCGTGGATCTCACCCAAAATCACGACATCTGCCGCTTGCATGGACGCAACGACGTCATCGGGGATGAGTTCGGCAGAAAGGCCCGGCCGCATTGCCGCGACGAGAAACCCAACGGTAAGCACCAGATTCGCAATACGTTTCATGCGAAGAAGTGTTGCACCTCGCGCGATTGAGCTTCAAGGTTCTTGCGCATTTTCACAAATGCCGCCGCCTCAAGCTGACGAACGCGTTCCTTGGATAAGCCGAGTTCCTGCCCCAGACTTTCCAATGTTCTCGCAGGTTCTCGCAGTTTCCGCTCGCTGACGATAAAACGCTCACGCTCGTTCAGGGCCCGCATAGCCGTGACCAACCATTCGCGCAACTGCCGGGTATCGTGACTGTGTTCGACGGCTTCAGCAGCCTGTTCGCGTTCGTCTTCCAATGCGTCGATCCACTCTCGACCGTCCTCGTCGGTCGATTGCACCGCGTTCAATGAGAAATCCGACCCGGCGAGACGGCCTTCCATCATTTCCACATCCCGCAGGGGCACGCCAATCTCGGCGGCGATCATCTGATGCAACTGGTGGCGGTCCAGCTCAAGCCCTTCGGTGGCCGCTTCCCTCTCAAGCCGCGCCTGCACCCGACGCATGTTGAAGAACAGCGATTTCTGCGAGGACGTAGAGCCCGTCCGCACCATCGACCAGTTGCGCATGACATAGTCCTGAATGCTGGCCTTGATCCACCAGACCGCATAGGTCGAAAACCGCACGCCCCGGTCCGGGTCAAACTTGTCGGCGGCTTTCATAAGGCCCAGGCCGGCCTCCTGAATGAGATCATTCATCGGCGCGCCGTAGCGTTTGAACTTGGCTGCCATAGAAATCGCCAGACGCATATAGGCTGTAATTAGACGGTGAAGCGCTTGCTCATCCCGGTTGTCGCGCCAGGCGTAGGCTAGTTGTAATTCGGTTTCGGCGTCCAGAAGCTCGGCCTTCATCGCCTGCCGGGACATCGAAAAATCACTTGGGCTATCCAGTGCCATGCAACTCTCCCCTTTACATCGGCGCGGGCCGGGCTTGCCATGCCGACTTGTGGTCGATACGCAGTGCAAAACCGGGTGGATCACTTGAAAGGTAATAATAGTGCATCCTGATTTAACCTTTGTCATGGGTGGTGCCGCATCGGGAAAGTCGGTGTTTGCCGAGCAACTAGTTGTTTCTTCAGGAAAAAAGCGTATTTATGTCGCCACATCACAAGTGTTTGATGACGAAATGCGCCTAAAAGTTAAGCAGCATATTGCACAACGCGGCGATGGCTGGACCACGATCGAGGCCCCATTCGATCTGTCGCAGGCATTGGCAGACCTGACTTCGGACCATGTCTGCCTGATTGATTGCGCGACCATGTGGCTGACCAATCACCTTCTCGCCGAGCATGACCTGATGCAGGAACAGGCAACACTGATTGACGCCTTGAAGTCCTGTAAAGGGCAAATCGTGATCGTTTCGAACGAGGTCGGCCACGGAATTGTCCCCGAGAATGCCCTGGCCCGTCGATTTCGCGATGCGCAGGGGCGCCTGAATATTGCGCTGGCGGCACAAGCCGAACTTGTGGTGCAGGTGACGGCGGGGTTGCCACTGGTCCTAAAAGGGCAGTTGCCGTGACCCGGTTGCATCTGGTCCGCCACGGCCCGACCCATGCGAAAACCATGGTCGGGTGGTCGGACCTCCCGGCAGATCTGAGCGACCATGCGGCGCTCGACCGATTGCACGCGCACCTTCCTTCAGATGCGTTGGTTATATCATCCGATCTGTCACGCGCCGCGGACACGGCCTCGGCCATTCAGGGCGACCGTCGGCGCCTGCCGCACCACCCGGATCTGCGCGAGATCAATTTCGGCTCGTGGGAGATGCGATCCTTCGCCGAGATCGAGGCCGAAGACCCTGAACTGGCCTTTGCCTATTGGGACAACCCCGGCGAGGTTCGCCCGCCGCAAGGCGAAAGCTGGAATGATGTCCGTGCCCGGGTCGACACAGTAGTCGACACGCTGATTGCTCAACATTCAGGCCGCGACCTGATCGTGGTCGTCCATTTCGGTGTCATTCTGACCCAGATACAACGAGCCCTTGAATTGGACGCGCAACAGGCGTTTTCGCATCGCATTGACAACCTGTCGGTGACAGAAATCACGCATCTCGGCGACCGTTGGTCAGTCGGGCGCATCAATCACCATCCGTGATCTGCCGGCTCACAAATCTCTGATTTACGGACGTGGGTCTGTCGGACATCGTTGGCGAATGACCTATGACATTTATATCGGTGACCGCCTGTTCTCCAGCTGGTCTTTGCGCGGCTGGCTGATGCTTGAGAAGTTCGGCCTGCCCTATCGCAGCCACATGGTTGGCCTTTATTCGGGCACGATGCCCGAGGACATGAGGCCGCTTGCGCCAGCGCGGCTGGTTCCAGCCCTGCGCCTGCCTGACGGAACCGTTGTGGGCGAAAGCCTCGCCATGGCCGAAACACTGGCCGAGCGACACCCCGATGCTGGCCTTTGGCCCAAGGATCCAGCCTCTCGGGCGACCGCCCGCTGGCTCTGCGCCGAGATGGTGGCCGGGTTCACCGCCTTGCGCGGCCAATGCCCGATGCAGCTGCAGCACTGCTGGGACGGCTTTGAGCCCTCATCAGAAACCCGTGCGGATCTGGACCGCATCGAAACGCTTTGGGCACATGCTCGGTCAGTCTCAGGGGTGCCCCGCGGGCCGTTGTTTGGAGCCTATTCTCTGGCCGATGTATTCTACACCCCTGTTGCCGCTCGAATTATCGGTTACGGGCTGCGCATTTCGGACGCCAACCGAGACTATTGCCTTGAGCTGTTGTCGGATCTTTCCGTCCGACAATGGCGAGCGATGGGCCTGACGGTCTCCTACGATCCGTTTCCTTATGCGCAGGAATTGCCCTCTCGCCCGTGGCCGGTCGGTGGATCCTCACATGCCAAGCCGGTACCACACGGACCATCCGAAAACGCCGCATGCCCCTATTCCGGCAAGCCGGCAAAAGATTTTCTGGAAATGGACGGGAAAGTCTGGGGCTTCTGCAACCCGTTCTGCCGTGACAAAACCGTCGCCGATCCTGGGGCCTGGCCAAAATTCCTGACGATGTCCAGCGCCGTTAACGTTTCTTAAACCGCGGCCATGGCAGCAACGTCCTGTTAACCAAGAACAGGATTGCCATGGTCGCCCGCGCCCACACTGTTGCCTTTCAAGGGGTCGAAGCCCGCCCGGTCGAAGTTCAATGCGCAGTCTCTCCCGGTTTGCCCGCTTTTTCGATCGTCGGTCTTCCGGACAAGGCGGTTTCCGAGGCTCGCGACAGGGTGCGCAGCGCGCTCAGCTCAATGGCGATTGCGCTGCCTTCGAAACGCATTACCATCAACCTGTCCCCTGCCGATCTGCCCAAGGAAGGCAGCCATTTCGATCTGCCCATCGCCGTTGCCTTGCTGTCAGCGCTGGAAATCATCCCCTCGGATGCCGCGGAAGGGGCCGTGGCGCTTGGGGAGCTGTCGCTGGACGGCTCTCTGGTGCCCGTCGTTGGTGCCCTGCCCGCTGCCATGACGGCAGCCTCCGAGGACCGCGCCTTGCTTTGTCCGCGGGCTTCCAGCGCTGAAGCTGCGTGGGTGGATGCAACACAGGTCATCGGTGCCGGATCACTGGGGGATGTTGTGCGTCATTTCACCGGCCAATCCCCGTTGCCTGCGGCCACGCCGGGCGAAGTGGACCTCGCCCCCAGCAGCCGCGACTTGCGGGATGTAAAAGGCCAGGAACGCGCAAAACGGGCATTGGAAATCGCAGCCGCCGGTCGGCACCATCTGATCATGATCGGTACACCAGGCTCGGGGAAATCCATGCTGGCGGCGCGTTTACCCGGGATCCTGCCTGCGCTGACACCGGTCGAGGCGTTGGAAACATCAATGATACAGTCGCTTTGCGGCTTGTTGGACGAAGGCGGAATCAGTCGTTCCAGACCTTTTCGGGAACCGCACCACACCGCATCAATGGCCGCGATTGTAGGCGGGGGCAAAGGGGCCAAACCCGGCGAGATATCACTGGCGCATAATGGCGTACTATTTATGGATGAGTTTCCCGAGTTTCCGCGAACGGTTCTGGAAACCCTGCGCCAGCCCATCGAAACCGGCGAAGTGATGGTGGCCCGCGCCAACGCACACGTGAAATATCCCTGTCGGTTCATGCTGGTCGCAGCGGCCAATCCCTGCAAATGCGGTTACCTGACCGATCCATCCCGCGCCTGTTCGCGTGCCCCGGGATGTGGCGACGACTATCTTGGGCGCATCTCCGGCCCTTTGATGGATCGTTTCGACCTCCGCATCGAAGTCCCTCCGGTTGGATACACGGATCTCGACTTGCCACCATCGGGTGACAGCTCTTCCGCGGTGGCAGCGCGGGTCGAAGCGGCGCGGCAGATACAGGCCGATCGGTTCCGGGATATGCCGGAAACGCGGCAAAACGCCGATGTTGAGGGAAAACTGCTGGAAGAAATCGCGGCACCGGATGCGGAAGGGAAAGAGCTGCTGATGAAAGCCGCTGAGATGTTCGGGCTGTCGGCCCGCGCCTTTCATCGTATCCTGCGGGTTGCGCGCACCATTGCCGATCTGGAAGGCAGCGCAGATATTCGCCGCCCGCATGTGGCCGAGGCGTTAAGCTTTCGCATCAGCGCGCGGGTCGCGGCCTAGAACCTGGCTTCAATCGCATCCCAGATTTTGGCCGCTACATTGACGCCGTCGAACCGCTCCAACTCCTGAATACCGGTGGGCGAAGTCACGTTTATCTCGGTCAGGTAATCGCCGATCACATCAATCCCGACAAAAATCTGGCCCTTTTCCTTCAACAACGGCCCGATGGCAGCGCAGATTTCCAGGTCCCGATCCGATAAACCGATCTTTTCCGGGCGTCCGCCGACATGCATGTTCGAACGGGTTTCGCCTGCGGCAGGGATACGGTTGATCGCACCGACGGGTTCGCCGTCGACCAAAATCACCCGTTTGTCACCATTGCGGACATCGGGCAGGAATTTCTGCACGATCAGAGGTTCTCGCGAAAACCCGGTGAACAGCTCGTGCAGGGACGTCAGGTTGCGGTCATTCGCGTCCAGGCGGAACACCCCGGCACCTCCGTTCCCGTACAGCGGCTTCAGAATGATGTCGCCATGTTGTTCCTTGAACGCCTTAATGGTCTGCAAATCACGCGCAATGGTCGTTGGCGGCGTCAGATCGGGGAAATCCAGCACCAGCAGCTTTTCGGGGTAGTTGCGTACCCAGAACGGGTCATTCACCACCAATGTCTGTCCATTCAGACGATCCAGCAGATGGGTCGAAGTGATATAGTGCATGTCAAACGGAGGGTCCTGACGCAGCCAGACCACATCGAACTCGACCAGGTCCACCTCACGCTCAGGACCCAGGATGGCCGGATCGTCGGGAACACGCTGAACAGTCATGTCGTGACCGCGCGCCGTAATCCGGCCTTCCTGATAGGCCAATTGGTCCGGGCCATAGAAAAACAGCTGATGGCCGCGGGCCTGCGCCTCTTCGGCAAGACGAAACGAACTGTCGGCGTTGATGTCCACGACCCCGATCGGGTCCATCTGAAAGGCGATTTTCATGGCGCGTCCCTTGTATTGACGCCTGATACATGGCTCAGCATGTCCGGGGGTTCAATGCCGATCAGACCTGTCCGAACGCGTTTTCGATGATTTGAATGGCACCTGCGGTGTCAACCAGTGCCGCGTCAAAGCGCACGTTGGTCAATTGACCACCCGGTTCCTGTTCCAGAAACTGAGAAGCCGAAGCGCAGATTCGATCCATCTGTCGTCGATTGATACGCGCTGCAGCCTGCGCGAAACTGGCGCTTTTCTTGACTTCGATGAACACCAAACCGTCCGAACCCCGCGCGATGAGGTCAATTTCACCGCCAATCCCGCGCCAGCGCCGATGAACTATGGAGTAACCTCGCCGTTCGTAATCCTTGGCCACGCTCATTTCCGCCGCCTGCCCGGAATGAAAGGAAACAGAACCCCGGGCAGATCGTTTGGCCATGTCATCCCTTCCCCAGTTTCAAAGCCTTCTGGTAAATGGGCCGGCGCGGCAGATTGTACATTTCTGACACAAGATCAGCCGCATCCCGCACCGAATGGGTTTCCAGGGCTTTTTCCAGGGCCTGTTCTATGTCAGATTCGTTAACAGAGGGCGAATGCCCGCGATCCACCAGCAAAACGACTTCTCCTTTCACCGATGCTCCCTGATACTCTGCGGCCAGCTCACCCAGGGTGCCGCGCCTGACTTCTTCGAATTTTTTGGTGAGCTCCCGGCACAGCGCCACCTGACGATCCGCACCAAGCACTTGCGCTAAGTCCGAAAGGCAGGCTGCCACACGCTTGGGCGATTCGTAGAATACAAGCGTTCCGGGGATATCGCGGAGGGTCTCGATCCGCGTACGGCGCGCGCCCGTGGCGTTAGGCAGAAACCCTGCAAAAAAGAACGCATCCGTTGGCAAGCCGGCCAGCGTCAGCGCCGTCAGCACCGCCGAAGGGCCCGGTGCGCAGGTAACCATAAAGCCTGCCTCGGCCGCTTGCTTCCCCAGATCATAGCCCGGATCGGCGATCAGCGGCATACCCGCTTCGGATGCGTAAGCGACCGATTTGCCCTGCTCCAGCGCCTCAATGATTTTGCCCCGCGCGCCAACACCGCTGTGATCGTGATAGGCCAGAACGCGGCGTCCCTCCAACGGCACGCCGTGGATCTCCATCAGGCGCCGCAGGCTCCGGGTGTCCTCGGCTGCGATCACATCAGCCGAGGCAAGCACATCCAACGCCCTGAGCGTGATGTCGCGTGCGGTGCCGATCGGGGTAGCGACGAAATACAGGCCGGCGCTCAATCTTACCTTTTGGAAATTCAAAGCTGGACCCTCACAGCGTGACGTTTATTATCGCGGCTCAACAGAATGGCAGCAGCTTTGGCCGCTGGATCAGGGAGTTTTCATTTAGATGTTTACCGTTTGCAAGCCCGTTCGCAAGCTGGCGAAATCCGCCGCAATCCTCGCCACCGCAGCGTTTCTGGCCGCATGCGAGCCGGGCGGGCTGGGCGGAGGCCCCTCGATCAACACATCCGAACCGGTTCCGGTGGCCCTTCTGGTTCCCAGCGGCTCGCCGCAAGCCGGTGATGCGGCGTTGGCCCGCAGCCTTGAAAATGCGGCGCGTCTGGCCATGTCCGATTTGCAGAATGTTCAGATCGATCTGCGCGTATATGATACGGCGGGCAATGCAACAACCGCGACGGCAGTTGCGCAACAGGCTGTGGCGGACGGGGCCAAGATCATCATCGGGCCGGTTTACGCGCAGGCGGCCAATGCTGCAGGCCTCGCGGTTTTAAACAACAACGTCAACGTTCTGTCCTTTTCGAACAACACCAGCATCGCCGGTGGCAACGTCTTTGTCCTGGGACCGACATTCGAAAACACGGCGAACCGCTTGGTCAGCTACGCGGGGCAGCAAGGCAAAAACGGCATGGTGATCGTTCATAGCAATGACGCGGCCGGCAATCTTGGACAATCCGCTATCGCCGGCGCACTGACCAATAGTCGGGTCAACAACGCCGGAACGGTGGGTTATGACCGTTCGCAACAGGGCGTGATCAACTCGGTCCCGACGATCAAGGCAACTGTCGACAATAACGGGGCGGATTCGATCTTCATGACCGCCACCACCGCCGGGGCACTGCCTTTGCTGACACAATTGCTGCCCGAGGCCGGCGTATCACCGGCGACCACGCAGTATATCGGTCTGACCCGCTGGGATATCCCGGCACAAACGCTTGAACTGCCGGGCGTTCAGGGCGGCTGGTTCGCATTGCCTGATCCCGCCAAGGCACAGGCCTATCGTCAGCGTTACAACAATACCTATGGCGAAGCCCCGCACCCGATCAGCGGACTTGCTTATGACGGCATTGCCGCCATCGCCGCATTGGTAAGCCAGGGGAATTCCAACGCACTGTCTGCGGCCGCTTTGACGCAAAACGCAGGCTTTCAGGGAGTCGGTGGAATTTTCCGTCTGCGCCCGAATGGTACCAACGAACGCGGTCTGGCTGTGGCCACGATCCAGAACAAACAGGTGGTTGTGATTGACCCTGCCCCACAAAGCTTCACTGGCGCCGGCTTCTGATCAGCCTGCCGGGCCCGGTGCGCCTGAAGGCGCACTGATCTGCCCGGCTGAAGAGATTTTCGACAGCGCCGGCGTTTCCGCCCAGCTTTCGAACGCCTTCGAGACCAGCCAAGACAATACTGCGCTACGCTCTGAAACAGTGCGTATCCTGCGCGAAGCGCAGAAAACGGGCCGTGAGGTTATTGCACGCGCCTTTGAACAGCGTCCCTTTGATGCACGTCACCTGACGCGTTCGTATACTTATCTGACCGATCAACTGGTCTGCACGGCTATGCAGGTATCCAGCGAGCGTCTCCATCCGCTTGCGACGCCAACGCAGGGCGAGAAAATAGCTGTTCTGGCAGTCGGAGGGTATGGGCGCGGGGAAATGGCGCCGTTTTCGGATGTGGATCTGTTGTTTCTGACACCCTACAAGATCACCGCCTGGGCCGAGAGCGTGATCGAATCCATGCTCTACATCCTTTGGGATCTGCGACTGAAGGTTGGCCATTCCTCCCGAACGATCAAGGACTGTCTGCGTCTGGGGGCGGATGATTTCACCATTCGCACGGCGATGCTGGAGCAACGTTTTCTGGCTGGCGACAACACTCTGGCCGCCGAACTGGACCAGCGCCTCAAAAACGAGCTGTTCAAAGGAAGCGAACGCGACTTCATCGAAGCCAAACTTCAGGAACGCGATGCCCGCCACCTCAAACAGGGCGAGCGCTATATGGTTGAGCCGAACGTCAAGGAGGGCAAAGGTGGTCTGCGCGACCTGCAATCGCTCTATTGGATCGCCAAATACATCTACGGCGTTCAGGATGTGGCTGAACTGGTTCCGCTGGGCCTGTTTACACCCGATGAGTTCAAGGGATTTGTGCAGGCCGAAGATTTCCTTTGGGCCGTCCGCTCACATCTGCACCTGGTGACCGGGCGTGCAACGGAACAGCTGACTTTTGACCTGCAGGTCGAAGTCGCCGACCGCATGGGATACGAAGACAGGGCCGGGCGCCGCGCGGTCGAGGTCTTCATGCAGCGCTATTTTCGCGAGGCGACGCGCGTTGGCGAACTGACCCGTATCTTCCTGACCAAGCTGGAAGCGGCCCATATGAAGGGCGCACCGATGCTCGAGCGCATCTTTCGCCGCCGGCCACGTGTCAAAGCGGGTTACAAGGTTGTCCACGGCCGGCTGGACGTGGCCGACCCGGACAAATTCCTGTCCGACAAGGTCAACCTTCTGCGCCTGTTTGAAGAAGGGCTGCGCACCGGGTTACTGATCCACCCGGACGCGATGCGGCTGGTCACTGCAAATCTGAACCTGATCGACGACGACATGCGCAACGACAAGGAAGCGCGGCGGATATTCCTTGACCTGATGCTTAAGCATGGCAACCCGGAACGCGCCTTGCGGCGGATGAACGAACTGGGCGTTTTGTCCGCCTTTTTGCCCGAATTCGAACATATCGTGGCGATGATGCAGTTCAACATGTATCACAGCTATACAGTGGACGAGCACACCATTCAGTGCATCGTGAACCTCGCTCAGATCGAACGTGGCGAGCTGGTTGAATCGCTGCCTTTGGCGTCGTCCATTCTGAAAGAAGGCGTCAATCGAAAGGTTCTATATGTAGCCTTGCTGCTGCATGACATCGCCAAGGGGCGGCCCGAGGATCATTCTATTCTGGGCGCACAGATTGCGCGCAAGGTGGCGCCGCGGCTAGGTCTGAACAAGACAGATTCCGAGACGGTCGAATGGCTGGTTCGCTATCATCTGCTGATGTCGGATATGGCGCAGAAACGCGACATCTCTGACCCCCGGACGGTTCGCGACTTTGCCAAAGCGGTCCAGACGGTCAAGCGGCTGGACCTGCTGACGGTGCTGACGGTTTGCGACATTCGCGGCGTCGGGCCAAATACGTGGAACAACTGGAAGGCCACGTTGCTTCGCGCCCTGCATGCCGAAACCAAACGCGCGCTTGAAACCGGTATGGAAGACCTGAACCGCGAAAACCGCGGAGCCGAGGCCAAAAGAGCGCTCCGGGCCGCGTTGCAGGACTGGTCCAAGGCTGACCTCAAGGCGGAAACGGGCCGTCATTACGCGCCTTACTGGCAGGGCCTGAACCTGTCGACGCATTTGGAATTCGCCAACATGCTGCACACACTCGAGCGCAGCGGTGATCCTGGCGCGATGGAGATCCGCCTGCATCCGGACGAAGATCGCGATGCCACCCGGGCCTGTTTCGCCATGGGTGATCATCCGGGCATCTTTGCGCGAATTGCCGGGGCCCTGGCTCTGGTCGGTGCCAATGTGGTGGATGCGCGCAGCTATACCACCAAGGACGGCTACGTGACGGATGCGTTCTGGATACAGGACGCCGAAGGCCACCCGTTCGAAGCCTCTCGCCTGCCGCGTTTGACCCAGATGATCCACAAGACGCTCAAAGGCGAGGTCGTGGCCCGCGAGGCGCTCAAATCCCGCGACAAGATCAAGAAACGGGAACGCGCCTTCAGCGTGCCGACACATATCACGTTCGACAACGACGGCTCGGAAATCTACACGATCATCGAGGTCGACACCCGCGACCGCCCCGGTCTGCTTTATGACCTGACCAGAACGCTGGCGGCGGCGAATGTCTACATCGCCAACGCGGTGATCGCGACCTATGGTGAACAGGTGGTGGATACCTTCTACGTCAAGGACATGTTTGGCCTGAAATACCATTCAGAAAGCAAACAACGCAGCCTGGAGAGCAAACTGCGCACCGCCATCACCGAAGGTGCGGAGCGTGCCGCCTCATGAAACAAATCCGGTTGTTCTCGGGCCTGTTCACGGTTGGCTTCTGGACCCTGGCCAGTCGCATTCTGGGGTTCCTGCGAGAGATTCTGCTGACCGCCTATATCGGACCGGGGCCGGTGATGGACGCATTCGTTGCCGCCTTTCGCCTGCCGAACATGTTCCGCCGTTTCTTTGCCGAGGGTGCTTTCAACGCGGCCTTTGTACCGATGTTCTCCAAGCGGCTGGAGGGAGACGAGAACGCCCTGGGCTTTGCTCAGGACGCGTTCAACCTGCTGGCCGTCGCCGTTCTGGCCCTGGTCGGGCTGGCCATGGTTTTCATGCCTGCGCTGGTATGGCTCACGGCCGAGGGGTTTTATGGTGACGAACGTTTCGACCTCGCTGTCGATTATGGATATGTGGTTTTTCCCTATATTCTGTTCATGTCGCTGGCCGCATTGTTCTCGGGCGTCCTGAACGCCACGGGCCGGTTCGCTGCCGCCGCTGCCGCACCTGTTCTGTTGAATATCTTCGCCTGTTCGGCCCTGATCCTTGGCGCGATGTCCGGTGGCGAGGTGATCCGATGGCTGATCACCGTCATACCCATTGCAGGCATCGCCCAGCTGGCCTTGGTGTGGATCGCTACAGAACGTGCTGGTTTCCGCATACGTCCGGGGATGCCAAAGCTCAGCAGGGAGATGCGCAATCTGGTCCGCATAGCTGTCCCTGCGGCACTGGCGATGGGCGTGACGCAGGTCAATCTGGTTGTCGGACAGCTGGTCGCGTCCAAAACCGAGAAGGCAGTCAGTTGGTTGTTCGCCGCAGACCGCCTGTATCAGCTACCTTTGGGTGTGGTTGGGATTGCGGTGGGTATCGTGTTGTTGCCCGACCTCTCTCGGCGCCTGCGGGCAGATGACAAGACGGGCGCACGCAATGCGTTTTCGCGGGCCGGTGAATTCATGCTGCTGCTGACAATCCCGTCGACAGTGGCATTTGTCATCATTCCAAACCCGCTGGTTTCAGTTCTGTTCCAGCGCGGCCAGTTCAGCGCTGAAGATACAGCCGCGACAGCTCTGGCGGTGGCGATCTACGGCATCGGCTTACCTGCCTTCATGTTGCAGAAGCTGCTGCAACCACTGTTCTTCGCGCGCGAGGATACCCGGTCGCCTTTCCACTATGCCCTTGTGGCCATGGTGGTGAACGCGGTTCTGGCCTTTGGTCTCTATCCCGTGGTCGGGTGGATTGCCCCGGCCATCGCGGCGTCGACCGCTGGCTGGGCCATGGTTGCCCTTCTGGTTATTGGGGCACGCCGGATGGGGGATGAGGCGCGGTTTGACGACCGGTTCAAACGACGGGCCTGGCGGATCGTGGCGGCATCGGCAGGGATGGGTGTCGTGCTCTTTGCCGCTGTCCATTTGTTCGGCTGGGCGTTCGAATTGTCAGGCTGGCGTTATCTGGCTCTGTTGCTGCTTATCAAGGTTGCGGCCGCCACTTATTTCTTTCTTGGGCATCTGTTCAAAGCCTTTGAGATCTCGGATTTCAAGCGCGCCCTGCGACGCTCGTAACGGATCAATCCCGACGGATGCGGCCAACAATGCGCGCCCAGCCGCCAGGAGCCAGAAAGAAGGACAGGCCGAACCCCGTGGCGAAACCGCCAAGATCCGCGACCCAGTCAGACGTGCCGCCAAAGATCAGGCCGAACAACAGCTGAATGCCCATCAGAACGGCAATCAGTTGAAATGCTCGGGCCTGATTTTCCCCGACCAAGGACAGCTTTCGCCACAGAAGCCACGTAAAAGCGCCGATCAGACCGTAGACCGGTGGAAACCCTCCGACCAGCGGATAGGACGGATTCAGCAGCAGCGCATAGATCAACGCACCACCCACGCCGGACAGAACAAAGATCAGCAGCATCTGGAGACTTCCGAAAACCTCGGCAACCATCTTGCCCATGGCCAGTATGAAGACGCACACAAAGATGGCTTGCGTGAAACTGCCTGACACGAAGGGATACGTGACAAAGCGGAGGACATGTTCGAACGGCCAGCGCCCGTTTTGGACCATCCAATCGAAGATATCGGGAGAAAAGGAATAATGCTGTAGTGCGTCCAACCTCCAGCCAACCGCTGATGGCCCGCCGATAAGCCCCCGGCTTCCCAGCAAGAAAGCCAGCTCGATCCCCATGATGAACAAAGCCAGCGCCACCACAACAGGCGGCAACGGGTTTACGGGCGGTGTATTATGCTCACTGCTCATTGGGCAGGCCTTTCGCGGCTGTTGACGTCCCTTGGCCTCATGGGTAAGCGACGGGGGCTGATTTTTCCAGACGGGAGTTCCCTTCGATGACTGAGACCCAGTTCACGCCGCGCGTGTTTTCCGGCATCCAGCCTTCGGGAAACCTGCACCTTGGCAATTATCTGGGTGCGCTCAAGCGTTTCGTGGATATGCAGGGACCAGATATGGAGACGGTCTATTGCATGGTCGATCTTCATGCGATCACCGTCTGGCAGGACCCCAAAGAGCTGGCACACTCGACCCGTGAATTGTGCGCGGGATTTATCGCGGCCGGAATCGACCCCGAACGCTCGATCCTGTTCAATCAAAGCCAGGTTCCCGAACACGCACAACTCGCGTGGATTTTCAACTGTGTCGCCCGGATGGGCTGGATGCAGCGGATGACCCAGTGGAAGGACAAGGCAGGAAAGAACCAGCAGAACGCCTCGCTGGGGCTGTTCGCTTACCCGTCGCTGATGGCCGCAGATATCCTGATCTATCACGCGACCCACGTGCCTGTAGGTGATGACCAGAAACAGCATCTGGAACTGACACGGGACATTGCAATCAAGTTCAACAATGATTTTGGCGTCGATTTCTTCCCGATCACAGAACCGGTGATCGAAGGCGCGGCAACGCGTGTCATGAGCCTGCGGGACGGGTCCAAGAAGATGTCGAAATCCGACCCGTCAGACATGAGCCGGATCAACATGACCGACGATGCCGATGCCATTGCCAAAAAGATCCGCAAGGCCAAGACGGACCCGGATGCCCTGCCTTCCGAAGTTGACGGTCTGGAAGAGCGCCCCGAGGCACGAAACCTTGTGAATATCTATGCCGCGCTCAGCGACCAGACGGTCGAGCAGGTTCTGGCCGACGTTGGCGGCAAGCAGTTCGGTGAATTCAAACCCATGCTTGCCGACCTGGCGGTTTCGAAACTGTCACCGATCTCGTCGGAAATGGCGCGTCTGATGGGTGACGAAACCGAGATTGACCGTATCCTGGCGCGGGGTGCAGAACGAGCACGCGAGATAGCAACTCCGATCCTGAAACAGACTTACGAGATTGTCGGCATGGTCGGCGCGGGCAAGTCCTGAACCTCACCTGAACCACATGAGAACGCCGCCCACGTCCGGGGCGGCGATTTTTATTGCAAATCCGCTACGCGGCCTGAGGGCGCAACACTTCCTGAACGATCGACTCGGCCACTTCATGTGGACTGACCGATTCCGAACGTGCTCGGGTCAGAATGCGGTCCATGGTCTGCTCCAGCGCCTGCAACCTGCGCTTCACCCAGGCCTCGCGGTCCGAAACCCGCAATATCTCGGTCGCAACATTTACGATACCGCCGCCATTGGCAACAAAATCCGGAGCGTAAAGAATACCTCGATCATGCAGGCGAACTGCGTCTTCATCGGTGGCCAATTGATTGTTTGCACCACCAGCGACGGCGCCAACCTTGAGAAGCGGGATGCTGCTGTCATTCAACACACCGCCAATCGCGCAGGGTGCGAATATGTCGGCATCGACCGAGTAGATTTCATTCGTTTCAACGGCTGTCGCCGCAAAACTGTCAACGGCGCGGGCCGTTTGCTGCGCGTCGATATCGGCGACGATCAGTTCAGCCCCGGCTTCGTGCAGCAGACCACACAAATGCCAGCCAACACTGCCCAGCCCCTGAACCGATACCGTCATACCGGTCAAGCCAGCAACCCCGAACCGATGCGCTGCCACAATGCGCACCGCGTTGAATATGCCCCGTGCAGTGATCGGAGAAGGGTCGCCGCTGGCAAAGTCGCCCTCTGCCAAACCGGCTACGTATTCGGTTTCCGACCCGATATGCGCCATGTCGGCGGGAGTCATTCCCATATCCTCGGCCGTCCAGTACTGACCGTTCAGTTGCTGGACGACGCGTCCGAAAGCCCGCAACAAGTCGGGGGATTTTTCCGTCGCAGGATCCCCCACGATAACCGCCTTACCACCCCCCAGCGGAAGATCAGCGGCGGCGTTCTTGAACGTCATGCCCCGCGACAGCCGCAGCGCGTCATTCAACGCCTCGGCCGGATGTCCGTAAGGTCGCATCCGCACGCCACCGGCGGCCGGACCCAATTGCGTTGAGTGAATTGCGACATAGCCCAACAGACCAAGCGCGGCGTCCTTGAATTCAACCACGCGCTCATGTTCAGGCGCGTCGATTGGGGTGATTTTCATAGTTTTCCTCCGACGTGACAAAGGGATTCTGCCACGTTACGCGGAATGATTTTCGCCAATGCACGTCGGCAGATTGATCATTTTTAGGGAATCACTCTAAAATTGGGAAATTTATTGGATGTATTCACCATGGACCAGATCGACAAAAAAATTGTCCGCGCTCTGCAAAGAGATGGCCGTATGACCGTTATCGATTTGGCCGAACATGTCGGACTATCCCCGACGCCATGCGCGCGGCGGTTGGATCGGTTGCAGCGCGACGGTGTGATAACCGGATATGCCGCTCAGGTGGATCCGGAGCTGTTGGGATTTGGCGTTACCGTTTTTGTTTCGGTTGAACTGGAAAAACAGGATCGCAATGCAATCGGAGCGTTCGAAAAGGCTGTCCGCCGCTATGACGAGGTGATGGAGTGTTACCTGATGACGGGTTCGCGCGACATTCTGTTGCGTGTGGTCGTGCGGGATTTGAACGCGTTCGATGCCTTCCTTGAGAACCGGTTGATGCAGATTCCAGGTATTCGGAACCTGAGGTCGAATTTCGCACTGCGCACCATGGTCAAGCGAGATGTCCTGCCATTGTCGCTGGTATAATCCTCTGGACGTCGGTCCGCCTCCAACATAGGTTTTGCCGGAATGAACGGAGGGCGCCATGGCAGTCGGCAAGAATATCCGCACCTATTTCGAAGGTCAGTGGCACGACGGGGACGCCCCGATCATGCGGGCTGCGGATCACGGAGCCTGGCTGGGATCGTCGGTTTTTGACGGCGCGCGATTTTTTGACAGGGTAACTCCCGATCTTGATGCGCATTGCGCCCGCGTTAACCGCTCGGCCGAGGCCCTGATGCTGACACCGACCGTTACCACGGAACGGATGGTCGAGATCGTGAAGGAAGGCTTGCAAGCCTATGCGCCCGACAGCGCCGTTTACATCCGGCCGATGTATTGGGGCATCGACGGAGATGTCACGGCCATCGTCCCCCAGGAAAACAGCACTGGCTTCGCCATCTGCCTGGAAGAAATTCCCATGGCACCCGAGACCGCGTCAGCAACATTGACGACGACACGCTTTCGCCGCCCGGTGCTGGAATCCGCGGTGGTGAACGCCAAGGCAGGGTGCCTCTACCCGAACAACGCCAGAATGTTGCAAGAGGCCAGATCAAAAGGCTTTTCAAACGCTCTGGTTGCGGATGCGATGGGACATGTGGCCGAAACCGCCACTGCCAATATTTTCATGGTCCGCGATGGCGAGGTGTTTACCCCGATCCCCA
This sequence comes from Ruegeria sp. HKCCD9138, assembly GCF_057220975.1. Classification (NCBI taxonomy): domain Bacteria; kingdom Pseudomonadati; phylum Pseudomonadota; class Alphaproteobacteria; order Rhodobacterales; family Roseobacteraceae; genus Ruegeria; species Ruegeria sp. HKCCD9138. The sequence continues at coordinate 65,500 of NZ_JBWVAZ010000008.1, read as the reverse complement.
ATGGCACATTCCTTGCCGGAATCACCCGCGCCCGCCATATCAAGAATTTGCGCGCAGACGGCGTGACGGTCCACGAAACGGTCCTGACTTTCGACGATTTCCACAATGCGGACGAAGTTTTCATGTCGGGCAACATGAACAAAGTCACCCCGATTACCGCGCTGGATGACACACAATATCAGGTGGGCCCCATTGCCCGACGTGCGCGTGAAATGTACTGGGACTGGGCGGCCAGCACGCGCTAGCTGCTCCCGTTCCAGTTGCCACAGTGCCACCGGTCGGGCATGATCCCGGAAAATTGTGAGGACAATCATGCGCAAATTCCTGGTCGTTCTGGATGACAGCCGCGAATGCCTGAACGCGATGCGTTTTGCAGCGATGCGCGCGGCCCATACCGGTGGCGGCGTTACGATTCTGTCGGTGATTCCACCGGATGAATTCAACCATTGGATCGGCGTTGCCGAAGTCATGCGCGAAGAGGCCCGTGAACGCATTCACGCCCATTTCGAAGTGTTCGCGAAGTGGATGCGAGACAAACAGAATGTGGAACCCGAACTGGCCATTCGCGAGGGCGACCCGGTGCCTCAAATCATTGAACACGTGCAATCCGACCCTGAAATTGGTGTGCTTGTCCTGGGCGCAGGCACCGACAAAAAAGGACCAGGACCGCTTGTTACCCAGCTGACCCGAAACTCGGGTAGCCTGCCGATCCCGATCACCATCGTGCCCGGCGATCTGAGCAAGGAAAAACTGGAAGAGATTACCTGAAAGCGATCGGATGGGCGCCCAAATCCAGTTCTGGTTCGACTTTGCTTCGACCTATTCCTACCTCAGCGCGATGCGGATCGAACGGGTCGCTTCGGCAAGTGGGATCCGCGTGTCGTGGCAGCCGTTTTTGCTAGGCCCGATCTTTGCCGAACAGGGCTGGAACAATTCTCCGTTCAATATCTATCCGGCCAAGGGACGTTACATGTGGCGCGACATGGAGCGCCAGGCCACGGCACAGGGCTTGCCGTTTCAGCGCCCGGTCACGTTCCCACAAAACAGCCTCAAGGCAGCCCGGCTGGCGCTTGCCATCGAGTCTCAGGATCAGCGGGCAGAATTCACCCGTTCAGTATACTCCGCCGAGTTTGCATCTGGACACGATATTTCTGAGGATGCCGTTTTGGCAGAATGCCTGAACGCCGCCGATGCGCCTCTTGATCTTTTGGACCGCGCAGGCAACGCTGACATAAAGGGAAAGCTCTTTGCCCAGGTTGAGCGGGCCAAAACCCTCGGCATCTTCGGCGCCCCCAGTTTTGTTGCTGAAAATGAGCTATTCTGGGGGGATGACCGGTTGGACAGCGCAATTTCTTGTGTTGCCGCAATTTAGAACGGTTCCAAATCTTGACTTCCCCCGCCCCTGCGCGCATATCAAAGGCAACCTAAACGGAGCCGCGCCATGTTCATCCAGACCGAATCCACGCCCAACCCGGCCACATTGAAATTTCTGCCCGGTCAAACGGTTCTGGACGCGGGCACCGCCGATTTCCCGACTGCGGAAGCTGCGGAAAAATCGCCGCTGGCGCAGCGTATCTTTGGCGTGAACGGCGTGACGGGCGTATTCTTCGGCAACGATTTCGTGACCGTCACCAAGTCCGATGACGTTCAGTGGGACCACATCAAACCCGCAATTCTGGGCGCGGTGATGGAGCATTATCAGTCAGGTCAACCCGTGATGGGCGCCGATGCCGCAACGGCGTCGGGCCACGCCGAGCATACTGGGGAAGACGCCGAAATCGTCAACCAGATCAAGGACTTGCTTGACAGTCGCGTTCGTCCCGCAGTGGCTCAGGATGGCGGTGACATCACGTTCCACGGTTTTGACCGGGGCGTCGTTTACCTGCATATGCAGGGGGCATGCGCGGGCTGTCCGTCCTCGACCCTCACACTGAAGATGGGAATCGAAAACCTGCTGCGTCATTACATTCCCGAAGTGACCGAGGTTCGCCCGGTTGCCGTCTGACCCGACAATACTGGCATTTGACACATCGGCCGCGCATTGCGCGGCCGCTTTGCTGCGCGATGGTCGCATCGTTGACTCCCGCTTCGAGCCCATGACCCGTGGACAGGCCGAACGTCTGATGCCGTTGCTTGAAGAGGTTCTGAGTGAAGCAGGATGCAGCTGGAAAGATCTCGACGCCATCGGCGTCGGCACTGGCCCCGGCAATTTCACCGGTATCCGCATTTCGGTTTCAGCCGCCCGTGGCCTCGCCCTTGGCCTCGGAGTGCCAGCCATCGGCGTCAACGGATTTGACGCATTGGCGGACATTGCTCCCGATCACCATATCCCTGCCGTTCGCGCACCGCGTGAACAAGCCTACGTTCGCTTGCCGGGGGAGGAACCAAAGTTGATTTCTCACGACGCGTCCAGCCTGCCCAACCCGCTGTATTTTTGCGATGATCCTGCCGCGCATGCGCGAGCCATCGCCGCACTTGCCGCACGCCGTGGAACGTCCGTAGCCGAGGCACCGGCGCCGCTCTACGTTCGACCTGCGGATGCCGCGCCGTCGAAAGACGTACCGCCAGTGTTGCTGGACGGATGACACCGCAGGACATGGCCGCCACCCATGCGGCGGCGTTTCGGAACGCACGCCCCTGGTCGGCGCAGGAATTTGACGACCTACTGACCAATCCGTTTACCTTTGTCGTTGGTGACGCGCGGTGCTTTGCGCTGATCAAAGCCATCGCTGATGAGGCCGAATTGCTGACCATTGCGACTCACCCCGAGCATCAGCGGCGCGGTCTGGCGCGGGAGCGCATGGCGGAATGGCATCGCGCTGCCCGTCAACAGGGCGTGACCCGTGCGTTCCTTGACGTAGCGTCGGACAATCATCCGGCAATCGCGCTTTATCAGACCTGCGGTTATACCCAATGCGGGTTACGAAAAGCGTATTACCGACGCCAAAGCGGCCCAAATGCCGACGGGATCGTCATGGAATGCGCCCTGGATCGGCGGTAAATCACATTTTTTGGACCACTTGGTCAAATTTCTGTTGACCCCGCCTGTTGCAAACGGCCTTAATTCCCGCCATCACAACAGTTATGCTCGCTCTGAGTGGGTAATCGGGGCTATCTTGGCCTCGGACCAACTATAACAAACGGGAGTAAGAAATGACCCTGATGAAATCCTTGATGGGTGCCGCCGCTGCTGTCGCGCTGACCGCAGGTGCTGCAATGGCCGAACCGGCCCTGATCTTCGATCTGGGCGGCAAGTTCGACAAATCGTTCAACGAAGCTGCTCATAACGGTGCAACACGCTGGGCCGAAGAAACCGGCGGCACGTATCGTGAGATCGAGTTGCAATCCGAAGCCCAGCGCGAACAGGCCCTGCGCCGCTTTGCCGAAGCGGGCGCCAACCCGATTATCACCATGGGTTTCGCCATGGCCGATCCGCTGGCCGCCGTTGCCGGCGATTATCCTGACACCAAGTTCGTCGCAGTCGACGTGAACTGGCTGGACGCGCCGAATATTCGTCAGGTCAGCTTTGCCGAGCACGAAGGCTCGTATCTGGTTGGCATGATGGCCGCCATGGCATCGCAATCAGGCACCGTGGGCTTTATCGGTGGCATGGATATACCGTTGATCCGTCACTTTGGTTGCGGCTACGCCCAGGGTGCCAAGGCCGTCAACCCCGACATCAACGTTGTCGCCAACATGACCGGCACCACTCCGGCGGCTTGGAACGATCCGGTTAAGGGATCCGAGCTGACCAAGGCCCAGATCGCGCAGGGCGCTGACGTGATCTACGCCGCTGCCGGCGGTACCGGTGTGGGCGTTCTGCAAACCGCGGCCGACGAAGGTATCCTGTCAATCGGTGTGGACAGCAACCAGAACCACCTGCACCCCGGCAAGGTTCTGACATCGATGCTCAAGCGCGTGGATGTGGCCGTCTATGACGCGATGAGCGCGGGCGAAAACGTCGAAACCGGCGTGTTCACCATGGGTCTGGCCGAAGAAGGTGTTGGCGTCGCGATGGACGACAACAATGCCTCTCTGGTTTCGGATGACATGAAGGGCACCGTCGAAAAGGCGCGCCAGGACATCATCGACGGTAATGTTGCGGTTGTCAGCTACTACGAGAATGACAGCTGCCCGGCACTGCAGTTCTGATATCGCGCGGGGCGGGGGGCTTCCCCGTCCCGCATCCACTTTGCCGGTTTGCCGTAGGGCAATCGCGCACTCCCCTTCGGCAATTGAGGACAAGACATGACCGTCCCCGCCATTGAGCTCAAAGGGATATCCAAAGCCTTTGGGCCGGTTCAGGCCAACAAGGACATTTCCATCAGCGTCGCCCCCGGCACGATCCATGGGATCATCGGAGAGAACGGTGCGGGCAAATCCACGCTGATGAGCATTCTCTACGGCTTTTACAAAGCCGACAAAGGTGAAATCTGGATCAACGGCAGCAAGACCGACATCCCCGATAGCCAGGCTGCGATTGCCGCCGGCATTGGGATGGTGTTCCAGCATTTCAAACTGGTCGAGAATTTCACCGTTCTGGAAAACATCGTTCTGGGCGCGGAAGATGGCGGCCTGCTGGCCCCGTCGCTGGCCAAGGCGCGTAAAGAGCTGAAAGAGCTCGAGGAAGAATACGAGCTGTTTGTCGACCCCGACAAACGCATCGACGAAATAGGTGTGGGGGCGCAGCAGCGGGTCGAAATCCTCAAGGCCCTGTATCGCAGGGCCGAGATCCTGATTCTGGACGAACCGACGGGCGTGCTGACCCCGGCCGAAGCGGATCAGTTGTTCCGTATTCTTGACCGCCTGCGGGAAGAAGGGAAAACGATCATTCTGATCACGCACAAGTTGCGCGAGATCATGGAGGCCACGGATACCGTTTCCGTCATGCGGCGCGGTCAGATGACAGCAACTGTAAAAACTGCTGAAACCAATCCGCAGGAACTGGCCGAACTGATGGTGGGCCGCAAAGTTCTGCTGCAGGTGGACAAGGTTCCGGCGCAACCCGGCAAACCAATCCTCGAGATTGAGAACCTGCGGGTTGTCGACGAAGCGGGTGTCGAGCGGGTCAAAGGCATCGACCTGACCGTCCGCGCAGGAGAGATCGTCGGTATTGCCGGTGTTGCAGGTAACGGCCAATCGGAATTGCTTGAAGTTCTGGGTGGAATGCGTCCCGGCCTGGGGTCGATCAAGCTGAACGGCACCCCCCTTGCGCTCAGCGGACATGGCTCGGACGGGCAGGCACGCCGTGCGCAACATATCGCGCATGTGCCGGAAGACCGACAGCGGGAAGGCCTGATCATGGACTTCCACGCGTGGGAGAACGTCGCGTTCGGATACCACCGTGATCCTGCCTACAAACGCGGGATCTTCATGGACAACGCCGCCCTTCGCGCTGATACCGAGGCCAAGATCGAGAAATTCGACGTGCGCCCCCCGAATGCCTGGCTTTCAGCCAAAAGCTTTTCCGGCGGGAACCAGCAGAAAATCGTCGTCGCGCGCGAGATCGAGCGGAACCCCGATTTGCTGCTCGTCGGTCAACCGACCCGCGGCGTGGATATCGGCGCGATCGAGTTCATTCACAAACAGATCGTCGCCCTGCGCGATCAGGGTAAGGCAATCCTGCTGGTCTCGGTCGAGCTGGAGGAAATCTTCTCGCTGTCCGACCGGATCGCCGTGATGTTTGACGGACATATCATGGGCGAGCGCCTGCCCCACGAAACAGATGAAAAAGAACTTGGCCTGCTGATGGCCGGTGTTGCCGGGGAGGCCGCGTAACATGGAAAAGATGCCCAAATGGGCCGATGTGGTGCTGATCCCAGTCATCAGCCTGATATTGGCCGCAATCCTGTCGGCGCTCGTCATCCTCGCCATCGGTGAAAATCCTGCTGAGGCCGTGAACCTGATGGTTACCGGTGCTTTGGGGTCGACCTATGGTTGGGGCTATACGCTCTACTACGCGACCAATTTCATGTTTACTGGCCTCGCCGTGGCGGTCGCTTTTCACGCGCGCCTGTTCAACATCGGGGGGGAGGGGCAGGCGATGCTCGGCGGTCTCGGGGTTGCCATGGTCTGCCTTTACATTCCCTGGCCGCATTGGAGTATCGCGCTGCTGGCCGCCTGCGCTGGCGCAATGCTGTTTGGCGCGGCATGGGCTGCCATCCCCGCCTATCTGCAGGCAAAGCGGGGCAGCCACATCGTGATCACCACGATCATGTTCAACTTCATCGCCGCCGCCTTCCTGAACTACATGCTGGTAAACGTGATGCGGCCTGAAGGTTCAATGGACCCGGCCACCGCACGTTTCCCCGAGGCGGTGCATCTGCCGACGTTCCAGTCGATGTTCTCGACCGCTGACAACGTTCTGTTCCGCGGGGCACCGGCGAATATCTCGTTTTTTGTTGCGATTCTTGCTTGTTTTGTGGTTTGGGCGCTGATCTGGCGTACACGGCTTGGCTATGAAATCCGCGCCTACGGCCATTCGGAAACCGGCGCGGTTTATGCCGGTATCTCGCCTGTGCGGATCACAATCGTCGCGATGCTGATCTCGGGCGCGCTCGCCGGCTTGATGGCGATCAACAACGTGATGGGTGAGGCCGAGCGTCTGGTGCTGAACTCCACTGAAGGTGCGGGCTTTATCGGTATCGCCGTGGCGCTGATGGGGCGGTCCCATCCCTTTGGCGTGTTCCTTGCGGCCATCCTGTTTGGCTTCCTGTATCAGGGCGGCGCCGAGCTGGCCCTCTGGACGTCGATACCGCGCGAACTGATTGTTGTCATTCAGGCGCTGGTGATCCTGTTCACCGGGGCGTTGGACAACATGGTGCGCATTCCGCTTGAAAAACTGTTTCTGGGTCTTCGGAAGGGGGCGGAGTGATGGATTTCTTCGTTACACTCATCCAAATCCTCGATTCCACCATCCGCCTCGCCACGCCGCTGCTGCTGGCTTGTCTGGCAGGTCTTTATTCAGAGCGCGCGGGCATCTTTGACATCGGGCTTGAAGGCAAGATGCTGATGGCGGCCTTCTTTTCCGCAGCGGTAGCCGCCACAACAGGATCGGTCTGGCTGGGTTTGTTGGCGGGCATTGCATCCTCGCTGATATTATCGGGGCTGCACGGAATGGCCTCGATCACATTCCGGGGAAACCAGTTGATTTCGGGCGTGGCCATCAACTTCCTTGCCGCGGGCATGACTGTACTTGTCGCACAAAGCTGGTTCAAACAAGGTGGGCGCACGCCATCCCTGTTTGGCGGTGGCCGGTTTGAATCTGCCGAGTTTCCATATGCGATTGGACCAACGGATGCGGAGCTGACCGGCCGCTCTGTCTCGGACCTGATGTCGGATGCAAATGTCTTGCATCTTGTCTATTCCGAGTTGCTGTCCGGGCATTCCATTCTGGTCTATGTCGCCTTCCTGATGGTTCCGGCCACCTGGTGGATCCTGTTCCGCACCCGGTTCGGTCTGCGGTTGCGCGCCGTTGGGGAAAACCCCGCAGCGGTGGATACCGCCGGGGTCTCGGTCGTCGGGCTGCGCTATGCCGCCGTTGCAATCTGCGGCGTCCTGTGCGGCATCGCGGGGGCCTATCTGGCCACCGCCCTGCAGGCCGGGTTCGTCAAGGACATGACGGCTGGCCGCGGCTTCATCGCGCTGGCCGCTCTGATCTTTGCAAAGTGGCGACCCTGGCACGCGATGTGGGCCTGCCTGCTGTTCGGACTGCTACAGGCGATTGCGCTGCGGTTCCAGAACATCGATCTGGGTGGTGTGGTCATCCCGGTGCAGGCCATGGACGCCCTGCCCTACATCCTGACCGTGGTGATTCTCGCAGGCTTCGTGGGCAAGGCCATTCCGCCGCGTGCAGGCGGTGAACCCTATGTAAAGGAACGTTGATAAGTCCAGTTCGGGATCACGTTTCGGTCCTGATTGCTGCAGAGCGGCATGCAGAGTTGATTTTGCATGCCGCAACCGTTCTAAAGAGGTATGGACGTGTCCCTCATCGCTTCGGTCAACCTGGAAATCCCTAGTATCCGGATGGTGTTAAGGACGCGCCCGTTTCGGTTCGCATTCCGCGGTCCGACAAAAGCGCCACATGTTTTCAGAGGCTTTGTCGCGTTGCACGGCGCAGCCGGGACCGTTTAGAAGTAACCATGCAGATCTACCTTCCCATCGCCGAAGTCTCAGTGAACGCCTTCTTGCTGTTTGGGCTGGGCGGCATGGTCGGCATCCTGTCGGGCATGTTTGGCGTCGGCGGCGGATTTCTGATGACGCCCCTGCTGTTTTTCATTGGCATCCCGCCAGCCGTTGCCGTGGCGACCGAAGCCAACCAGATCGTTGCCTCTTCATTTTCGGGCGTACTGGCACATTTCCGGCGGCGAACCGTCGATCTGAAAATGGGGACGGTCCTGTTGGTCGGAGGTCTGGCCGGGGCAGCGTTGGGTGTGATTGTCTTCAACTATCTCAAAAGTCTGGGTCAGGTCGATCTGCTGGTCAAGCTTTGCTATGTCGTCTTTCTTGGTGTGATCGGCAGCCTGATGTTTGTTGAAAGCCTCAGGGCTCTGCGCAAGTCGCGCAAAGGCGGCGCACCTGCGCCCAAACGCCGTCAGCGTGGATGGATCCACGCCATGCCGTTCAAGATGCGCTTTCGGACATCGGGATTGTATATCTCGGTTATCCCGCCGATTGCGGTCGGTTTGTTCGTCGGTGTGTTGTCGGCCATTATGGGCGTCGGCGGCGGGTTCATCATGGTGCCTGCCATGATCTACCTGCTGGGTATGCCAACCAAAGTGGTTGTCGGAACGTCGCTGTTTCAGATCATCTTTGTCACCGCGTTCACAACCATGCTGCATGCCACCACCAACTATACCGTCGACGTGGTTCTGGCGGTGCTGCTGTTGGTGGGCGGCGTCGTTGGTGCACAGATCGGAACCGTTATCGGAGCCCGGATGCCCGCTGAACAATTGCGTGTGCTGCTGGCAGCTTTGGTGCTGGTGGTTTGCGGCAAACTGGGTCTGGATCTCCTGTTGCAACCGGCCGAGCTGTTTTCGCTCGGGGATTCGGGGGGACACTGATCATGATCCGCCTGATTGTTGCCTTCTGCCTGATTTGCCTTCCCGGTTGGGCCGCCGAGGAACAGGTCGTATTGGGCCTTAGCCAGGATCGCGTTTCGATCACGGCCAATTTCGACGGGTCCGAGATTCTGATCTTCGGAGCCGTCAAACGAGAGGCTCCCATACCCGCCGGTCCTCCGCTGGAAGTGATTGTCTCCGTTGTCGGTCCCTCCGAACCGGTGATGGTCCGTCGCAAGGAAAAGAAGTTCGGAATCTGGGTGAACACCGACAGCGTTCTTGTCGATTCCGCCCCCAGTTTCTATGCCGTCGCCACCAGCGCCCCGTTTGATGAAATCATCACCGACACCGAGGACCTGCGGTATCGCATCTCGATCGAGCGCGCCATCCGCTCGGTCGGGGCGGCCATGCACATCCGGGGTGCTCAGGATTTTGCCGACGCGGTCATTAGAATCCGCGAGAATGAACACCTGTACTCGATCCGCGAAAACACTGTGGCCGTGGACGAACAAACCCTGTTCCGTACATCTATTGAAATGCCCGCCGACCTGACCGAAGGTGATTATCTGGCCCGCATTTTCTTGACGCGAGGCGGCGAGGTCGTTTCTCAGCTCGAAACTGTCATCGATGTGCGCAAGGTCGGGCTCGAGCGCTTTCTCTACAATTTATCCCGCGAGCAGCCCATCTGGTATGGCCTCATGTCGCTGGCCATTGCTATTGCAGCCGGTTGGGGGGCGTCGACAGCGTTCCGACTGCTGCGGGAAAACTAGCACCTAGCCGCGGCCGATATAGGGCATCGTCGTAGCCATCACAGTCATGAATTGCACATTCGCCTCGGGCGGCAGTGAGGCCATGTGCAGTACGGATTCCGCTGCATTCTCGACAGACATTGTCGGATCGGGCGTCCGCCCTTCCGCGATGGCGGTATCGACCAGTTCCTGCACCATAGGCGTTCGGGCGTTGCCGATATCAATCTGACCGCAGGCGATGCCAAAAGCACGGCCATCCAGGGACAGGCTGCGGGTCAAACCGGTGATGGCATGTTTGGTCGTCGTGTAATGAACCGAATTCGGTCTGGGCACATGCGCCGAGATCGACCCGTTGTTGATGATCCGGCCACCCCGAGGCGACTGCCGCCGCATCGTGGCAAAAGCGGCCCGGGCACAAAGAAACATTCCGTTCAGGTTCACATCCACGGACCGGGCCCAATCATCCAGTGCAATTTCGTCGATCGTTCCGCCCGGTGCGAAAACACCTGCATTGTTGAAGAGCACGTCCAACCGTCCAGCGCGGTCCGCAAAGTCGGCAAAGGCCGCTTCCACGGCTTTTGCATCGGTGACGTCCGCCACTAGGGGGATCGCGTTTTTTTGGGCCTCAGCCATCGCTTTCAACGTTTCGGCACTACGCGCCAACAATCCAACGTTCCAACCCTTGGCCAGAAACAGCTCGGCGGTAGAGCGACCAATGCCGGAACTTGCACCTGTGACGATGATGGTCTTCATGTCTCTTCCGCCTCCAATGTCAGTGACGCCGCAGGAATCGCACGCAAATCATCGACGCGCAGCGGATGAGTTGGCTTGGACAGGCGGTTTCGTACAACCCAGATCAACCTCTGCTGCGCGCGAGTGATAGCGACGTAAGCCAGACGTTTCCATAACGGCTGGCCTGCCTCGGTCCGACCCATGCGGGCAGCGGCATAGATGTCCGGTGCGAACACCTGAACGGTATCCCATTGCGACCCTTGTGCCTTGTGGATCGTCACGGCGGCGCCATGCAGAAACGTCGCCCCCATACGGGCTGCATAGGGGATAAATGGTTCTTCTTCGTCCGGTTTTTCGATCTGCACGATCGATGCCGCGCTGACCTGGGGGTCTTCGGCCCCCATGACGTGCAGACGCGAGAATCCGGGCTTGCGGCCCGGCCCAAGATAAATCACCTGCGCTCCTTTGATCAGACCTCGGGCTTCGAGATCCAGCCGCTTTTTGCGATGCTTGAGCGGCAATTCAATGCCGTCGCAGATCAGCGGCTCACCCTCAAGCAGTTCCGTCTCGGGCGCACCGTGCACACTGCGAAAGGCTTGGATCAGACGGATGCGGGTGGCGTTGCGCCAGACAAGGACGGGGCTGCGGGCCATCAGGTCAACCTCAACCCGTTGCCCCCACACCACCCGGTCATCCTTGCGCGCGGTATCTTCGACCAGCCGCTCGAAATCTTCGAACCCCATGGTGGCGTCCGACAGGGCATGAGCAAGGTCCAGGATCGGATTATCCGCTGTCTGGCGATGCACACGGTGCAGGGTCAGCTTGCGCGGCTCGGGCAGACCGTCAAACACCATCGAACCGGATTGATTGACCGGAGCCAACTGTGCCGGGTCACCGAACAGAAGAAGTGTGGGGAAGATCTCCTGCAAGTCCGCGAATTGCCGGTCGTCCAGCATCGAGGATTCGTCGATGAAGCCTATGTCCAGCGGTTCGTCCCTGCGTTTCCAGCCTGTTATGAAATCCGAACCCCGCAGACCTGCCGCCGCCAGCGCCCCGGGGATGGACTTGTTATTTGCATAGAACGCTGCAGCCCGATCCAGTGCCTCGTCGGTCAAACCTTCGATCTCTGGCCGTTCGTCATTTCCCGCCAGCCATTCCGCGATGCGTTCGTATTCGGGATCGTAAACCGGCGTGTAAAGGATGCGGTGAATGGTTGTTGCCGGTACGCCGCGCAACCGCAGCACGCTGGCCGCCTTGTTGGTCGGTGCCAGGATGGCCAGGCTGCGTTTATCGCGGTTCTTGCGGCTTTCGAAATCGCCCGAGACAACCTGAACACCGGTTTCAGACAAGGCCTTGTACAGCTCGGCCAGTAGCAGGGTCTTACCCGAACCGGCCTTGCCGATCACTGCCATGACGCCGGACTTGCCGCTGCCTGGCAGTTTCAACAAGGCGTCATCATCAAGATCGACACCCGCCGCCTTGAGCATCTCGGAGATACTGTCGAACGCGGCGGCCTGGTCTTCGGAAAAGGTCACAAGGGGCAAGGACATGGCGCGACCCTACAGGGCTGCGCCATCGTGGACCAGATGTGGAATTTCGAATTCCGCGCGTTTAGGCAGACAATGCAAACCGATGCTGCGCCACGTTCCCGAATGCCGTGCGGAACCACAGCCGCGAAAGCTCGCGCGGAATACCGGCGCGTTCCGCAACCCTGTTACAGTCCTCGGCCGAATAGGGCCACAAGCCCACCGAGATCTGTTCCCGTCCCTTGCCCTGAGATCCCAGAACGGTCGGTGACGACCCTATCAGGCGATAGATGCGGATCATCCGTGCATCGAAGACACCCGCGATATGAGTCAGACCGAACCCCTCCATCACTTCTCCACCGCTGAGCATGATGGCCCCGGCGGTATGCGGGCTTGCTGTACGTGAGAGGCAGAACCGCGTCACCTCCCAGATCAGGGGGCTGCGAATAGGTTTGCCGCCTGTCAGGTGTCCAAAGACGTCATTTACCATGACAGGTCCGGTTGTTGGCAGTATCCGCATGGAACCGCCATGGCTGCCGTCAGCTTCTTCCCAGATGACGTAAAGCGGGTTCAGATCGTCATATTGATCACGTTCATGTCCAAAATTGTCGACCTGAACGTCCCACCCCAGTCGGGTTTTGAACTGGTCGGCGCGGTCCCGAAACATCCCGTCGGCCAAATCAGGATATTTGTGTAATTCATCGGCATAAACATAGCGCAGCATGACTTGATCCCCTTGTCGTCCAATGGCTGGAACAAAGGGGGTACGAAGGCATGGTTAAATTATTGTGAGAGCAACGCGCGTTGCTTAAACCACTATTAACCCACGGCTTAATGCCGTGGCGATGGCATGGGTTGTGTTTTGCGCGCCCAGCTTTGAGCGGGCGCTTTCGATGTAAGCACGCAAGGTGTGCTCGGAAATGGACAGGGAATGGGCCACCTGCGCGCGACTGTAGCCCAGCGCCAACAAGGTCATCGCATCAATCTCTCGGGGGGAAAGCCCGCGTCGGCTTTCTGGTTGCCGGTCCTTGGCGAATTCCAGCGCCTTGCGGTTGAAGAAATGTGCAATCAGGATCAGATCGTGTCCATATGTCCCAACAAATGCCTGCCAGCTGTCATCATCACACGAGTGGTTCACGGTAAAAAGTGCAAACTGGCCACTGGGTCCGCGCAGAGGGATCGAATATCCCTGATTGCCTACGCCATGATCCTTCGCGTCCTGCAAGAAGGCGCGGGCGGCTTTGCCTGACCAATCCAGCTGTTTCCAGTCCACCGGATGGAACCGCTGGAAGCATCCCAGAATGACAGGATCAATCCGGTGGTAGTTTCTGTCCTGATAGCGTTCGGCCCACGCATCCGGGTAGGTCGTGAACCCGTATTGATCCCCTGCGCCATCGACCCAATGGTAAATGATGTGATCCAGTTTCAGGCGATCCCGCAAACGAACGGCAACACCAGTCAGCTCTTCAAGCGTGCTGGTGTTTTCCAAATCCTCTGGGATCCGGCTCAAATCGTATTTCGTTACCATTCGCGGGCGCCCGTGCCTCATCCTGCATGGACGCAATTTCGGCCGCGGCGATCAGCCTGGTGTCATCAAGCTGTTCAGCAAGCGCGGTCAACCCGTTCGCCACCGCAAAGGCGTTGAGGTCCGACAATACGTCCAGTATCCACTCATTTTGCGCCATCAGGGTGTCCCCGAAATAGTTAACGAAGGGTTAACACAACCATAACATGTGTGCATTAATTTGGCCTATTCACTGCTTTCTACTCCCCAGAAATAGCGGGTCTCCGGATATTAAGCCCTTGTAAAGACAATAAGTAGTTCACTAACGCAAAACACCCGCACAACGGCTCGGCGCAGTGCGGGTGTTTCGTTTTATGCGTTGGTACTCAACCGCGAGCGGCAAGAACCTCTTCCAGAGTCCGCATGCCAGTGCGTGGTGCCTGGACCAGTACCGACATGTTGCCGGGCTTATGTTCGTTGCGCATCATTTTCATGTGCGCTTCGGGCAGGTCGTTCCAGGTGAAGACCTCGGACATGCATGGGTCCAGACGGCGTTCAACCATCAACTGGTTCGCGGACGCCGCCTGTTTCAGGTGGGCAAAATGCGAGCCCTGTAGACGTTTCTGATGCATCCACATGTAGCGCACGTCGAAGGTCAGGTTGTATCCGGTGGTGCCGGCGCAGATCACGACCATGCCGCCCTTTTTGACCACAAATGTCGACACAGGGAATGTGCTCTCACCCGGGTGTTCAAAGACCATGTCAACGTTGACGCCTTTGCCGGTGATATCCCAGATCGCCTTACCGAACTTGCGGGCCTCTTTGAACCATTCGGCATATTCAGGCGTGTTGACCGTTGGTAACTGCCCCCAGCAGTTGAAGTCCTTGCGGTTCAGAACGCCCTTGGCGCCCAGGTCCATGACAAAGTCTCGCTTGCTTTCGTCCGAGATCACGCCGATTGCGTTGGCGCCTGCTGTGTTGATCAGCTGGATCGCATAGGAGCCCAGACCGCCGGACGCACCCCAAACCAGAACATTCTGGCCGGGTTTCAGGTCGTGCGGCTCGTGACCGAACAGCATCCGATAGGCGGTTGCCAGCGTCAGCGTATAACAGGCGCTTTCTTCCCAGGTCAGATGCTTGGGGCGGGGCATCAGCTGTTGCGCCTGAACATTGGTGAACTGCGCAAACGATCCATCGGGTGTCTCATAGCCCCAGATCCGCTGGCTGGGCGAGTACATCGGGTCGCCGCCATTGCAATGCTCGTCATCGCCATCGTCCTGGTTGCAGTGAATCACGACCTCATCACCGACTTTCCAACGCTTCACCTTGTCGCCAACGGCCCAAACAATGCCTGAAGCATCCGAACCGGCGATGTGGAAGGGCTGACCATGGCCGTCGAACGGGCTGATCGGCTTACCCAGCGACGCCCAGACACCGTTGTAGTTCACGCCTGCCGCCATCACGAGGACCAGCACCTCGTGACTGTCCAGCTTGGGCACATCCACGACCTCCAGCTGCATGGCAGTGTCCGGCTCGCCGTGGCGTTCCTTGCGGATGGCCCATGCATACATCTGTTTAGGCACATATCCCATCGGAGGGATTTCACCCATTTCATAGAGGTCTTTTTCCGGCGCCTCGTACGACGCGATGCCGCTGTCGATGTCCAAAGCCATGCTGGCCTCCTTTATTAGACAGTTCTCGCCGCGACGCAGAATCGCGGTCTTCCCAGCATGAAATATTAACCGGTGAGAAATATTGCAACAGTTTTTGGTGCGTATTTTGAAATTTTATGACCCAGCGGATGCAGAAAGATCTTTCGCGCCTGCAGCATCAGGGGGTTGCACCCCAGGCGCAGAGGAGGCTGCATAGTAAGACAACAGGTCCGAGCGCTGCCCGGATGGCCGCAGGATACCATGGTCGCGCAACAAAATACGCCGATCTATCAGTTGATCCACTGCGTCCCGAACTGTTTGCTGATCATCTTCCGTCAAATCGTCACCCATTAGCATAGATAGCTGGTCGGTGAGGTGATCTTCCCGAACCTCACCGTTGTCCCGCACCAAACGACACACGGCAGGGAGGGGAGCAAATGGGATCGCTTCTGCAATTCGTCGCATCAGTTCGCGTGCAAGGTCGGTGGTCAGATCGCGTTCGTGTTCCTTTCGGAATTCCCGCAAAGAAATTGGTGTACCGTAACGGACGGAGGCAACACCAAACCGCTTATATCGCCCGATCAGACGGCGCCAGATCTGTTTCAGCGTCCAACGTGTGATCACCCCGATCCGCGCCCGAAATCGCCGTTCCGTCCCAAGGGCTGCAGCCGTCAGAATCGTATCTTCCAGCACCCGGTCGTAATTCAGCGCGACAGGCACAAAGACAACGTCGCGGCCCTCGGGTTCCGCGCCATCAGTAATGTATTTCAGAAGCCCCAGCTTCGGCCGGCCCAATTGCCCGGTCAGACTCAGCCCGCCTTCGGGAAACATGGCTTGGGTTACGCCGGCTTCGGTCGCATGACGCACATAACTTGCCAATACCTGCCGGTACAGATCACTGCCGGATTTGCGCCTAATGAAAAATGCTCCCATAGCCCGGATCAGACGGCTCAGCGGCCAGACACGGGCCCATTCACCTACCGCATAGGACAAAGCCGATTGCCGTGCGGCAAGGTAAGTGATCAGCACATAGTCCATATTGCTGCGGTGGTTCATCACAAATACCACGGTCGCCTGCGGATCGATCGTGTTGATGGCCTCTTCATCCTCGTAGCCGAGTCGGACCTTGTAGAACGTGTTGCTCAGCAGCCGGGCCAGGCGAATGGCAATGCTGAAATAAATCGTCGCTGAAAAAGAAGGCACGATTTCACGCGCATACCGGCGAGCCATTTCCGAGGCCACGGCCTCGGGCACGCCTTCTTCCTGCGCGTATCGTTGCGCGGCCTTGCTGACCTGAGGATCGTAGCTCAGCCTTTGAATCATATCGTGGCGTTCCGCCAGTTTGAACGGCTGGATCGGGCGTTGCAGTCGTTTGTTGAGCCGTGCAACGGCGCGTTCCAGACGCCTGCGAAAGAACCAACGTACGGAAGGAAAAAGAAAATGCGAAGCGAAGGTGATCGTGGCAAAGACCACGATCAGCACAAACAGCCAAAGCGGAAGTTCCACGGTCTGCGTCATGGATGCACAGTGCCACCAATCGCTACCACTCACAATCTGTAGAAACAGAAAGATGCCGCGATGCAGCGAATTGACATGTCCATAAAATTGCGCTTTAGAGGCCCTGTGTGAAATTTTGTTACCCATTGGATCACGAGGCCCGCACCATGACGCAGTCGCAGAAAGATCGCCCCTGGCTCATCCGGACATACGCCGGTCACTCTACCGCACAGGCGTCGAACGCACTGTACCGTAGCAATCTGGCCAAGGGGCAGACGGGATTGTCGGTGGCCTTCGATTTGCCGACGCAGACCGGGTATGACAGCGACCACACCCTGGCGCGGGGCGAAGTCGGCAAGGTTGGGGTTCCGATCTGTCACCTGGGCGACATGCGGCTCCTGTTCGATCAGATTCCACTGGAGCAGATGAACACCTCGATGACCATCAACGCCACGGCGCCTTGGCTTTTGGCCCTTTATATTGCGGTCGCCGAGGAACAGGGTGCGGACGTCTCGAAACTGCAGGGCACGGTCCAGAACGATCTGATCAAGGAGTATCTGAGCCGCGGCACGTATGTCTGCCCGCCGAAGCCGTCGTTGAAGATGATCGCGGATGTGGCCGAATACTGCTACACGAACGTTCCGAAATGGAACCCGATGAACGTTTGCTCTTACCATTTGCAAGAGGCCGGCGCGACACCGGAACAGGAACTGGCCTATGCACTGGCTACAGCCATCGCCGTTCTGGACGAACTGCGCCCGCGCGTACCAGCCGAGGACTTCCCGGCGCTCTGCGGGCGCATTTCGTTCTTTGTGAATGCAGGCATCCGCTTTGTTACCGAAATGTGCAAAATGCGCGCATTTGTCGATCTTTGGGACGAAATTCTGCAAAAACGTTACGGTGTGGAAGATCCCAAGTTTCGTCGGTTCCGTTACGGCGTTCAGGTCAACTCGTTGGGCCTGACCGAACAGCAACCGGAAAACAACGTCTACCGCATCCTGATCGAGATGCTGGCCGTGACTCTCTCAAAAAAGGCGCGTGCACGTGCCGTTCAGCTGCCGGCATGGAACGAAGCGCTGGGATTGCCACGCCCATGGGATCAGCAATGGTCGATGCGGATGCAACAGATTCTGGCTTACGAAACCGACCTGCTGGAATACGATGATTTGTTTGACGGAAACCCCGCTGTCGACGCCAAGGTTGAAAAACTGAAGGAAGGCGCGCGCGCGGAACTGGCCAATCTTGATTCGATGGGCGGAGCTGTCGCCTCAATCGAGTACATGAAATCGCGCCTTGTCGATTCAAACGCTGATCGCCTGAACCGGATCGAAAGGAACGAAACCGTTGTTGTCGGCGTCAACAAGTGGACCGAAGGCGAACCCTCGCCCCTTCAGACCGAAGACGGCGGGATCATGGTTGTCGATCCGGCGGTCGAGCAGGAACAGATCACGCGGTTGAACGCATGGCGGGCGGAACGGAACGAAGCCGCGGTTGCCGACGCTTTGGCAACGCTGCGCGAAACGGCCCGCACGGGCGGCAATGTGATGGAACCATCGATTGCGGCTGCCAAAGCTGGAGTCACGACCGGCGAATGGGCGGAAGAAATGCGCAAGGCTTATGGAACCTATCGTGGTCCCACCGGGGTTTCGGGTTCCGTCTCCAACAAAACCGAAGGGCTGGATGACTTGCGCGCGGCGGTTGACGCGGTCAGCGACAATCTTGGACGCCGTCTGAAATTCCTGGTTGGCAAACCCGGTCTCGACGGCCATTCAAACGGGGCGGAACAAATCGCTTTCCGGGCTCGCGATTGCGGCATGGACATCACTTATGAGGGCATTCGCCTAACCCCGGAAGAGATCGTGACCGCCGCCGCCGAGGAAGACGCCCATGTCATCGGCCTGTCGATCCTGTCCGGCAGCCATCTGCCCTTGGTTCAGGACGTGATCACCCGACTGGCCGAGGCCGGTCTTGCCGACATTCCTGTAGTGGTTGGCGGGATTATTCCCGACGAAGACGCCGACAGGCTGAAAGAAATGGGCGTTGCCAAAGTGTACACCCCAAAAAATTTCGAGCTGAATGCAATTATGGGTGACATCGTATCTTTGGCAGATCCACAAAATCTGGCAGCGGAATAGTTTTTCTCCGCCCATATCTCAGGCTATTTGCGGTTAATTGGGGATAGATAATATCCGCAAATGGAATTACCGTGCGCGTCAGTTTTAAGCTCTATCTGACAAACACGGAGAGAAATGATGGGGATCAACCTTGAAAAAATGTCCCGCAAGGAATTGCTGGAATTACGGGGTCAAATTGAAAAAGCCTTGAAAAAGGCCGAAACTCGTGAACGTCAGGAAGCGTTGAAAGCTGCGGAAAAAGCAGCGGCGGAATTCGGGTTTTCATTGTCGGAATTAGCTGCTGGGTCACAACGTTCGACCAAAGGGACAAAAGCCAAACCTAAGTATCGCAACCCTGCGGACCCGGAACAAACCTGGACAGGGCGCGGTCGCAAGCCGCAATGGGTACATGATGCGTTGAAAGCCGGTGCCGATATTTCCGATTTGGAAATTTGACCTAGGGGCGTTGTGTCAAAATGACAATTCATATTGGTGCCGAAAAGGGCGAAATCGCTGAAACCGTGCTTTTGCCGGGTGATCCATATCGCGCAAAATGGGCTGCTGAAACATTTCTGAGCGACGTAAAACAAATAAATAATGTTCGCGGTATGCTGGGATTTACCGGCTTTTGGAATGGAAATCCGGTCACCATTCAGGGCAGCGGCATGGGAATGCCGTCTCTTTCAATTTACGTCAACGAATTGATCCGCGACTATGGCGCCAAAACGCTGATCCGCATCGGGTCGTGCGGCGGGATGCAGGATGGCGTTGCCTTGCGAGACGTTATTCTTGCCATGACCTCCAGCACGCTCAGCACGCCATCGCGCGGCATCATGAAAGAGCTCAACTTCGCCCCCTGCGCCGATTGGGGTTTGCTACAGGCGGCGGCTTTGGCGGCAGCAGCGAAAGGCACACCGACTCATGTCGGTGGTATTTATTCGTCAGACGTTTTCTATGACGAACGTCCTGACCTCAACGAACAGATGGTGCGCCACGGTATTTTGGGCGTCGAGATGGAGGCCGCAGAGCTCTACATTCTGGCGGCACGCCACAAATGCCGGGCTCTGGCC
Organism: Ruegeria sp. HKCCD9138; assembly: GCF_057220975.1. Classification (NCBI taxonomy): domain Bacteria; kingdom Pseudomonadati; phylum Pseudomonadota; class Alphaproteobacteria; order Rhodobacterales; family Roseobacteraceae; genus Ruegeria; species Ruegeria sp. HKCCD9138. Next base: position 45,597 of record NZ_JBWVAZ010000008.1, on the reverse strand, counting down.
GTTCTGACTGTCTCGGATCACCTGTTGACCGGAGAAGCCCTGCCCTCTTCCGATCGCGAGAGCAGCTTTGGCGACATGGTGGAAATTGCACTACAGGCGGCATTTCCGAGCGCCTGAGAACAAGTCGGCAGGCGTATTTGCACGCCTGCCGATTCAGTATTGCCTATCTCCCGTGTGAACCGTCGTATCCATTCCGGGTCGGGCTCTGCCACTCGTCCAATACACCGTCAGCCGGAGCAAAAACTTCGACAAGCAGCGGGTAACATGCTGCCGTGTCCGAGGAATGCTCGGACGAGCAATCACCACCCGGACAGGCGCTGAGGTTCCCGAGCAGGTCGATTTCCGCAAAAAACTCAAGATAATCGCCAGGCCGAACAGGTGACGCTTTCATAAAATACTGACCGGTATCCCGCGTGAATCCGGTACACATGAAAACGTTCAGAACATCGTGAACCGCTGGCTCAGCCTCGGAAAGAGGTATGCCCAGATGATCCGCTAGCGCCCGCGTCAGATTAGAGTGGCAGCAATGGTGATATTGGGATCCGGACAACAGGTTTCCCGTATACGGATCGCATCGCGTTCCGATCACGTCATGAACCGATCCACCAAATTCATCGATACCGTACCAACCCAGCGTATCCGTTGTGATTGTGGCCATCGGACGCAAAGACGGGAAACTGGACCACATCCGCTCGCCCGTGGTCAGGTGAGTGCCGTGCAGGGCGCGGGTTTTTCCTGAATAGAACCGTTCGGACAGATCGTTGAGGTTCCAAAGGTTCAAATCGCCAACCTGCGGGCCCTCGACCGATGTAATTCTAAAAAAACTTCCAGCCGGAACCTCGAAACACCGCGCCTCGCGCGGTGGGATCAGAACATCATGAGTCTTTGTCGCGCCGTTTCGAATTGATTGCATCCAGGCCAGATTCGGCTTGGGCAAACTGTCATTCGGGTAGCATATTACCGGAGCGACAGCGCGACGGGCTTCGGCATCCACAGGCGGGCGATTGGTGATTCCAGAATCTGACATGGCCGGCAGAGTGGAGCAGTTTGGCGCCGCGCGAAACCCCCGTTACATAGAACCGTCAAGACTGGTCTTTCAGGCATTGCACAGGTTGCGCGTCGGAATGCGATACTGCGCCGCAATAGCTGCACCGCCAGACGCCTTCGGCCCTGTGCTGTCTCCACCGGCAATCGCGCGACAAGGACGACGTGCGCGCACGCCAGACGAAATAAGCAAAAACACCGGCAGCAAGTAAAAGCAGAAGGACAGGCATTCTTCTGCTTTCACCATTAGTGAAGGGATTTCAAGTGGTGCAGACGTCCAAGTGACGGGTTCATCTGCTAAGCAGCATTGGCATATTCGAACAGGTCGGGCTCGTGATCCGCTTCAACTGGCGTGGCTTCAGGCGAGTAATAGGCCCAAGCCTGCTCGAGCAACTCCAGCGCTTCTTCAGCCTGCGTTTTCGTGTTTTTCGTGTCCATCGGAGTGATCCCGTATTGATCCAATCACTCCTCCCCAAGCGGAAAGATAGTCCTGATAATCGGCGCGCGCATCGCCCAATTTTGCAGACTGGGGTTGCGCCTGCCGCAGACCGGCAAGCGCAGGGGTCGTGGGTGGTTAAACCGCCCGTTCGACCATCATCTTCTTGATCTCTGCAATTGCCTTGGCCGGGTTCAACCCTTTGGGGCACGTCTTGGCGCAGTTCATGATCGTGTGGCAGCGATACAGTTTGAACGGATCTTCCAGATCGTCCAACCGTTCACCTGTCGCCTCGTCACGACTGTCGATGATCCAGCGATAAGCATGCAGCAGAGCAGCAGGGCCAAGATACCGATCCCCGTTCCACCAGTAGCTGGGGCAAGACGTAGAGCAGCTGGCGCACATCACACACTCATAAAGGCCGTCCAGCTTCTTGCGATCTTCGATGGATTGCTTCCACTCTTTCGCGGGCCGATTGGTTTTGGTTTCCAGCCACGGCATGATGCTGGCGTGCTGCGCATAAAAATGTGTCAAATCCGGGATAAGATCCTTGACCACCGGCATGTGCGGCAGCGGATAGATTTTCACGTCGCCCTTGATCTCATCCATTCCGTAGATACAGGCCAGCGTATTGATCCCGTCGATATTCATCGCACAGGATCCGCAGATTCCCTCGCGGCACGAGCGGCGGAAGGTCAGGGTCGGGTCGATCTCGTTTTTGATCTTGATCAGCGCATCCAGAACCATCGGCCCGCAGGTATCCATGTCGACGAAATAAGTGTCGACGCGCGGGTTCTGCCCGTCTTCCGGGTTCCAGCGGTAGATCTGGAATTTGCGAGTATTGGTCGCGCCTTCCGGCTTGGGCCAGGTCTTGCCGGTGGTGATCCGGGAATTCTTGGGGAGGGTCAGTTGTACCATGGGTTCCTCTCCTTAGAACGTCCGCGCCTTGGGCGCGATTCTATTCAGGCTGATGCCGCCTTCATCCTCGGTCGTCAGCGGATCGACGATCACGGGGCGATAGCTCAGCTCAACCTTGTTGCCTTCGACGCGGGACACCGTGTGAACACGCCAGTTTTCGTCATCACGCTCGGTGTAGTCCTCATGCGCATGGGCACCACGGGATTCCTTGCGCGCATCGGCGCCCACGATCGTGGCCAGGGCACTCGGCATCAGATTGGTCAGTTCCAGCGTCTCCATCAGGTCGCTGTTCCAGACCAGCGAGCGGTCGGAAACCTTCAGGTCGTCCATCTTGGCCGCGATTGCAGTCATTTTCTCGACACCTTCGGCCATGGTTTTGGCCGTGCGGAATACGGCCGCGTCCGATTGCATCGTTTTCTGCATCTCAAGCCGCAGATCGGCCGTCGGGATCGCTCCGTTGGCGTTGCGGATCGCGTCGAAGCGGTCAAACGCCTTGTCAACCGACGCCTGGTTCAGAACAGGGTTCGGCGCCGTGGCATCCACGACCTTTCCGGCCCGGATCGCTGCGGCACGCCCGAATACCACAAGGTCGATCAACGAGTTCGAACCCAAACGGTTCGCGCCGTGGACCGAAGCGCACCCGGCCTCGCCAACTGCCATCAGACCCGGAACTACCGCTGTCGGGTTTTCAGGCGTCGGGTTCAGAACCTCACCCCAATAGTTCGTCGGAATACCACCCATATTGTAGTGCACGGTCGGCAGAACGGGGATCGGCTCTTTGGTGACGTCAACACCGGCAAATACGCGGGCCGATTCCGAAATCCCCGGCAAACGCTCGGCCAACGCTTCTGCTGGAAGGTGGCTGAGGTTCAGGTGTATATGGTCCCCGTCATCCCCGTGCCCGCGACCTTCACGAATTTCCATGGTCATCGAGCGCGAGACATAATCGCGCGGCGCGAGGTCCTTGTACTGAGGCGCGTAGCGCTCCATGAACCGCTCACCTTCCGAATTGGTCAGGTAACCGCCCTCGCCGCGTGCGCCTTCGGTGATCAGGCAGCCCGAACCATAGATGCCGGTGGGGTGGAACTGCACGAACTCCATGTCCTGCAGGGCCAGACCCGCGCGGGCCACCATGCCGCCGCCGTCGCCGGTACAGGTATGGGCCGAGGTTGCGCTGAAATAGGCGCGACCGTAGCCGCCGGTCGCCAACACCACCATCTTGGCGTTGAAAACATGCATCGTGCCGTCGTCCAGCTTCCAGCAGACGACGCCCTGACATTGCCCGTCTTCGGACATGACCAGGTCGATGGCGAAGTATTCGATATAGAACTCGGCGTTGTTCTTCAGCGATTGACCGTACAGCGTGTGCAGGATCGCGTGACCGGTCCGGTCAGCGGCGGCACAGGTGCGCTGCACGGCGGGGCCTTCGCCGAATTCCGTGGTGTGGCCGCCAAAGGGGCGCTGGTAGATCTTGCCTTCTTCGGTCCGGCTGAACGGAACACCGTAGTGCTCCAGCTCATAAACGGCCTTGGGCGCCTCGCGTGCCAGATATTCCATCGCGTCGGTGTCGCCCAGCCAATCAGACCCCTTGACGGTGTCATACATGTGCCATTGCCAATGGTCGGGGCCCATATTCGACAAAGATGCAGCGATACCACCCTGCGCCGCTACTGTATGAGATCGGGTCGGGAAAACCTTGGTCACGCTGGCGGTGCGCAACCCCTGCTCCGCCATTCCCAGCGTCGCTCGCAGACCGGCCCCACCGGCGCCGACAACGACCACGTCATATTCATGCGTTTCGTATTCGTATGCAGCCATTTCTTTCAGCTCCGGGGATTAAAGGGCAATGCGCGCGATGGCGAAAACACCGGCAGCAGCAGCGCCATAGGACAAACAGATGGTCAGGATAATCAGCACCTTTTCCATGGTGCCGTGGACATAGTCTTCCAACATCACCTGTGCGCCACTGGCAAAGTGCTTGAAGCCGACAATCAACGTCAGCGCAGCGACAATGGCCGGGAACGGACGCGAGTAGTAGTCCAACACGACATCATAGGGCTGGCCCAATATCGGACCAAATGTGAAGATAAACAATGGAACAAGGATCAGCAGCGCAACCGAGCTGACTTTCATGCTCCAGAAATGTGCGGTGCCGGACTTGGCTGAACCAAGGCCAATCGCGCGTTTGCGGTCGGTCAGATAACGCATGTCAGGCCTCCTTTATCCGACGATCAACAAGGTCAACAGGGTCAGGACCACCGATCCGATCACAACGGCCCAACCCAGCTTATAGGCAGTCGGAAGATCCAATCCGATCCCGTTGTCCCAGATCAGATGCCGCACGCCAGCCAGTGTGTGATACCAAATACCCCACAGTGACAAAGCCATCACCAGATCGCCCAGAACCGAAGTCAACCACCAGTTCGCGCGCTCGAACGCTTCGGGCGAAGTCGCGGCAGCGAGAAACCACCAGACGATCAGCAGCGCCGTCACGATCATTGCGTTTCCCGTGATCCGCGTCAGAATGGATGTGACCGAGGTCAATTGTGGACGATAGATCGACAAGTGCGGAGATAGCGGGCGGTTGCCCCGATTTACATCGGCCATGGCGGCTCCTTTTCGGTTGGCTACCGAACGTTTTACCGCTTTTTGCGACTCTGTCACGTGCTGCAAGTGCAAAAATCACTAAATTCGGCCCAATTTGACGTATTATGTGCAATTGTGATCACACAAAATAATGTCGTGATCACAAATCTCATTCAGCCGTGCCTATGTTAGCGTTTTCAATGCCAAAGCAATGTGATCACGAATCTGCAATCCGGTTATTTCAGCCGGGCAGTTTGCTGTGTCACTTCTCGTAGCAGCTTTTTTCGTATGCGCTCGGGATAATCGGAAAAGCCGGCTGCCGAAACGACAAAGGCGCCTTCGCCGACGATCACATTCTCAAAAAAATAGGCCGTCAGGTCCGGCTCGCTTTCTTCAATGGCGATGGCATTCACCGTAATGCCGCGGTCGCGCAACAGGTCGCGCATCTCAGATGGTTCCACCCCTTCGTTCGAAATACCGTCCCCCGACAGATCAATAAGATGCCTGCTGCATTCCGACACGGCATCGAAACTGGACACTGTAACCTCGAGCGCCTCGCCGATGGCCGTAGAGAAATTGCGCCACACGCGCGGATCTTTCGCGACTTGCTCGGCGAAGTGATCCAGCGTCGCGAAACTGTCAATTCGGGTCCAGGGAATCGTCACGCGCTGGCGCGAGCTGCCGGTCCATTGCACAAGCATCAGATGTGCCTGTCCCCGTACCAATGCTTCGGAAACGACTGGGTCACGCAAGCCAGCGGCCAGACCGTCCATCTGAATCCGAAACTCCGTTGAATCCACCGAGCCCGACACGTCGACGGCCAATGCCAGCGCCAGTTCACAGGCCGCGGCAGGTGGCGCCAGGCACAGGCACGCCACGAGATTACGGAGCACTTTCATACCTGCAGCCTAGCACGATTGGCGCGGGCTGCATTCAAATGAATGTAACCTCGGATCAGCAGTTCATCAGGTCAAACCGGCATCAATGCCCAATAATCGAGGTCCAACAGTACCTCGGGCAGGTATTTACCGCCTTCGTTTCGCAAGGCGAAAGGATCACCACCTTTGGTCGCAACCAATCTCAGGCGAAGGGCGCCAACACCCGGAACACTTGTTTCTGCCTTATCCAAAACCTCGGACCATGCCTTGATCGTGTCGCCCGCAAAGCAGGGATTTGCATGCGCCCCGCCGTTCAGGCCAACGATCATCTGCGCGTTCGCCAGGCCGTTGAAGGACAAGGTTCGGGCCATTGAAATCACGTGGCCACCATAAATCAGACGGCCTTCGGGGCGGAAGGTCAGGTCAAAATGCACCTTTGCTGTGTTCTGCCACAGCCGGGTTGCCAGCATGTGCTCGGCCTCTTCGACCGTGACACCGTCGACATGGTCGATTGTTTCACCGATTTCATAATCGCCCCAGCGATGCGACTCGCCTGCCTGCTCAAAATCGTAGTTTGAAAAATCCAGCCCCTGCGGGACCACAAGATCCTGCGCGCCCAATGCATTCTTCAGCTCGGGCACCAAAGTTTCGGGTGCCGGCGCATCAGGGTTCGATTTGCGCACCATGACCCATCGCACATACTCGATCACCACTTCGTCGCGCTGGTTCAGGCCCCGAGTTCGAACCCAAACAACCCCCGTTTTGCCATTCGAGTTCTGCTTGAGACCGATAACCTCGGATTCCGACCGCAGCGTATCGCCGGGATAGACCGGTTTCAGCCACCGACCCTCGGCATAGCCCAGATTGGCCACCGCATTTAGCGATATGTCCGGCACGGTCTTGCCAAAGACCACATGGAATGCTGCCAGATCGTCAACCGGACTTTGCGGCAAACCGCAATTCCGGGCGAATTCGTCCGAGGAATAAAGCGCGTGCCGCGCCGGGTAGAGCGCGTGATAGAGCGCGCGTTCGCCCTCTGTCACGGTGCGGGGCACTGCGTGGTGCAGTACCTGTCCGACTGAATAATCCTCGAAGAATTGACCCGGATTGGTTTTTGCCATTACTGCTGCCCCAGTTTCATGTCAGGTGAATAGTCGGCCTCGACCTCTTTGATAACCGCCTGCGCGCAGCGCATGACATTGCTTGCCGCATCGAATGCGTAGGAGGGGGAACCGTGCAGCTCCCACCCTTTGGCCAGCGCATCGGAGACCTTGTGACAGAAGGCGGACGTATCCTCCTCGGTCAGGAGTCGATAGAGTTTTGCCATAATGTCAGCTCCTTACGAGGGGAAAGGCGAGGGTCCGACCAACCCATGAACATAACCGATGATCCCGAACAACACGATGGAAGCGACAAAGAACATAGCGTCCTTGCCGTACGTGCCCGGCTCGCCGGGGGTCCATTCGGGTTCTGCTCGGTTGATCACGATCACTTCGACGACAGCCCATGCCAGAAGCCCGCCGAACAGAATGATCGAGGCCAAATCGCCATTCACCAGCAAGTGCGCAAAGGCCCATGTCTTGAAACCGGTCAGCATCGGATGGCGCATTTTGTTGAGGAGTTTGCCTTTGGTTCCGGCAGGACTCATCATGAAGATCGCGATCAGCACCAGCAGATTGTTGATATGGATCATGAATGTCGGAGGCGCCCAGACAAAGATCGTATCGGTCATCCTATATCCGAAGATCATCAACAGGATGGCGGCGGCCAGTGCCAGTGCCACTGCGCCTTTCCCGGCATCGCCCATCGCGGCACGCCGTTCGGGCATCACGCGTTTGAACAAATGCGCGGCCCACCAAAGCGCCACGCCAAGGATCAGAAGAACAAAGCCCATGCTGGCTTACCCCGCTTGCAAAGCTACAATCGCCTCTGCTTTTGCCAGAATTTCGCGGGCAGTTACAACGTGTAGGTTTTCAACGATTTTGCCGTCGACGACGGCGACCCCCTGCCCTTGCGCCTCGACCTCTTCAAACGCCGCGATCTGGCGGCGGGCAAGGTCTATTTCCACGTCTGACGGGGCGTAGGCCGCATTGGCGATATCCACCTGTGCAGGATGGATCAGGGTCTTGCCGTCAAAGCCCATGTCGCGCCCTTGCGCACATTCAGCGGCCAAACCATCGCCATCTTTGAACGCATTGTAGACACCGTCGACGATTATCAACCCTTCGGCCTTGGCGGCCAGCAGACACAGACCCAAAGAGGTCATCAACGGCATTCTGTCGGGGCGGAACCGGGTTTGCAGTTCCTTGGCCAAATCATTTGTGCCCATGACAAATCCCGCCATCAAGGGATGCGCCGCAATTTCGGCAGCGTTCAACATCCCCCGGGGGGTTTCCATCATGGCCCAGATCGGAAGATCGCCAGTGATCGCAGCCAGTGCGTCCACATCTGCGGCCCTGTTGACCTTGGGAAGCAACACCACATCAGCGCCCATCTCACGCACCGCCTCTGCATCCGCCTGCCCCCATTCAGTATCGAGCCCATTGATTCGAACGATTTTGACCCGTGCGCCAAATCCACCTGCTTCCAATGCGGCCTTGAGCGTTGCGCGGGCGTTGTTCTTTTCATCGGCAGCAACCGCGTCTTCCAGGTCGAAGATGATCGCATCCACGGGCAGGGTGCGCGCCTTGTCCAAAGCCCGCTCTTTCGAGCCGGGAATATAAAGAACCGAACGGTACGGGCGCTGACGGGGATCCATTGATTTTTCCCTTTGAAATAAAGTTGCGCGAAATGGGGCATTTTTTTCCGGAAAGTTCAAGTGGAAAATTGCCGCAATGCAGCATTCCCGCCGGTGCGGCGCAACGGGCGTTGCCTTAACGGAAATTCTTCATCGTCCCGTCACCCTTTCGGCTGCAGGTGAAAAGGGGACCGACATGAATTCCACTATGATCAAGATGACAATGGGCTTGGGCATCGCGGCACTGGCGGCGCAGCAATTGAACGCTCAGACCCGCCAATGTGCACCGCGCACCGACGTGATTGAACAACTGGCAGAGACCTATGGCGAAACACGCAGGGGGATCGGACTCGCACGCCAGGGTGCGGTGATGGAGGTTTTTGCCTCGGACGTCACTGGTAGTTGGACAATCACTGTGACCCTGCCGGATGGCACAACCTGCCTTGTTGCCTCGGGTCAGTCTTACGAAACGCTGGCCGAGGCGCTGCCACCCAATACCTGAGTGTCAGGTCAGCGCATCCCAGATCAGCTTGCTTCCCGTAATGGTCAGCAGAACATAGGCAATTCCAAAAAACAGGCGCTCGGACACCATCCAATGCGCCCGGACGCCCAACCAAGCGCCAATCACCGCAAATGGCGCCAACAACAAATCGGCCCACGCTGTGTGCCATGTAAACAGGCCTAAAAAGGCGTACGGAACGAACTTCGCAGCATTGATGACCCAGAACACCAGAACCGTGGTGGCCTGAAACTCGGTTTTCGAAAGACGTTGCGACAACAGATAGACCGCGGCTGGCGGCCCGCCAGCATGGCTGACGAAACTGGTAAACCCGGCAACGAGACCGGCAAACAATCCCGCAGGCGGCGGCAGGCGATTGGCGAACCCGCGCACCCAGCCACGCGACTGAGAGATGTGCCAGACGACGAAACCGACGGAAATCCCTCCGATCAACAGGCGCAGCAGGTCGTCGTTGGTGGCGCGAAACAGCCATGCGCCCAGCGCCACACCGGGCACCGCACCCAACATCAGAAGGCGCGAATCCTGCCAGCTCCAACGTTTCCAATAGGGCCGCAGAGTCGCGACATCGATGATCATCAGGATGGGCAGCATGAGTGCCAACGCCTGCCCCGGCTCCAGTATCAAAGCCAGAATCGACGAGGACGCAAAGGCCACGCCCGACCCGAAGCCGCCTTTTGAGATACCCGCAAAGATCACCGCCGGGATTGCCACAGCAAAAAACATCAGGTTCAATTCGAACATGCGGCGGCCCCGGAACAGCTTGCTATGATGGCCCTTTAGCGCAATCAGCGTATGCAGCGCAAACGGTATGCGGTCGCATGCCGCGCCGCAGAACACTTGCGCAATGCCGTTTAAACGACTAGCAAAATCGCGATTTCAAAACCGACCGGAGACAATCCAAATGGCCAGACCCAAGATCGCGCTGATCGGCGCAGGTCAGATCGGCGGCACGCTCGCCCACCTCGCAGCAATGAAAGAACTTGGTGACGTCGTGCTGTTCGACATCGCCGAAGGCATCCCGGAAGGCAAGGCGCTGGACATTGCCGAATCCGGACCCGCGGAAGGGTTCGACGCCCAACTGAAAGGCACCCAATCCTATGAGGACATCGCAGGCGCCGACGTATGCATCGTCACCGCCGGTGTGCCCCGCAAACCGGGAATGAGCCGCGACGACCTGCTGGGCATCAACCTGAAGGTCATGAAATCGGTCGGTGAAGGCATCGCGGCCAACGCGCCTGATGCATTCGTCATCTGCATCACAAACCCGTTGGACGCGATGGTCTGGGCCTTGCGCGAATTCTCGGGCCTGCCGCACAACAAGGTCTGCGGCATGGCTGGCGTATTGGACTCGGCCCGCTTCCGTCACTTCCTGGCCGAAGAGTTCGAAGTGTCGATGCGCGACGTCACCGCCTTCGTGCTGGGCGGTCACGGCGACACCATGGTCCCGTCGGTGCGTTATTCGACCGTCGCCGGTATCCCTCTTCCCGATTTGGTCAAGATGGGCTGGACGACGCAGGACAAACTGGACGCCATCGTGCAGCGCACCCGTGACGGTGGCGCCGAAATCGTTGGCCTGCTGAAAACCGGCTCGGCCTATTATGCACCGGCTACGTCGGCGATCGAAATGGCTGAAGCGTACCTGAAGGATCAAAAGCGTGTCCTGCCCTGCGCCGCCTACTGTGATGGCGAACTGGGTGTCAGCGGCATGTATGTCGGCGTGCCCACCGTCATCGGTGCCGGTGGCATCGAAAAGGTCGTCAATATCACCCTGAACGAGGAAGAGCAGGCCGGTTTCGACAATTCGGTCAACGCCGTGAAGGGCCTGATCGAGGCTTGCAAGGGGATCGACAGCTCGCTGGCATAAGGTCTGGAATTCCGGACCCACGACTTGAATGCGCGCTTTTCGGCGCGCATTTTCTTTCATACCTATCGCATTCGAGCATCATTCTTTCCGGTAATTATGTCATTCAAACTCACTGTTTTTTTGTTGGCCGTGCCAATTCTATGTCTGGCATTCATACGAACCTCACACTCCTCCACTGCGCGAGATTGGGCGCGCGTAATCCTGCCGTGCTATTTCGTGCTGTGCTTTCTCTGTGGTGTGTTCGGAACGCTCTTCATGATGTTTGCTATTTTGACGGCCGTTCAAACTGACCTTCCCTGGATGGAACTGCTGAGTATGGCGTTGGAAAGAACGTTTCCTTTCTTTTTGGTTGGTGCCGCAACTGTACTGATGTGGATCTGGCAGAATCGATACTGGTCCTGACTCGTCAAGAGTGCAGGTTATTCGGTTTTGTGATCACACCCCAAAATGCTGTGATCACAAATAGTGAAAATCTTCGTAAAAAACAGCGCTCCCATAAAAAAACCCTTTAAACTTGACCACTAGACGCCCCTATAACGGATAAATTCGCAGTCAGACGGGACACTTTCGATGAACATTCACGAATATCAGGCCAAAGCCCTTCTTCGCAGCTATGGCGCACCGGTATCCGATGGCCGCGCCGTATTGCGCGCCGAGGAAGCCAAAACCGCAGCCGGTGAATTGGACGGGCCACTTTGGGTCGTCAAGGCACAGATCCACGCGGGCGGCCGTGGCAAGGGTTCGTTCAAGGAAGCTGACGCGGGTGACAAAGGCGGTGTCCGTCTGACCAAATCGGTTGAAGAAGCCGCCGAGGAAGCCAAGAAGATGCTGGGCCGCACGCTGGTGACCCATCAGACCGGCCCGGCGGGCAAGCAGGTCAACCGTATTTATATCGAGGCCGGTTCGGGCATCGAACGCGAGCTGTACCTGGCCCTGCTGGTGGACCGCCAAACCAGCCGCATCTCGTTCGTTTGCTCCACCGAAGGCGGCATGGACATCGAAGAAGTGGCTGCCGCCACGCCTGAGAAAATCCTGTCCTTCTCGGTGGACCCGGCCACCGGCTATCAGCCCTATCATGGCCGCCGGATCGCCTTTTCGCTGGGTCTGCAAGGCGCGCAGGTCAAGCAATGTGTCAAGCTGATGAACCAGCTCTATAACGCCTTCGTCGAGAAGGATATGGAGATGCTGGAGATCAACCCGCTGATCGTCTCGGACAGCGGCGATCTGAAAGTGCTGGATGCCAAGGTCGGCTTTGACGGCAACGCGGTCTACCGCCACCCCGACATCGCCGAACTGCGCGACACGACCGAGGAAGACCCCAAGGAACTGGAAGCGTCGAAATACGACCTGAACTACATCGCGCTGGATGGCGAGATCGGCTGTATGGTCAACGGCGCCGGCCTTGCGATGGCAACGATGGACATCATCAAGCTCTATGGTGCCGAGCCTGCCAACTTCCTCGACGTGGGCGGCGGTGCGACCAAGGAAAAAGTGACCGAGGCGTTCAAGATCATCACCTCGGACCCGAACGTCAAAGGCATTCTGGTCAACATCTTCGGCGGCATCATGCGCTGCGACGTCATCGCCGAGGGCGTTGTCGCCGCAGTGAAAGAGGTCGGCCTGCAGGTTCCGCTGGTCGTGCGTCTGGAAGGCACCAATGTCGAGAAGGGCAAAGAGATCATCAACACCTCTGGCCTGGACGTGATCGCGGCGGACAACCTGAAGGACGGTGCCGAGAAGATCGTGAAGGCGGTTAAGGGCTAAGTCCTGATGGGCCTGTTTACACGATTTCTGACTATTGGTGCTTGCCTCGTGGGTCTATCGGCCTGCGAGGATGGCGCAGGTGGTGAGGTATCCAAGTCGCTATTGGACAATCCTGCCGCACGGCAACACGAAGCGCAGCAAGTGTTTCTAACAATGCGCGATCTTTGTCTGCGCAAGCCAGTTACGTTCGTCGACGCAAAGAATACGGCTCGACAACATGAAATTGGCTTGCTCGTCGATATCCGTGGTTGGGACGATTTCAACCACTACGGCAAAGCCAGATTCAAGATATATACGGACAAGCTCGGGCTGCGCGCTAACAATGCCAAGCCCGTACCCAAAGGAACTGTATTCGACAGATACAGTTGTTCCGCCGAGTTCAGGGGAACTTGGGCAGATGAGTTTGCCGTCGAGCTTGGAAAGGAACTCACCGCTAACGGGTTTCAAACTGTCAAACCGCTCGGTCGGACGACTGGAAACACATCCGTGGCGACTAAAACCGTTGCTTACCAAGGTACTTATCAACGCGACGGCGTGAATTTCAAAGTGGAAATCATGGAAGCTGGCGGCACAACCAAACGAACTTACGACACGGTCACACACTATATTTCAGGTACGAGGGTTAGAATCACGAGCCTGTTTAGTGTCGATCGTCTGTGACGCTCAAAATCTAATGCCTGGGGCGAGACCTTCGGCTTAAAAACAGGAGAACGCCAAATGGCAGTCCTCATCGACGAAAATACCAAAGTGATCTGTCAGGGCTTTACCGGCTCGCAAAACAGATCGCCTTTGGTATGGACTGCCTGATCTGTCTGGAAATGTAACCCTATGACCATCCCCATCTTCCTCATAGGCCTAGAACGCGCCACCGGGCGGGCGCGTTTGATGGAGCAGGAGCTGCAAAAGGCGGGCCTGTCGGCGACGCGCGTCAACGCTGTCGACTGCGATGCCGCCACCCGTGAGGATTTCCTGCGCGAGTGCAAGGCCGAGGGGCCGTGGGGTTATTTCCACACCAAGGACATGGCCTGTACGCTCAGCCATGCCAAAGCGTGGGAGGCCGTCATTGCCTCGGGGGCTGAACAGGCGTTGATCCTTGAGGATGACGTATTCCTGACGTCTGAACTGGCGGACTGGCTGAACGATCCCTCCTGGTGGCCAGCGGATGCGGATATCGTGCGGTTCGAACGCTGGCGCAGCAGCAAGCTCTACGTGGCGCTTGGGCGCGAACGGTTGTCCCATCTGGGGCGAGAGCTGCGCCTGATGCGCTCGCGCAATCCGGGCGGCGCGGCCTATGCATTGACCCGCGAGGCGGCGGAGCATTTCCTGGCGCAAAAGCCCTATGACATCACACTTGACGGTTTGCTGTTCAACCCGTCCGCCTCGGCGGCGGCGCGGCAGGTCAACATCTATCAGGTGATCCCCGCGATGGTCGAACAGGGCAACGAGGCCCCCGGTGAAGTGCAGATGGGCGCACCGCGCCATCGCCCGACCGGTTGGCCTCTGATCCGGCAAAAAGTCCGTCGGGGCATCGCTGAAATCAGCAGCGGCCTCCGCACGATCACCAATCTGGCGCTGGGACGCGCCACGCTCGAAAAAATCACCTATGCGCCGCAGGTTCTGCCAGCGGCTGAACCCCATCAATCCAACACCGCCTAGAGAAAGGGACAAAATGGCAGTCCTCATCGACGAAAACACCAAGGTCATCTGTCAGGGCTTTACCGGCTCGCAAGGCACATTCCACAGCGAACAGGCCATCGCCTATGGCACCAAGATGGTCGGCGGCGTGACCCCCGGCAAAGGCGGGATGACCCATCTTGACCTGCCCGTGTTCAACTCGGTCCACGAAGCCAAGGCCGTCACCGAAGCCAACGCCTCGGTGATTTATGTTCCGCCCCCCTTTGCGGCCGACTCGATCCTCGAAGCGATCGATGCCGAGATGGAAGTGATTGTCTGCATCACCGAAGGCATCCCGGTGCTGGACATGATGAAAGTGAAGCGCGCGCTGGAAGGCAGCAAATCACGCCTGATCGGCCCGAACTGCCCCGGTGTGATTACGCCTGACGCCTGCAAGATCGGCATCATGCCCGGCCACATCCACAAGCGTGGCTCGGTCGGTGTTGTGTCCCGTTCCGGCACCCTGACCTATGAGGCCGTCAAGCAGACCACCGATGTGGGTCTGGGTCAGTCCACCTGTGTGGGCATCGGCGGCGACCCGATCAAGGGCACCGAGCATATCGACGTGCTGGAATGGTTCCTGGCGGATGACGAGACCGAGTCGATCATCATGATCGGTGAGATCGGTGGTTCAGCCGAGGAAGAAGCCGCGCAGTTCCTGGCGGATGAGGCCAAGAAGGGTCGTCAAAAGCCGACCGCCGGTTTCATCGCAGGCCGCACAGCCCCTCCGGGCCGCCGCATGGGCCACGCGGGCGCGATTGTCGCCGGTGGCAAAGGCGGTGCCGAGGACAAGATCGAAGCCATGCGCTCGGCCGGTATCGTTGTGGCCGAAAGCCCGGCGCAGCTGGGTGAGGCTGTGCTGGAAGCGATTGGGTAAGCAGAGATGGGTTTGATTGAGACGATAACGCTCGGATACAAACGTAGCTTCGATTTCACCGGACGTTCTTCGAGAACTGAGTTCTGGGGCTTCCTAGTTTTCGTAGTTATCGTCTCAATCGCTTTCGAAGCTGTTCTAGAGTTTGAAACAGCCGCTCAACTGTTTCTTCTAGTATCAATTGTCCCACTGATCTCAGTGAGCTTTCGCCGCATCAATGACACTAGTTCGTTTCAGGTTGTTTCGAAGGTAATTCTCGGGTTCTATTTTGCATCAGTATTGTTTGCTGCGTACGCGGCCGTATCTCGAGACGGAAACGCATTGGTAATTTCACACTCGCTAGCGCCGTTTACTGGTTTGGCGATGATAGTCAGCGTGTTGCTGCTGATGCGCCCATCAGCAGCTACCGAAAATCACCCGGACTCGACTGGCGAGTAGGCATTCCAAATGTACTCAACAAAGACGGATACACACTATTCGATTAAAACTTCGGAAGAATGGCTAACTTCATGACCTTCTCCGTCGCCATCCGCACCTGTTTCTCCAAGTTCTTCACCTTCTCGGGTCGCGCCTCGCGGCCTGAATACTGGTTCTTTTTCCTGTTCATCGTGATCTGGAGCTTTATCGCCGGGATCATCGACTGGCGGTTCTTCACTCAGGTCTCGGTCGCGCAAACGGATGAGGTCAAATCTGTTGCGGCTACGTCCTCGCAACCGGTTCAGAGCATCGTGGCACTGATCGTTTTCATCCCTCATCTGGCCGTGGCCTTCCGGCGGATGCACGATACCGGGCGCAGTGGGCTATACGCCCTGCTGCCGATCCTGCTGATCGTCGGAGCATTTGCAGTTCTCGTCTTTGGCATCGGTATCGCCAGCCAATTTCACGGTGGAACAATGGATATTTTGCTGACACGCGCCACTTTGCTTATCGTAATTCCGACACTGCTGGTTTTGTTTGTGTCGCCCCTCCTGGTTCTATGGTGGCTCGCACGCCCCAGCCAACCAGGCACCAATCAATACGGTCCCAACCCAACAGAGGTAGCCCAATGACCGAACACACGCCCAACTCCGCCTTTCATGCTTCAAGCTTCATGCAAGGACACAATGCCGAATATCTGGAGCAGCTTTATGCCCAGTACACCAAGAATCCGGGTGCAGTAGATGCCGCCTGGGCCGAGTTCTTCCAGGCGATGGGCGACGCCACGCCGGACGTGCAGAAAGAGGCCGAAGGGCCATCCTGGGCCCGCACCGACTGGCCGCCGATGCCCGCCGACGATCTGACCGGCGCGCTGACCGGGGAATGGGCCGAGATCGACGCCAAGGCGGCAGGCAAGAAGATCAAGGAGAAGGCCGAGGCCAAAGGTGTCGAGGTCAGCGACGACCAGATCAAACGCGCGGTTCTGGACAGCCTGCGGGCACTGATGCTGATCCGGGCCTACCGGATCCGGGGCCATCTGGCCGCCGATCTGGACCCGCTTGGCATGCGCGCTGCCAGCACGCACCCGGAACTGGACCCCAAGACCTATGGGTTCACCGATGCCGACATGGATCGTCCGATCTTCATCGATAACGTGCTGGGGCTGCAGATGGCCTCGATGCGGCAGATCGTCGAGATCGTAAAGCGAACCTATTGCGGCACCTTCGCGCTGCAATACATGCATATATCGGACCCGGAACAGGCCGCTTGGCTGAAGGAACGGATTGAAGGCTACGGCAAGGAAATCCAGTTCACCAAGGAGGGCCGAAAGGCCATTCTGAACAAGATGGTCGAGGCCGAGGGCTTCGAGAAGTTCCTGCATGTGAAATACATGGGCACCAAGCGGTTCGGTCTGGACGGCGGTGAAAGCCTGATCCCGGCGATGGAGCAGATCATCAAGCGCGGCGGCGCGCTGGGTGTCAGCGACATCGTCATCGGCATGCCGCACCGGGGTCGACTGAACATTCTGGCCAACGTCATGGGCAAACCCTACCGCGCCATATTCAACGAATTCCAAGGTGGCAGCTTCAAACCCGAGGACGTGGATGGCTCAGGCGACGTGAAGTATCATCTCGGGGCCTCCAGCGACCGTGAGTTCGACGGCAACAGCGTGCACCTTTCGCTGACCGCGAACCCCTCGCATCTCGAGGCGGTGAACCCGGTTGTGCTGGGCAAGGTCCGCGCCAAGCAGGATCAGTTGAACGACACCGATCGCACCAAGGTGATGGGTATCCTGCTGCACGGTGACGCGGCCTTTGCCGGTCAGGGCGTCGTGGCCGAAGGGTTCGGCCTGTCGGGCCTGAAGGGGCACAAGACCGGCGGCACGATGCATATCGTGGTGAACAACCAGATCGGGTTCACGACCGCACCGCACTTTAGTCGCTCGTCACCCTATCCGACTGACATTGCGCTGATGGTCGAAGCACCGATCTTCCACGTTAACGGCGATGACCCCGAGGCGGTGGTCCACGCGGCCAAGGTGGCGACCGAATTCCGTCAGAAGTTCCACAAGGATGTGGTCATCGATATCTTCTGCTATCGCCGTTTCGGTCATAACGAGGGCGACGAGCCCATGTTCACCAACCCGATCATGTACAAAAAGATCAAAACCCATAAGACCACGCTCAGCCTCTATACCGAGCGGCTGGTCAAGGACGGGCTGATCCCCGAGGGCGAGATCGAGGACATGAAAGCGGCCTTCCAGGCGCATCTGAACACCGAGTTCGATGCCGGAAAGGACTACAAACCCAACAAAGCCGACTGGCTGGACGGGCGCTGGTCTCATCTGGACAAGAACAAAGAGGAATACGTCCGCGGCGAAACCGCGATCTCGCCCGAGACACTGGCCGAGATCGGCAATGCCCTGACACACGCTCCGCAAGACATTGCGATGCACAAAACCGTCGCCCGCCTGCTGGATCACAAGAAGCAGATGTTCGACTCGGGCACCGGGTTCGACTGGGCCACCGGCGAGGCGCTGGCCTTCGGGTCCTTGCTGACCGAAGGTTATCCGGTGCGATTGTCCGGTCAGGACGCAACGCGCGGTACGTTCAGCCAGCGCCACTCCGGCTTTGTCCATCAGGAAACGGAAGAGCGGTACTATCCGCTGAACAACATCCGCGCCGGACAGTCGAACTATGAAGTGATTGACTCGATGCTGTCGGAATATGCGGTGCTGGGCTTTGAATACGGTTACTCGCTGGCAGAACCCAATGCGCTGGTTCTATGGGAGGCACAGTTCGGCGATTTCGCCAATGGCGCGCAGATCATGTTCGACCAGTTCATCAGCTCGGGCGAAAGCAAATGGCTGCGCATGTCCGGTCTGGTCTGCCTGCTGCCGCACGGGTTCGAAGGCCAGGGGCCCGAGCACTCCTCGGCGCGACTGGAACGGTTCCTGCAGATGTGCGGTCAGGACAACTGGATTGTCGCCAATTGTACGACGCCCGCGAACTATTTCCACATCCTGCGCCGTCAGTTGCACCGCACGTTCCGCAAGCCCTTGATTCTGGTAACGCCAAAGTCGCTTCTGCGCCACAAGCTGGCAGTCAGCAATGCCGAAGATTTCACAACCGGCTCCAGCTTCCACCGGGTGCTGTGGGACGACGCACAAAAAGGCAACTCGGACACCAAGCTGGTCAAGGACGACAAGATCAAGCGCGTGGTGATGTGTTCCGGCAAGGTCTATTTCGACCTGCTGGAGGAACGCGACGCACGAGGCATCGACGATGTCTATTTGATGCGGATCGAGCAGTATTACCCCTTCCCGGCCCATTCACTGATCAACGAGCTTGAGCGCTTCAAGCAAGCCGAAGTGGTCTGGTGTCAGGAAGAACCCAAGAACCAGGGAGCGTGGTCCTTTATTGAACCCAATATCGAGTGGGTTCTCACCCGGATCGGCGCGAAACACAAGCGTCCGGTCTATGCCGGTCGCGCAACCTCGGCTTCGCCCGCAACGGGCCTGGCCAGCCAACATAAAGCCCAACAAGAGGCGCTCGTGAACGAAGCGCTGAGCATCGAAGGAAAGTAAGCGATGACGATTGAAGTTCGAGTTCCCACGCTTGGCGAGTCGGTCACCGAAGCCACGGTTGCGACATGGTTCAAGAAACCCGGCGACGCTGTAGCCGTGGACGAGATGCTCTGTGAGCTTGAGACCGACAAGGTCACGGTCGAAGTACCTTCACCTGCCGCGGGTGTGATGGGCGAGATTGTCGCCGCCGAAGGGCAAACCGTAGGCGTCGACGCATTGCTGGCCACCATTGCAGCAGGCGAGGGCGCTGCCCCGGCCCCTGCACCGGCGGCAGAGCCGGCTGCGGCCCCGGCTGCGGCGAGGGACAGCGTTGACGTGATGGTGCCAACGCTGGGCGAATCCGTCACGGAAGCTACTGTTTCGACCTGGTTCAAACAGGTGGGCGACAGCGTTGCCCAGGATGAGATGCTGTGCGAGCTGGAAACCGACAAGGTTTCCGTCGAAGTTCCCGCACCTGCTGCCGGTGTTCTGGCCGAAATCACGGCCCCGGAGGGTGCAACCGTGAATGCCAGCGCCAAGCTCGCGGTGATCTCGGGCTCGGCAGCGGGTGCTGCTGCTCCGGCCACTGCCGCGGCGGCAGCTCCTGCGGTGGCAGCAGGCACCGGCAAGGACGTATCAAATGCGCCATCCGCAGAAAAAGCCATGGCCGAGGCCGGTCTGACCGCCGATCAGGTTACCGGAACAGGGCGCGATGGCCGGATCATGAAGGAAGACGTGGCTCGCGCGGTTGCAACGGCATCGGCCCCAGC
This sequence comes from Ruegeria sp. HKCCD9138, assembly GCF_057220975.1. NCBI lineage: Bacteria > Pseudomonadati > Pseudomonadota > Alphaproteobacteria > Rhodobacterales > Roseobacteraceae > Ruegeria > Ruegeria sp. HKCCD9138. Next base: position 25,550 of record NZ_JBWVAZ010000008.1, on the reverse strand, counting down.
GCCTGCGGCGGCTGTGCCCGCCCCCGCTGCCCAGGCCCCGCGCGCGCCTGTCGCCGCCGAAGATGAGGCCCGCGAAGAACGGGTCCGCATGACCCGCCTGCGCCAGACTATCGCCAAGCGCCTGAAGGACGCGCAGAACACCGCCGCCATCCTGACCACCTATAACGAGGTGGACATGACCGAGGTGATGGCACTGCGTAATCAGTACAAGGAGCAGTTCGAGAAGAAGCATGGCGTGCGTTTAGGTTTCATGTCCTTCTTCACCAAGGCCTGCTGCCACGCGCTGAAAGAAGTACCCGAGGTGAATGCCGAGATCGATGGCAACGACATCGTCTACAAGAACTTCGTGCATATGGGCGTTGCCGCCGGTACGCCGCAAGGTCTTGTGGTTCCGGTTATCCGTGATGCTGACAGCATGTCTTTTGCCGCGATCGAAAAGGCCATCGCCGAGAAAGGCAAGCGCGCCCGCGACGGCAAACTGAGCATGGCCGAGATGCAGGGCGGCACCTTCACCATCTCGAACGGTGGCGTCTATGGCTCATTGATGTCCTCGCCCATCCTGAATCCCCCGCAATCGGGTATTCTGGGTATGCACAAGATCCAGGACCGTCCGATGGTCATCAATGGTGAGATCAAGATCCGCCCGATGATGTATCTGGCGCTTTCCTATGACCACCGGATTGTTGATGGCAAAGGTGCTGTGACCTTCCTTGTTCGCGTTAAAGAGGCGTTGGAAGACCCGCGCCGTCTGCTGATGGATCTGTGATCATGGCGACTCATGTACTCTGGCAGGCCGATGTGGCCGATTTCGATGTCTGGCTGAAAGTGTTCAAAGAAGACAAGAAGATGCGGGAGGCCGCGGGTATACGCGATCTCCACATCTGGAAGGACCCGGATCAAAAAGATCATGCAGTGGCGCTGTTCGAGATCACGGATCTAGACCGGGCCGAGAGCTTCATCGAATCTGAGGAACTGGCCATGCACCACGAACGCGGTGGCGTTGCCCATATTCAGATCAAGGTGCTGGAGCCGGTTTAGACAGAATTCCTGGCCATCTAAATCTTTTAGGTTGCCTGTTTAACAATAAACTCCTCGGGTTTTAGGAGAACAAAATGGCAAATTATGACGTCATCGTAATCGGCGCCGGTCCAGGCGGCTATGTCTGCGCCATCCGCTGCGCGCAACTGGGCCTGAAAACTGCCGTGGTCGAAGGGCGCGACACGCTGGGCGGCACCTGTTTGAACGTAGGGTGTATCCCTTCGAAGGCGTTGCTGCATGCCAGCCATCAACTGCATGAGGCCGAGCACAACTTTGCCAAGATGGGCCTGAAGGGCAAAAGCCCCTCGGTCGATTGGAAGCAGATGCAGGCCTACAAGGAAGAAACGATCGAGGGCAACACCAAGGGCATCGAGTTTCTGTTCAAAAAGAACAAGATCGACTGGCTAAAGGGCTGGGGCTCGATTCCCGCCGCAGGTAAGGTGCAGGTCGGCGATGAAGTGCACGAGGCCAAGAACATCATTATCGCATCCGGGTCCGAGCCCGCATCGCTGCCAGGTGTTGTGGTTGACGAAAAGGTCGTTGTGACTTCGACCGGTGCGTTGTCGCTGGGCAAGATCCCGAAAAAGATGGTGGTCATCGGTGCAGGTGTGATCGGATTGGAGCTGGGCTCGGTCTATCAGCGTCTGGGCGCCGACGTGACTGTGATCGAATTCCTGGATGTCATCACGCCCGGAATGGACCCCGAGGTTCAGAAGACCTTCCAGCGCATCCTCAAAAAGCAGGGCTTGAAGTTCGTCATGGGCGCGGCGGTGCAAAAGACCGAAGCCACCAAGACCAAGGCCAAGGTGACGTATAAGCTGCGCAAAGATGACAGCGAGCATGTGATCGACGCCGACACGGTACTGGTTGCCACCGGTCGCAGGCCCTATTCCGATGGTCTGGGATTGGAGGCACTGGGCGTCGAAATGACGCCGCAGGGGCAGATCAAGGTGGGCTCTGACTGGCAGACCAATATCCCGGGCATCTATGCCATCGGCGACGTCACCGAAGGCCCGATGCTGGCCCACAAGGCCGAAGATGAAGGAATGGCTGCTGCCGAGCAGGTTGCGGGCAAGCATGGCCACGTGAATTACGGCGTCATTCCAGGTGTGATCTATACCTGGCCCGAAGTGGCCAATGTGGGCGAGACCGAGGAGACGCTCAAGGCTGAGGGTCGTGCCTACAAGGTCGGTAAATTCATGTTCATGGGCAATGGCCGTGCCAAGGCAAACTTTGTCGCAGACGGTTTCGTGAAAATTCTCGCCGACAAGGAAAGCGACCGAATCCTAGGTGCGCATATCATCGGCCCGGCGGCCGGTGATCTGATTCACGAGGTTTGCGTAGCGATGGAATTCGGTGCTTCGGCAGAAGATCTGGCCCTTACCTGCCATGCCCACCCGACCTATTCCGAGGCGGTCCGCGAGGCCGCGTTGGCGTGTGGCGACGGGCCGATTCATTCGTAAACTGCCGCAAGACCGAACCGGAGGAAGCGAGGCTCTGCCTCGCGCTCCGGGATATTTTCGGCCAGATGAAGATCGGGTACTTATAGATTTCTTCGGCCGAGGTTCTTCACGAGCGGCGCGGAGGAGTCACAGGGCTGTTACCACAAGGTTTTGGCCGCCCGCGCGCCCCATTCCGTGTCATAACGATCCCCGCCTTCTTCGCCTTTCGTCATTTCGGCCAGAATGGACCCGGCGCTGGGCAGCTCGGCACTTTCGTCTCCGCTGACCCACGTACGTGCGCGCATGAGCGCTCGGGCGCATTGTGTGTAGATTTCGCCGATTTCGACGATGATGACCGTCGCCGGGCGTTTGCCCTGTTTTTCGAATTGAGAGCGGAGCGCCACGTCCGCGGTCAATCGGGCGGATCCGTTCAGGCGCACCACAGTATTGGACCCCGGCACCAGAAACATCAGTGACACGCGTGGGTCGCGGACGATGTTTCGCAAACTGTCCAGCCGGTTGTTGCCCCGCCAATCCGGCATCGCCAGCGTTCCGGGATCAAGTTCGACTACCACCGGACCATCATCGCCGCGCGGACTGCCATCGACGCCCTCCGGCCCGACGGTGCTCAGCACGCACAGGCGCGATGCCATGATCCACTGGCGGTAGAGCGGTGTCAGCCGGTGCGCGACCTTGCGGATGGCCGGAGTACCCGGTGTGCCATAAAGCGCTTCGAGTGCTGCGATGTCTTCAATGTACTCCATCCGGATCAAATCCTACTTCCCGCATCAATTCATTCGATCGTGTCTCGATATCCTGCTCCAGACGACCCAGAAAATCCTTGCGCTCAACGCCCGGTTCAATTGGGTTCAGGAACTCGACTATAGCCCGGCCAGGCTTGCGCAGAATACCGGTACGAGGCCAGAAAACGCCCGCGTTCGTGGCCGCCGGAATACAGGGATAACCCAGACCTTCGTACAAGACCGCGGTTCCGACCTTGTAGGGTTTGTGGGCCCCCGGTGCGACGCGTGTGCCCTGCGGATAAATCACCAGCTGACCGGGTTCCGAGAATTCGCGTGCAACATCCTTGACCATCTTGGCAACGGCAACACCCTTTTTGCCGCGATCAACCGGGATGCAGCCCAACCTGCGTGCATACATACCGATAACGGGGGTCCAGAGGAGTTCACGTTTCATGATGAACTTGCCGTGGGGGATGGCGTCGAAAATGATGATGATGTCCAGAAAGGATTGGTGCTTGGCGCCGATCACAACTTCGCCCGTTGGAATGGCTCCGCGAACCTCGGTATGGATGTCCACCATCCAGCGCGCCAGCCACCGCGTTGTTCGTGCGTAGGTCTTGCAGGCCCGCAGCGCGCCGCGCTTGGAAAACAGCGCGTAAGGAGCAAAGATCAGCCCAAGGATCAGCATCCAGGCATAGATCGTGATCATGAAGATCAGGGACCGTATCCATTGCAGGGCCATGGCCATCAAGAAAGCTCCTTCAACTTGCGACGGGCTGCGGACCAGGTCGCCAGAAATGCAACGGTCGCGCCCAATAGTGGGATCAGCGCGGGCAACAACCATCCAAACCCCTGAAAGCCCAGGCCGGTCAGAAAACCGCCTTCGTTCGACGCTTCGGGCAGCAACAGCACGCCGGACATGCCCAGCAAAGTTCCGATGGCAGCCCCGAACAATGCCCGGAATGTGAACCTGCGAACAAAAGCACCGGCGATGAAACGGTCCTGAGCACCAACCAGACGCAATACCTCGATGATCTGCGCATTGGCGGCAAGAGAGGCATTGGCCGCCAGCGTGATCATTGCCGCTGTGGCGCCACCGATCAAAAGAATTGACACCCACCCGAGCCGCCGAAGCGAGGTCGCGGCATCAACCAAGGGCTCACGCCATCTGGAATGGTCGTCCAACACTGCGCCAGGGACTTCGGCCCCCAACCGCAGGCGCAGGCCAGTCGCATCCAAGCCAGGCTCACCAATGGTGATTTCAATCAACTGCGGGACAGGCAAAGTGTCCAGCGGCAGGTCAGGGCCAAACCACGGCGTCAATAAAGCCGCCTGTTCCTCGGTCGTCAGCGCGCGGGCCGATGCCACACCGGGCGTCTGACTCAGCACGGTCAGGGCCGCCGCGGTCTGCGCGGCCTGCTGCTCGGCCGGGGCGTTGATCCGCAGGGTTGCAACCCCCGCAAGTTCTGAAGCCCAGCGATCGGCCAATCGTCCCGAAGCAAGCGACAGGGCCAGCGCAAAGACCGCGAGGAAAGCCATGGCGCCCGACACGAACAGGGTCAGATGCGCGGTGAACCCAGTTGGTGGGACGACCCGGTCCGCACGCCTGTCCCGGCGCAACATGCCGCGGATGTCTCCCTTGCTCATAGATCGGCCCCCGCAAGGTGCAGTCTGCGCTGCGAGATGCGAAGAACACGCGCCTGAACCTGGCTTTTGGCAGCTCGGATCAGGCTCAGGTCATGCGTGGCGATCAGGACGGTTTTTCCCATTCGGTTCAGCTCGATCAAAAGGCGTAGCAGACGCTGGGACATCTCCCAGTCGACATTGCCCGTGGGTTCATCCGCCAACACTACGTCGGGCGACAGAATGACCGCGCGTGCCAGCGCCGCACGCTGGCGTTCACCGCCAGACAGCTCGGGGGGGCGGGCCTCAAGCCGCGCGCCCAGCCCTACCCAGTTCAAAAGCTCGGTCAGGTTGTTCTGCTCGGCCTCGGCCGCGCGTCCAGACACCATCATCGGCAATGACACGTTTTCGGCCAGCGTCATGTGATCCAGAAACCGGCAATCCTGATGCACCACGCCGATACGGCGGCGCAGCAGCGCCATCTGGTCCCGGTCAAGCCGCGCGACGTCTTCTTCGAACACGCTGAGACGCCCTGACGTCGGTAGCAACGCACCATAGCAAAGCTTGAGCAGCGTGGTCTTGCCCGCACCGGAAGGACCGGTCAGAAAATGGAAGGATCCGGGTTGCAGACGTACAGACACATCGCTCAACAGCTCTCCGCCGCCATAGCTGTAGCTGACATTTTCCAGCTCGATCACGCCTGCCCCCTTTTGTTCTGAGGCTTGTCTTGCCTTAGTGCGGCCGTGGTTTCAATGCCTCTACCGGTCCCATTTGGTGACACTTAACCCCCTGAAACCGAAAACACGCTTTGCTGATAGGGTTTAACGGAATATAATTCCTGAAAAAACTAGTATCAGGCCGACAGGCAGGCCAGGAGGCAGTATGCGACTTACATGTCCGAATTGCAGTGCCCAGTACGAGGTTCCGGATGACGTGATCCCCGAAGGTGGGCGGGACGTGCAGTGTTCAAACTGCGAGCAGACGTGGTTTCAGCCCAAGCACCCGGAAGCACAAACCGAGGCGTCCGAGCCAGAGGTTCACGAAACCGCTGAGCCTGTGCCCGAGGAGCCAAAGGAACCCGTTGCGGACGCTTCAGAAGCCATGGCTGAATCTACCGCGAAACCGGAAGAACCCAAGGTTGAAGAAGCCCCGGAGCCGGCCGCGAGTACAAGTAACGTTGATCCCGCCGTGGCGAATATTCTTAAGGAAGAAGCCGCGCGCGAAGCCGATCTGCGTGCCAAGGAAGGCGTGAGTCTGGAAAGCCAGCCGGATCTGGCGCTCGACCCGCCGGTTGAACCCAAGGTTGAGCCGGAAAGACCGACCGCGACCAAAACCGCCACTGATGCCGGTCAAAAAGACGCCCTTCCAGATGTCGAGGCGATCAGTTCCGGTTTGCGCAGCGATGATACTCCAAAGGCTGCCGAAACGGAGCCTCCTCCTGAACGGAGATCCGGTGGGTTCATGCGTGGCTTTGCCCTGATCGTGATCATCGGTGTTGTGCTGATCCTGATTTATGGGAATGCAAGCCGGATCAGTGAAGCTGTACCGCAGGTCGATCCCGTGCTGCAGTCCTATGTCTCACTGGTCGATCAGGCGCGCCTGTGGCTTGAGGCTCAAACCGGCAGCGGGGCGCCTCAGAACTGAGGCGCTCAGAACCGCTCAAGCAGCCTTTTCAGGTATTCCAGTTCGATCTGAGGCCGGTCGGATTCGCCGGTGCGGCGGCGAATTTCATCCAACAGTTCGCGCGCACGGCGGTATACGTCTTCGCCTTGCAACAAGTTGTCGTCGGTCGAGATGGACCCGGCCGAACCCGGCGTCCGCCCCAGCGGATCACGATTCTGGGCTTGCATGTCACCTTCCTGAGTGCCCTGCCCCGGCTGGTTCTGCTGGTTTTGCGCCAGCGCCTCACCCAGCGACCGTATCCCTTCGCGTAAGGCTTCCATAGCCTCGGACTGGCGATCAATAGCTTCGGCCAGATCGTCGCTGCGCAGAGCGTCTTCAGCCTCGTCCATGGCCCGTCCGGCCCGGCCCAGCGCCTCACGCGCGGCTTCACCCTCGGGTGTCCCGCCACCCGGCAAGCCCTGTTCCTGACGCCGCAACTCCTCTCGCAGCGCCTGCTGCCGGTCCGCCAGTGATCCCTGACCCTGCTGACCGTCACCGGCCTGATCAGAGCCCTGACCCTGACCGCCCTGGCCTTCGTGACTCTGACCGCGGCCCTGACCACCCGAGCGACCCTCGTTGCCCTGATTTTCACCCGCCTGCGCGCCTGGGTTGAACTGTTCCTGCAGATCCCGGAATGCCTGATCGCTAAGACCCTGTTGTTCGCGCAGAGTCTCGGCCAATCCCTCCATCGCCTGCTGGCCTTCGGACTGTCCGCCTTGCCCCTGACCTTGCGTGACACGCATGTTTTCCATCATCTGCTGGAACTCTTCCAGCGCCTGCTGCGCCTCGGCCATACGGCCCTGTTCCATCAGTTCCTGAATGCGATCCATCATGCGTTGCAGGTCGTCCTGCGTCATCTGCAAGGTTTCACCACTTTGGCCGCGTTGGCGTTCGTCAGATTCGTTTTCCTGCGCCAATCTCTGAAGCTGTCGCATGTAATCCTGCGTGGCTTCGCGCAACTCCTGCATCAACTCCGCGATTTCTTCGTCGCTTGCGCCGTTTTTCATGGCTTCGGTCAGACGCTCCTGGGCGCGGCGCATCCGCTCCAGCGCATCGGCCAGAGTGCCTTCTTCGATCAGAATCGCCAGATCCCAAAGGGCCTGCGCAATTTCCGCCTGCTGTTCGGGTTTGAGGCCATAATCCTCGAACGCCTCCAGCCGGCGCAGCAAGACCCGCAGCCGCAGGTAAGCGGTTTCTGATCTGAACAGATCTTCAGGCAAATGCGACACGGCGCGCAGCACCTGAGATACGCGCAGCGCATTTTCCCGCGACCAAAGCAGGTCACGCCGCTGTTCGATCACGGCCGCGGCCAGCGGGTCAAAAAACCGTCGCGCGGGCAACGCGGTCGCGTAAGGTTCAGAGGCAGACTGTTGATCAGCCGCATCCTGCGCCATCAAAGTGATCCGAACCGGCAGATGTGCCCATGGGTGCTGCGAGAAGTCTTCAATCAGGTCTTCGGTGAAATCTGTGCGTTCGCCGGTAATGGGCATCGGCAGTTGAACCGAGATTTCCGCGCGGGGTTCAGGTTCGGTTTTCAATCCATATCGGCGGTCCACCGCCGCCAGATCAAGCTCGATCAGCGCTGTGCCAGAGACAATGCCGTAGTCGTCGCTGGCAGCAAATGGCAGTTTCATCTGACCGCCAGCCTCAGCCTCGGCTGTGCCGGCGACCGAAATCTGTGGAGCCGCATCAGAGACCATGGCAACCGACCAGCCCCGACCAGCAGGACCATCAATCGTCAACTGACCAGAACGTTCAGCGACAAAATCCTGTTCCGGACCGGTCGCTGCCTCGGCGCCTGCCGCTGAAGTGGATTCAGTCAGACTGTGCGCCCCGACCTCGCCATAAAACCTTAAAGTGACCCGGCTTCCCTGGGGAACCGTCAGCACCGGATCATCTTGATCGGCCAGGTAAAGCGTCGGCAGGCCCGTGTAACGGGGTGGTTCGACCCAGCCTTCCCATGTCGGACCTTGCCCTGCGACCGCAGTGCCGGGCGTCATTTCTGCAACTGAACCAATCCGCCAAATCGATCCAAACAGCGTTGCCACAACCAGAGCCAGCAGCGCCGCGTATCGCAGCGCATAGGGATCCCGAGCGGCAAGCCTAAGGTCCGGCTTGACGGGTTCGGCTTGCGCCGCCCTTTGCGACATACGCGCCTGATGAGCCTGCCACAGCGCGACCGAATCAGCATCCATCGCACCGATGGCCTGTTCATCCATCAGCGCCTGAATGGGGCGTCCTGGCAGGGTTTCGTCCAATCGAACCAAGGCTTCGCCCCGCGTCGGCAGATGCAGACGCCGCACCCCGATTACGGCTGCCGCCAGCAAACCCAAAAGCGCCAAAATACCGGCAATCCAGACGGTTTCGACGTTAACTAAGTCCTGAAGACCCAGCATAAGCGCGGCCATTATGGCCATCAGGATTGAAAAAACGGGCCAGAATGCCCGAAGAACTTGCTCGGCCAGCATCCCTGCATGCGTCAGCCACAGGGACAATCTTGGAATTGGCAGGTTCGATAAGTTGCGCAACGCGGGCCTCCTGACCGGGCCCGCGCGGTTATCGCGTCAAAGCCACGGAGGTATGGTATCGCGCTTTATGATTTCGTCAAAGCTTGGGCGTTCACGAATTACTGCGAATTGATCACCGTTTACCAGCACCTCGGGGATCAGGGGGCGCGTATTGTATTCGCTGGCCATCACTGCTCCGTAGGCTCCGGCACTGCGGAAAGCGATCAGATCACCCGATTGCAAAGGCGGCATATTGCGCTGCTTGGCAAAGGTATCACCGGTTTCGCAGACCGGTCCAACGATGTCATAGGGTTGCTGTTCGACACCGGGCGCAGGTTCCGTCACGGCGACGATATCGTGGTGCGCCTCGTACATCGCGGGGCGGATCAGGTCGTTCATCGCGCCATCGAGGATCAGAAAATCGCGGTCCTCGCCGGACTTCACGTAGATGACCTTGCTGACCATCAATCCGGCATTGCCCGCGATCAAGCGGCCCGGTTCAATTTCGATCTCACACTCAAGATGGCCCAGCGTTTTCTTGATCAGCGCGCCATATTCCACCGGCAACGGCGGTGCGTCGTTCGAACGGGTGTAGGGAATACCAAGCCCACCACCCAGATCGAGACGGCGAATATTGTGACCCTCGGACCGCAACCGTTCGGTCAGCTCGGCGACCTTGGTATAGGCCAGCTCGAACGGCTCCAGCTCGGTCAGTTGCGAGCCGATGTGAACGTCGATCCCGATGACCTCCAGCCCCGGCAGGCTGGCGGCGCGGGCGTAAACCCCGCAAGCACGGGCGATCGGAATCCCGAACTTGTTCTCGGATTTTCCGGTTGCAATCTTGGCGTGGGTTTTAGCGTCCACGTCCGGGTTCACCCGTACGGTGATCGGCGCAACAACGCCCAACTCCAGGGCAACAGCGTTGATCACTTCCATCTCGGGTTCGGATTCGACGTTGAACTGGCGAATGCCACCGGTCAACGCGGTTCGAATTTCATCGGCTGTTTTGCCAACGCCTGAGAACACGATCTTGTCGCCCGGCACACCCGCCGCCTTCGCGCGCAGGTATTCGCCACCCGAAACCACATCCATACCCGCGCCCGCCTGCGCCAGTGTCTTCAGGATGGCCTGATTGCTGGCCGCTTTCATCGCGTAGCAGACAAGATGATCAGTCCCCTCAAGCGCATCATCGAACAGCTGAAAGTGCCGCAGCAAAGTGGCCGTGGAATAGATGTAGAACGGTGTTCCGACCGCGGCTGCGATTTCGGAGATCGGGACATCCTCGGCGAAAAGCGCGCCGTCGCGGTAGAGAAAGTGATCCATGACTGCGCGCTTAGACCAAAAGAGGCATATGGATCAAATGATTCCGACAGGTCTTCCGGGGTCTACCAGCTCTCAGAAAGTCGTTGACGCTCCGACCCGCGCGTATCCCGAGACAGAAACGCCCGAGGATTTCGGCGCGGCCGCAGGTTCCGGTTGCGGCTTGTACGACGGGTCGCATGCGGCAAGAACGGCAAGCGACAGGATCAGGCCGATTATTCTCATGGTCTGTTTCTTTTCTATGAAGGTTTCGGTCTCGATCCCAGATGGGGTTCCGTTTCTGTGTGTTCAACGGGTTGGCGGTCAGAAACCGACAAACAGGCCGACCGGTCCGCGATTCACGCCGACGCCCCCCGCGACATAAGACCCGCTGCTGCCGACGCCGACCGCCGCGTTGAAAGTCGGTTGGACAGGTTCACCGTCGGCGCCGCAACCGGCAAGCACCAAACTGGCTGACAAGAATACGATCACTCGGACAAGCGCGGTCATATCATCGCCTTCCATCGTTTGATCTGGGCACGGACCTGATCCGGAGCCGTGCCACCATAGGACTGGCGTGAGTTTACTGAATTGTCGACGCCAAGCACAGTATAGATGTCCTGAGTGATTTCGGCATGGACCGATTGCATGTCATCCAGCGTCAGGTCGGGCAGGTCGCAACCCTTGCCCTCGGCCATGGCCACCAGCGATCCGGTGATGTGATGCGCATCGCGAAACGGCAGACCCAGCACACGCACCAGCCAGTCGGCCAGATCGGTCGCGGTCGAGAAACCCGACCCGGCAGCGGCGGCAAGGCTTTCGCGGTTGGCGGTCATGTCCTTGACCATGCCCTCCATAGCCGCCAGCGCCAGCATCCAATTGTCCGCGGCGTCAAAGACCTGTTCCTTGTCTTCCTGCATGTCCTTGGAATAGGCCAGCGGCAGGCCCTTCATCACCATCATCAGCGCTGTGTTGGCACCGTAAATCCGACCCACCTTGGCGCGGATCAGTTCAGCCGCGTCAGGGTTCTTTTTCTGCGGCATGATCGACGAGCCGGTCGAGAACCGGTCGGACAGGGTGACAAAGCGGAACTGTGCCGAGGACCAGATCACCAGTTCCTCGGCAAAGCGCGACAGGTGCACGGCGCAGATCGAGGCGGTCGATAGGAACTCCAGCGCGAAATCACGGTCGCTGACCGCGTCCAGCGAATTGGCGGCTGGGCGGTCAAAGCCCAGCGCCTTCGCCGTCATGTCGCGGTCAATGGGGAAGGACGTCCCAGCCAGCGCAGCAGCCCCCAGCGGGGATTCGTTCATGCGCGCACGGGCATCGCGGACACGACTCAGGTCGCGGCCAAACATCTCGACGTAAGCCATCATGTGATGGCCCCATGTCACCGGCTGGGCAGTTTGCAGGTGCGTGAAACCGGGCATGACCCAATCCGCCCCTGCTTCGGCCTGCGCCAAAAGCGCGCGGATCAGGGCCAGCAATCCGGTTTCTGCTGCGTCCAGTTGGTCACGGACCCAAAGTTTGAAATCGGTTGCGACCTGATCATTGCGGCTGCGGCCTGTGTGCAAACGACCTGCGGGCTCACCTATCACTTCCTTTAGCCGGGCTTCGACATTCATGTGAATGTCCTCCAGCGCGGTCGAGAACTGAAGTTCTCCGTTCTGAATCTCTGACAAAACGGTGAGCAGCCCTTCCCGAATGGCCTGCGCATCACTATCAGTAATAACGCCTGTGGCGGCCAACATGGCGGCATGGGCGCGCGAGCCTGCGATGTCCTGGGCTGCCATCCGCTGATCGAACCCGATCGAGGCATTGATCGCCTCCATGATCGCGTCTGGACCGGCGGCAAAGCGGCCGCCCCACATCTGGTTCGAGGATTGATCGGTCATGTTGCAAAAACCCGGAGTTGATATGCGCCTATTTCGTCTGATCCCCCTTTATATGGCCCTTGCGCTGGGTGCAAACGCGGCTTTGGCGACGGATGCTGAAACCCTGGGCCCGCTGCGCGAAGGCAGCCTGAAACGGCTGATCCTTCACAAAGAGCCCAAACCAGTCGAAGTGGTGGAGTTCGAGCTTGAGGACGACGGCGGCACGGGATCGCTGGCCGATTATAAGGGCAAATACGTGTTGCTGAATTTCTGGGCCACATGGTGCGCCCCCTGTCGCAAGGAAATGCCACAAATCGCTGAATTGCAGGCAGAGTTTGGCGGCGATAAATTCGAGGTACTGACACTGGCCACCGGACGCAACTCCCCAGCCGGGATCAAGAAATTCTTCGAAGAAAACGGAATAAGCAACCTGCCGCGCCATCAGGATCCGAAACAGGCTGTCGCCCGGGAAATGGGTGTCATTGGCCTGCCGATTACTGTCATCATCGACCCGGACGGCAACGAAATCGCGCGTCTGATCGGCGATGCGGAATGGAATTCAGACAGTGCCAAAGCCATCATTTCCACTTTGGTTGAAGGGAATAGCTGACGCCTTGCGCGTCGTCCGCGTTATTTTGTGCTAAACTGGAACCGGCCCCGAAGGGCCGGTTTTCGTTTGCGGGCTCAAGGAAGGATGACGGCAATGAAACCAGTAGTTTTGCTGATTGGTCGACTGCCTAATGTGATAGGTGACGTGGCACGGCAGTTGGACCATCTGCCGATCCAATGGCTCGGCGCACATGATCAGGATGAGGTCCGACGGCAATTGGACGCCGAACCTCGGATTGCCTGTGCGATCATGGGGGCTGGCCTGGACGACAAAGTGCGCGGGGAAATGGTCGGTATCATCGCCGCGCGCAGGCCGGATATCTGTATCCACCTCAAGGATCGCTCGTCCGGGCCCGAAGGGTTGGTACCGTTTGTCGAACGCGTCGTGCAGCACGAAGTGCTGGAAAGAATGGAAAACAGCTGACGCCACGCTACCTTTGACAGGATTTCAACTCCTTTGCAGTTTGTCCGAAGGAGGATGGAATGCCACTCGAAATATTACTGGTGCTGGTGGTCGGCGGCATTGCCGGCATCACCCTCTTGCTGCACCTCACAGGCAATTCGCGGCAGTTCGAACTGACGCCTGCCTCGGCGCGCGCGCAATGGGTACGCCATTTTCCCGATGATGACGTGATCGACGTTACGGTGGCGCATGACGGCCATTCGGCTTTGGTACGCACAAGCACCGGCAACGGGCTATTGTGGTCCTTTGGCGCAGATACCGTCGGCCGGCACCTGCTGGATTATGATCTGCTGAGTCATCCCGAAGGTTTTGAAATCCAATTCCACGAATTCTCTGCGCCAAGGACAATCATCCGACTGGATGACTTCGAACGAAGCCACTGGCGCGACCTGATGGAGCCCGCATGACGGATCAAGTGACATTTCCGGACGCCGTGCAATGGGCCGTCCCGTTTTTCATTGCTGCCATTTTGGCGGAATTCCTATGGATATCGGTCAAGGGCCGCGGCGGGCGATACGAGACACGCGATGCTGTCACCTCGCTGATCATGGGGGCTGGCAACATTGCCTCGGGTTTTCTGCTGGGATTTATCGCTTACGCATTCTTCATGTGGCTGTGGCAGATCACGCCGCTGAATCTGGGCACCTCGATACCGGTCATCCTACTGTGTTTCGTGCTCGACGACCTGCGGTATTACTGGGTGCACCGGCTGGGCCATAGGGTTCGCTGGGTCTGGGCCAGCCACGTGAACCATCACAGCTCGCAACATTACAACCTGACGACCGCGCTGCGGCAAACCTGGACCTATACGTTCACTTTCATGATGGTCGTCCGCGCGCCCCTGATCCTGCTTGGGTTTCACCCGGCGATGGTTTTGTTCTGCGGTGGCCTGAACCTGATATACCAGTTCTGGATCCACACTGAGGCCATCGGCAAGATGCCCCGTTGGTTCGAGGCCGTGATGAACACGCCAAGCCATCATCGCGCGCATCACGGGCGTAACGCGCGTTATCTCGATTGCAACTATGCCGGCGTGTTCATCATCTGGGACAAGCTGTTCGGGACATTCGTCCCCGAGCAGGAGGATGACCGCGTCGACTATGGGCTGGTCCATAATATCGGAACCTTCAACCCTCTGCGGGTGGCCTTCCACGAATGGGTTGGTATCTGGCGCGACGCGACGCAGCCGGGCCTGACTCTGCGCCAGAGGCTGGCTTATTGCTTTGCACCACCGGGTTACAGTCATGATGGCAGCCGCGATAACTCGGACCAGATCAAGGCCAAGCACCTTGCCCGCCATCCTGAACTTCGCGGAACGCCCGGTTTCGAGCAATTCGATGCAAATCCGCCCAATACGCGGGCCGAAAGGATCTGACCCCTGGCGACAACTCGCCCATCAGCTTGATTCAGGCGCTCGGCACTCCATATCGCAACAGAGTTTCGTTAGCGGATTGCCGAGGGCCATATGACAAAAATTGTGACAATTTCCACTGCTGTAGGTCTTTCAGGTATTCTGCTGGCAATGATGGCGGCATTCGGCGGGGCGACTTCACCGCTGTTGGCCCTTGGTTTTTCCATGGCAGCGATTGGCTTGTTTGGAGCCCTGTTTGGCGCCGCAACATCACTGGGACGAGCGTGGCAATCGACACGTTGAAGTGATTGCGCTGCGATCCGCGCATTTCCGACACCCATAGACCAACCGCCTTAACGTCAGATTCACTTGTTTGCCGTGAAATCGGTGCCGGACCTAATGACGGCACGATCAGGGGAACGGTGTGCTCATGCGGAAGAACAAACTGGCAGACCTGCCCGAAGGGGCGGACAGCCCATTGAACGCAGCGGTAACGTCGCGCGACGCGTCAGCCGTTCAGATGGCCACCGATGCGGTGAAGCATAAACAATGCAAGCTGGCTTTTCAGCCGGTCATGCAGGCCCATCCACCCCATGACGTCGCGTTTTACGAAGGATTCATTCGCGTCCTGGATGATACCGGGCGCGTCATTCCCGCGCGAGAGTTCATGCCGCAGGTCGAAACCACACCGATTGGCCGCGAACTGGATTGCATCGCGTTGGAAATGGGATTGCGGACATTGATCCGGAATCCCGGCATTCGGTTGTCGATCAACATGTCCGCGCGATCCATCGGTTTTGCCCGATGGTCTCGGGTGCTGGAACGGTTTCTGAAAAAGGATCCTATACTCGGTGAAAGGCTGATCCTCGAAATCTCGGAAAGCTCTGCCATGCTCGTGCCCGAACTGGTGATCGACTTCATGGACCGGTTGCAGTCGCGTGGCATTGCCTTCGCCCTGGACGATTTCGGGGCAAGCAATTTCAGCTTTCGCTACTTCCGTGAATTTCTGTTCGATGCGGCAAAGATTGACGGCCAGTTCATTCGGGGCATCAGCGACAATCCCGACAATCAGGCGCTTGTCCGCGCCCTGATCGCCGTTGCGCGGGAATTCGAGATCCTGGTCACAGCCGAATCGGTCGAAACACAGCAGGACGCCGAGTTTCTTGTCGCCAATGGCGTCGGCTGCCTGCAGGGGTTCCTGTTTGGCGCTCCGTCGGTCACACCGCCGTGGAAGTCCGGGATCATAGCCAAAACAGGGACTTAGCACCCATATCCGACTGCGGAACTCCGCCGGTCTTCATGCTGGGACAAGCTGTCCGTTGCTGCACGTGCAGCATTAAGGTATTTCAGAACATGCTGGAGCGGGGAACACGAGGCGCTCTTGGATTGGGCGAGTGTTTCACTGCCTGCCGGGCTGTCAGATTTCCCACAGGACCTTGACGGTAAAGGATTGACTGTATGACCAACGTAGTAATCGCATCCGCCGCACGTACGGGCGTCGGTAGCTTTAGCGGTTCGTTTGCGAACACCCCTGCACATGATCTGGGCGCTGCCGTCCTGGAAGCAGTTGTTGAACGCGCCGGGATCGACAAGGGCGAAGTTAGCGAAACCATAATGGGTCAGGTCCTGACCGCTGCCCAGGGTCAAAACCCTGCCCGTCAGGCCCATATCAACGCAGGCCTGCCGCAGGAAAGCGCAGCCTGGGGCATTAACCAGGTATGTGGCTCGGGCCTGCGCGCTGTCGCATTGGGCGCACAGCACATCCAGTTGGGTGACGCCGAAATCGTGGCCGCCGGTGGACAGGAAAACATGACCCTGTCGCCCCACGCCGCCGCCCTGCGCGCCGGGCACAAGATGGGCGACATGAAATACATCGATACGATGATCCGCGACGGCCTGTGGGATGCCTTCAATGGCTATCACATGGGTCAGACCGCCGAAAACGTTGCCGAGAAATGGCAGATCAGCCGCGACATGCAGGACGAATTCGCTGTCGCCTCGCAAAACAAGGCCGAAGCCGCACAAAAGGCCGGCAAGTTCGACGACGAGATCGTGCCCTTCACCATCAAGACCCGCAAGGGCGATATTGTGATGGACAAGGATGAATACATCCGCCATGGCGCCACCATCGAAGCCATGGCAAAGCTGCGCCCGGCCTTCGCCAAGGAAGGCTCGGTCACGGCAGCCAACGCCTCGGGTCTGAATGATGGTGCCGCAGCGACTCTGCTGATGTCGGCTGAAAATGCGGAAAAGCGCGGTATCGAACCGTTGGCCCGTATTGCGTCTTACGCGACCGCCGGCCTGGACCCGTCGATCATGGGCGTCGGACCAATCTACGCTTCGCGCAAGGCGCTGGAAAAAGCGGGCTGGTCGGTCGACGATCTGGATCTGGTCGAAGCGAACGAAGCCTTCGCCGCGCAGGCCTGCGCCGTGAACAAGGACATGGGTTGGGACCCGTCGATCGTGAACGTGAACGGTGGCGCCATCGCCATCGGCCACCCGATCGGCGCGTCGGGCTGCCGTGTTCTGAACACGTTGCTGTTCGAAATGAAGCGGCGTGACGCCAAGAAGGGTCTTGCGACCCTCTGCATCGGCGGCGGCATGGGTGTCGCACTGTGTGTGGAGCGCGACTAAGTGCTTTGACAACCGCATAAAAAAGGGCGTCCATTGGGCGCCCTTTTTTGTTACAATCGGGTCTTATCCCTTAGATGCGACAATATCGCCAAACAGAAAGACATTAACGAGCACGAAACGATATTGCGCAGCAATCACTCTCAGAGTAACAGAATTACCAAGACGACTAAATTTGGAGGATTCCTAAATGGCACGTACAGCACTCGTAACCGGCGGTTCCCGCGGCATCGGCGCAGCAATTTCCAAGGCGCTGAAGGCCGAAGGATACAATGTTGCCGCCACCTATGCGGGGAATGACGAAGCCGCGGCGAAGTTCAGTGAAGAAACCGGCATCGCCACCTACAAATGGAACGTCGCCGATTATGATGAATCGAAGGCCGGCATCGAGAAAGTTGAGGCCGAAGTCGGCCCGATCGATATCGTTGTCGCCAACGCCGGCATCACCCGCGATGCGCCGTTCCACAAGATGACGCCGGAACAGTGGCATCAGGTGATCGACACGAACCTGACCGGCGTGTTCAACACCGTGCATCCCGTCTGGCCGGGTATGCGCGAACGCAAATTCGGTCGCGTGATCGTGATCAGTTCGATCAACGGCCAGAAGGGTCAGTTTGCGCAGGTGAACTATGCCGCCACCAAGGCAGGCGATCTGGGCATCGTGAAGTCTCTGGCGCAGGAAGGCGCGCGCGCCGGAATAACCGCAAATGCCATTTGCCCAGGCTACATCGCCACCGAGATGGTCATGGCAGTGCCGGAAAAGATACGCGAGGCAATCATCGGGCAAATCCCGGCCGGTCGTTTGGGCGAACCGGAAGAGATCGCGCGTTGTGTTGCGTTTCTGGCCTCGGACGATTCTCAATTCATCAACGGCTCGACCATTTCGGCCAATGGTGCGCAGTTCTTCGTCTGATCAGGCGCCTGCACAATGAAAGTGGGCCGGTCCGTCTGGACCGGCCCTTCTTTCATCCCGTAAGAAAGCGCGCGCTGCGATCAGCGGGAACCGAATAACATGTTCAACAGAGATTTGATCGCCATGCCACGCGCCTCATGCGCGCGCTGAAAGGCGCGGCGGGTTGCTGGATTGGTCGTCATTTCGATCATTGGCGCAGTCCTTTCAGATCAGTTGTGTTTGACTTTCACATAATATGGACTCAATTATCACAACCACAAACGAGCTTTTTCGGGACTTCAGTTAAGCAAAACTTAATCGATTATGAGTGACCGCCTGCCCCCTTTGACCGCTTTGCGCGCATTCGATGCGGCCGCGCGTCACTTGTCATTTGCAAAAGCCGCCGAGGAACTGCATGTCACCCCGGCCGCCTTGTCCTTCCAGATCAAATCGCTGGAAGAGCACCTGGGGCGGCCGCTGTTCCGCCGATTGAATCGCGCCGTTGAATTGACTGAGGCCGGTCGCAGTCTTGCGCCTGGCGCGGCCGAAGGGTTCGCAACATTGCAATCGGCCTGGCGCACCGTTCGAAGGCACGGAGACGAAACCAGCCTGACCGTCACGGCGGGGCCGGCCCTGACGGCCAAGTGGTTAGCGCCCCGCCTGTACGAATTTGCCCGCGCGCACCCCGAGATTGACCTGAAGTTCTCGGCCACGCTGCGCAACATGGATCTGGAGCGTGATGACGTCGACGTGGCAATCCGGTTTGGATTTGGCCCTGACGAAGGGTTATACGCGCTGCCTGTGCGAAAGGAGTGGCTGACGCCGGTAATGACACCTGAACTGGCCGAAGAGTTCCACACTCCGGAAAGCCTGCGCGATGCTCCCCTGATCCATGACGACTCGATCAGTTTCCTCAAACCACCTGCGGACTGGGACACATGGTTCCGGGCGGTTGGGGTGGATTTCACCCCCACCCACGGGGCGCGGTTTTCCCATGCGGATCACGCGATTGATGCCGCCGTGGCGGGCGTGGGCGTGGCCTTGGGGCGGCGCGCGATGATCATCAAGGATCTGACCGAAGGGCGCCTGGTCGCCCCATTCAAAGTGGCCATCGAAACCCGCGGGCGCTTTCGTTTCTTGTGTCTGCCCGGCGCGGAAACCCGGCCGCAGATCGCGGCATTCCGGGATTGGTTCGTAGCCGAGATTGAAAAAACCGCGCATATCTCGGATGAGTTCCGGATAATTCCCGTCGAGGACGTTCCACCTAAATGACCAAAACCCGTGCCACCGCCATCGGATTCGTCGCTGTCCTCCTCTGGTCCCTTCTGGCCCTGTTGACGGTCGGATCTGCCCCAACGCCGCCATTGTTGCTGAATGCTGTTTGTTTCACTCTGGGCGGCTCTCTGGGCCTGATCTGGACGTGGCGGACTGGTGGGCTAGGGCAGCTCAGAACCGTTCGGTGGCGAGTGTATATATTCGGCACCATTGGGCTATTTGGCTATCACGCGCTGTATTTCTCGGCGCTGCGTATGGCTCCGGCGGCCGAGGCCGGGCTGATTGCCTATCTCTGGCCACTTCTGATCGTCCTGTTCTCAGGGCTGTTGCCCGGCGAGCACCTGCGCCCTGGTCACCTGATTGGTGCGTGTCTTGGCTTTGCTGGGGCTGCCCTGATCATCACGGGTGGCGGCGGCACCGGGTTTCAGGCCGGTCACCTGCCGGGGTATGCGCTGGCCTTTCTGTGCGCGCTGACATGGTCTGGCTATTCGGTCCTGTCCCGGCGCCTGGGGGAAACGCCTACCAGCACGGTCGCCGTTTTCTGTACCCTGACGGCCATCGCTTCATGGATCTTGCACGTGGCGCTGGAAGATACGATCTGGCCTGAAACGGCCCTTGGGTGGGCTTCGACCATGGCGCTTGGGCTGGGGCCTGTCGGCCTGGCTTTCTATGTTTGGGATATTGGCGTCAAACAGGGCGACATTCAGATGCTTGGCACCAGTTCTTACGCGGCACCCCTGTTATCGACAGTGGTGCTGATATTTGCCGGGATCGCCGCCCCGTCCTGGGGCTTGGCGATCGCGGCGGTGTTGATCACAGGTGGTGCCTTAATCGCAGCACGCGCCAGTCTGAAGTCTTAGTTCGACAGACGTTCGATCTCTTCTTTCAGTTTCAGTTTTTGCTTTTTGAGTTGTGCAATATGGAGATCATCGATGCCTGGCGAGCGTTGGGCTTCTTCCACTTCAAGACCGAGAATTTCGTGTTTTTTCTTCAGCTCCGTCAGATGTGCGCTCACGCTCATGGCGATCCTCCTTGTTTGGTGTGTATATTCCACCTAGGAAGTTGATCACATCGTTTCCACCCTGTCACGCCGCAGATGCACAGATTCTGTAATAAATCCGACAAATTCGGCTGGTCATTGCCTATCACGGTGAAAACCCCGGCAGGGGCGCCCCGTTCCGCAGCACTTTTGACACTTCAGGCGAATAACTCTCACCATCCATCTCATGCCGATCACCCGCGTGTAAAATCAGGGGCGCATGAAGCCGAAAAGCCGCGCGGCCGCCCTTGCGGGCCCTAAGGATAACCAACTCGGCATCTCGTCCCGTGCGCGCGGAAAGCGGCAGCACCTCAAGCGAGCCCAAGCGGCCCGCGCAGGCCGCCAGCATGTCTGCCAGCCGATCGGCCTTTTGGATCACATGAAGGTAACCGCGCGGTGCCAGGCGTCTGGCTGCCGTGTCGATCCAGTCTGCCAGGGGCGTTTGCTCACCCAACGCGACGCGGCGTCCATCATCTGTGGCCGGACTGTGCGCCCCTGCTCGATAATATGGTGGGTTGGCAATGACGTGATCGAATTGCCGCTGCCTAAGATCGGACGGCATGGCGCCAAGATCGGCCTCGACCACTTCAAGGCGCACACCATTCTCGGCTGCGTTGCGACGCGCCAGATCGGCGTAATCCGGCTGCAGCTCAACACCCGCAAGTTGCAACTCCTCGACCCGCGCGGCGAGGCAAAGAACCGCAGCCCCGGCCCCGCAACCCAATTCCAGCACTGATTGGCCACTGGTTGCCGGAACCGAGGCCGCGAGCAATACCGGATCAACCCCCGCGCGATAACCCTTGCGCGGCTGCCACAGACGGACACGACCACCCAGAAAATCGTTTCGGGTCAGTTTGCTGTCGGCAAAGGCACTCATCGGCCCAGCGGAATCTCGTTGTCACGCATCACCCGCTCGGCTCGGGTCAGGTCCTCGGCGCGCACCATCAGACGCCGGGGGAAGATTCCGATACCACCTTCGAGGATGCTCATATTTACGTCCATCTGAAAGCAGTCTATATCCTCGCCCTCAAGAAGAGCGGATGCAAAGGCCAGGATTGTTGGATCGGTGCTGCGCAGAAGTTCTTTCATGGGGATGGATGTAAGGGCAAGGTAAGGCGAAAGTCGAGCCTTGTATCAGGAGTGTGATGACTATCAGCACGATCTCGAAACCGCATGAGCGACTGGCGGAAATTCTGACCGATGAAATGGCGTCGGTCAACGCACTGATCCGTACCCGCATGGCTTCCGAACACGCGCCCCGCATTCCCGAAGTTACGGCCCATCTGGTCGAAGCAGGTGGGAAAAGACTGCGGCCAATGCTGACACTGGCTGCCGCCCGGCTGTTTGGCTATCAGGGCGATCATCACGTTCGGCTGGCAGCAACTGTCGAGTTCATCCATACCGCGACCTTGCTGCATGACGATGTTGTCGACGAAAGCGCAAAACGGCGCGGGCGTCCGACGGCAAACCTGCTTTGGGACAACAAATCCAGCGTGCTTGTGGGCGATTACCTGTTTTCGCGCAGCTTCCAGTTGATGGTTGAAACCGGCTCGCTGCGGGTTCTGGACATCCTTGCCAATGCCTCGGCCACTATCGCCGAAGGCGAAGTGCTTCAAATGACCGCAGCAACCGATCTGCGGACAGATGAAAGCGTGTACCTGCAAGTCGTTCGTGGCAAGACGGCTGCATTGTTCTCGGCGGCGACCGAGGTCGGCGGCGTTATCGCTGGTGCATCAGAGGCGCAGGTTCAGGCGCTGTTTGCCTATGGTGACGCTTTAGGCGTTGCCTTTCAGATCGCCGACGACCTGCTGGACTATCAGGGCGACAGCATGGCAACCGGCAAGAATGTCGGCGACGATTTCCGCGAACGCAAGCTGACGCTGCCTGTGATCAAAGCCGTGGCTCAGGCGACACCCGAAGAACATGCGTTCTGGCAGCGAACGATCGAGAAGGGCCGCCAGCACGAGGGCGATCTGGACCATGCCCTGAGTCTGATGAACAAATACGCCACGTTGGAAGAAACACGTAAGGACGCTCTGGGTTGGGCCTCAAAAGCGAAAGCAGCGCTGGAGGCACTGCCGGATCATGAGATCCGCACCCTGCTGCGCGAACTGGCCGATTACGTGGTCTCGCGCCTCAACTAAGCAGTGTTGCGCGGCACCACCATTCGGAATGGGCTGCACCAATCTCATAGGCTGCAAAATGCGCGTCCTTCATGGTTGGGTACAGCGCGAAACAGGTCGACCCCGACCCTGACATCCGCGACATAAGCGCACCTCGGGTGCCTTCCAGTTCGTTCAGAACACTTGTGATCTGGGGGGCTACTGTCTTTGCTGCAGGTTCAAGGTCATTGCGTTGTTTCACAAGCCAGTCAGCAGCAGCCTGAGGGGACTCAAAGACAGGAACCTCATCAGGCATGCCGGGATTGCAACGTGAGCCCAATGCGCTGAACACCGCACCTGTGGGCACGTCGACACCAGGGTTCACCAACAAAGCGGGCAATTTCGGCAGATCGGCCCGCGTGACCTGTTCCCCGATGCCCCGCATCCGGGCGGCTTTGGAACAAATGCAGACCGGAACATCCGCGCCGATCGTCAGAGGCAACGCATGGGGAAAATTCAATCCCTGCGCTTGAAGAACCCTCAACACCGCCGCTGCATCCGCAGATCCACCGCCAATTCCACCGCCATGGGGAAGCATCTTGTCCAGATCGATCCGACCCGTCCAACCCACGGCCTGCGCCGCCTGCCAGATCAGGTTGCGGTGATCTGTGGGGACACCGCTTGCAAATTCTCCGGTAACGTCGATGGTAAGCTCTGGGCCCGGTACAAAGGCCAATCGATCCCCAACGTCGGCAAACACCACCAGAGAATCCAGCAGGTGATAGCCATCCTCGCGCTGGCCGGTCACATGCAGGGTCAGGTTGATCTTGGCCGGCGCAAAGGCCTCAGCCGTCATTGGCGACCTTCAGAGGCTCTGCACCCTCTTCCTCCAACACCGCATCCAGCCCGATCTCGATCTTGCGGCGGATACGCTCGGGATCGGCCTCACCGTCGGTATCTTCCGGATCGATAAATGACAGGGCCCGTTTCCACTGGAATTCAGCCTCGCGCGCGCGGCCGACGGCCCAATAGACGTCACCCAGATGGTCATTGACCACCGGGTCGACCGGCATCAGTTC
Source organism: Ruegeria sp. HKCCD9138 (assembly GCF_057220975.1). Taxonomy (NCBI): domain Bacteria; kingdom Pseudomonadati; phylum Pseudomonadota; class Alphaproteobacteria; order Rhodobacterales; family Roseobacteraceae; genus Ruegeria; species Ruegeria sp. HKCCD9138. The sequence goes on along the minus strand of NZ_JBWVAZ010000008.1, from coordinate 1,921 downwards.
GACTGCGCGTTCCATATGCTCGACCGCCTCGTCATAACGACCCAGACGGAACAGCACCCAGCCAAGGCTGTCGACGATGTAGCCACTGTCCGGGCGCGCGGTGACGGCGCGTTCGATCATCTCCAGGGCTTCATCCAGCTTTTCGCGCCGCTCAACCAGGGAATAGCCCAGATAGTTCAGCACCTGCGGCTGATCCGGGTTCAGTTCGAGTGCACGGCGGAAATCAGCCTCGGCATTGTTCCAGTTTTTCTGACGCTCGTGCGAGATGCCCCGGGCGTAGTGCAGAAACCAGTTGTTGCCTGAATTCTCTTCGGTCAGGGCGATGGCCTTGTCGTAGGACGTCACCGCCGCGGCATAATCCTCCTGCTGGCGCAGCAGATCGGCCAACGCCACATGCACACCCGGAAGATCAGGCTGTTGGATGGCGAGGTTCTGCAGCACTTCTATGGCAGCCTCGGTCTTGCCCGAACGGCGCAGAACCTCGGCGCGGCCAAGCTCGGCGGCATGGTGGTCAACGCTATCCGGCGGAACCAAACGGTATGCTTCGACCGCCAGATCAAACTGATCCAGCCCTTCCAGAAGCTCGGCGCTCAGCAGAATTGCGTCAATGTGATCGGGGCGCAGAAAGCTGGCAATACGGGTGTAGAGCAGCACATAATCCGACGCAGCTTCGGTATTCAACGCGGCCCCTACTGAAAAATACACCTCGGCCATTCCGTCCTGGGCGGACCGGACATGCGTGAACGGCAACGTTTCACCAGCCTGCAGACGGGCAACATAGTCTTCAATGAATGGATCGCTGCCGGCAGAGAAAACTTCATCCAGAAACTGCAGCGCCTCTTCATTGCGATCAAGCTGTGACAGAACCTCTGTCCGCGCCAGTGCTGCCCGGCGCGAGAAGCGCGACACTGCCCCCTCATCAGCGGCAAATACCGCCTCAGCGCCCTCAAAGTCGCCGACCGAAGCCAGCGCCATCGCCTTGTGGTACATCGCAAACTCGCGCAGGCCTTCTTGAGTGGCGACGGAATCAAATTGTTCCATTGCGCGGGACATTGCCCCCTGACCCATATGGGCCCAAGCGATCATCAAGCCATCAACCAAGGGGCCTACGCCTTGCGTTTCCGGGTCGCGGGCCAAAAGCTCGTCCAGCTTGTTCCCGACGATCAGATTTGCCGAAATGGCCATTCTTGCAGCCTGACTTGGCAAGCCACGGTCTTCGATTGTCTGCGCAATCGGCAAGGCCCCGGCGACGTCTCCCAGCGCAAGACGCGCCAGCAGAACGCTTTCCTGCAACTGGTCGTTCTGCGGATCATATTTGAGCGCCCGGGCATAATATTGGGCCGCAGCAGTGTAGTCGCTTTCGTAGATGGCCTGTCTGCCGGCCAGATACGCTCCGGCGCCGGAATCCGCAAATGCGGATACAGATACGGTCGAGGTGAGAATCGCAGCCACTGCCGCGTCGCGAACCCGGGAAAACACCAAAAGCCTGCCTTGTTGTCGTTGTCTGTCCGACAAGCTAGGGCTTTGGCGGGAAAGTGGCAATGGCAGAGCCTTCACGACCCCGCCACTGCCCCTGTTTTTGCTTACATGTTGGGATAGTTCGGCCCGTCACCACCCTGCGGTGTGGTCCAGGTGATGTTCTGGCTGGGATCCTTGATGTCACATGTCTTGCAGTGGACGCAGTTCTGGAAGTTGATCACGAATCGCGGACCGCCTTCATCCTCGACCATCTCGTATACGCCCGCCGGGCAATACCGCTGCGCCGGTTCGTCAAACTTCGGCAGGTTGACCTTTACCGGAATCTCTGGGTCGGTCAGCTTCAGATGGCAGGGCTGGCTTTCCTCGTGGTTGGTCATCGCAAACGAGACGTTGGTCAAGCGGTCAAAGGACAACGTGCCATCAGGTTTGGGATAGTCGATGG
>NZ_JBWVAZ010000007.1:0-224883 GCF_057220975.1 Ruegeria sp. HKCCD9138 | reverse complement strand
GATGTGCCAAGAGTTCCTGCACACCAGAACGACATTCATTGAGGATAGATGTCCGCTCAAGTCCGACAGTCGACGTTTGAAGACCTGATGAGCGACCAAACAATGCGGATGACAGCTTTGAGCCCACACCTGCCAAGATGCTCGATTGATGCTTCTGCAGAGAAATGGCATTGGTTGAGCATTGAAGCACCGCCAGCAGCACCTTTGGGTATCGAGAAGAAGGAACACATATTGTGATTGGTCCTAGTGAACAGTTGCCAAGCAAAGTTGAGCATCTCGTTGATACTGACCTTGATCCAGAGACCGGGGAATGTTCATACTTTTACAATTACTTGCTGTACACCTTTGAACATACCGGCACACTGATTACAGCACGAAGCTATATGGACGACGTCTCCGAAGTGAGTATTCTGCAGTGTCCTACTGATATCGACATTGAGAGCGAACTAAGCGGTATTTTAGCCTATCTGCGACTCAGGTATTCAGCGGTCAAACGTCTTGGTGCAAGTGGCTATACCAAAATTTAGAACGTCTTCTTTGTCCGCTTTGCCGACATTCGAGCCGTGTAGACCAACCGAAACTGTCAGATGACCGGTTTTAGCCCGGTGCAGATAAGACGAAACAGCGACGTGTTCAATGCCTACTCACGCATTGACGGTCGGCCAAACCGGCAACAAGATGGCTGCAACGTTCAGATTATGGCTTTGTGAATTTGATGACACCTTCTATCGAACAGTTTTCAGAACTTGCCAGACATCAACTGCTACCCGTGTTGCCAAATCCCAAACTGGTGATTTGTAAGCCGACGTCAAACTCGTCGGTATATATTGAGTGTGAGGGTTTTTCAGCCATTGGTCGGCTAACCTATTGGGAACAAGGCACTGCATTTTGCGAGGTCTTGGATATGGCGTCAGGCGACGAAATCTTCACTCACCACTATAACGTCGGGTCTACGACGGAACTGATAGGAGTGTTCGATGCTTTTCAGGTACAATTAGTCAGGACCACCGACTAGCTAAGGGAACATAGCACTAAGGCGGAACGGCAGCTAAGTCCGCACAGCAGACCTTGATGAACCGTGCGGCTAAAGCCCGCTTTGTGCGAACAGTAATGGCTGCACAATCCTATTTCGGTCGAGAAGCAATCCGACAAGTATACAAGGCACTAAGAAGTTGTCTGATGAAATCTCAAGAGCTTTTATTGACGCCCTAAAAGTCGAAGGTTGAAATCATGCTTCAAAAGCAACTACCAACCAATTGATATCAAGTTAAAATTAAGCCCAGTGTCTACTGACCTAAAGGCCCTCTGAGAGCCTCTTAGAGCCCCGTAGAGCGGTCCATTGCGACCGCTTGGCCTTCCCCTACCAGAAAGAAGCAAACGGCCCTGTATTACTCCTTTGGATTGATCCAATGAAGCCAAGCATCTCGTCGATTCTATTGATGAATAAAGGAATCTCAAAGCTACGCAAACTTGACAAACACTCCGAGCCATCCAACGACGGCCTTAGCGTTCATAGTAACCCGTAAGGTAGGACATTATGGTATCTATCGTTAGCATTTTAGAAGTAGACTACAAACAATCTAATACACGTCGTATGGCAAAACCAAATCTTACACATAGGAGCAGTAAGTAATTGAATCAGATAAGGTATTAGTCTCAGTATCTATTGAGGATACTTCTTCATTGAAGTTTCATCTCTAAGGTTGGCTTAACACCAATATGCTCATCAAATACTTCGCTGAACACTTCTTCAGCAGTACCAATATCCCGTGCGCGAACGATCAAACAGTCATGGATTGGAAGAGCTGGAATGTTGTGTTGCCGTTTCAATGTGAGCAGGGTTTGGTTCATAATATTCGAGTCCATAGCTTGCAGTCTCAGCGAGTTTAACCCACGAGCCTCAAGATCATTCAAAAAGGGATATTGCTCCAAAAGTTTTATTTGGACTGGGTTGCGTCTACCGCTTACCCTTCCATTGCCAACAATAGTGTGCACTGTCCGTTTGACTTCGTCGCGGTCAAAACCATCGATCTCATACAGGTCAACCCCAACGTCATAATCGAAACCGAACAATCCATGTAGCATGGTTAGTTGACAGGCTTTAATGTCAATTTCAGCTGTTGCTTCACCACCAATCTGGATACCTTTCCGGTTCTCAGATTTCCAATTGATGTAGGTGGAATCAGAGCCATAAAACCTGCCACCCATATCCCATTGGTAGTCCTCGGTATCCCCATTGTTGAATAGACGATACAGCACAGGTGGAGCACCAAAGCTGTATTCCCACTCACTCAAAAACTCATTGATTTCCCGAACATCAGATTCAAGTGCGTCCGTCAGTGGCGTTTTTGCGTATTGGATGTTTTTCGTCTTAGTCTGATCTCTTGCCTTTGTTGCTCTGAGACTGATCGGTTGGGACTTTTTCTGCTCCGTTCTGAAATGCAGAGACAGCGTTGCTGGGCTGATGCCGAAGTCTTCGAGTTTACTCAGCAAAACGGGCGTTGCCCTAAGTCGTGTAGCCCATCGTTTGTTCGGAGTGTTTGGGTGGTATATCTCCCCATCCCAATCGTCACTACCTCTGAAGCCATCAACGACATCCATCAGCCCCATTAGAGGCCATTCTTTCTTTAGGGTTTCATAGTGCCTGCTGGTAGCCAAAGTGACTTTGAATTTGGTTCTGTCCCCCAATCTCCAACAGTAACCATTTGACTCTGTGTTCAGTGATGCTTCGAGCAAGTCGCCAATAAGAGCAGCGATCGTAGCTTTCAACGATAGAGCTACTTCAGCTTTGAGACCTCTTTTTCTTCTTCCCTGCCCTCTTTGAAACGAAACAGTCTGATCAAGTAACGCATCAACAGCCGTATGAGCTTCGTCCGAAAAGGGAAGCATCACCAAGGGGGCCATTTTTGCTGCCCTCAGTTCTTCAGGTTCAAAGTCTGGTTTGAATTTCTCTGCAGTGTACTTGTCGTCTTTCATTTCTGTTTACTTAAACCAATTTCATTGAACTCACTGCACTTGGCTTCTCGCATTCGATCATATGCAGTAGATGATTGTGAAGAACCGAGAGCTCATGTCCTAATCCGTAGGATTCCCCTACACCGTAAGTCTTCCAGCCCCCGATCCTGTCATGAATATCCTTTGGACAGCCTGTATTTCTTAGTCTGTCTTTCATCGAATGCCTTAGGCTATGCATACTTTGCTTTTCACCTCTGAGTCCCTGTTGTGTTAGCCATTTGTTCAACGCGGCTGAGGTTGCATTTTTGTCGTAGTCACCATGCCTAGTGACCAGAGGAAAAAGATAATCCTCTTCTGACGCAGCCATAGCTTGCTTCACACCCCATAAAGCCGCACCAACTAAGGGGACCTTCCTAGCTGATCCGTCGTTTTTGACTTCTCTAACGCTATTTGCCGCGATGCAGACATACGGTATCGGTGCTTCCAAATGGACATCACTCCGAAGTAATCCGGCAATCTCAGACAGTCTCGCACCAGTATCGCTTAGGGCTGCAATCAACCACCTACGCTCATCGTTGACCTTCATACATCGTTTCTGAATTGACATAATCTGTTCAACTGTGAACGGGTTCTTTGTTTGTTCAAAATCCCTTTCGGATTCCGGTATTTGCAGTTTCTCTAGTGGGTTATTCATTTCGACTTCGAGTTCGAAGATAGCCGTCTTGAATACCGGCCTCACCTGAGCGAGATACCTTTTTATGGTGGCCTTTTTCACACCGCTGCCAAGCAGGTCCTTAACGTAGGCGTTCCCGTGTTCCCGCCGAAACTGATCTATTGGCATGTCTCCATTGACCTTTATGAACCTTTGTGTGGCTCGGTCAAACTGAGGGTCTGACGCCCGTCTTGGATGAAAGTACAGGTGCTTCACGATAGCTTCAGAGAAGCTGGGGCAAGTGAGTTTATTCAGTTCATCACCTTCAGCATAAAACAACTCAGCTGCCATCCTAAGGCTTGCTGGTAGGCGTTCCTTCACGATACCGGGGTTGTTTCCGTACGGGTCGTGAGAGTGAGCGAGGAGTTCATTTACAAACTCATCCGGCTCGATGTCGTATTTGTCGTATTCGACGGCTTGACCCGGCTTCAGACCATACTTTCGCAATACCGCCATTCCCTCTTCTCTAGTCTGAAGGTCTGACTGCCCCTTCGACCTCAACAGGCTCCACTCTCTGTCGATGCGCCAAGTCTCTTCGAGTGACCGCTTTGCTGCCAATGCAGGGTTGTCAGTCTTGAGCGAGAAAAACAGATGGGCCTTCCCATCGTATCTATTCTGTAGGTCGGACGGAATTCGACGGCGATAGTAGGCTGTGTCCCTACGCCACTCTACGTATTTTATCTTCATACTGATTGGGCCGATTTTGAACCAACTTGCTGCCATGTGTCACCTAATGTGTCACCTAACAGAGCGCAATAACAAACTAACTCATTGTATTTGTTATACTATGTTAATTGATATGGCGCACCTGAGAGGATTCGAACCTCTGGCCTCTGCCTTCGGAGGGCAGCGCTCTATCCAGCTGAGCTACAGGTGCCTTGAGGGTTAGCTACCCTCGTTCCGGAGTGGGTGCAACTGCAAATCCGCACTGCAATCGCACCTTTAGGCCCATTTACGCGAACAGATCATGCGCCAGTTCCAGTGCGTCAACCAGCGTGTCCACCTCGTCCGTCGTGTTATACAGACCAAAGCTCGCGCGGCATGTGGCGGTCACCCCGAGGTGATCCATCAAAGGTCCGGCACAATGATGCCCTGCCCGCACGGCAACCCCTTTTTTGTCCAGAATCGTCGAGACGTCGTGCGCGTGTCCGGCCCCGTCCAGAGTGAAGCTGAATATGGCGGCCTTGTTGGCGGTCGTGCCCTGAACCTGCAACCAGTTGAGGCCGGTCAGACGCTGCATCGCATAGTCCCGCAAACCCGCTTCATGCGCGGCAATGGAATCCATTCCAAGATCCATCATGTATTCTAAAGCTGCGCCCAAGCCGATGGTCTGCACAATACCTGGCGTTCCAGCCTCGAACTTCATGGGCGGGTCGTTATAGATCACCTGATCCTTTGAGACTTCCTTGATCATGTCGCCGCCGCCAATGAACGGGCGCATCTCGGCCATCCGTTCGGACTTGATGTAAATCGCGCCTGATCCGGACGGGCCGTACAGTTTGTGACCGGTGATGGCATAAAAATCGCATCCGATATCCCGAAGGTTCACCGGCATGTGCACGGCACCCTGGCTTCCATCCACCAGAACGGGCACGCCCTTGGCGTGGGCACCTTCGGTTATGGTTTTGACATCGACCACCGTTCCCAGGACGTTGGAGCACTGAGTTACGGCCACCAGTTTGGTTTTCGGGCCGATCGCGTCGATCACTGCTTGCGGATCAAGGTGCCCGGCAGCATCCACGTCGACCCATTTCAAGACAATACCCTGACGTTCGCGCAAAAAATGCCAGGGAACAATGTTGGCGTGATGTTCCATTACGCTCAGAACAATCTCGTCACCGGCCTGCATGCGCGGCATGGCCCAACCATAGGCGACCAGATTGATCCCTTCGGTCGTACCTGAATTCAAAACGATCTCGTCCTCGTTCGGAACGCCCAGGAACCGCGCAACCGTACCGCGGACAGCCTCGTATTTCTCGGTTGCTAGGTTCGAAAGGTAGTGCAGACCACGATGAACATTGGAGTATTCATGCGCATAGGCTTGCGTCACCGCATCGATCACCACCTGAGGCTTCTGCGCCGACGCGCCATTGTCCAGATAGGTCAAAGGCTTCCCGTTCACCTGCCGTGACAGGATCGGAAAGTCAGAGCGGATTTTCTGCACATCGTACATAGACTGTATTCCCTATTCCGGCCCGCTTGGGGTCAACAGAAGGACGAATGGAATGGCCGCGAGACCCGAAACCAATATCACCAGAAAAGACTTTCCCAATGATCCGAACTGATGCGCCTGATTGAGAAAATGCAATGTGATGTAAAGGCTGAACAGGCTCATCGCCAGGATGAGTGGGCGCAGCATCGGCGGAAGGGCCAGCGCCAGGAAAAAGATAATGACCTGGGCTGCAACCTGCAGATACTGCAACCAGATCAAAAGCGCCATGACCCCGTCGAAAGACCCCTTGCCGCCAAACAGACGGCCGATCAAGAAAAACGCACCAATGCTCAGCATCAGCGCTCCGGCCGTGGTGATCAGAATATACCATACCGGTTCCGACAAGTACTGAAGGTCCGGGTCGATGACCGGAAAGACAAGACCGGAAGCCGACTGGACCAACGTATTCAGAACAACCGCAAGGCTGAAGGCCAGCCACAATACGTCGCGACCAGGGCAGTTCGCCAGAACTTGTCGGGCGGCCTCAGCCGGATTGGCGACCGTCAACACGGCCAGGCTGCGCAGGGCGGATGTTGTCATGAATTGCGACCTTCCGCCTGAATGAGACCGGATATCCAAAACCACACGAACACAGCCACCCACGCGATGCCAACTAGGTTCAGTGCCGCACCCTTGCCGATAAACCCGGCAACAAGGCCGTTCAGAAGCACAAGAGGTGTCGATGCCAGAAGTGCCCAGAACAGAGCCAGACGTGCCCCGTAGGACGAACCACCGCCACCAAACACTTTTGAAACCAGATGTGAGAGCCAGGCCAGACAGTAAAAAAGCAAAGGCAGAATGATGATCGAGCCAAGCAGGGCCCCACCCATCTGCATGCTAAGGTCCAATCCCTCGACGTGAGCCCTGCGAGCAAGCCCGGGCAGTTGAGCGATGAATGCGATGACGCAGAATGACATCACAATCGCCAATGCACGGTCTTCCCGCTGCCCCATATCCAGCAGACGGCGCACAACGCGTCCCGGGCCGCGATACGTGGCCACGATATCCGATGTCACGGGCATCAGCGACGGCGTGCCAGCCATTCTTGCAGACGGGACACGATGACATCCGCCAGGGCCTGGTCTTCGATCTCATCCACAGCCTCAGCCAGGAATGCCAGCGTCAGCATGTCCGTTGCATCTTCTGCCGGCACCCCGCGCGAGCGGAGATAGAACAACGCCGTTTCGTCAATCGCACCGGATGTTGAGCCATGCGAACACGCAACGTCGTCTGCGTAGATCTCCAGCTCCGGCTTTGCCAGGAATTGGCTGTCATCATCCAGAAGCAACGATTGACTGATCTGGTATCCGTCGGTTTTCTGAGCACCTTCCTTCACCAGAATCTTGCCCTGGAACACTCCGGTCGCCCCGTTGCGCAGCACCTTCTTGAACACCTGCCTGCTTTCGCAGTTCACCGCATCATGGGTCACGAAAACCGTATCATCGTGGTGAAACTCGCCATCGCCGACACATGCGCCCGCGATATGAGCGACAGCGTTATCTCCGGTAAGTTCCACGACCTGTTCGTTGCGTGTCAGAACGCCGTTCACGGTCAGAGTGAACGATTTGTATACCGACTCGGTCCCCATACGCGTGAACATGTGGGTCGCGGCGCGGCGTTGATGGTCCCGTCCCTGCGCGCGGATATGGTGCAAGGTGCCACCGTCCGCGATGTCGATCTCCATGCACTTGTTGAAGCGGGACGCGGCCGGGCCGTTTTCCAGGATCGTCACCTCCGCCCCGGTCTCGACTCGGATGACGTGGTGCAAAATCGCGTCTGACGTTTCCGACGCATGGCGGTAGATCAGGCTGATCGGTTTGGACGGCTTTCCGGTCACGTTTATCGCCACGCCATCCGATGCAAAGGCGGTATTCAGTGCCGCCAGCGGGCGCGGAACAGGGGACTGCCCCTTTGCTTCAAGAACGCCGTACAACTCTTTGGCCCAATGGATGTCCTTGCAACAGATATCCTCAAGCCGGTCGATAGTAACGCCTTCCATCTCCAGATTATCCGATTCTTCGGGGCTGAATACGCCATCGACAAAGACGATCTTCAACCGGTCGAACTCATGAAACATCATGGGTTCGTCTGTCTGGAAAACGGCCGCAGATTGCGCATCAGGCGAAATCAAGGTATCCGGCCGGGTGTATTTCCAATACTCGTCCCGCCGTCCGGGCAATCCGAGTTCCCGAACGCGCATCAGTGCCGCTTCGCGCGCTGTGCGCGTGCAACCGGCATCAGGCATGCTCAGAGAGGCAAGCCGCTCTTCCGTCGCGGGTTGTTTTGCTTGAGCCAGCGCCATCAGTTCACCTCGGCAAGAATGTCGGCATAACCGTTGTTTTCAACTTCAAGTGCAAGATCGGGACCACCGGATTTAACGATGCGACCGTCTGCCATGATATGAACAACATCCGGTTGGATGTGGTCCAGCAGACGCTGATAGTGAGTGATCACCAGAAAGCTGCGCCCTTCATCCCGCAGCGCGTTCACGCCTTCGGCCACCAGCTTCATGGCGTCCACATCAAGGCCCGAGTCCGTCTCGTCCAGGATGCACATCTTCGGCTCAAGCACGGCCATCTGCAGAATTTCGTTGCGCTTTTTCTCGCCGCCGGAAAAGCCTACATTGACCGGGCGCTTGAGCATATCAGCGTCGATCTTCAGCGATTTCGCCTTGGCGCGAATGACTTTCAGGAAATCCGCCGCCGACAACTCCTCTTCGCCCCTGGCCTTGCGCTGCGCGTTCACGGCCGTGCGCAGGAAGGTCATGTTGCCGACACCGGGTATTTCGACCGGATACTGGAACGCGAGGAAAAGACCAGCAGCCGCACGTTCTTCCGGCTCCTGCTCCAGCAAGTCTTCGCCATCCAGAGAGGCCGAGCCGGCAGTCACCTCGTACCCATCGCGTCCCGACAGCACATAGCTGAGTGTCGATTTTCCCGACCCGTTCGGCCCCATGATCGCATGTACCTTGCCGGCCTCGACGGTCAGGTCTACGCCTTTGAGGATTTCCTTTTCTTCTTCCTCAAGTTTGACGTGCAGGTTCTTGATTTCCAGCATGATTTGTCCTTTTGCGTATCGCAAGGGGCGCCTCGGCCCCTGTGTGTTCCTATCCCAGAATTTTGCGGATCACGCGGGCGGCAATCCAGCCAAGGATTGCCCCTCCACCGACCGCCCAGACCGGGTTAATAAATTCCATGTAGTTGGTGTTCACATAGGCCACGCCGAGCAATCCGCCCAGAACCGGAAGTGCGTATCCCAGAGCGGTCAGCACATCATCCCGCTGAATGCGTTTGCGTGGCGTACGTGTCATCAACCGACCGAACCTTCCAGCGAGATCGCCACCAGTTGCTGCGCTTCCATGGCGAATTCCATCGGCAGGGCTTGCAAAACATCCCTGCAGAAGCCGTTGACGACCAGCGCCACGGCCTCTTCTTCGTCCATACCGCGCTGGCGGCAATAGAATAGCTGGTCGTCATCCACTTTCGAGGTCGTCGCTTCATGCTCGACCCGCGAAGAATTGTTGCGGACTTCGATATACGGCACCGTGTGGGCGCCACATTTGTCTCCGATCAACAGGCTGTCGCACTGGGTGTAGTTGCGCGAGTTCTTAGCCTTGGGATGCATCGACACCAGACCACGATAGGTATTCTGAGCCTTGCCCGCACTGATCCCCTTGGACACGATCCGCGATTTGGTGTTCTTGCCCAGATGAACCATCTTTGTGCCGGTATCGGCCTGCTGATAGTTGTTGGTGATGGCGATCGAATAGAACTCACCCTGGCTGTCATCGCCGCGCAGAATGCAAGACGGATACTTCCAAGTCACCGCCGAACCGGTCTCGACCTGTGTCCACATCACCTTGGACCGGTCGCCCCGGCAATCAGCGCGTTTGGTCACGAAGTTGTAAATTCCGCCCTTGCCGTTCTCGTCGCCCGGGAACCAGTTCTGAACGGTCGAGTATTTTACCTCGGCGTCCTCTTCGACGATGATTTCAACCACCGCCGCATGCAGTTGGGCTGTGTCCCGCTGAGGGGCGGTACAGCCTTCCAGATAAGAGACATACGAGCCCTTATCGGCAATGATCAGAGTACGCTCGAACTGACCGGTGTTTTCCGCGTTGATGCGGAAATAGGTGCTCAGCTCCATCGGGCAGCGCACGCCGGGCGGCACGTAGACAAACGAACCGTCCGAGAACACAGCCGAGTTCAGAGTTGCGTAGAAGTTATCGGAAACCGGCACCACGGAGCCGAGATACTTCTTGACCAGCTCTGGATGCTCGCGGATCGCTTCGGAAATCGAGCAGAAGATGACACCCGCCTTCTTCAGTTCTGCCTGGAATGTCGTACCCACGGAAACCGAATCGAACACCGCATCCACGGCCACCTTGCGACCTTCCGCAGGGGCATCCTCGGCGCCTTCGACGCCGGCCAGAATCATCTGCTCTTTCAGCGGGATACCAAGCTTCTCGTATGTCGCCAAAAGCTTGGGATCGACCTCATCCAGAGATTTGGGCTTTTCCTGCATCGATTTCGGACGCGCATAATAATACTGATCCTGAAAATCGATCTTCGGATAGTTCACCATGGCCCAGTTGGGTTCGTCCATCTTGGTCCAGCGCTCGAACGCGGACAGGCGCCATTCGGTCATCCACTCCGGCTCTTCATTCTTTTCCGAAATCAGACGAACGATGTCCGGAGACACGCCCTTGGGCGCGTATTCCATTTCGATTTCAGTTTCCCAGCCGTATTTATAAGTGCTGACCTCGCGCACCGCGTCCACGGTTTCCTGATCGACACCTTCTTTTACCTGGGTCTGGTCCAAAGCGGCCATAAGACACCCTCCGTCAGATCACGCGGCACGCGCGTGATGCTTTTTCTCTTTTTCAAGCCACGTTTCCGCGAAACGCAGCACATCCTCTTTTGTCGTCTCCGGCCCCAGCGAAACGCGGATCGCGCTTGCAGCCGTCAATTCGTCGTAGCCCATGGCCGTCAGGACCGTGCTGGCCTTGACCTTGCCGCTGGAACACGCAGACCCGGCGCTGATCGCAAATCCGGACAAATCCATCTGCATGACCTGCGTCTCACCTTTCCAACCGGGGGTGGCAAAACACAGTGTATTGGGGAGTCGCTCCTGATCTTTCCCGACAAAAATAGTAGATTTAGAGCTGGCCTCAAGAGCGTTTTCTAGAATATTTCTAAGTTCTGCGACTTTTTCCCAAATACCATCTGCCAGATCCCGCGCAGCCGCTTCAGCCGCGGCTCCGAAACCCGCTATTCCAATGACATTTTCAGTGCCCGAGCGGCGGCCCATCTCCTGTCCGCCCCCCTTTATCTGTGCAGGCAGATCCGTGCCACGTTTCATGACCACGGCACCAATGCCCATGGGGCCGCCAAGTTTGTGGGCCGATATCAGCGCCATCTCAGCGCCCAACCAGTTGAATGCGACGGGCAGTTTACCAAACGCCTGCGTTGCATCTGTAACGGCAAGCCCATCCGGCAGGGCCTGAACAATGCCCGTTTCGGAATTCGCCAGTTGGAGGGTCGAAACCTCAGGGCTGATAACTGCAACGTGACCGTTGGATGAAACGGATAAACTTCCGTCAGTCCAAGCCCGCACCGCATCATGTTCAATCTCGGCGCCTTGCAAACCACGCCCCGCCAGTGCCAACGCTGCGCCTTCGGTTGCGCCAGATGTAAAAACAATGTCTGCCCCATCCGCGCCAAATGCCGCCGCAACCTGCGCGCGCGCCTTTTCAACCAGCGCCTTGGCAGCCCGGCCTTCGGCGTGGACCGATGAGGGATTTCCCGCAACGTCCATCGCTGCAATCATTGCAGCGCGCGCCTCGGGTCGAAGCATGGTCGTAGCGTTATGATCCAGATAAACACGTTTCATGGATACATCTTTTTTAGCGGGCTCTTGGTGTCTTGTGATGAGAAATAGGGTGTCATGCCATCAGTCGTCCACGACTGAGAACAAGCTTGGTACGGCCGGGCACGGCGCCAGGTCATTCTGGATGACATCCGACAACCGTGTCTGGTGCAGAAACACATAAACGTTGGCGCTCAGACTCTCCCACAAACGGTTGGTCAGGGATTGGGCCCTGCTACCCGACGAAGCACCCGAAGCCCCCGCCCCTTTTTGCAGCGCGTCCACGGTTTCATCTACAGCCGACAGAATCTGAACCACACGGATATCCGATGCAGGGCGTGCCAGCCTGTAACCCCCGCCGGGTCCGCGAACCGACGCAACCAGTTCGGCACGTCGGAGTTTGACGAACAACTGCTCAAGATACGGCAGCGAGATGTCCTGCCGCTCGGAAATTTCTGAAAGCGTCACCAGTTGGTCAGCCGGCTGCAGCGCAATGTCCGCAAGCGCAACCATTGCGTATCGGCCCTTGGTTGACAGCTTCATTGTATTCCCTCGTGGCAAGAATAGCGCGAAATCATTGACGCCGCCGCAGCCAGTGCGTATCTCCCACTGACAGCGTTTTTACGCGACCCAAATGTAATTAGAACCGTTCTAAGGTGCCCGACGAATACCGTCAAGTATATCTGGGTGCCAACGTGTTAAAAAGACAGGACCAAAGCACACATGCCCGAGGTGATTTTTCCCGGACCCGAAGGCCGCCTGGAAGGCCGTTACCACCCGCAAAAGGAAAAAGACGCACCGATCGCCATCGTGCTTCACCCGCACCCACAATTCGGCGGGACCATGAACAACAAGGTGGTCTATAACCTGCACTATGCGTTCTACAACATGGGTTTCACCGTGTTGCGCTTTAACTTCCGCGGCGTTGGGCGCAGTCAGGGCGAATATGACCAGGGTATTGGCGAGTTGAGCGATGCGGCATCCGCGTTGGATTACCTGCAATCGATGAACAACAACTCGAAACACTGCTGGGTCGCAGGGTTTTCGTTCGGCGCTTGGATTGGCATGCAGCTTCTGATGCGCCGCCCCGAGATCACGGGCTTCATCAGCGTCTCGCCGCCTGCGAACATGTATGATTTCTCGTTTTTGGCACCCTGCCCGTCTTCAGGTCTGATCATCAATGGTTCGGCCGACCGTGTTGCGCCACCGGCAGACACCACCACACTGGTCAGCAAACTGCACGAGCAAAAGGGCATCACCATCACTCATAACGAGGTTGAGGGTGCCGACCACTTTTTCCAGGATCGTCACATGGACACGTTGATGACCGATGTGACCGAATACGTGAAACGCCGACTGACCGAGAACACGCGCTAATGTCCGACACAATTACCACCCTCGCCTCAAGGCTGGCCGAAGACACGATGAAAGTCATGGATGAAACCGGCGAGGATCGGTTCTTTGTCGAAGTCGGAGAGGTTCTGGGTGCCGCGTCGCAAACGCTGGAAGAGGCATTTCTGACCGAAATCCGTGTGCGTCTGGCCGAGCGCAAGGCGCGGCAATTTGTGGTCAAGAAACTGTCCCAGCACCGCTCGAAACTCAAGGCGATCGAAAAGCAATAGCTGCCTTAGACATTGGGTGAAACAAAATAAAAGGAGCCCGAAGGCTCCTTTTATTCTATCGCAGGTGATTTGCGCTCAAACCGAATTACCCGTTAACCGCTCAACAATTTGGGCTGCATCTTTGTCGACGGACCCCCCGTCTGCAAGCCACCCCAGCGCCACGATCAAGAACGATATGATGATGACGGATTTTGCAAATGTCGTCATTTTGAACTCGCTGAAAAATCACTAATAAACGCAGGCAGTCTACCACGGGTTCTCCGTTGCCGAACAGTCGGGATAACCTGACCTCCGGTCAACTCTCCCTTTGATTGAAAACAGAAACCTGCTTGCCGAAACACCCGGATTCGTGGTCAACCAAACCCACCATTCAGCAGCGAGTGAAACCGTGCCCAACGCTTACTTCATCCTCTTGTTGGCCGTTGTTGCCGAAACCATCGGAACAACTGCTCTGCAAGCCAGTCAGCAATTTACGCGCCTGTGGCCTTCGGTGTTGGTCGTCGTGGGGTATGGCTGCGCGTTTTACCTGTTGGCATTGACCCTCAAGGTGATGCCGGTGGGTATCGTCTATGCAATCTGGTCTGGTCTGGGGATTTTCCTGATCGCTCTGATCGGTTTCCTGGTTTTCGGTCAAAGGCTCGATTGGCCTGCAGTGCTTGGATTGTCGATGATTCTTGCAGGTATCCTGATCATTCACCTGTTTTCGAAGACGGCTGGGCACTAACCGCGCGTTTGGGCTGGTAACTTGTTCCAAGCCGCGCTATGCGCGCGGCAACTTCCCGTTCAAAGGCTGACCTCTCATGGACCTGCGCAATATCGCAATCATCGCTCACGTGGACCACGGCAAGACCACTCTGGTGGATGAGCTGCTCAAACAATCCGGTGCATTCCGGGAGAACCAGGCCGTAGCCGAGCGCGCCATGGACAGCAATGACCTGGAGCGTGAACGCGGCATCACAATTCTGGCGAAGGCAACCAGCGTCGAGTGGAAAGACACCCGCATCAACATCGTCGACACCCCCGGCCACGCCGATTTCGGTGGAGAGGTCGAGCGGATTCTCAGCATGGTGGACGGCGTTGTGCTGTTGGTCGACGCGGCCGAAGGTCCGATGCCGCAGACCAAGTTTGTAACGTCCAAGGCCCTGGCGCTGGGTCTGCGCCCGATCGTGGTGCTGAACAAGGTCGACAAGCCAGATGCCGAACCAGACCGTGCGCTGGACGAATGTTTCGACCTGTTCGCCAACCTTGGTGCGGATGATGATCAGTTGGACTTCCCGGCCATGTACGCCTCGGGCCGTTCGGGCTGGGCGGATATGGAACTGGACGGTCCCCGCAAGGATCTAAGCGCACTGTTTGATCTGATCGTCGATCACGTACCGTCCCCCAAGCAGATCGAGAAAAAAGATGAACCGTTCCGTATGCTGGCCACCACACTGGGCAGCGATCCGTTCATCGGCCGCATCCTGACCGGTCGCGTCGAAAGCGGTACGCTGAAGGCGGGCGACAGCCTCAAGGCGCTCAGCCGTGACGGCGCACTGATCGAGAATTTTCGCGCCTCGAAAATCCTGGCTTTCCGCGGCCTGGCGCAGCAGCCAATCGACGTTGCCGAAGCAGGCGACATCGTCACCATCGCGGGGATGAGCAAGGCCACCGTTGCAGACTCGCTGGTCTCGCCACAAGTGGATGAGGCCCTGCCCGCACAGCCCATCGACCCACCAACCATCACAGTGACATTCGGTATCAACGATTCTCCGCTGGCCGGGCGTGATGGCAAAAAAGTGCAGTCCCGCGTGATCCGAGACCGGCTGATGAAAGAGGCCGAGTCGAACGTTGCCATACGCATCTCAGATACCCCCGGCGGCGAGGCCTTCGAAGTTGCCGGCCGCGGCGAATTGCAGATGGGCGTCCTGATCGAGAACATGCGCCGTGAAGGGTTCGAGCTCAGCATTTCCCGGCCACAGGTTCTGTTTCGTGAAGAAGGCGGCCAGCGTTTGGAGCCCGTCGAGGAAGTCACTATCGACGTGGATGACGAATACTCTGGCGCAGTTATCGAAAAAGTCACAGGGGCGCGGAAAGGCGAGCTGGTCGAGATGCGGCCTGCCGGTACCGGCAAAACCCGCATCATTGCTCATGTGCCTTCGCGCGGCCTGATCGGCTATCACGGCGAATTCCTGACGGATACCCGCGGGACCGGCGTTCTGAACCGCGTTTTCCACGGTTGGGCACCGCACAAAGGTCCGATCCCGGGTCGTCGCGCCGGCGTTCTGATTTCGATGGAAAATGGTCAGGCGGTCGCCTATGCGTTGTGGAATCTGGAAGAGCGCGGCCGGATGTTCGTCGGTCCGCAAACCGATGTATATCAGGGAATGGTCATTGGCGAGCATTCGCGCGACAATGACCTTGAAGTGAACCCCCTCAAAGGCAAGAAACTGACCAATGTGCGCGCCAGTGGTTCGGACGACGCAGTCAGGTTGACACCGCATGTTCAGTTTTCACTGGAAGAGGCGATTGCCTATATCGATGACGATGAACTGGTCGAAGTTACGCCGAACGCCATTCGTCTCCGCAAGCGCTTCCTCGACCCACATGAACGAAAACGGATGGCCAAATCTGCGTGAGATTAGGGGCATCATTGCTCCCAAAAATGGAAACAATGGCACTTCTGTGACATTTTTAAGTCACTCACTAAAATAGTGGTCTTCTAAAAGCCCGGCAACTGCCCGGGCTTTCTCTTTGATTTTCTGGTGACTTCTACCTAAGGTTGTTCATGATGATGAAATCCGGGCTTTCTTCCCCCTGTAAATGTGGCAGCTTTAAGGTATAGCCGTGTCCAGAGTGCGGCGCTGCGAGTCTTCGTGGCTCCAACGGGTAAAGAGTACTGAGGAGGCGCATTATGCGCATGAGATCAAGGTTACTTTCGTTTGTTTTTGTTTCGGCATCGTTGCCAATTTTATCATCCGGCGCGGCCTATGCGTCCGAGATGTGCACGGTAAAAACAGCAAGACAATCCGTGTCTTCCAATACACTGTGCGCGTGTGATGTGGTCAGCTCTCGTATGCTGCGTTACATCCAGCGGCGGGCGGATTTTGAAGAAATTCTGCAACGCACGCTGCTTGACTGTCCGCGATTTGCGGCAGTTCTGACGGACTTTCCCACGGCATCTACGCTCGGGAACACCCAGCGATCGGGTGACGGTCGCGCTGAAGAGGAACCGAACGACTCGACGCCTGGAACCACTGGCGGCCCGGGCAATGATGATCCAGACGGCGACGATCCGGTTGGTGAAGATCCCAATGGTGGCGGCGACGATCCGGTTGGTGAAGATCCCAACGGCGGCGGCAACGACGGAGGCGAACCCGACGACGGCACGACCGACAAAGACGACGATGAAGTCGACGATGAAGTCGAGGACGATGGCGTAGACGAAGAAGACGATGAAGAAGAAGAAGAAGAAGAAGAAGAAGAAGAAGAAGAAGAAGACGATGGACCAGACTAGGTCCACATCGATGACGATCGTGACGAAGAAAGAATGACTACTGTTGGCGGCTATTGCGATGAAACTTACGGCAAGTGCTCAAGACAGAGGCGCCTACTGCCAAAACGCTTGACAGTTATCAAAAATGGGCGGCCCATCGGTCGCCCATTTTGTGTTGAACACAGTGGGCAGGTTTGCCCGTGCCAATCACGATTTCAACTGCTCCGAAAAACCCCGACCCATTGACGAGGTTGTTTCGGATCTTGCATGCGAAGAAACAGATACCGCGTAGCCGTCCAGGGTTTGATTCGACTAGTGAGGTTATCCAGGACCAGGTCCCCTCTGGCTGATCGATAGACCAACACCGCATGAGAGTTTCTGCGTGTATCCAGCACCGTAGCGATCAGTAGTTTACTGGGATCGATGCCTGCCTTGATCAGATCCCGCTTTTTCAGAAGTGCAAAATCCTCGCAGTCGCCGCCCCTCGACGTCGGAAGGGCCCAGTGCTCGGCGCGCCTGTATTGCGACTGGTCCGTTACCGATCGCGTGCTTGCGTTTACCTTCCGGTTAATCAGCTTGACCAGTTTCATCTCCTGGTCGCTGGACATGCTGATTGACGGTTTGGTCGCACAGGCCCAGGAATACTGCGCGCACAGGTCGCGCGCACCAGATGGAGGCTGTGAAGCCATCTGCCCTGGAATAAAGGCGGATTCGGCGGACGAACTCGTGGCGCCTGACACCGAAACACCAAAAACCAGAGCAATGATGGCTCCGGTTTGCCGTAATGTGCCTTGTGCATCCGCGACAAGCTTGGAGCAGAACTTTGTCATCGTCATCCCTCGATCAAACAGCATCCGAGCGATTACTTTTTCGTGCACCCATATTCCGATTCTCTTATCTATCGAGATCGGAGGCGACAAAGCAATCACGGGTCAGTTTGGGGATGAAAAACGGCGGAAATTCGTAACTCTTTTGGACAATTTCCGCTCAACAAAGTGGCGAGGACGGCCACAATTCCAAGCCTGTTGCTATCTGGCGTGCCAATGACGCACTCAATCCACGTGCCAACCATTTGCACGGGAAGGCACATATTCTAACAACAGCAGTGGGTTCTGACGCATGCACCCGGTGCGTCAGAAAGTGTTTAGGTTATTCCGTGATCTCGACGACGACGAGTTCCCGCTCACTGGCACCGCGGGCATAGTCGAGCGCCGCCTGGTACTGCGCCGAATTGTAACATTCCACCGCCGCTTCGACGGACGGGAAACGAGCCACGACATTGCGGGGCCGCTCTTTCCCTTCCAATTGAACGTATCTGGCGGCGCGTGCGATGAATTCGCCACCATGAGCCGCAATCGCTGGTCCGGCCAGTTCCGCGTATTTTCCGTAGGCTTCGCTATCCGTCACCGTGACATGCGCAATCCAGAGTGCAGGCATCTTATCCTCCCAATATCTTTTCGGCCGCTTTTATCGCGGCGTCAGAGTTTGATGCATCCTTGCCGCCACCCTGCGCCATATCCGGGCGTCCACCGCCGCCTTTTCCGCCCAACTCGGACACGGCCGCCTTGACAAGATCCACGGCAGAGACCCGATCCGTCAAATCTGATGTCACGCCGGCGGCGACGGCTGCTTTTCCACCGGTGTCCGCGATCAGCAAAACCGCGCCGGAACCAAGGCGCGCCTTGTGTTCATCAATCAACGTCGGCAAATCCTTGCCGGAAACGCCAGACAGTGCCTGCGCCAGGAACTTTGTTCCGTTGACGTCCCGCGCCTCGGTTCCGCCGCCCTGCCCCGCACCACCTGCCATGGCGAGATCCCGGCGCAACTGTGCCACCTCGTTCTGCAATGCCTTGCGTTCGTCCAGCAGCGTCTTGACCCGACCAACGACATCATCAGGCTGCGCTTTCAGCTCGAGCGCAATCTGCGCCAGTCGATGATCCTGCGCCGAGAGATACCGGAACGCCTCGTCCCCAGTCAGTGCTTCGATTCGGCGTACACCGGCACTGCTGGCACCGTCTCCGAGAATGACGAAGGTGCCGATGTCGCCGGTCTGGCGCACATGCGTGCCGCCGCACAGTTCAATCGACCAGGTTTCGCCGTCATGTCCCTTGCCGGTGGGCGCCTTGCCCATCGAGACTACGCGAACTTCGTCACCATATTTCTCGCCAAACAACGCCTGAGCGCCCAATTCGCGTGCGTTATCGGGCGTCATAACCCGTGTTTCGACGGTCGAGTTCTGGCGGATGAAATCATTAACCTCACGCTCGACCTTTTGAATCTCGTCCAGTGTCAGCGCTTTGGAATGGCTGAAATCGAACCGTAGCCTGTCTGCGGCATTCAACGAACCTCGCTGCGCCACATGATCGCCCAGTGTTTCGCGCAGTGCTTCGTGTAACAGATGCGTGGCCGAGTGGTTGGCGCGTATGGCGGTGCGACGGGCGTGATCCACCTCAAGCTCGACGGCGTCGCCTTTCGACAAGGCACCCTGGCTGACGGTCACGCGATGCGCATAGACCTTGCCTTCGGCGAACTTGCGCGTGTCTTCCACGCGGGACACATCCTGCATATTCTCAAGACGCCGGATTTCGCCGGTGTCGCCAATCTGCCCGCCGGCTTCGCCATAGAAAGGCGTCTGGTTTACGACAACCCATCCGGTTCCGCCCTGTTCGATCGTATCGACCAAAGCGCCATCAACGATCAGAGCGGCCACCTGGCCTTCGGCTTTCTCAGTCTCATAGCCAAGGAAATCCGTAGCGCCAGCGCTATCCAGAACGTCGAACCAGACCGCCTGATCTGCCGACGCACCAGACCCGGCCCAAGCCGCGCGCGCCTTCGCCTTTTGCTCGGCCATTGCCGCATCGAACCCGTCGGTATCCACAGTCCGGCCCTTCTCGCGCAGGGCATCCTGCGTCAGGTCCAGCGGGAAACCGTAAGTGTCGTAAAGCTTGAATGCCGCATCACCGGGCAGCGCCGCGCCATCCGGCAAGCTTGCAACTTCGTCATCCAACAGCTTCAGTCCGCGATCCAGCGTCTGCTTGAACCGCGTTTCCTCCAGCAGCAGCGTTTCTTCGATCAGCGGCTGCGCCTGACCCAGTTCAGCATATTGCGCGCCCATCAGTTGGACCAACGTCGGCACAAGACGGTGCATGACCGGGTCTTTCGCACCCAGCAAATGTGCGTGGCGCATGGCACGGCGCATGATCCGGCGCAGGACATAGCCGCGCCCGTCATTCGAAGGCATAACACCATCCGCAATCAGGAAAGAGGTCGACCGCAGGTGATCGGCAATCACCCGGTGGTGCACGTTCTGATCACCATAGGGATCAACACCGGTCGCGTCAGCCGAAGCCTCAATCAGCGTTTTGAACAGATCGGTGTCATAGTTGTCGTGACTGCCCTGCAGCAAAGCCCCAATCCGCTCCAGCCCCATGCCGGTGTCGATCGACTGCATGTCAAGCTCGACCATCGAGCCATCCTCGAACTGCTCGTTCTGCATGAAAACGATGTTCCAGATCTCGATAAACCGGTCGCCATCTTCTTCGGCCGAACCCGGAGGGCCACCCCAGATGTGATCGCCGTGGTCATAGAAAATCTCGGTACAGGGTCCGCATGGACCGGTTGGCCCCATTTGCCAAAAGTTGTCGTTGGTGGCGATGCGGATGATGCGATCCTCGGGCACGCCGACCTTTTTCCAAATCTCGAATGCCTCGTCGTCGGTATGATACACAGTCGTCAGCAGGCGGCTTTTGTCGATGCCGAATTCCTTGGTGATCAGCTCCCACGCAAACGGGATCGCGTCGTTCTTGAAGTAATCGCCAAACGAGAAGTTACCCAGCATTTCGAAGAACGTATGATGACGTGCGGTGTAACCGACGTTGTCCAGATCATTGTGCTTACCGCCCGCGCGCACGCATTTTTGTGCCGTTGTAGCACGCTGGTAGTCACGCGTTTCGACGCCGGTAAAAAGGTTCTTGAACTGAACCATTCCCGAGTTCACGAACATCAGTGTCGGGTCATTGCGCGGCACCAACGGGCTGGAGGCCACCACTTCGTGCCCCTGCTTGGCAAAGTAGTTCAGAAAGGTCGAGCGGATATCGTTCAGCGTGGGCATGTGGGCTCTCTCAGCGCGCAATCATTTTGTTCCGAAGGAGGTTTAGCTGCGCACCTCGGGAGTGTCCACAGGCGAGGCGTGCCGGAACGAAACAAGGCGGCCTCGTTGGACCGCCCTGTTCCCGATAATCTCCGCCCCACTCAAATAGTCGTGTGGATCTCTGCTGATCTTGTCAGCGCCCGATCAAGCTTCGAGGATGTCATCCTCTTCCGCTTCGGGCGGCATTTCAAAGTCCAGACCATGGGCTGCGCGGATCTTGTCTTCGATCTCCAGCGCAACTCGACCATTGTCGCGCAAATACTGCTTGGCGTTTTCACGCCCCTGTCCGATCCGCTCATCCCCGTAGCTGAACCACGAGCCCGACTTCTCGACGACACCGGCCTTGACGCCCAGATCGAGCAGTTCGCCCATTTTCGAGATGCCTTCGCCATACATGATGTCGAATTCCACCTGCTTGAACGGCGGGGCCACCTTGTTCTTCACAACCTTCACGCGGGTCTGGTTGCCGACAACCTCATCCCGGTCCTTGATCGCGCCGATGCGGCGGATGTCCAGACGGACCGAACTGTAGAATTTCAGCGCGTTCCCACCGGTGGTGGTTTCCGGGCTGCCGAACATCACGCCGATTTTCATCCGAATCTGGTTGATGAAGATGACCATGCAGTTCGAACGGCTGATCGAGCCGGTCAGCTTACGCATCGCCTGGCTCATCAGGCGGGCTTGTACCCCGACATTGCTGTCACCCATATCGCCTTCGAGTTCGGATTTCGGCGTCAGCGCCGCTACCGAGTCGACCACAACCATGTTCACCGCGCCAGAGCGGACCAAAGTATCTGTAATTTCCAACGCCTGCTCACCGGTATCGGGTTGCGAAATCAGCAACTCGTCCAGATCGACACCCAGCTTGCGGGCATATTGCGGGTCCAGCGCATGCTCCGCGTCCACGAACGCACAGACGCCGCCGCGTTTCTGTTGCTCGGCAATGCAATGCAGCGTCAGCGTGGTCTTACCCGAGCTTTCAGGACCGTAAATTTCCACAATCCGCCCCATCGGCAGACCGCCGATACCCAAAGCAATGTCCAGCCCCAGCGAGCCGGTCGAGCTTGCTTCGATATCCTGCTTGGCGTCCTCGCCCAGCTTCATGATCGAGCCCTTTCCGAACTGTCGCTCAATCTGGGCCAGCGCGCTGTCGAGCGCCTTTTGCTTATCTGCGTTTTTCTTGTCGCTCATCGTCAGAAGATCCGCCATTGTCCTGTCGCCTTCCCTTTTGTCACACCCTTGATCGGGCGGCAATCGCTGCTTTGTTCGCCTCTTGTTCCTTATGAGATCAAAAAGAGAACATTTCAATAAAAACTTACAGTTTTCACAGTTCCTCAATTGTATTAAAGAGTCGTTTACGACAATCTGAAAACTCAAAAGCATTGAAGGTAAAAGAAAAAAATGCTTGTTTTCTACAAGGAACGGCTTGCGCTTTTGTCCGTTCCCAAAACCGGAAGCTCTGCCTATCTGACAGCTCTTCGGGATCGCGCCGATCTTGTTGTGGCTGGTCCGCCGGAACTGAAACACGCAACTGTCCGGCGGTTTGATCGGTTTTTCCAGTCCGTCTTTCAGAAGATGTTTGATACCGAAATGGAGATCATGGCCGTCGTGCGGGAGCCGGTCGACTGGCTGGGCAGCTGGTACAGGTATCGTGGCCGCCCGGAACTGGACGGTCACCCCAACTCGACCAAGAACCTCAGTTTCGATGCTTTTGTCCGGGCATACTTGCAAAACCCCCGGCCGGCCTTCGCTGATGTCGGCAGTCAGGCCGGGTTTTTCCGTACCCGCAGCAACGGTGCCGGGGCTACGTATGTTTTCAAATATGAAAACCAGTCGGCGATACAGAATTTCCTGCAGGATCGCCTGAACTGTGACATTCAGTTGCCACAGGAAAACGTATCCCCAAAGCGGCCCATGGATCTGTCTGCTGAGACCGATGCGTGGTATCGACGCGAATATGCCGATGACTTCGCGCTACACACATCTGCGCGCTAGCTTCCTCAGTTGAGCTGCTGAAATACAGCCTCGGTCAGTTGCGTGAGCGAAAAGGGTTTCGGCAGGAATGTCGAGTTTTCGATTTCAGGGCCTGAATCACCAAATACGCCTTCTGTGTAACCGGACATGAACACCACGCAAACATCCGGTCGTGTTTCCATCGCCTTGCGTACCCAGGTTGGGCCATCCATGCCCGGCATGACGACATCGGTGACAAACACGTCGACGGACAAGGTCTGATCCTCCAGCAGTTGCAGCGCGGCTTCAGCCGATTCGGCCTCGAGCACCGTGTAGCCCTTCAACCTCAGAGCCCGCGTCGCGAAGGCACGAACAGGTGCCTCATCCTCGACCAACAGGACAACGCCCTCTCCCTGCTGAGCGCCCTGCTCATCCGGGGCAGTTATCGATTCAGGTTCAGCGGTTTCCACGGCGGCACATACGGGAAGGAAAACGGTAAACTCTGTGCCGTGCCCGAGTGTGCTATCGACAAAGATGAACCCGCCGGTTTGCTTGACGATCCCATAGGCCGTGGACAGCCCCAGACCGGTCCCTTCACCGGTGCGTTTGGTGGTATAGAAAGGCTCGAACACTTTCTGCAGCTTATCCGCAGGTATCCCCACGCCGCTGTCAATCACCTTAACGGTCACGTATTCTCCGGGCGGCACTGTGGCGCGATCTCGTGTCAGCGGTTGGTCCAATGATGCGATTTCGGTTTCGATCCGAATTTCACCACCTTCGGGCATAGCATCACGGGCATTGACGACAAGGTTCATCAAAACCTGTTCAAGTTGTCGTTTATCCGCCCGGACCGGTTTGAGCACCGGATCGTGGCTGAGGGTCAGGCGGACCTTTTCCCCAACCAGCCGGTTCAGCAAATGAATGAGATCCGAGATCGTATCGCGCAGGTCCAACACTTCGGGCCTGAGGGTCTGCTTGCGCGAGAACGCCAGCAACTGGCTGACGAGTGCTGCCGCCCGATTGGCGTTCTGATTGATCTGAACAAGATCCCCGTAGTTCGGATCGCTTTGATCATGGCGTAGCAATAGCAGGTCACAGTGACCAGAGATCGCTGTCAGCAGATTATTGAAATCATGCGCAACACCACCAGCCAGTTGTCCGACGGCCTGCATTTTTTGACCTTGCACAAACTGCGCTTCTAACGTTTTCAATTCGGTCGCATCGTTAAGAACGGCGATCAGGCAGATCTCCCCATCCTGAAAAACCCTTGACAGTGTGACCTGCACAAAAACCTCTTTGTCGGCACGGGTCAGCCGCAAGAATTCGGAATGCGGCGGCAGGTCCTGCTCGGCAGTGCGGGTGAGCCATTCCTGAAGAGGATGCCCCAGCCCCTGCATGATGTCTTCGATATTTGTTTCACCCGGTTTCAACTCTCCGATCAGACGCGCAGCAAGCCGGTTCGTTTCAAGGATCTCACCCTCGGGCGACAGCCGCATGATCGGCACGGGCAGATCGGCAAAGGACTTTTCGCCGTTTTCAGGCCCAACGCCCCGAACCGGAACCAGCGTTATGTCCCGATTCACCCCACCGTCACGAAGTGTCGACACAACCACAATCCGCGGACCATCAGCTGTCTGAAGACGCTGCATTCCGCCATTCAGGGAAACATCCCTTGGAATAATCTGGTCCAGCGAAGTCAGCTCTTTACCCAGCAACTGCCGCGCTGCATCGTTGGCTTGCGTTATGATTCTGTTGCGCCCGATTGTAAGCAATGGGGCTGTGATATCGATCCGTTGACTTTGCGAGTCCAGTCCGACCCGCCAGTAACAGAGATCGCTTTCAAGCCTGGTTACGCTGATTGATGTGGTCCGCCCCCGCGTTACAATATCCTCGCCAGCATGACCCTGCTTTCGGGCTCGCGCCTGTAGTCGCAGCAGTATCGCGGCTGGATTGGCGAAAAGTGACCCCAGACAGACATCCAGCCTTTGCCCGTTGCGCACCTGAAACCGTGCGCGCGCATTTGCGTTTGCAGTCTGCAGGTCTCCATACGCGTCAGTTATGAAACAGGCATCGTTTTCCTGTTCTATCAGCGCAATCAAAACCGCATTCTTGCGTTCGGATATTCGCGTGTCCAGCAAGGTGAATGCCGTTTGAAGCAGAACGACCAAAAGAAATGAGAGGCCGACAACGACCACCCCTGTATTCCAATGGCCGGGGAACACGCCAAAAACCGGAAGAACGCACAGAAAAAGCGCTATCGCGCCTAACGAGAGCAGACGTGCACGCCCATGTCCCCATTGTGGCAGAGGCGGTGGCAAATTCTCAGCAGTGTCCGGCATCAACTACTCGACGTGATAAATTTCAAATCAGTATCGGATCGCAATGGTTAACCACTGCTTAATTGGTCAAGCAGTAAAAATCGTCTTATAGTTGTTTTTCAACAGATTATTTTCGCGTCAAGTGCGCGGAATAGAATCCGTCAGTTCCGTGGGAAACCAGCCACGATTTCCGAAACACCGATTTCCAATCCGGATGGTCGCGCACAAAAGCATCGACAACGGTGTCGTTTTCCACCGACAGCATAGAGCAGGTTGCATAGGCAAGCACACCTCCGTCGGTTACCAGGGATGCAGCAATCTCAAGAATTTCGGATTGAGTGACTGTAAGTGCTTCCAACCCATCCTGCGTCAGTGACCACTTGCCGGCAGGCGCTCGCCTCCATGATCCGCTGCCACTACAGGGAACATCTGTCAGCACAATATCGAACGGGGCCAGTTCCCTAATCTCAGGCCCGGTCAAGATAGTGATGTCTACGCCCGCACGCGATGCCCGATCAGGTAAGTCACGCATTCGAGCGGGGTTGGCATCATGGGCAAAGACGCGCACGTTTTTGTCTCGACCCGCCAGAGCCAAGGCCTTACCACCACCGCCAGCACAAAAATCCAGAACGCGCATGCCCGGCTGCAAATCAAGCGCGGCAATAATGGCTTGACTGGCGGCGTCCTGAAGTTCGACCAATCCGGATATATATGCACGGCATTGCGAAATCTTTCGTGCGCCTTCAGTCACTTCCAGGGCCGTCTCACATGCGGCGTGCGGTTTGGCCTTTATGCTATCTTCAGCCAACACGTGAACGGCCTCGGCTAAGTCGCACTTTGACAAATTAACCCGCAAATGAACCGGCGCTCGGTCTTGCAGCGCGATGGCAGCAGCCTCAGCGTCGTTTCCCAGAGATCTCTGGAACTCCGGCCAAAGCCACTCCGGAATGTCCAGACGTTCGGCTTTGCTGGAAAAATCCCGAGCTACTTCGGCCTCAGACACGGCGGCCGGCGCGTGTCGCTCGCCGGTAAATAGATCCGAGGGGTCCTGCCCCGATGCGCGGACTTGCCCGATCATCAGGCCGCGCCCCGTTTCGGACCCTCCCAATGCCGCCAAGGAACGCTTGCGTCGCAGCGCATCGAAAACGTGATCCCGTATTGCGGCCCGGTCCTTGGACCCGGCAAACCGGCTGCGTCGCGCCCATCCGGTCAATGCCTTTTCAACCGGAGTTCCAGCCAGGATGTCTTCGAGTATATCTATAGAGGCCTGCACGCGCGCAGCTGGTGTCATTGTGATTTCCAATCCTTCACATCAGCTGCCGCGCGGCGCCCGGCCCGGACACCGCGACACGCGGAGATCACATCACCCGATAATTCGGGCTCTCGCGCGTGATTTGAACGTCGTGCACATGACTTTCTTTCAGGCCCGCACCGGTAATCTTGACGAAATTGCAGTTACGGCGCATTTCGTCGACAGTGGCGCAACCTGTATAACCCATCGCGGCCCGCAGACCGCCGACCAGTTGGTGAATTACCGCGCTGGCTGATCCTTTGTATGGCACCTGTCCTTCGATCCCTTCCGGCACCAGCTTGTCATTGGCGGCATCCTTCTGGAAATACCGATCCGCCGAGCCGCGCGCCATGGCACCCAGGCTGCCCATACCGCGGTACGATTTGAAGGAGCGTCCCTGATACAGGATCACCTCACCCGGGCTTTCGTCTGTCCCTGCAATCATCGAACCAACCATTGCGCAGGACGCACCGGCCGCGATCGCCTTTGCGAAATCGCCCGAGAATTTGATGCCGCCATCGGCGATCACCGGAACATCACCCGCCGCCGTTGCGCAATCCATAATCGCAGTCAGCTGAGGAACGCCGACGCCAGCAACCATGCGCGTCGTACAGATCGAGCCTGGCCCGATGCCGACCTTGATCGCATCCGCCCCGGCATCAATCAGTGCCCTTGTCGCCTCGGCGGTAGCGACGTTGCCTGCAATAATCTGAACCTCGTTCGACAGGGTTTTGGCTCGTTTCACCGCGTCCAGAACACCTTGCGAGTGTCCATGTGCGGTGTCCACAACAATGATATCTACGCCGGAATCCACCAATTGTTCCGACCGCTCGAACCCGGCATCCCCCACAGATGTCGCTGCGGCGACGCGCAACCGACCCAGCCGATCCTTACACGCGGTCGGGTTCAGTACAGCCTGTTCTGTGTCTTTGAGAGTTAACAATCCGGTCAGTTTGCCTTCGCCATCGACCACCAGCAGCTTTTCGATCCGGCGGGCGCGCATAAGGCTTTTGGCTTCTTCCAGATCAGCCGGCTCCTGCAACATGGCGAGGTTTTCCGATGTCATCATCGCCTTTACCGGCATGTCGTCCGACGTGGCAAAGCGCATATCCCGGTTGGTCAGAATGCCGACCACGCGGCCCGCGTCATCGACAACGGGAAAGCCGGTGAAGTTGTAGCGATCGACCAATGCCTGCGCATCGGCAAGGGTCTGATCGACACGCAGAGTGACGGGGTTGTAAACGATACCGGATTCGAACCGTTTGACCCGGCGCACTTCTCGGGCCTGTTCTTCGACCGAAAGGTTCTTGTGCACGACGCCAATGCCGCCGGCTTGCGCCATGGCAATGGCCATGCGCGCTTCGGTCACTGTGTCCATGGCCGAACTGAGCAGCGGGATATTCATGGTGATTTCACGCGTCACCCGCGTGCTTGTATCCGCCGTGGCGGGCAGCACGGTAGATGCGCCCGGAACCAGGAGAACGTCGTCAAAGGTGAGTGCCTCACGAATCTGCATCTGATAACCCCATGCAAAAGCCCGTTTGGCGGTGACCCTATTGCATGGATTGCGCCCAAGGAAAAGCCCCCGGCATCAAGTAGTTTTCCCCTGCGGGGCGATGCCGCAACCGAAAACGACGCAAGCTGCGCAAAACGTGCCGCTGATTGCCCTTTCCCTTGGCGCGTAAACCAATATCTTGCCCGGCATACGCGCGAATACAAATGGCAGGCTCAACATGACCAACGACCCTCTTGTCGTCTTTACTCCCTCGGGCAAACGCGGACATTTTCCCGTTGGCACACCGATTCTGACCGCTGCCCGTCAATTGGGTGTCGATCTGGATTCGGTCTGCGGCGGGCGCGGAATCTGTTCGAAATGCCAGATTACCCCCAGCTATGGTGAGTTTCCCAAGCACGGCGTGACAGTCGCACAAGATGCCCTGAGCGAATGGAATGCAGTCGAGCAGCGTTATGATGACAAACGCGGGTTGAAACCAGGTCGTCGTCTGGGCTGTCAGGCTTCTGTTCAGGGCGACGTAGTGATCGACGTACCGCCCGAAAGCCAGGTTCACCGCCAGGTCGTCCGCAAGGCCGCCGCTGCCCGAGCCATTACCATGGACCCGGCCACCCGGCTGTATTTCGTGGTCGTGGAAGAGCCCGACATGCACTCGCCCACGGGAGATCTGGAACGACTGGAACGCGCGCTGCGCGAGCAGTGGCACATTGACGAAGTCACCGCCGATCTGTCCCTGATGTCGAAGCTGCAACCGATACTGCGCAAGGGCAAATGGGAAGTTACGGTAGCCGTTCACAAAGGCCACAAGGACACCGTCGCCCGCATTGTCGAGATCTGGCCCGGGCTGCATGAAAGCGGTCTTTACGGATTGGCGATCGACCTCGGCTCGACCACCATCGCGGCCCACCTGACCGATTTGGAAACTGGAGAAGTCAAGGCTTCGTCCGGTTTGATGAACCCGCAAATCCGGTTCGGCGAAGACCTGATGAGCCGCGTGTCCTACGCCATGATGAATCCCGGTGGCGATCAAGAGATGACAAAAGCCGTGCGCGAGGCGATCAACGATCTGACCACCTCGATTGCAGAGGAAGCCGATATCGACGCCGCGCTGATCGTAGAGACCGTTTTTGTCTGCAACCCGGTCATGCACCATCTATTGTTGGGGCTTGATCCCGTGGAACTCGGTCAGGCGCCATTTGCGTTGGCGACGTCGGAAAGCGTCTCGTTTCCGGCGCGCGAGATGGATCTGACCAACATGAACCCGCGCGCGCAGGTCTATATCCTGCCCTGTATCGCAGGCCACGTTGGCGCCGACTGCGCTGCGGTCGCACTGTCGGAAGAGCCCGGAAAATCCGACGATCTGGTACTGATCGTCGACGTTGGCACCAACGCCGAAATTCTTCTGGGCAACACCCACCGCGTTCTGGCCTGTTCGTCGCCCACCGGCCCCGCATTCGAAGGCGCTCAGATCAGTTCGGGCCAGCGCGCGGCCCCTGGTGCCATCGAGCGGATAGAGATCGACCCGGCCACCAAGGAACCCCGCTTTCGCGTCATCGGTTCCGAGAAATGGTCGGATGAGGAAGGCTTTGATCAGGACATCGCAACAACCGGCATCACAGGCATCTGCGGCTCGGGCATCATCGAGGCCGTGGCCGAGATGCGCATCGCCGGGCTGTTGGACGAAAGCGGTCTGATCGGTTCGGCCGAACAGACCGGAACCGCGCGCTGCGTACCCGAAGGTCGGACCAACGCATACCTGATCCACGATTCCAGTGCCGAAGGCGGCCCGCGCATCACCGTCACCCAAGGCGACATCCGTGCCATCCAACTGGCGAAGTCCGCGCTTTATGCCGGCGCTCGTTTGCTGATGGACGAAATGGAGGTCGACAGGGTCGACCGCGTGGTTCTGGCGGGCGCGTTTGGCGCACATATCTCGACCAAGCATGCCATGGTGCTGGGCATGATCCCGGATGCACCGCTGGAGAAGGTGTCGAGCGCAGGCAACGCCGCCGGTACCGGCGCGCGGATCGCCTTGTGCAACATCGCCGCGCGGGCCGAGATCGAGCGTGTTGTGCGCGAGATCACCAAGGTCGAAACTGCAATCGAACCCAAATTTCAGGAGCATTTCGTCGCTGCTAACGCGATCCCGCACAAAACTGACCCGTTCCCGGAACTGGCACAAGTGGTCACCCTGCCCGCTCCTTCGTTCAATACTGGCGGCGGGGATGAGGAAAAATCTGGCCGCCGTCGTCGCCGCAGGTCATAGTCGCGCCAACGACAGGAGGTCGGAATGCAGACCGCAAACGACGAACAGGCGGAATACTGGGGAAAATCGGCCTCTGGTGCAAAATGGTTGACCTACGAAGACCAACTTGATCATCTGATGTCCCCGGTGCTCGACCTGGTGCTGAAACGTGCCGAACTGAGGCCGGGGATGCGGATTCTTGATATCGGGTGCGGCACCGGTGTCAGTTCTATCTCTGCGGCACAGCAAGTGGGATTGTCGGGCGAAGTTCTCGCAGTCGACATTTCTCAACCCTTTTTGGATCGTGCCCAAGCCCGAGCGACGCAAAGCGGTGTCCGAAACATCGAATTCCGCTACGCCGACGCACAGACGCACGAGTTTGAGGCAGGTGAACATGACGCTGCAATTTCACGCTTTGGCGTCATGTTTTTCGAAGATTCGGTTGCTGCATTCACCAATATGGCCCGCGCGTTAAAACCCAATGGACAAATGACCTTTGCCGCATGGGGTCCGCTTGGTGACAACCCCTGGTTCAAAATTCCTCATGTTGCCGCGACTTCTCATCTGGGTCAGCCACCA
This sequence comes from Ruegeria sp. HKCCD9138, assembly GCF_057220975.1. Taxonomy (NCBI): domain Bacteria; kingdom Pseudomonadati; phylum Pseudomonadota; class Alphaproteobacteria; order Rhodobacterales; family Roseobacteraceae; genus Ruegeria; species Ruegeria sp. HKCCD9138. Next base: position 193,990 of record NZ_JBWVAZ010000007.1, on the reverse strand, counting down.
AGGGTGGATCGGTATGCACCCGGACCGCTGGCATTTCACGACATTGAACATGTCACAGGCATGATGGCCAAAGCTGGCCTGTCCGGTATTAAGGCCGAGGCCGTGCCAATTGGATTGGCTGGTGTTGGTTCGGTTCAGGATTCGGCTGCTTTGTGCACCCGTGTCGGCCCCGCTGCCAGGGTAATCTCTCACTTCGACGGAACAGCACAAGATGTCCGCGCCATTCAGGACGCCGTGGCAGAAGCATTTGGCCCTTATACCAATGGTCAGGACCTGAAGATTCCGGCGGTGATCAACCTGTTTCAGGCGCAGCGAGCGAATTGATTTCGAGAATGCCTGGAGCGGGTAGCGGGAATCGAACCCGCGCGTTCAGCTTGGGAAGCTGACAGGCTACCATTACATCATACCCGCCGCGCCTGTTTGGATACCCTGCCCCGGAACCGGGTTCAAGACGGATCAATCCGTCCGGGCGCGCAAACTGTCAATCAGGTCCTGATCCACTTCCAGCAAACGCCCCGCCGCTTCGAGCGTTTTTTTGTCCAAATGCTGCGGGTTCAGGTCAACCCCATCCGAAAACGCCTCAACAATGGCTGTTATCGCCTTGATTCGGGCAAATTTTTTGTTGTTTGCAGGAATAACGTTCCATGGTGCAATCTCGGTCGAGGTTCGGGCCAGCATCTCGTCCACTGCGACCTCGGTCTCTTGCCATTTCTCGCGATTGCGGAAGTCTTCGTAGGTGAGCTTCCAGCGTTTCAGCGGGTTGCGCAGCCGTTCGGTGAATCGCTCCATCTGTTCTTCCGGCGAGATGTGAAAAAACAACTTCACAATGCGGGTGCCGTCATCGACCAGCATTCGCTCAAAATCATTGATCTCACGATAGGCTTCGCGCCAGCGCTCTTCAGGGGTCAACTTTTCGATCCGCTCGACCAATACACGACCGTACCAACTGCGGTCGAATGCCGAAATTGCGCCTTCGGGTGGTAACCTCTCCCAGAACCGCAACAGGTAGTGACGGTTCAGATAGTAGTTGCGCGGCGCCCCAATCGGCCAAACCTTGAAACTGCGCGGGTCCAGAGCCTGACTGACTCGACGGATCGTTCCGCCCTTGCCGGCGGCATCCCAACCTTCGAAAACGATCACGCCCTTGAGGCCATGAAACAGAAACGCCTGCTGAATCAGCGCCAACCGAGCTTGCAGGTCTACCAACCGCTCAAGATATTCGTGTTTGCCCAGTTTTTTGGAGAGATCGGCTTCCGAGAGTTTCGGAGGATGATGAGACATGGGCGCACCTGTTTGAGACGTCGGATGCTCCCAATCTTATGACCCTGATGTTCTCTGACAATGATCCGTGTCAAAAAGAAAAGGCCGGGCGAACGACCCGGCCTTCTCGAATTTCAATGCAATGCGGATCAGGCGCGGCGACGGCGCCCACCACCACGACGTCCTCCGGCGGCACCCGTGGCGCCTGCCTCTTCGGGGGATTTGTTGAACTTGATCCACTCGCCGCCATGCGGGTCATTGTTGGTCAGCAGGTTGGCGGCGCGGATGGCCTCCATCTCTTTGCCCGCACGCGGCAGGGTCGAACCCAGACCGAACATCTGAACGAACGTCTCGTCGTCCATACCTTCCGGCAGGATGATGCCTGCGGCTGCAACAGCCTCTTTCTTCTCGGCAATCTTCTTCTGTGTCACCGGCAGAGCCACCGGGTTCATGATCGCCGACGTCATGCCAGCACCCATCGCCATCGGCAGGAAGGCGTTGTTGATACCGTGGCGGTTCGGCAAACCGAACGAGATGTTGGACGCACCGCAGGTGGTGTTCACGCCCAGTTCCTCGCGCAGACGGCGGACCAGAGCAAAGACTTGTTGACCGGCCGTTGCCATCGCGCCGATGGGCATAACCAACGGGTCGACGACAATGTCGTGGGCCGGGATGCCGTGATCGGCTGCTCGTTCGACGATCTTCTTTGCAACGTCAAAGCGCACATCGGGGTCTTCCGAAATGCCGGTGTCATCGTTCGAGATCGCCACAACCGGAACGTTGTATTTCTTGACCAGCGGCAGAACCAGTTCCAGACGCTCTTCCTCACCCGTGACCGAGTTCAGCAGCGGACGACCTTCAGCGGCCTCCAGACCGGCTTCCAGCGCACCCGGAACCGACGAGTCGATGCACAGCGGCACTTCGACCAGACCCTGAACCAGCTCGACGATCTTGCGCATCAGCGGTGGTTCGGTCTCATTCGGGTTGGGGTTCGAGTTGTAGACAACGCCTGCGTTGATATCCAGAACGGTCGCGCCTGCAGCGACCTGAGCAATGGCGTCTTTCTCGACGGTCGAGAAGTCGCCCGCTTCCAGTTCGGCGGCCAGCTTCTTTCGACCAGTCGGGTTGATCCGCTCACCAATCACACAGAACGGCTCGTCAAAGCCCAGAACGGCGGTTTTTGTTTTTGATTCTACGACTGTACGGGTCATGTCCGTTCCTTAGGAGTTTGCTGGCTTTGCCGAAGCGCCGCCGTTTTCAATCGCCCAGTTGGCGTTGGTCTTGATACCACCAAGCGGGAAGAAGTGTACGTTGGTGATGTTGAAATCCGGGTTGGCCGCTTTGTGGGTGGCCAGTTCGGTCAACACGTCTGTCGGCTCGTAAGGCAAAAGCAGCTTGGAGACGTCCATGGCGCGTTTCTGCAGAACTTTCAGTGACGGACCGACGCCGCAGGCGATGGCGAATTTGATCAGCGTCTGAAGTTTGGCCGGACCCGCGATGCCGATATGGATCGGCAGGTCGATGCCCGCTTCTTTCAGGCTGTCGGCCCAAGCGATAATCGGCTTTGCGTCAAAAGCGAACTGGGTTGCCAGCGCCATTTCGGCATCGGTTGTTTCGCTGAATTTCTGTTTCCAGCGCAGCGCATCATCGACGTTTTTGGTCGAGCCGTCCGGGTCAATGTCCTTGTTCCCCTCGGGGTGACCCGCCACGTGCAGCCGTTTGAAGCCCGCCTTGTCGAACAGGCCGGACTCCAGCAATTGCATCGAGCTGTCGAAATCGCCATGCGGCTTGGCTACACCACCGGCCAGCAGCAGCGCCTGTTCAACGCCCGCTTCGCCCTGGTACATCGAGATCCAGTTTTCCAGCGTTGCAGCATCCTTGATGATCCGCGCCGGGAAGTGCGGCATGACAGGATAACCCTCGTCCGCGATCCGCTTGGCGGTTTTCACCATGTCCTCGATCGGGGTGCCCTCGATATGGGCGATGTAGACGCGGGTGCCTTCGGGCAACAGCGCGCGGAAATCCTCGACCTTTTCGGCGGTACGCGGCATAACCTCGATCGAATAACCTTTCAGAAAGGCTTCGACGGTCGGGTTTACCGGGGCCTTCTCGGCCGCATCACGTTTCTTGAAGTTCAGCAAAGCCATTGCGGCCTCCCATACAGATCTGGGGCTCATGCCCAACCGTCATTGGCGATCAGGGCTTTGACCCGCTCCTGATCGTATTCCGTTTCCAGACGCACGGCTTCTGCTTCGGCAATCTCTGCCGGGTCGCCTTCGACCACAAAAGCTTCGGCCTTGCGCCACTCGGCCAGGTAGGCATCACTGTCCTTGGCGTTCACCTTCATGGCGGCCCGGTCGATCGCTTGCTCGAACCGTTCCTCCAATTGCCGCTTGGCGCCACGGCGGCCTTTGCCGACGATGACCTGAGCGGGAATATCGCGCCAGTATACAATAGTGACGTCAGGCATCGCTGTGATTCCTCCTAACCCGATGGGCCGGTTCTAAACTTCTATGTGGGCTCAGGTCGGTCGATTTTCGACACCCAACGCTTTTCAAGCGACGTTTTTGCCCACAGTCGCGTACCGGGCTTGTATCCGAAGTTTCCCAAGACCCCGACATCAAAATCTTCATGACGATAATGAGCGTCTTGCGTGATTGCGGTGCGCGACCTATGGTCGGGGTAACTCGAAAATCGGAGGGCGTTACGATGGCGCCCAAGCGTCCCAAAGGTGCGGGCGCGTTCCCGAAGGCGGTCGAAAGCCCCGCGCCGGCAAGACCCGATCCAGATGCGTTGTATGCGGCGCTGGATCTGGGGACAAATAGCTGCCGCATGTTGATAGCCCAGCCCAAGGGCAGCGGGTTCCATGTGGTAGACAGTTTTTCCAAGTCCGTGCAGTTGGGTGCCGGGCTGGAGCGAACCGGGCGGCTGTCACGGGCGTCAATGGCGCGTACCGTTCAAGCCCTGAGAATCTGCCAGCAAAAGCTGAAACGCAACAAGGTCAAACGGATGCGTCTGATCGCAACCGAAGCTTGCCGTCGTGCCAAGAACTCGCGGGACTTCATCCGGCAGGTGAAACGCGAAACCGGTCTGACGCTCGAGATCATCCAACCCGAGGAAGAGGCCCGCCTGGCTGTCATTTCCTGCGCGCCCCTGGTCTCAACCAAGACCGAGCAATTGCTGGTTGTCGATATCGGGGGTGGCTCGACCGAACTGGTCTGGATCGACATTTCATCCGTGCCGCGCCGGGACCGGCCGGCAGCGATCATGCGTCTGCATAACGGGTTCCACACGGTCGAAAGCCCATTTCCGGCAGCCAAGGTTGTCGACTGGATCAGCGTGCCACTGGGCGTGGCAACGCTGCGGGATCAGTTCAACGATGTCGAAGATGACTCGGCCCGTTTTGCCCTGATGAGCTGGTTTTTCGAGGAAAATCTGGCCGACTTTGCGCCCTACAAGGACGAACAGGCGCGTGAAGGGTTTCAGATCGTTGGGACCAGCGGCACCGTGACGACGGTTGCAGCCTCGCATCTGGGTCTGAAACGCTATGACCGGACCAAAGTGGACGGTTTGCGCATGACCAGCGATCAGATTGACAAAGTCATACGCAGGTATTTAGAACTCGGCCCTCAGGGTCGACGCCGGGATCCACGGATCGGTGATGACCGGCAGGCCCTGATCATGTCCGGCTCTGCCATTTTGCAGGCTCTGCTGCGTTGCTGGCCCACCGACCGTCTCTCGGTGGCGGACCGAGGGCTGCGCGAAGGCCTGCTTTATGCACAGATGAGTGCGGACGGTGTATTGGAAGACGGACCGTTCTGATGACGAAGACACCAACCGGCAGAAACAACTCGGGCCGCGGGCAGCGCGACCTGAAGGTAAAGGTCAAGACCGCGCGCGGTCGCAAACTCAGCTCGACACGTTGGCTCGAACGGCAATTGAACGACCCTTATGTCAAACGCGCGCAGGTCGAGGGTTACCGCGGGCGCGCGGCGTTCAAGATACTGGAACTGGACGACAAATTCCGCTTTCTCGTTCCCGGTGCGCGCGTGGTCGATCTGGGCTGCGCACCCGGTGGCTGGCTGCAAGTGGCGGTCAAGCGCGTCAATGCGCTGGGTGAAAAAAGCGGCAAGAGGGTCGGCACTGTTCTGGGTGTTGATTTGCAAGAGGTCGAGCCCGTTGCAGGTGCCGAAGTGCATCAGTTGGATTTCATGGAAGATGACGCCGACGAGAAGGTAAAGGAATGGCTTGGCGGCAAAGCGGATGTTGTGATGTCGGACATGGCAGCCGCATCATCCGGTCACAAGCAAACCGACCATTTGCGGATCATGGCGCTGTGCGAAACCGCCGCCTATTTCGCTTTTGACGTTCTGGAAGAGGGCGGCACGTTTGTCGCCAAGGTTCTGGCCGGGGGCGCGGAAGGTGACCTGCAAAAGCTACTGAAACAGAAGTTTCAAAAGGTTTCCAACGTGAAACCGCCTGCGTCGCGGTCCGACAGTTCAGAGAAATTCGTCGTCGCAACGGGTTTCCGCGGCTGACGGCCCGTTAATCCAGATCGAACCTGCCATCCACGATCTTTTGTTCGCGCAACGACGCAGTCGCTATCCCTTGCAACAACAATGCTTCGCCGTGGTTGACATAGACCGGCCTTTTCGCGCGCAGCTCGGCAATGCGTTCATCCAGAGAGGCTTTACGTGGTCCGACCAGCGGCTGTGTTGTTGTAGAAAAACGTTGAGACATTGGACACCTGAAAACACCTTTGGCCCTTAATCCTAACGGTGAATCTTGCCGGGAACGTGGCATAATTCCGCCCGTTCAGTGCCGTTCAGGTCTGGCAGCTTTAGGAGAGATCAGGCCGCGTCTTTGGCCTGCTGGGCGTTCCGCAGGTCGATCAATGCTCCGTTATACTCCGCTCCAAGGATCAACATCGCGGAACACAGATACAGAAAGATCAGGGCCGCCATGGCACCGGCCAATCCCGCATAAGTAGCGCTGTAGGTGGCAAACTGGGCGATATAGATGGAGAACCCCCAACCACCTGCCGCCCACAGCGCAAGCGTCAGAATAACGCCCGGCAGAATCTGAGACAGCCTGTGCCGCCGCGTCGGCAGTATCAGATGCGCCAACAAAACCGTGCCAGCCGGTACCGCAACAGTAAACGTCCATCGCAGCCGATCGACGGACAGCCACTGCCCAACGTTTACATCCGTTCTTTCCGACACCAGACGGGTGTAGACCGGCAGAACCACCTCTACCGCAGCGATGGCCAGAATGGCAGCGCCGCCAATGATAACGAGCGCAAAACACAGCAAGCGCGTTTTCCAGAACGGCCAGCTGTCCTGATCGTGGTAGGCCTGCGTCATAGCTTTGCGGACGGCGGCGACACCATTTGACGCGAAATAGACGGCCAGCAAGCCACCCAAAGTGATCACGCCGGTCCCTGCTCCGTCCAGCACCGCCCGCAATTCGGAAACGATCGGATCTGCCACGTCCTTTGGCCATGCCCCGAAGATCAATTCGATCAACTCGTCGGTGACATAGCCTTGCGACAACGCGCCTGCCAAGGCAACGGTGAACAGGACGAAAGGAAACAAGGCCATCATCAACGACATCGCCACATGGCTGCTCATGACGAAGCCATCCTTGTTATTGAATCGACGCAATGCCAGCCAAAAGGCATTGAGGAATTGTCCAAACGATGGAATCGAAGCACGGCTCATACAATGACCCTAACCCACGTTGGAACCGGGCAGAACATGGCAATATGGGTTATATGCTGAATTCTTGCCGATAACCGCCTGACCGGATTGCATAAACCCGCTGGCCTGTGCAGGATCATGGCACCCACGGAACAAGGCTTTGACATGACCTCGGAATCACCGGACAGCCCTGCCCGCCCCCGACTGACACTGACGGTTGTGCGGGATATTACGATCGTGGCCACTCTGGTCGTACTGGGGCTTTATGCCGGTGCGCGGTTTCTGATCCCTCTGACCATGGCGTTGCTGGTCAATGTTCTGATCATCGCGCTTGCCGACCGGGTGCGGGCTGTGACACGGGCACCAGTCTGGTTGGCCAACATCGCCGGCGTCACAGTTGTATTGGCCGGTTTGTTCATGATCATGTACGTGCTTGGCAGCCAGGCCACGCAGTTCGCCCGATCGATCAACACATACGAGAACCAGTTCGATACCGCCGTCAACCGTATCACCGGACTGGTTGGCAATGATGTCACCAGTTTTATTCGGGACAATCTGGTCAGCATCGACATGTCCTATGTCGCCCGCGTGTTACTGGGCAGCGCGACTTCGCTGCTGAACCAGTTTTTTCTAATCAGCCTGTATGTGGCCTTCCTGATGGCCGAACGGCTGGCCTTTCGAAAGAAGATTCAGCTTGCGGCAGGAAATCCTCAGCTAGGTGCCGATCTGGCCTCGGTTCTGGATGCGATTTCCTACAGTCTGCAACGTTATGTGGGGGTCAAGACCTTCATCAGCCTGATAACCGCCACGATCAGCTATACGGTGTTCCGTGTTTTGGGATTAGAATATGCCGAGACCTGGGCTGTGCTGACATTTGCGCTGAACTTCATCCCCTCGATCGGTTCGATCATCGCCGTGGTGTTTCCGGCCATGATTGCGCTGGTTCAGTTCGACAGCATTGGGCCATTTCTGGTGATTGTGCTGGGTTGCGGTACAATTCAGTTCCTGATTGGCAACTTTCTGGACCCGGCCATGCTGGGACGGTCCCTGAACATGTCGACCTTTCTGGTCATACTGGCCCTGACTTTCTGGACGACCATCTGGGGGTTGATCGGTGCCTTCCTGAGCGTCCCGCTGACGGTCTGTATCCTGATTATCTTCAGCCACATCCCGGCTTTGCGGCCGGTTGCGATTCTGATGTCGCTGGATGGCCGATTGGCTGAGGACGACACGAACCAGTCAACTCTGACAGAGTGAGATCAGTGCGCTCCGGTCTTTCAACCGCAACCGTCCATAGCCACCTTCAACCAATCCGTCATTAACGAGGCTGTGCAGAGATCGGTGAAGCGTCGGAGGGGAAACGGCAATCATGGCGGCCAATTCTTCCTGCGAAATATGGATCCAACCGTCCGGGTCGGTGGCCACCTCCTCCAGATGCAACAGGCGCAGGATCAGCCTTTTCATGGTTCCCGTAGTTCCAAGATTGGCGATAATTCGCAACGCCTTCTGCATGTTTTCGTAGGACAGAGCATAAAAGTCCCGCAGATATTCCGGGTTGTCTTTCACCAGACGCTCCAGCCGGGAACTCGGAAAAAACAGAGTCTCGGTCGGTTGTGTAGCGACGACGCTGATCAATCGGCGCGTGGCTGCGAACAACGCAAGATCACCAACCCAGAAACCGCCGCCCTCCTGATGCAGGGTAAATTCCTGTCCGTCATCCGCAGGTGCGGTTATCTTTACCGCGCCTTGCAGAACGCCGTGAATGCCGTCCGCCGAATCGCCGTGGAGGTATAACACCTCATCCGGGTCGTAATTCTTGCTGATTGCGCAGGCCCAAAACGCGTCCTGAAAGGAGGCCGACCGGCTCGCGAACCAGTCCGATTTCTTCAGGGAGTTCCGATTACCAAGGTTTTTTAACATCCGTATATTTCAACTTCATCATATGATAAATTGCGAACCGCTGCACTGGCATACGTTATCGTTACACAACTCCCGTGCAAACTGAATTTCTGCGGGAAATCCTTGGCTTAATGACGGGCCTTGAAATCGGTTCGAGTCCCGTTCGCAAATTTATTCGTCGGACTTCAGAGTCCAAAAGTTCAGGAGCAACACATGTCACCTTCCTCTCAACTCCTAAAAAATTGGCGCACCAGAATACGTCAGGCCGCCGTGGCGTCGATCGCTGTCGCGCTGGCATTGCCAGCCTGGGCCCAGGACCAGAAGCCCAATATTCTTGTCATTTGGGGCGATGACATCGGTCAGTCCAATATCTCGGCCTATACGATGGGTCTGATGGGGTACCGAACGCCCAATATCGACCGGGTGGCGAAAGAAGGAATGATTTTCACCGACTATTATGGTGAGCAATCCTGCACTGCCGGTCGCTCGTCATATATTATGGGCCAATCGGTATTTCGGACAGGCTTGTCCAAGGTCGGCCTTCCCGGTGCGGACCTTGGCATGCAGGTAAAGGATCCGACCATAGCGGGTTTGCTGAAAGACCATGGCTACGTTACGGGGCAGTTTGGCAAGAACCATCTTGGTGACAAAGATGAACATCTTCCTACAAACCACGGTTTTGATGAGTTTTTTGGCAATTTGTATCACCTCAATGCCGAGGAAGAACCAGAGAATGAAGACTATCCGGGTGATGCGGTTCTACCTGACGGTCGTACCTTCCGCGAAGCATACGGCCCGCGGGGTGTAATCAAATCCAGCGCCGATGGCGAGATCGAGGACACGGGCCCTCTGACCAAAAAGCGCATGGAAACGGTGGATGAGGAAACGGTTGCTGCCGCCATCGACTTCATTAAGCGCGCGAATGAGCAAGGCAAGCCCTTCTACGTCTGGTGGAACGGCACGCGCATGCACTTCCGCACCCACGTCAAAGACGAGATGCGCGCGCAGGCAAACGAGATTTCAGGACGCGTCGCTGACGAGTACAGCGCCGGCATGATCGAACATGACATGCATGTCGGTCAGTTGCTTGATTTGCTTGACGAACTTGGCATCTCCGACAACACGATCGTGCATTATTCAACAGATAACGGGCCGCACTACAACACATGGCCGGATGCAGCCGCGACGCCTTTCTGGGGTGAAAAGAACACCAACTGGGAAGGCGGTTGGCGTGTGCCGTCGATGGTGCGCTGGCCCGGTCAGATCGAGGCCGGATCGGTCACCAACGAGATCGTGCATCACATGGACTGGTTGCCGACCTACCTGGCCGTTGCCGGGGATCCCGACATCAAGCAAAAGCTGATGGACGGTTACAGTTCCCCCGCAATGGGGCGTGATTATCGGGTGCATCTGGATGGGTATAACATCCTGCCTATGCTAACCGGAGAAACGACAAAAAGCCCACGTCGCGAGATCTTCTATTTCTCGGATGACGGTGACCTCACGGCGCTGCGCTTTGACGATTGGAAGTTGATCTTCCTCGAGCAGAAAGCCTGGGCAACCCTGCGCGCGTGGATCGAGCCGTGGACCGAGCTGCGCATTCCGCTGATCGTCAATCTGCGCCGTGATCCCTACGAACGGGGTTACCGCACATCCAACACCTACTATGACTGGCTGCTCGACCGGGCCTATTTCCTGGTTCCGGCGCAACAATATGTGGGTGATTTCCTGGCAACGTTCCAAGAATACCCGCCGCGCCAGAAGGCCGCCAGCTTCAACCTGGATCAGGTGATGGAGAAACTGAACACGCCGACATCCAACTGATGCGGCTGTGTTAAAGCTCGGGGGCTGCTGATTTTGCAGCCCCTGACCATTTGAACAGGAGGTTTCCTGAAATGATTAGATCTCTTTCAATACTATTTGCCACGCTGCCACTGATTGCATTTGCCGATCCTTTGCCAAGTTGGACCGACTCGGAGTCGAAGGCGCGGATTCTTTCCTTTGTCACCTCGGTGACCGATCCCGAGGGTCCGGATTACGTGACGCCGTCCGAGCGAATTGCTGTCTTCGACAATGATGGAACGCTTTGGGCAGAGCAGCCTGTCTATTTTCAGCTCATATTTGCCATGGACCGTCTGGCCGAACTCGCCGAGCAAGACCCTGCAATCCTGTCCAATCCGACTTTGAAGGCCGCGGCCGAAGGAGATCTTGAAGCCATTCTCAAGGGCGGCCATGAGGCCCTGATCGAAGTCGTAAACGCCTCGCATTCCGGCGTCAGCGTTGCCGAGTTTCAGAATGCCGTTGCTGACTGGCTGGAAAACGCACGTCACGCCGATACGGGTTTGCCGTATGATCAGATGACGTATCAGCCAATGGTCGAGCTGTTGCGTTACCTCCGCGACAAAGGCTTCAAGACCTATATCGTGTCGGGCGGCGGCCTTCACTTCATGCGTGTCTTTGCAGAAGAAGCATACGGTATCCCACCCGAACAGATCCTGGGTACCTATGGTGAAACCACTTACGACACGTCGGGCGAAAGCCCCATGATCGCCAAGGCGCCAGGCATTGCCTTTGTTGACGACAAAGAAGGCAAACCGGTCAATATCGATCGGACCATTGGTCGCCGACCTCTTCTGGCCGGCGGAAATTCGGATGGCGATTTCGCCATGATAGAATGGACGACCGCCGGCGATGGGCCGCGACTGGGGGTTCTGGTGCACCATACGGACGCAGAACGGGAATGGGCTTATGATCGCGACAGCCATATCGGTCAACTGGTCGATGGGCTGGATAAGGGTCCCGAAATGGGTTGGGTCATCGTTGATATGGCCAATGACTGGTCTCGCATCTACACTGGCGCGAACTGAACCATTCGGAATACAACGCACTGATGTGGACATTACTTGTCTCTTTGATTCTGTTCGCACTTTATTGCGTTGCAGTCGTTTTTGCCGTCCGTGCGGCGCAGACAGCCCGAACACCTCAGGGCGCCGTCGGCTGGGTTGTTTTTCTGCTGACCTCGCCCTTTCTGGCAGTTCCGTTTTACCTGTTTCTGGGTCACCACCGGTTCAGAGGCTACCGCATCGCGCGGAAAGAAAGCGAACGCGTGGTTGAGGGCATCAAGTCCTTTGCGGATTTCTCCAAACCAGACCCCGACACATTGCGGATCAATCCACGTCCCTTTGAGGCGTTAGCGCATTTGCCGGTTTCCCGTGGCAATGGGGCCGAGCTGTTGATTGATGGCGAGGCGACATTCAAGGCCATTTTCGAAGCCATTGATGCCGCAAAAAACTATATCCTGATCCAATTCTATATCGTTCGCGACGACGCTTTGGGACAGGACCTGCAGAAACGGCTCATCGCGGCCGCCAAACGTGGTGTGCATGTGCGGTTCATGACGGATGCGGTCGGCAGTTACGGGCTGCGGTCGACTTACCTGGAAACACTGCGCAGCGCGGGAATTGATGTGGCCGACCCACGTGAACAAAGGGGGCCGAACTTCCGCTTTCAGCTCAACTATCGCAATCACCGCAAGACCGTAATCATCGATGGGGAAACCGGTTTTATTGGCGGCCACAATATCGGGATCGAGTATCTGGGCCAGAGCCCCCGGTTCGGACGATGGCGCGACACTCACCTGAAAATGACCGGTCACATCGTCAGGCAACTACAGTTGATCTTTATTGAAGACTGGCATTGGGCGCGCAACGAAGACCTGATCGACCAACTGGACTGGGCCGGCAGCGAGTCCGAACAGGATATGAACGCCCTTCTCGTGGCAACCGGCCCCGGAGATGAAACCGAAACAGGCGCGATGATGTTCTTTGCCGCTATTGCAGAAGCCAAAGAGCGCCTGTGGATTGCATCCCCGTACTTCGTGCCCGACATCGACATCATGACGGCGTTGCAACATGCCGCGCTAAGGGGTGTCGATGTGCGTATTCTGGTTCCGGATGTGATTGATCATCGTCTGCCCTGGCTGGCCGCTTTCGCCTATTTTGATGAGATCCGGGAATGCGGGGCGCGTGTATTCCGTTACACCGATGGGTTCATGCACCAAAAGGCGTTCCTGGTAGATGATACGCTGGCCGCAGTTGGGACAACCAATCTTGACAACCGCTCTTTCCGGCTGAATTTCGAGGCGATGGCGCTGTTTTTTGACCCTCGCGCCGCTCGGGCAGCTGCTGACATGCTGAAAACCGATTTCGAGGCCAGTTACGAACTGACAAGAACGTTATCGCAACAACCCACTCATATCCGTTTCGGTGCACCGATCGCGCGCCTCTTTGCGCCGATCCTTTAGGTCAGAAACCTCTCCTGAAACACGCGGGTCATCAAGGCGACCAGAAACGCAGTGGACAGACCAAAGGCCAGCAATCCGGTGACCGAAGCGAAGGCACCGAAGATGCGCAACCCCTCGCCCAGAACGATGTCGCCGTAGCCGAGGGTCGTGAAGGTCACCAGCGAGAAATACAGTGCCGAATTCCAATCGGGCAGGACATCTCCGAACACCCAGACAATGGCCCAAATCCAGACCTGTACGGTGTGTGTAAAGATGATGAATGCCAACGCGATTGTGATGGGGCCTGCTGTGGCCAGAATTGTGCTCCGGCTTTCCCACTTTTCCAGGAAGCCACGCACAACCAGAACGCACCATGTCAGCAACATGATTTCAATCAGAAAGCAGATCCCCAAATAAAGGCTGCCCCACAGTATCTGCTGCGGCAAGGTCATTCCGCGCGTCCCTCGTTTTCTTTTTTCTCTGGTTTGCAGCATGGGCCTTTGCGCAGCATTGAACAACCCTGACCCAGGGTCGGCACTGCGGCGAATGGAACCCTGAGGCGCTGGGCACTGGACACCACAAGCCGGGATTGCACATTGTGGAGTGCACCAAACGAGGTTGAGAATGCTTCTTACCATTGATCATGTTCGGAAATCCTACCCTGGTGGGCGCCCTGTTCTGAACGATGTCTCGCTGACACTGGACCGGGGCCAGACGCTGGCCCTGACCGGAGAGAGCGGGAGTGGAAAAAGCACGTTGTTGCATCTGGCTGCCGCGTTGGACGGTTTCGATGCGGGAGAGATCACCTTGGACGGCGCGCAGCTTTCGATGCTGGACGACGCAGGGCGCGCTGAGCTGCGACGTTCGACCCTGTCGCTGGTGTTTCAGCAGTTCAACCTGATCCCGTCGCTGACCGTGGCCCAGAACTTGTCGATTCATGCCCGCCTTGCCGATCGCGATAATCCTGAGTGGACTGCGCAGCTGGCGCATCGACTGGGCCTCGCTGAGACGCTGGACCGTTACCCCGAACACCTGTCCGGCGGGCAGCAGCAACGCGTGGCCATCGGGCGTGCGATGGCAACGCGGCCCAAGCTTCTGCTGGCGGACGAACCCACAGGAAACCTCGACGAAACCGCCAGTGCGGTGGTTCTGGACCTGATGTTATCATTGGTTGCTGACACCGGAACAGCGCTGCTGCTGGTGACCCACTCTCAGGATATTGCAGAACGGCTGGACCGGCGCGCGCATTTATACGGCGGCCATATCGCATGATCGCTGCCTGCCTACAGGTTCTGCTGTCCCACTGGCGTACGCACCGGTTGCAACTGGCCACGCTGTTGACCGGAATAGCCTTGGCGACGGGATTATGGTCCGCGGTTCAGGCCATCAACGCCGAGGCTCGTGCAAGCTATGCAAGAGCCAGCGCACAGCTCGCCGTTGGTCAGTTTGACGAGTTGCATGATCCGTCCGGTCTGATCCCCCTGTCCCGCTACGTCGAATTGCGCCGCGCAGGTTGGCAGGTTGCCGCGGTGTTGGAAGGTACTCTGCGAGTCAATGGGCGCTCGATGCGACTGATGGGTGTCGACATGGTAAGCTATCCCGCCCTGCCTGCGATTACTCGGGTCGAGCAAAGCAACGATCCACCTGATCCTTCTGACATCCTGACTTCTCCGGGGCGTCTGCTGATGCCACCCGACTTGGAGGCTCTGTTCGACGGGCTTGATGGTTATCCGCCTATCATCGTCAGCGATGCCCTTCCCCCGAACATGATCCTCACAGATATTGGAGTGGCAGAAGAACTGCTTGATCAGCGAAACTTGATCTCTCGTCTCGTGGTCCTTCCGGATCAGCCGGCAAACTTGCCGCCTCTGGCGCACATCGCACCGGAACTGGAGCGTACCACGCCTTCGGTTCGAACGGACACCGCGCAGTTGACCGACAGTTTCCACCTAAACCTGTCTGCGTTTGGTCTACTATCTTTCGCAGTCGGCCTGTTCATCGTGCACGGCACGGTTGGGCTGGCATTTGCGCAAAGGCGCGGAATGATCCGCACGCTCAGGGCGTTGGGTGTACCGATGCGGCGTCTCGTAACGTTGATCCTGTCCGAACTTGTCCTGCTGGCCCTGCTCGGAGGTCTGCTGGGTCTTGTTCTGGGATACTTTATCGCGGGCGCGCTGATCCCGGATGTGGCGGTAACGCTCCGTGGTCTTTACGGTGCACCGGTTGACGGACAACTGACGCTGCGTCCGCTCTGGGCGCTTGCCGGTCTCACGATGGCCGTCGGGGGCACTTTGGTCGCAAGCGGTCAGGCTCTGTGGAAGCTATCGCGTTTGCCCCTGCTGGCCGGGCCAGGATTGCAGGCCTGGGGCGGAGTTGTTTCCCGTCACGTGGCGGGCGGACTTGGCATCGCCATTATTTTGGCCGGGCTTGCGCTATACGCCGGATTTGGCAGCCTGATCACAGGCTTTGCCATGTTGGCGTGCATCCTGACCGGAGCCGCCCTGTTGTTGCCGGTCTTCCTCTCCTGGCTATTGGCCGTACTGGCGCGACGCGCACGTAGACCGCTGACCCAGTGGGTTTGGGCGGACATGCGCGCGCAGCTTCCGGGTCTTTCACTGGCACTGATGGCTTTGTTGCTTGCTTTGGCCGCCAATGTGGGCGTCGGAACAATGGTTTCCAGTTTCCGCCTGACGTTTACCGGCTGGCTGGATCAACGCCTGACTTCCGAGCTCTACATCACGGCCGCAAACGAAGAGCAGGCTGCGCAAATCGCCGATTGGCTGAAGCCACAGGTCACCGCCGTTCTGCCCATTCGTAGCACCGAGATGGCGCATGAAACCGGCCCATTGTTCCTGTATGGCGTCATTGACGACGATACCTATCGGCAGCATTGGCCGTTGATCGCACGCAGCCCCGGAGCCTGGGATATGGTGATGGATCAGGGGGCCATTCTGATCAATGAACAACTGGCCCGTCGAGCTAATCTGTGGCCGGGCGACACGCTCGACCTGACGCCAAACGATTCCCTTACGATCGCGGGCGTCTATTCCGACTACGGCAACCCCACCGGTCAGGCAATCGTGGCGATGCCGCAACTGGATGCGATCGCACCGTCGACCCCAGCACGACGCTTTGGTATCCGCGTGGCACCTGAACGCACCGCGGACCTGTCACAAGCCTTGCGTGAGCGATTTGACCTGCCCGCCCGCGCCGTCGTGCCGCAGGGGGTAATGAAGGCGCAATCGATGGCCATATTCGACAAGACCTTCGTGGTCACCTCGGCTTTGAACATACTGACGCTCGGGGTCGCGGGCTTCGCCATCCTCACCAGCCTTTTGACCTTATGGACACAGCGCCTGCCGCAGGTGGCACCGGTTTGGGCCCTTGGACTGACCCGAGCCCAGTTGGCGCAGCTGGAAATGTTGCGCAGCGTTCTGCTGGCGACGCTGACTGCCTGTCTGGCGTTGCCCTTGGGTCTGGTTCTGGCCTGGATTCTGTTGGCCGTCATAAATGTACAGGCCTTCGGTTGGCGCCTGCCCATGTTCCTGTTCCCCACCGATTGGATACGCCTGTTCGCCCTGACCTTGCTTGCTGCCACAATTGCCGCGGCCCTGCCGGCATGGCGGTTGCTGCGTCTGCCTCCTGTCAACCTTCTGAGGGTGTTTGCAAATGAACGCTAAGGTTTTCCTGCTTCTCCTCTGGTTTCCCATCGGCGCATGGGCGCAGGGCTATGCCGGGCTCGGAGGAACGGCGGAAGGTTTCGACGTTCCTCAACAAGGATACGCTTTTTCATTTCCCTTAGATCACGGGCCGCACCCGTCCTACCGGATCGAATGGTGGTATCTGACCGCAAATCTGCGGGGTGAGGACGGCCTGGATTATGGCGTTCAATGGACGTTATTCCGCTCGGCGCTCAAACCGACCGAGACTGAGGGATGGCAGAGCCCCCAAATCTGGATGGGGCACGCCGCGATAACCACCCCCGATGAACACTATTTTGCCGAACGGCTGTCGCGCGGTGGCATTGGCCAGGCAGGCGTGACGGCTGTACCCTTTGCAGCATGGATTGACGAGTGGCACATGCGTGGCGACGGAATTGACGCGCTGGAATTGGCGGCCAATGGGTCAGATTTTGGCTATGACCTCGCCCTGCGGGCCACCGGTCCGTTGGTTTTCCACGGCCAGCGGGGCTATTCCGTTAAATCCGCAGATGGGCAGGCCAGCCACTACTACTCACAACCCGCATACGCAGTTGAGGGCATTCTGCGCCTGCCGACCGGAAACGTCTCCGTTACCGGACAGGGATGGCTGGACCGCGAATGGTCATCGCAACCCTTGTCGCCGGATCAGAGCGGTTGGGACTGGTTCTCGCTCAGCTTTGACGACGGAAACAAACTAATGGCCTTTCGTCTGCGCGGAGCGCGAGGGGACTTCACCGCAGCCACCTGGATCAGCGAAGATGGTCAAAGCTCGGCCCTGCCCGACGGCTCGGCAACGTTTGCACCGCAGGAAACGGCCCGCGTCGCGGATCGAGAGATACCGGTCAAATGGCGTGTAACCCTTCCCGATCGCGAATTGGATATCGTAATCACCGCATTGAATCCTCAGGCCTGGATGGGCACTCGGTTCGAATATTGGGAAGGGCCGGTCAAAGTCTCAGGCAGCCACTCGGGACAGGGGTATCTGGAGATGACCGGGTATTGATGCGTTCTGTCGTCTGACTGTCACGGCCCGTCGTTAGAGCAGTGTCCATCGGAAAGGAACTGCTAATGACGAAATTGAAAGTGGGCGCAGCGTTGATGGTGACTGATCTGGCGACCCATCGCGACTGGCTGATCGAGGGGCAGCGTGATCTGGAAATTCAAGACTTCCTGTTTGCCAAAAACCTTGGCCAAGAGGGGCAGGATCTGATTGCAGCCGCGAAAGCGGAACTAAAAAGTTATGAAGGGCGGCTGGGCATCCATGGGCCATTCTACGACCTGCCGCTTGATTGTCGCGACCCCGAGGTAAGAGCCGTCGTGCAAATGCGTCTTGATCAGGCATTGGACGCCGCCGCCGCGCTGGGTGCTACGCAGATGGTCCTGCACTCGCCCTATAAGACGTGGAGTTTCAACAATCTCGACGCGGATCTTACAGCCCGGGCTTCCAAAATCGGGCGAACGCACGACACGCTTGCTCCGATTGTTGAACGGGCGGGCTCACTGGGTGTTCAACTTGTGATCGAGAACATCGAGGATAAGGATCCCCGGGATCGCGTCGTACTGGCAGACAGTTTCGGTGTGGATCACGTCAGAGTGTCGCTGGATACCGGCCACGCGCATTACGCCCACGGCTCCACCGGTGCACCGCCGCTTGATTATTATGTACGTACCGCCGGGGCACGGCTGGCGCATGTTCATCTGCAGGACGCGGACGGATATGCAGACCGGCATTGGGCTCCGGGTCGGGGCACAGTTAACTGGCACGCCGTCTTTTCCGCGCTGGCGGAAAGCGCACCGACCGCGCGCCTTGTGCTGGAACTCCGCCACAGCCAGGACGTCATGACCGGATTTGCGCATTTGCATCAACTGGGGCTGGCAGAATAGCCAACCCCAATCACCAGATTAACGGACCACGTAAACGGAAACAGTCGAATGTCGTACGACCCGCGCGGCATTCGGACCCAACAGATAGTCCTTAAGATCAGGCCGATGCGCACCGATGACGATCAGATCGCTTTGCGCGGTCTCGGCCGTGTGCAGGATCTCCTGATAGGCAGTGCCGGTGGCCACCACATGGCGCACCTTGGCGTTACGCTCAGGCCCCAAGACGGTATTCCCGAGCTGCTCCAGCGCCTTATGTGCGTTTTCTATAGCGTGCTCATGGTGCTCGGGTTCAAAAAAGCTGCCCACAAAAGATTCGCCATAATCCGGCAGCACCGTGACAACATCCAACTGCGCACCATCCAAATCCGCCAGACGCGCCGCCTGCCGCAGCACTTCTGCATCTGTCTCCGGTTTACCAGCGTCCACTGCGCATAGAACAGAACGTATCATGCGGGCACCTCTTGTCTGGCGGCGCGGCCGCGTTGCAGGAAGGCGATCAGACCCAGAAGGATCAGCGCCGGGATATACATCAACTGCTTAGGCGGCTGACTGGACGGAAGGCTGACAGATGTCAGACGCACGGCCTCGTCACCGTAATAGTCGAAGATGTCCAGGTCATCCGCAACCGGAGAGCCAAACATCGGTTCTTCCAGCTTGATCAACCCATCCTCTTCGATCAACAGCAGGCCCATCGCCTCGACCCGCGCAGCACCACCGTCTTCGCTGCCCACGGGCACAACGACGGTTGTGTCTGTCATCTCAAGCGTGTCGAAATCGGGCCCGCTGATGACCATCCGCACCTCGGTGCCCGGCGGCGTATTGCCAATGGTCTCCACAAATGCGGCCGGTTCAACATTGGTGAAAGGTGGCGCGAACCTGTCCATAAGGTAGTCGGGTCGGAACAGCGCAAAGGCCACAAGGATTAAGGCAATGCTTTCGTAGATACGGCTGTGCGTCAGGAAGTACCCCATTGTTCCCGCAGTAAAGACAAGGATCGCTATTGTTGCGAATATGGCAACGATGATGCCCTCTATCCAAGTCACGTCGATCAACAGAAGGTCGGTGTTGAAAATGAACACGAAGGGCAGCGCCACGGTCCGCAGGCTGTAGAAGAAGGCGGTAAAGCCCGTTCGGATGGCGTCTCCACCCGACACGGCGGCCGCGGCAAAGCTCGCCAGACCCACCGGAGGGGTAACGTCGGCCATGATACCGAAATAAAACACGAACAGGTGCACCGCGATCAGCGGTACGATCAACCCACTCTGAGCGCCCAGTTCCACAACAACCCCGGCCATCAGCGAGCTGACAACGATATAGTTGGCCGTTGTCGGCAGGCCCATGCCAAGGATCAGACTGAGAAGCCCGACCATCACCAGCATCAGGATCAGGTTACCGCCCGACAAGAATTCGACCAGATCGGCCATCACCTGCCCGACACCGGTCAGGGTCACCGTGCCCACGATCACGCCCGCCGTGGCCGTGGCCAGAGCAATCCCGATCATGTTGCGCGCACCGTCGATCAGGCCTTGCCACAGGTCAGCAACACCGTCGATGAAACGATCGTTCAGACTGCTCTCGCCACGGAACAACGCCTTGAGCGGCTTCTGCGTCAGCAGGATCACGAACAGCAGTGCGGTTGCCCAGAAAGCAGACAGCCCCGGAGATTTCTGTTCGATCATCAGAAAGTAGACCAGAACGATAATCGGCAGCAGGTAATGCAGACCGGCCTTGTAGATGTCCGCGATAACAGGAAGCCTTACCTCTTTTGCGTTCGGGTCATCGGGCTCAAGATCCGGCACCTGCGCGGCGAGGTACAGCAACACAACGTAGATGGCACAGACGACAAGACTGAGAATCAAACCGGCTGCCGACGGAGCCCAGTTGGTCACCGCATCGACCGGAAATTGCGAGCCGTAACACAGCCCTGCGAAGACAAGGAAGAATGACAGCATCCCCACGATCGTCCGCGCCAGATGGACATCGCGGTCACCCAGCGTGGGCATGTTCCGCTTCACCGCCTCCAGATGCACGATATAGACAAGCGCGATGTACGAGATCGCAGCCGGCAGGAAGGCATGGGTGATCACCTCGACATATGAAATGCCGACATATTCCACCATCAGGAAGGCCGCCGCGCCCATCACCGGCGGCATGATCTGACCGTTTACGGAGGACGCAACCTCGACCGAGCCCGCCTGTTCGCTGCTAAATCCGACGCGTTTCATCAGCGGAATGGTGAATGTGCCAGTGGTCACAACGTTGGCGATGGACGAACCCGAGATCAGACCGGTTGCCGCCGAGCCAACGACGGCCGCTTTGGCCGGACCGCCGCGCAGGTGCCCCAAGGCACCGAAGGCCATTTTGATGAAGTAGTTCCCTGCCCCGGCTTTATCGAGCAACGCGCCGAACAGAACGAACAGGAAGACGAACTTGGTGGACACGCCCAAGGCGATGCCGAATACGCCCTCGGACGTAATCCACATATGGCTCATCGCCTTTTTCAGGCTGGCGCCCTTCCAGCGGATAACCTCGGGCACCCATTCGGAGGAGCCGAAGAATACATAGGCTAGGAAAATCGTCGCGATGATCGCCATCGCGGGACCAAGCGCTCGCCGCGCAGCCTCGAACAACAGCAACAGGCCGACCAAGGCAACCCACTTGTCCGTGTCGTCCGCAAGACCGCCCGCGTCGACGATCTTGTTGTAGAAGAAATAGCCGTAAAGCGCGACGAATGTGCCCAGAATCCCCATGATCCAGTCCTGGACGGGGATATAGTCCCTTGGGCTGGATTTGAGCGCGGGATAAGCCGCGAAGGCCAGAAACATCGCAAAGGCCAGATGAAACTGCCGCGCGTTGTTCACGACGCTGCCCGGCAGGACATAATTCGCAATCGGAGACGCCAGCACGACCTGAAAGATCGACCAGATCGCCGCGACAATGGCCAGAAAGAGCCCGACGTTACCGACAGGATTGCGCCCACCGGCATCGGACGAAGCTACAAGTTCCTGTAGCTCTTCTTCGGAAAGCGGGCGATTGGATTGTGTGTCGGAACTCATGAAATGTCTCCCCGTCGCGGCCATTTTCGGCCTTCTACGTCACCCGTTTGAATCGGGTTTGGTGCAGGGCGCCCGTAGGCACCCTGCTATAAGTCTGGCTTACTGAATCCAGCCCTTTTCTTTGTAGTACTTCTCGGCACCCGGATGCAGAGGAGCCGACAGGCCATCTGCGATCATTTCTTCGGGCTTGAGGTTGGCAAATGCCGGGTGCAGCTTTTTGAAGTCATCGAAGTTCTCGAAGACCGAGCTGACAACCGCATAAACCGCATCTTCCGACACGTCTGCCGAGGTCACGAAGGTCGCGCCAACACCAAATGTAGCGGTGTCGCCGTCCGAACCACGATACATGCCACCAGGGATGGTCGCGGTACGATAGAACGAGTTGTCGTTGACCAACTTGTCAACCGCGTCGCCGCTGACGTTCACCAAAACCGAGTCGCACGCAGTAGTGGCTTCCTGGATCGAACCCGACGGGTGACCGACGGTATAGACCATCGCATCGATCTGGTTGTCGCACAGGGCGGCAGACTGTTCAGCCGCTTTCAGCTCGGTCGCCAGTTCGAAATCGTCTGTGGTCCAACCCATTTCGCCCAGCAGAACCTCCATGGTGCCGCGCTGACCGGAACCGGGGTTTCCAATATTGACGCGCTTGCCTTTCAGGTCCTCGAAGTTGGTGATGCCGGCGTCGGCACGTGCCACAACCGTGAACGGTTCGGGATGAACCGAGAATACGGCGCGCAGGTTTTCGAAGGGCCCGGCCTCTTCGAATTTCGAGCTGCCGTTAAACGCGTGGTACTGCCAGTCGGACTGCGCCACACCAAACTCCAGTTCGCCTTCGCGGATGGTGTTGATGTTGTAGACCGAGCCGCCGGTCGATTCGACCGAGCAACGTACGCCGTGTTCCTTGCGGCCCTTGTTCACCAGGCGGCAAATCGCGCCACCGGTCGGATAGTATACGCCGGTCACACCGCCGGTACCGATGGTGATGAACTCTTCGGCATAAGCTGCCGGAGCCATCATGGCAGCGGTAACAAATGCGCCGAGGCTAAGCTTGCTGCTGTTTTTCATTTAAGAACTCCCATTTTTATTGTGTGGGCGGAAAAAGGCGAAAGCCCCTGTCCGGGGAACGTGCCGATAAGCCAGATCAGCCCGTCATGCAACGGGTGCAACTATGTGAATTTTCCAATGTCTCCCAACCGTTCCGAGGTTTCATTCAGACACAACGAATGTCAAGGCCGGCACTTCGCCAGACCGCCCAAAGCCTCAGATTTGACGCTGAAACCGGAAGTTTCCCCGCCTGTAGCCAGTATAGACCCCAAAACAACCATCCTCCAATGGTCCTTAGCGAGATCAGTAATCTTTCAAGTCGAATGGGATGTGGTGGTGCCCAAGGAGAGACTCGAACTCTCACGCCCGTGAAGGCGGGGGATTTTGAATCCCCTGCGTCTACCATTCCGCCACTTGGGCCACGCACACTGGATTAGCGTCCCGCAACGGGAAGGTCCAGAGGCAAAAATCGACCTTTCCGACGTTTGTTCCCGCGACGGAGGTTGACGGTTCTTCGGGTGCGTGTTTTTGGTTGCCTGTCCCTAGACATGGATTTTGTGTTTTATGTTGCGATCACTTTATGACTGGACCATTCGTCTGGCGGATCACCCTCATGCCCTATGGGCGCTGGCAATAGTTGCATTTGTCGAAAGCTCCTTTTTTCCAATCCCTCCGGACGTTTTGATGATTCCCATGATCCTGGCGCGGCCTTCGCGCGCGTGGCTGATCGCGACGGTGGCGCTTGTGGCCTCTGTGTTGGGCGGGTTGCTGGGATATGCCATCGGTGCCTTCTTTTACGAAAGCCTCGGCCAACCCATACTGGAAGCCATGGGCAAAGCGCAGGCGATGGAAGAGTTCAACGAAAGGTTCAACGATTTCGGGTTTTGGGCTGTGCTGACGGCGGGGGTCACACCCTTCCCCTACAAAGTGATCACGATCATGTCCGGCTGGACAGGCATGCCTTTGGGAACTTTCATAGCCACGTCCATCCTCGCACGCGCCTTGCGGTTCTTCATCGTTGCGGGGCTGTTGTGGCAGTTTGGTGAGCCAATCCGCGATTTCATCGAAAAGCGGTTGGGTTTAATGTTCACACTGTTCATCCTGCTGCTGTTTGGCGGCTTCTTTGCAGTACGGTACTTATGACAAATCGAACATCACTGATCGCTTTGGCCGCAGGCGGTTCGGCTGCTCTGCTGCTGGCCGCATGGGGTTTCCAATACCTCGGCGGAATGGCGCCCTGCAAAATGTGCATCTGGCAGCGCTACCCGCACGGGGTTGCGGTCCTGATCGGTGCTGCCGCGCTGGCGCTGCCTGGTCAGCGGGCGCTTCCGCTTCTGGGCGCTTTGGCCGCTGCGATCACTGCGGGGATTGGTCTGTTCCACGCCGGTGTCGAACAAAAGTGGTGGGAAGGCCCGTCCAGTTGCTCGTCGGGCGATATTAGCGGCTTGTCAGCGGAAGAACTGATGAACCAGATCATGTCAGCCCCGCTGGTCCGCTGCGACGAGATTCCGTGGGAACTGTTCGGGGTGTCGATGGCGGGCTGGAACGCCTTGATTTCGGCCGGTTTGGTTCTGGTCTGGATCGCGGCCTGGCGTGCGCGCTAGGCTTTATTGTTCGTCCAACTCTGCGTCCCAATACAGGAAATCGATCCAACTGTCGTGCAGGTGGTTCGGAGGGAATTTGCGCCCAATATTCCGCAAGGCCTCGGCATCGGGTTGGCGCGGAGGTTTGCGCAGCGTCATTCTCGCCTGACGCAGAGATTTCGACCCTTTGCGCAGATTGCAGGGGCTGCAGGCTGCAACCACGTTCTGCCAGCTTGTGACACCGCCTGCCGCGCGCGGAACGACATGGTCAAATGTCAGGTCCCCGCGACTGCCGCAATACTGGCATCGGAATTCGTCCCTCAGAAATAAATTAAAGCGCGTGAAGGCCACGCGCTTTCTGGGTTTTACGTAGTCTTTCAGGACAACCACCGATGGTATTCGAATCTGGGTGCTGGGACTGCGGACCACTTCGTCATATTCGGCAACGATGTCGACCCGATCCAGCCAGGCGGCTTTGATAGCCTCCTGCCATGGCCATAAAGACAGGGGATAATAGGAAAGCGGGCGATAATCGGCGTTCAAAACCAATGCCGGATGATGCTTTAGCGCACCGGGTTCCCTGACAAATTCGGTCCTGAAGTCTCCGTCCATAACAGAATCGCTCCTCGCTCTGTACTGCCCGTTTTTGACATCAGAGCGGGGAACACCCGCCCCGGCCTTAACTTAACTATATATCGTGTCAAAACTCTGACAAGCCCTGAGTTTCCACAATATCTCGGGGATTGGTTAAGCCGAATCCGTAACAACATCGTGACAGTTATCCACAGGTTGCGTTCGCTGTGTCCGGCAGGCTATGGCGAAGCATGAGCTGGTTCATCCGATTCAACAAACCCTTCGATGCGCTGCCGCAGTTCACAGATCGTGCAAATGCAGAATCACCGCGTAGTACACTGTCGGATTTCATCGACCTGCCCGGTGTGTACCCGGCGGGTCGTCTGGATCGCGACAGCGAAGGGCTGATGCTTTTGACCGATAACGGCAAGTTGCAGGCTCAGATATCGGATCCCAAACACAAGATGGCCAAGACTTATTGGGTGCAGGTCGAGGGGATACCGGACGCATCCGCATTGAAGGCGTTACGCGACGGCGTGGACCTGAAAGAAGGACCGACACGTCCGGCCAAAGCCCGGCTGATCGATCAGCCGGATGCGCTCTGGCCTCGCACTCCGCCGATTCGCGTTCGGCAGACGGTGCCGGACAGCTGGATCGAATTGACGATCCGGGAAGGCCGAAACCGTCAGGTGCGCCGAATGACAGCGGCCGTGGGCCATCCCACGCTGCGTCTGATCCGCGCCCGGATTGGCGATTGGACGCTGGAAGACCTGGCACCCGGTCAATGGGAAAGTTTGCCGATGCCAACGCTGAACTCCGTGCCCCACCGCAAGCGTGATCGCCGCCCCCGCCGGTGACACGAGCTGCGATAGCGGTTAAACTCGACATATGAAGATTACGAAGGGCATCCCTGCCCCGTCCGCCATTCTTGAAGCCGCATTGTACGTAAATGATTTGAATGCAGCCGAGCAGTTTTATGGTGAGATTCTGGGGCTAACGCAGATTCAACGCGTTGAAGACCGTCACGTTTTCTATCGGGTCGGGGATTCTGTACTTTTGCTGTTCAACCCGGATCAGACCGAACAGCCGCCCAACAACCCAGACCTACCCGTTCCTCCGCATGGTGCCCGTGGCCCGGGGCACGTCTGTCTGGTTCTGACGCGCGAAGAGATCGCAACCATGCGGAAACACCTGCTGGATTGGAACATCCCGCTTGATGCCGAATTCGACTGGCCCGGCGGCGCCAGATCGCTCTATGTCAGGGACCCGGCAGGTAACTCGGTTGAGTTTGCAGAAGGTCATCTGTGGGACTAGCGCAGGGCGTATCATTTCGAAATCCGGTTGACCGGCGTTCCATCCCGCAATGGAACGCCATAAGCCACGGAAAAATCCCGAAATCCCATCTTTTCGTAGTAGCTTAGTCCAAGGACATTATCCGCCCGGATCGTCGCATTGATAGCTTGAAAACCCAACGCCGCGGCCCGTCTCTCAGTTTCTTCGAACAGTGCGCGCCCTGCGCCGCGCAAAACCGGGTGGCGGCGGGTGAAAGTAGCGATATCGGCGCAATCTTCCGGCAAGTCTTCATAGGTCCCCAACCATTGAAACCCGGCTACCTCGCCCTGATCATCAAGCGCGACGTGGCAACAGATCGTATCCGCGCCCTCTAGAAAACTTTGTGCGAACAAGGGCTCGAAAAACGGGATTTCAAGCGCGGTCGTTCCGCCGGCAGCTATGATGTCGTTTAGAATGCAGCACGCATCGGCCACGTCCTCTCGCATCATCGGCCGCACAGCAATCATGGATCAGAGGCTCAGCTTGTCGCGCATGAAGGCCAGCGCGACGCTCAGCCCGTCGGGGGCGATACCGTGCCCCGTGCCTTTCATGACATGCGCGTAGATTTCCTTGAAACCCGCAGTCTGCAGGGCCTCGGCCGCTTCGGGTAGCGATTGGGGCGGCACGACGTCATCCGAGTCGCCATGTACCAGAAGAATGGGCATCCGGCTGATCGTTTCATCGGGCAACAGGTCCGGTTCCAGCAACCGACCTGAGAATGCAACGATCCCCGCGACAGGGTCTTCGCGGCGCGGAGCCACGTGCAAGCTCATCATCGTTCCCTGAGAGAACCCGAACAGCACAACCTGCTCGGGCAACACATCCTCATCTACCATCAGGGCGTCGAGAAACGCGTTGAAGTCCTCGACAGCCATTTCCATACCGCGCCGCGCCTCTTCTTCGGACGACCCATCGATCCAGGGGATTGGAAACCACTGAAACCCGTTGGGCATTCCGGGGATCTGCTCGGGCGCATCCGGAGCGACAAACAGCGTGTCCGGCAAATGCTCACCCAGAACGTCCGCAAGACCCAGCAAGTCGGCCCCATTGGCGCCATAGCCGTGAACGAACACCACAACCGAGCGCGTGTCGCCCGAAACCGGCTCTTTTCGGAGCGCATTCAAAACCCGTGTCATCTGATCCCTTCTCTGTCTTTGGCCACGCGGTAATAGGCCCACAAAACGCGTGCCGCAACCGATCGCCATGGCGACCATGCCTCGGCCATCTGACGCAATTCCCTGTCTGTCGGACGCTTGGGCAATTCGTAGAGAATTCGAGCTGCCTCTTGCAGCGCAAGATCACCCGGCGCGATGACGTCGGCCCGGCCCAGAGAAAACATGGCGTAAATCTCGGCTGTCCAGACACCGATTCCGGAAACCTGTGTCAGAATAGCGACAACATCTTCATTAGAAGCGTCTCGTAAAGCTTTGTAATCAATACGCGCTTCGGCCAGAGCGCGGGCATATCGGATCTTCTGGCGACTCAGGCCTACAGCACGCAGATCGTCGTCGCTGGCCCACATGATCTTACGCGGACCTGTCAGTTTTGCGTCCTGCATCCGCCTCCAGATGGCATTGGCCGAAGCAACACTGACCTGCTGACTGACAATCGCGCTCAGCAACTGGGCAAATCCGTCCGGACGGCGGCGCAAGGGCAACGGACCTGTCTGCCCGAGTGCGTATGCCATGCGGGGGCAGGCTCCGGACAACCATTCGGCGCCCTCGGCAACGCAGTCTGATGTTTCAATGATGCGTCCGACGGACATGCGCGCTCCGCGTTTCGTGGTCCCCGCCGCACGTTAGGCACCTTTGTCGCATATGCAACCCGCTTGTATGCCGGACGGATCGCCGATACGGATTACGCCATGACGATGACCGCCACGACCTCGAACGACAGGCAGGCCAAACGCAACGTCGCCGTATTGGTTGCAGCGCAGTCCCTGCTGGGGGCGCAGATGCCGATGATATTTATCGTCGGAGGGCTGGCCGGTCAGTCGCTGGCGACCAATCCCTGTCTGGCAACCCTGCCGATCTCGCTGATCGTCCTGGGATCGATGCTGGCCGCCACACCTGTTTCCGCCATCATGCAGCGTTGGGGGCGGCGCGCAGGGTTTCTTGTCGGCGCGACCGCCGGTGCCTGCGGCGGCTTGATAGGTGCGTATGGCCTGTTTCTGGGATCTTTCCCCGTCTTCCTGCTGGGCAGCCTGTTGACCGGCATCTATATGAGCGCGCACGGTTTCTATCGCTTTGCGGCTGCCGACACCGCATCGGACACGTTTCGACCCAAGGCGATCTCTTATGTCATGGCCGGCGGGCTGGCAGCGGCCATTATCGGTCCGCAGATCGTCAAGCTTACGTCAACCGCCTATGTCATTCCGTTTCTGGGGACATATCTTGCGGTGATTGCGATTAACGTCATTGGCTCGGTCCTGTTCTTTTTTCTCGATATCCCGACACCTCCACGCCCGACTGAAGAGTCGGCCAAAGGGCGCTCGCGGCTAGAGCTGCTGAAAACACCCCGCATTGCCGTTGCCATCACTTGCGCCATGGTTTCGTACGCGCTGATGAATCTGGTAATGACGTCCACACCGCTGGCGGTTGTGGGTTGTGGCTACACTGCAAATGACGCTGCCGATGTGGTCACCGCACACGTGTTGGCCATGTATGTCCCCAGCTTCTTCACGGGTCACCTGATCGCCCGTTTCGGCGTCGAAAAAATCGTCGCCCTAGGCCTGGCCATTCTGGCAGGGGCCGGGGTCGTTGCCCTGCAAGGGGTTGATCTTGGCAATTTCTTCGTTGCACTGATCCTGCTCGGCCTCGGCTGGAACTTTGGCTTTATCGGCGCCACAACCATGCTGGCCGCATCTCACAACGTGAATGAACGCGGCCGAATGCAGGGTCTCAACGACCTGTTGGTGTTTGGGGGCGTTACGGTGGCTTCGCTGGCCTCGGGCGGCCTTATGAACTGTTCGGGCGGGTCACCCGTCGAAGGCTGGACTGCCGTCAACCTGGCGATGATCCCATTGCTGACACTTGCAGGCGGCGCCTTGTTGTGGCTGGTCCTGCGCCCCTCTGAAGCCGAGACAGTCTGATCCCTACCATCGGCCGGTAGCAACAGCCCACATCAACGACAGCCTTCGCCGCACTTCGCCCTGAGACAAGTCACCGGCGGCCACACGCGCAGGCTGCGCCAGGGCCCGACGCAGCACCCATTCTGCCTGCCACCCGGCAAAAAGTGCCGGACGTGCTTCGGCTGAAATCGATGACCGTGCCTTTCGGGCGGCAACTAGCCGGATAAGTGCCTTCTCAGCCAGGTTTCGAACACCGACCGGGGTACCGTCCAGCAAAGGAATCCTGCCCCGGCTTTCAAGATCGGGAATAGCCCGAAACCAGTTCGCGACACCCACGCTATAGCCAAAATCACGCAATGTCTGTTCGTCGCCAGCGCCCAAAGATTGAGCGGCAACAACCATCAGAGTTCCTGCGCTTTGATTAATGTAGTTGTCGAAATGATCCTCGTCCTCAAACGGATCGCGATAGATATCCCAACGCCTTACGGCGACATATTCATCCAGCAATGCAGCCAAATGCGGGGACAGGCAGTGCGATAAGGGTGTAACAACCTCATGACGACGAACAGTTTGACCCTCGGCGATTTCCTGCAGCGCATCGCGCCACCACTGCAGGCGCATCTCGGCGATCATCGGTTCCTGCGTGACCCACGGCGCGCGGGCTACCTCGACATTTAGGGCATAGAGTGGGAACAGAACCGCGCGCGCCGCGACGGGTGCAGCCATGGCCGCCATGAACCGGTCGGGGTCGGCCTTGTGTACCAACGCCGCGCAGGCTTTGACGTCTTCGCCGAACTCCACGGTCACTCCGCCGCAGCCGTTTGCGAACCGCAATCCCGTACCAGTTTCCACTGGATCGCATCCAGCAATGCTTCGAAAGACGCATCAACTATGTTCGCGCTGACGCCGACGGTCGACCAACGCCGCCCCTGCCCGTCCTCGCTATCGATGATGACGCGGGTCACAGCTTCGGTGCCACCCTGCGTTATGCGTACCTTGAAGTCGACCAGATGCATGTCGTTCAAAATGCGGGAATATTGGCCCAGATCCTTGCCCAAAGCCTTCGCCAGAGCGTTCACCGGGCCGCGATCACTGCCATCCTCGTCCAGCGATTCACTGACTGACAGTTTCTTTTCCCCGTCGACCTTCACTACGACAACAGCTTCGGACAGGCTGACCATCCTGTTGTACTTGTTCTTGCGGCGCTCGACCGTGACCTTGTAGCGCTTCACCTCAAAGAATTCAGGCAGTTGGTCCAGTTCGTCCCGCGCCAGAAGTTCGAAACTCGCCTGCGCGGTGTCATAGGAGTACCCCTCGGCTTCGCGGGATTTTATCCGTTCCAGAATGCGTCCCAACGCGGGATTGCCGGCTTCGACCGTCAATCCAGCCTCGGTCAACCGCTTGCGCAGGTTGGACTGTCCGGCCTGGTTCGACATCGGGATGATACGCGCATTACCGACACTGGCCGGGTCCACGTGTTCATAGGTTGATGGGTCCTTGAGGATCGCGCTGGCGTGCAGCCCTGCCTTGTGGGCAAAAGCCGATGCGCCGACATAAGCCGACTGTTTGCTGGGGACCCGGTTCAGGATGTCGTCAAGCATCCGGCTGATCCGGGTCAGCCCGGTCAGCGCTTCCTCACTGACACCAATGTCGAAACCCGACGCGTAAGGTTCCTTCAGCAGCAAAGTTGGGATCAAAGCCGTCAGGTTGGCATTTCCACACCGCTCTCCCAACCCGTTCAACGTGCCTTGAATCTGTCGCGCCCCGGCATCCACGGCCGCCAGCGAACAGGCCACCGCATTTTCGGTATCGTTATGCGTGTGGATGCCCAACCGGTCCCCCGGCAGTCCGGCGGCGATCACCGCGGCGACAATCTGCCCAACCTCTGCCGGTAAGGCACCGCCATTCGTGTCGCACAGCACAACCCAGCGCGCACCCGCGTCCAGGGCGGCGCGGCAGACCTCGACCGCGTAGGCCGGGTTGTCCTTGTAGCCGTCAAAAAAGTGTTCGGCATCAAACAGTGCCTCACGCCCCGACGCCACGATATGTGCAATCGAAGCGCGCACATTCTCAACATTTTCCTCAAGCGAAACACCTAAGGCATGGGTCACGTGGTAATCATGCGACTTGCCGACCAAACAAACAGCCTGCGTCCCGGCGTTCATGACGGCCGCCAGAACATCGTCGTTTTCAGCCGACCGGCCGGAACGCTTGGTCATTCCAAACGCTGTCAACATGGCTGACGTCACGGGGGCGGCGTCAAAAAACGCGCTGTCCGTTGGGTTGGCGCCGGGCCATCCACCTTCGATATAGTCGACACCCAACTCGTCCAGAGCCTGAGCGATCTGAACCTTCTCGGCTGTCGAGAACTGAACCCCCTGTGTTTGCTGACCATCACGCAGGGTTGTGTCGTAGAGGTAGAGGCGTTCTTTGACCATCACACATCCTCCAGCTTGGCGGCGTTGAAACCGGCACCCGGCACCAGATCCACGCCGTCCTTGCTCATCCGAACCTCAAGCCCCGCAGCCAGATACAGCGCTTTCAGACGATCAACCTCGGCAAAGTCCTTGGTCTGCATGGCGGTCGCCCGCGCTTGGGCGAGCCTTTCGGCATGTGATGACAAATCAAGCGTGCCGGTTTCCGCCCAATCGCCCATTTCAGCCGTCAACAAACCCAATGTTTGCGCACCGGCCAACAGAGCCGCCGCATTGCCTTCCGCTGCCAGACGATGAAGTTCTGCGATGGCGCCCGCAGTATTGAGGTCATCTGCCAACGCTTCGATCACCGCGGGTGCCACGTTGGCGGCGGGCTCGATGCCCGCTGTCAGCGTCCGCCATTTGCGCAGCGTCGCCTCGGCTTCGCGCGCCTTTTTCTCGGTCCAGTCCATCGGCTTGCGGTAATGGGTTTGCAAGAAGACAAACCGGATCACCTCGCCCGGAACGCCTTGCTCCAACAGGTCATGAACGGTGAAGAAATTGCCCAGCGATTTGGACATTTTCTTTCCCTCCACCTGCAGCATTTCGTTGTGCATCCAGACCCTTGCAAACTCTCCATGCGGGTGTGCGCAGCGGCTTTGTGCGATTTCGTTCTCATGATGCGGAAACATCAGATCGTTGCCGCCGCCATGGATATCGAAACTTTCGCCCAGCAACTCATAGCTCATGGCCGAGCATTCGATGTGCCACCCCGGTCGCCCGCGTCCCCAGGGCGACGCCCACCCCGGTAGGTCGTCTGTTGATGGCTTCCAGAGCACAAAGTCCATCGGGTTCTTCTTGTAAGGCGCCACCTCGACACGAGCGCCAGCGATCATGTCATCCACCGACCGACCCGACAGCTTGCCGTATTCCTCTTTCCAGCTGTCGACGGCAAACAACACATGCCCCTCGGCCGCATAGGCATGGCCTTTGTCGATCAGGTCCTGCGTCATCGCGATCATCTGCGCGATATACTCCGTCGCGCGCGGCATCTGGTTGGGCTTCAACGCGCCCAACGCACCCATGTCATGCAGATACCAGCCGATCGTCTCATCCGACCGCTGCTGAACCAATTGCTCCAAAGGGCCATCAGCGCCTGCATTTTTCCGGGCCAGCGCAGTCGCATTAATCTTGTCGTCCACATCGGTGAAATTGCGGACATATGTCACGTGCTCGGCCCCAAACACGTGGCGCAGCAATCGAAACAACACGTCGAATACGACAACGGGCCGCGCATTTCCCAGATGTGCCCGGTCGTAGACCGTCGGGCCACAGACATACATCCGCACATTTTCAGGGTCGATCGGCACGAAATCCTCTTTCGTCCGCGTCCGTGTGTTGTGCAGTTTGATCGTCTTCATCGGGTCTTGCTCCTAAAACAGCATGCGCTTGCGCGTTGGCGCGGGCATAGCAACTTGTCTCAGGGATGAAAACGAAAGAAACCGGCCCGCGTGAGTGATCAGCAGGGAATGCAGCAGATAATGATGCAGGTCATACGGTTCATAAGCTCCGCATAGCACGAGACACATTCTGCGCCAAGCCTTGAGTTCATTCGCACCACGCGGCAAGGTTAGTGACATGAGCCGCGATTTCGTCAATTCCATATGCCGGGATTTGCCCGGCGCCGAATTATCCGACCCCTGGGGCGGAGGGCACGACGCATGGAAAGTTGGCGGCAAGATGTTTGCTTGCGTCGGCTCGGTCGGGGATGGCGTTTCTGTAAAGACGCCGGATATTGAGACCGCCCAGATGCTGATAGATGCAGGTATTGGCACCAAGGCCCCTTATTTCCACAGAAGCTGGATTCGCTTGCCCTGGGAAACCGACCCCGAGGAAATGCGCCACCGGTTGACCGCTTCTTATGACATCGTGCGCGCCTCGCTGACCAAAAAGGTACAGGCAACCCTGGCTGCACGAAGCTGATTGACAAACCTTCCAGCCTCTGCCCCATTCGGGCGAAATCAGGGAGGCGTGGAATGAAACTGTCGCATCGCATCACACATCTGACCCAAGGTGGTTCCGATGGCTGGGACGTGTTTTACCGCGCGCGCCGCATGATTTCGGAAGGCCATGCAGTGACCGAACTGACGATCGGTGAACATGACATCGGGACAAGCCCCGAGATACTTGCGGAAATGTATGCCTCTGCCCAAAGCGGGCACACGGGCTATGCGATGGTTCCCGGCACCGATCTGCTGCGCGACACTGTGGCCGCTCGGGTTCAGATGCGCACCGGAGTGAAAACTTCGCGCCACAACGTGTTGATCACGCCAGGCGGTCAGGCCGCCCTGTTCGCCGCTCACGTCGCGGTGTGCAATCCCGGCGATACGGG
This sequence comes from Ruegeria sp. HKCCD9138, assembly GCF_057220975.1. Taxonomy (NCBI): domain Bacteria; kingdom Pseudomonadati; phylum Pseudomonadota; class Alphaproteobacteria; order Rhodobacterales; family Roseobacteraceae; genus Ruegeria; species Ruegeria sp. HKCCD9138. Next base: position 159,798 of record NZ_JBWVAZ010000007.1, on the reverse strand, counting down.
ATTGTTCCTGGATCCCTATTACGCCACCTACCCCGGCACGATACGCGGCGCGGGAGGAATTGCCAAAGCGGTTCAGACACACGCTGAGGACGCCTTTCAGCCCCGCGCGGATGAAATAGAACAGCACGCGGACGGGGCCGTTTCCCTGCTGATCAACACGCCGAACAATCCAACTGGCGTGGTTTATTCCCCCGAAACGCTCAGCACGATCGCTGAACTTTGTCAGCGCCACGATCTGTGGCTGATCTCGGACGAGGTTTATGACACTCAGGTTTGGGAAGGATCGCACCTTTCGCCCCGTGCGTTGGCTGGCATGGCCGAGCGTACTTTGGTCGTTGGCTCCATGTCCAAATCTCATGCAATGACCGGCTCTCGTTGCGGATGGATCGTCGGCCCGGAAGAGGTGATCGAACACCTGATCAATCTGGCGACCCATACAACCTATGGCGTACCGGGGTTCATTCAAGACGCTGCAAGTTTTGCCCTTAGCGCGGGTCAGGGACCCGAGGAAGAGGTAGCCGCCCCATTCCGCCGGCGGCGTGAACTGGCAACACGGCTGCTTGCGCAGCAAAACACTGTCGGTCTGATCCCGGCACAGGGGGCGATGTATCTGATGCTGGATATTCGCGCCACCGGCCTGAGCGGTGAGGGGTTCGCAAACGCCCTGCTGGACGCACATTCCATTGCCGTTATGCCCGGTGAAAGCTTCGGCGTTGCTGCCGCGGGTCACGTGCGCGTCGCGATGACGGTTGATGATGAGAGATTCGAGGATTCGCTGAAAGTGTTGTGCGATTTCGCCGGTCAGTTGTCTCGGGACAGGGGTGCCGCCTAAGGCACGCAGCGCTCGTTAAAAACGGAATGTCGTGCGCAGATTGATGACATTTGCATCCAGCCCACCGCTGGACCGAGTCACGTCATCAAAATTCTGGCGCAAGGCCTCGCCGCTGATGACGAACCTGTCCCCGATCGGATACGCGACGCCGATCCCATAGACAGCTGCCGTGTCACTTCTGCCGGATGTGTCCGCGCGCGCAGTACCAACAACCACGTAGCCAAGGGCCGATCCAAAGTCGTAGCCGCCCCGCAGTTTCAGCCGGGACATGCTGTCGAGAGTTCCTTCAGATTGCCCGAGATCCAGGTTAAAGCGGTTGTATTCCAGCTCTCCGCCCAGAACGAAATTGCCGAAATCGAAGTCGTATCCAATATGGGGGCCGAAAACAAAATCGTTGCCGCCACTACCGCCGGGGCCATCAACATCTGCATATCCAAAGCTGAACCCGGCAAAAGCTCCCGTCCAATCCTCCGCCAGCGCCGGTCCGGCGCTCAACATCAGAATTGCGGACAGTATGGCCTTAATCGGTTTCACTCAAACCTCCGGACGTGCGCTGCCGGTTTTGGCGGGTTGCCTCACGCGAATCTGAAGCATGCCAGAAAATCAGCTAACCCAAAGTTCCTCATTAAATAACTGATATCAGCTTAACAGAATTCCATCCTTGCGGGAAAAAACATTTCCTCACGGATTCTTGCGTGACATTTAGGCCATTCGGCACTGTCGAGAGGAAGTGCAGCATGGTTAAAGAATTCCACGCAGTGGTCGCAAATAGAACAGATTATGCCGGCGTTGGTTGCCTATTCTCGTATGAAATGCCGAGGGCTCTGATGAAGAACGATGTATGGAAGATATCCCTTGTAAGCCGCACCATCGGTGCGGACCGGGGACGTGCCGCAAGGGGGCGGCCTCTGGCGGGTTGAGCCCGCCAAAACGTACTTCCTGTCTAGTAACCGGACCCAAAAATAATGAATGATCAATCCCGAAACTCCTCGCGCAGTGGCGGCCGCTCGGCCCGTCGCGCAGCCCGCTCGAGCGCCCTGCCCGACCATTTGCGTCCAGTGCGCCCCGGTATGGAGGGCGGAACCTACAAGCCGCTCAGCCAGCAGGATATGGAGCGTATTCACGCCGCAGCCCTGACCGCACTGGAAACCATCGGTCTGGCCGACGCACCGCAAAGTGGCATCGACTACCTTGTTGGTGCGGGCTGCATTCTGGGCGAGGACGGTCGCATCCGCTTCCCCCGCGCACTGGTCGAGGACATGCTGGCCAAGGCAAACCGCTCGGTCACGTTGTATAGCCGTGACGGCAAAACCGACCTGGAGTTGTCTGGAAATCGCGTACATTACGGAACCGCCGGTGCCGCCGTTCACATGGTCGACGTCCACGGGCGCGAGTATCGCGATTCGACGGTTCAGGACCTGCATGATGCGTCCCGCATTTGTGACAGGCTGGATAATATCCACTTTGTCCAGCGCCCCATGGTGTGCCGCGATATCCTGGACAATCGGGAGATGGATCTGAACACGATCTACGCGTGCTGCTCGGGCACGTACAAGCATGTTGGCACCTCGTTCACCGATCCAAGCTATGTCGCTCCGGCCATGGAAATGCTGCACATGATCGCTGGCGGCGAGGAAAAGTGGCGCGAACGGCCATTCGTGTCGAACTCCAACTGTTTTGTCGTGCCGCCGATGAAATTTGCAACCGAAAGTTGCGAGGTGATGGAGGCCTGCATCAAGGCCGGAATGCCGGTTCTGCTTCTGTCAGCGGGCATGGCAGGCGCAACGGCGCCGTCCACTATTGCCGGCGCCATCACGCAGGCCACGGCCGAATGTCTGGCTGGTCTGGTCTATGTAAATGCTGTCAAACCCGGCGCTCCGGCAGTTTTCGGCACCTGGCCGTTCGGTCTGGACCTGCGTACCGGTGCAATGTCGGTCGGATCCGGTGAGCAGGCCCTGCTGAGCGCAGGCTGCGCGCAAATGCACAAGTTTTATGGCCTGCCCGGTGGCGCCGCGGCCGGTGCATCGGATTCGAAACTGCCGGACATGCAAGCCGGCTGGGAGCAAATGTGCTCAAACGTCATGGCAGGTTTGGCCGGACTCAACATGGTGTACGAGGCTGCCGGCATGCATTCGTCGCTGCTGGGTTTCTGCCTTGAAAGCCTGATCCTTAGTGATGATCTGATCGGTCAAGCCCTGCGCTGCGTACGTGGGATCGAAGTCACGGATGACACGTTAGCTCTCGACCAGATCGCCGAGGTTTGCCTGGGCGGGCCCGGGCATTACCTCGGAACGGATGCCACGCTCAGCCGGATGCAGGTGGACTACGTCTACCCTGCACTGGGCGACCGAACGTCGCCCAAGGAATGGGCGGAACTGGGCAAACCGGATCTGATCGAAAAGGCGATTGCGCGTAAGGAAGAAATCCTGGCCACCCCGTCGCAAGCGAAATTCGATCCCCTTCTGGATGCTGAACTGCGCGCCAAATTCAACATTCACTTGCCTGTATAACCCGTTGAAAATGCAGCGGCCCGAACGGAGTCGGGCCGCCGTCGCGATGAGAGATCAGCCGTTGCTTGGGGGAAGCAGACCGGCTTCCTGCGCCACCGCGATCTCGTCCGCGTCCAGCGCGCCGTCACCATTTGTATCCATGGTCGAGAAGACGTCGGCGTCAACTTCGGGCACAACGGCCTGAACTTCTTCGATGGTCAGTACCCCGTCGCCGTTGGCGTCAGCCGTGGATTGCGCAACTGCCAGAGTCGGCAGTCCAAGTACAATTGCTGAAATGACAGCCATGTTTTGCGGTTTCATAAAGGTGCCTCCTGAGTGAGTTTTTTGTGTCTTGGTGTCCGGACAGGCATCAAAAACACCCTCACCCACCCCCTCGTCACCCGTTTTGCGGGACTTTTGCGTTTTCGCGCCAATCTCCGCGTGTTTCGCCGAGTCGCATCCGCAATCCGCCGCTGTACAAAATGACCAATGGGCGTTTCGGCGGTTCTTGCCCGACAAAATTGCAGTGATCCGGCGAACCTGTGCTCAAATCGGCGACTCGGCAGCCTCAAAAAGAAAGGGGGCCGAAGCCCCCTGTCAGTTTCGCCTTCCAGGCTCATATCGTTGACCGCCCGGTGTTTTTTTGCCTGCGGCCTGGACTGCGCATGGGACGAGCGCACCCGCCCCGTGAGAGAGTGGGAGGGAGCAATATTCCGCCCCACCCTGTTCCCGGTCGACACGGGCATGCCGACCGAGTGGAGCAAGGCGCCTTGGGTAAGTCTCAGGCCTTGCTCCGTATTCGTCGGGGCCGGTCACTGTGGCAGCTTCCGACCCCTGCACCCCGGGTTGCCGGGGCGTTTTCCTCAGCTACACCCGCTTGTCGCGCCGCAGGTGTTGCATTTCATGCAGGTGCCGTTGCGCACCAATGTGTAGTTGCCGCATTCGCCGCAGGGATCGCCCTCATAGCCCTGCATCTTGGCCTTGGTGCGGGCGTCCATGCTGGTCGCCACGGCGGTTTCTGCCGGCGCTTCGAACTGCGCGGCTGTTTCTGCCAAGCCGTTCACTTCGGCCTGTCCGCCGTTAAAAACCATCAGATCCTGCGGCAGGCGTTTACGCAGGTAGCCTGTCGAGCTGATTTGTTTCAGCACTTCCAAGGACTTGGTGGCAGCACTGTCGCTGATTTCCGAGACATTTGACAAACCGTCTTCCTCGCCCCGGCCCAGATCGTCAAAGGTCGCGCCTTCGGGTTTCACATGGGCCAGATCGGTGCGGTCCAGATAGGACACGGCCAGTTCGCGGAAGATGTAATCCAGGATCGACGTCGCGTTCTTGATCGAGTCGTTGCCCTGCACCATCCCTGCTGGTTCGAACTTGGTGAAGGTGAAGGCGTCGACGAACTCTTCCAGAGGTACGCCATATTGCAGGCCGACCGACACAGCGATGGCGAAGTTGTTCATCATCGCCCGGAAGCCAGCGCCTTCCTTATGCATGTCGATGAAGATCTCGCCCAGCTTGCCGTCTTCGAACTCACCGGTTCGCAGATAGACCTTGTGGCCGCCGACGATTGCCTTCTGGGTATAACCCTTGCGGCGATGCGGCAGTTTCTCACGATGGCTGCGGATCATTTCCTTGACCACAACCTTCTCGATCACCTTCTCGGCGAGAACGACGGCTTTTTCCTGCGTCGAACCGCTTTCCAGCACTTCTGCCGCCTCATCGTCATCCTCGACCAGCGCCGCTGCCAGAGGTTGCGACAGTTTCGAGCCATCGCGGTACAATGCATTCGCCTTAACACCCAGCGACCAGCTGAGTTCATAGGCCTTCTGGCAATCCTCGATGGTAGCGTCGTTCGGCATGTTGATCGTTTTACTGATCGCGCCCGAGATGAAGCTTTGCGCTGCAGCCATCATAGTGATGTGGCTATCAACCCCAAGGGAACGCTTGCCTTTCTTGCCGCACGGGTTGGCGCAGTCGAAGATCGCGTAATGCTCTTCCTTCAGATGCGGCGCCCCTTCCAGCGTCATGGTTCCACAAACGTGGTCGTTGGCCGCGTCGATATCCGCCTTGGTAAAGCCCAGATGACGCAGCAGGTCGAAGGTCGGGTCATTCAGCTTGGTTGCCGGGATGCCCAGAACGCCGGTGCAGAAATCCTCGCCTAGTGTCCACTGGTTGAAGACGAACCGGATGTCGAAGGCGCTTTCCAGCGCGGCGTCCACTTTAGCCAGTTCGTTCGGGCCAAAGCCATGACCCGTCAGCGAAGTATGGTTGATCCCCGGCGCGTTGCCGATAGTGCCATGACCGACAGCATAACCCACAATCTCTTCGATCTGAGACGAGGAATAACCCAGCTTTTCCAACGCCGACGGCACCGAGCGGTTGATGATCTTGAAGTAACCGCCTCCCGCAAGCTTCTTGAACTTGACCAGAGCAAAGTCCGGCTCGATCCCGGTGGTGTCGCAATCCATCACCAGACCGATGGTGCCGGTGGGCGCGATCACGGTCGCCTGCGCATTGCGGTAACCGTTCTTTTCGCCAAGGCTCAGTGCCTCATCCCAGGCCGACATGGCCAGATCAATCAGACGCTTGTCTGGGCAGTTGCCATGGTCCAGCGGCACCGGCTTAACAGCCAGTTTTTCATAACCCTCGGTCACTCCTTGTGACGCACGGCGGTGGTTACGGATGACGCGCAGCATGTGGTCGGCGTTGCGTTCGTAACCTTTGAACGGGCCAAGCTCTCCGGCAATCTCGGCCGAGGTCGCATAGGCTACACCGGTCATGATCGCGGTCAGTGCGCCACAGATCGCCCGGCCCTCATCCGAGTCGTAGCTGTAGCCCATGTTCATCAGCAGGCCACCGATGTTCGCGTAGCCCAGACCCAAAGTACGGAAATCATAGGACAGCTGCGCGATTTCCTTCGACGGGAACTGCGCCATGGTCACTGAGATTTCCAGCGTCAGGGTCCACAGACGCGAGGCGTGCATATAGTCCGCCGCCTGGAATTCACCATCCTTGAGGAAGGTCAGCAGGTTCATCGACGCCAAGTTACAGGCCGTGTCGTCCAGGAACATGTATTCCGAGCACGGGTTCGAGCCGCGAATCTCACCATCTTCGGGGCAGGTATGCCATTCGTTAACCGTGTCGTGGAACTGTATGCCTGGGTCGGCGCAGGCCCATGCCGCGTGACCGACCTTCTCCCACAGATCGCGGGCCTTGACTGTGCGGGCGACCTTACCGTCGGTGCGATTGATCAATTCCCAATCGGCGTTCTTTTCGACCGCAGTCAGGAACGCATTGGTCACACGGATCGAGTTGTTCGAGTTCTGGCCAGATACCGAGCTGTAGGCTTCCGAATCCCAGTCCGTATCATAGGTCGGGAATTCGATGCTGTCGTGGCCCTGCTTGGCGTAATCCAGAACACGTTTGATGTAAGTCTCGGGGATCGCGACCTTTTTCGCCTCGCGAACCGCTTTCTTCAGGCTGTCATTCTTGTTGGGATCATACGCATCATCTTGCGCACCGTCCCAGCTGCGGATGGCCTCGAAAATGCCGTTCAGCATCTTCTCGTGCATCTTCGATCCGGCAACGATCGAGGCCACCTTCTGCTCTTCAATCACCTTCCATTCGATGAATTGCTCGATATCCGGGTGATCTGCATCGACGATTACCATCTTTGCTGCCCGACGGGTTGTCCCGCCTGATTTGATCGCGCCAGCGGCGCGGTCGCCGATCTTGAGAAATCCCATAAGGCCCGAGGACTTGCCGCCACCCGACAGCGCCTCGCCTTCTGCACGCAGATGGCTGAAGTTGGTCCCGGTGCCCGAGCCGTATTTGAACAGGCGCGCTTCGCGCACCCACAAATCCATGATGCCGCCTTCGTTCACCAGATCATCATCAACGGACTGGATAAAACATGCGTGCGGCTGCGGATGCTCGTAAGCGGATTTTGATTTGGTCAGCTTGCCGGTTTTGTAATCGACATAGTGATGGCCCTGCGCCGGGCCATCGATTCCATAGGCCCAGTGCAGACCGGTGTTGAACCACTGCGGAGAGTTCGGCGCCGCACGCTGCGTGGCCAGCATATAACGCATCTCGTCAAAGTAAGCACGCGCATCTTCTTCGGACGAGAAATAGCCACCTTTCCAGCCCCAATATGCCCAAGCGCCGGCCAAACGGTCGAACACTTGCTTTGAGGAGGTTTCGCCGTCGAATTCAGCACCATCAGCGGGGACAGAGCGCCACAGGAATTCGGGAACGTCCTTCTCTTTGACCTTTTTCAGCCTGGACGGAACACCGGCCTTGCGGAAATACTTCTGCGCGATGACATCACTGGCCACCTGACTCCAACTGGCCGGGACTTCGATTTCGTCGAGTCGGAACACGATGGTGCCATCAGGGTTTCGGATTTCCGAGGTCGCCGACACAAAATCCAGATCTGCGTATGCATCTTGCCCTGGTTTGGTGAACTTTCTTTCAATCTTCATTTCCGCAGCCCCAATTCAGCCCAATGTTCGCTTCCCGGCACTTAAACTTGTCCTGCGGGGTGCCGCCCGCCTTGCCGCCAAATTTCGGACACTACGGGACGGTGCGCCGTCCAAGACAGCGCAGAACCGATCAAACGGTTGCACGTCGCAATTAAGTGCTTTCCGACCCTCGCCCATTGCCTGCTCTGGCTATTTCGCTACCAGATTTAGTGGCAATCCTTTCGGCCCATACAATTTGGCGTATCTACCCATAGGAGGTCAACGTTCTTTTTCCGTCATTTTTGAAATCTTTTTTGTTGACGTAACCCATGAAACCGGCGGTAAACCGCCAATCCGCGATTCCTCCACAAATCGATTCACAGTTACGTCAGATCAACGCCGCGAACATTCAAATTGATTTCCTGTTATGAACACCACAGTTACAGGCAGTAGATCATCTGCAACACAATTAACGTAGGTGTAAGAGAATCATCTTCGCGAAATCTGAACGCGTGCCATACTCGACGGAAGTGAACGGATTTGAACAAGGCCGGATTTAATTATGCATTTGTTGCGACTGCTACCAATCCTGGTCCTTACAGTGTCCTGCGCACCACAGGAATTGCCGCCTGCATCTCGTAGCGCACAATTCGCTGACTATCCGAAAAAACTGTTCACCTCTTTCGAAACAGACTGTGCAGGGCCGGGAGAAGACTATGTGAAAACGGGTCAGAGCACCTTTGAATGCCGCGAGTTGCTGTCGCCACAAACCACGGCGTTTCTGATTCTCAACTATGACGGCTATCCACAGAACCTGCCGCAAATCGTGACGCGCCTGAGTTCGACCAAGAATAGCCAAGGGTATCGGGTCGACGCGGATTTGTTCTTTCTAGTTCCGCAAAGAAACGGGTCGACAGTGAAAGTTCCGGTCCAAGGGGATGCGTTGGATCGTGACCTCTCCGACATCTATATCGGATATGGTGGAACACCAGTATTGTGAGAGAAGTGGTCGGGGCGGCAGGATTCGAACCTACGACCCCCTGTACCCAAAACAGGTGCGCTACCAGACTGCGCCACGCCCCGGACCGTGCGCCTTCCTAACGATGCCGATTTGATTTGAAAACCCCTAACAAGGCCAAATCGCGGGGCCTTGCGAAAAAATTTCGTGCCGCATCCGTGTACCGGGCCGAATACCATAGCTTGCGGCAAGGCCCGCATTGATTTCCAGCACCGCATAAACCGAATCTCCGCCTTCGATTGGCGTCAGATCTCCGGGAATCGCCATTTCATGTACATGGGTTACTGTCCCCGACCGATCGACAAAAATCATGTCCAGGGGGATCAGAGTATTCTTCATCCAGAAGGCCACGCGTTGCGGCGGATCGAACACGAAAAGCATCCCGGAGCGTGCAGGCAGGTCTTCACGAAACATCAACCCGCGCGATCTTTCCTGAGGAGTCCGGGCCAGTTCGATGTCGAAGCGAACCTGCGAATTTTCGCTCTTCAGGTCTACTCGATCCAACCTGCACTCTGCTCTGGCGGCCGCACTAAGTATCAAAGTGAGAACCACCAGGAGAGAGGCAAATTTCATCACGGCTCTCAACTGTTCAGGGCTGCTTCCCAGGCAAGAACCTGCGCCGCCATGCGGCCGCGCTTGCCGTCGATCACGCGCATCGCCAATGCTTCGCCCGGCTGCAGGTCCGCAAGGCCGGATCGACGCAGGACTTCGATATGCAGGAACACATCTTCGCTGCTGCCAAACACGTTGGCAAAGCCAAATCCCTTGCCCTTGTCGAACCATTTGACTCGCGCAGCTTCCAACGGTGCCGCCGCGATTACGTTCGGGTCCAGCTCAGCAAAATCAGCCAGCATCATCGACTCGGCCCGGGCGGGTGGATCGACACTGATCACTTCGACCGCCTGAACACCCCGGTCGGTGCGATGCGTCATGATCTCGATACCTGCACCGTCCGCGACGGAGCTTTGGCCGAAATTGCGCAGCACGTTGACGTGCAACAGAATATCCGGGCCGCCTTCTTCGGACACAACAAATCCGTACCCCTTTGCGGGATCGAACCATTTAACGTGTCCACGGACGCGATACATGCTGTTCAGATCTTCTGGCACTGTTTTCCCATCACGAAAGCATTAAGGTCGTTAAGGGTTTGGTTTCTATGAGATTGGCACACAAATTCAAGCCGAAAAAGTCCTTTATTTATGGGCCGTTGCATTTCACGATACGCGAGTGTCATGGATTCAGCCTTTGTATGTGCCATTCCGAACGGTCGGGATTCCACCGCCACTGGAACCTGTCATGCAAACGGAAAGCTCCATCTGCCCAGAATTCGATCTCGGTCGGCTTTAACCGATAACCGCCCCAAAATTCAGGGCGCGGCGGGTTCGGGCCCAGCTTTGCCGTAACTTTGGCCACCTCGGCCATCAGCGCGGTTCGGCTTTCCAATGGCTGCGACTGACGTGAGGCCCAGGCCCCCAAACGGCTTTTGAGCGAGCGCGAGGCATAATACTCATCCGCCTGCGGGCCGTCTTCCCGGCTGATTGTACCACGAACGCGGATTTGGCGCCGCAACGATTTCCAGTGCATGACAAACGCCGCCTTGCCCGAGCCGTCCAATTCTGCCGCTTTGGTGCTGTGGTAGTTTGTGTAAAAGACAAAAGCGTCCGCTTCGATGTCTTTCAACAGCACCATGCGAACGTTGGGCAACCCGTCCTCATCCACAGTTGCCAGGGCAACTGCGTTCGGGTCATTGGATTCCGTTTTCTCAGCTTCACCCAGCCACCGCCGCGCTATTTCAAACGGATCGGTGCCGGCAAAGATGCCACTGCGCTCGTTCATTTCCATCCCCTGGAAACAATTGGTCCCGACCCTAAGGCGAGAACCCGCTGCGGGCAAGAGCGCATGGCCTTGATGCAGGGCAATCAATGGCATAAACCAACCGAACACAATGCGACGACTGGCGGAGAACCGAACATGTCAAATCAGTTGATGGCCGGAAAACGCGGCCTCATCATGGGACTGGCCAATGACAAATCTATCGCTTGGGGGATCGCGCGCGCCTTGTCCGATGCCGGCGCCGAGCTTGCTTTTTCCTATCAGGGCGATGCGCTGAAGAAACGCGTCGATCCACTTGCCGCCCAGTTGGGCAGCGAAATCGTTTTGCCCTGCGATGTCAGCGACGAAGAATCGATTGACGCCCTGTTCACTTCGCTCGAACAGAAGTGGGGCAAGCTGGACTTCGTGGTTCACGCGATCGGGTTTTCGGACAAGAACGAACTGCGCGGTCGTTACGTCGACACCAGCCGCGCCAATTTCAACCTGACCATGGATGTCTCGGTGTATTCCTTCACCGCCGTGATGCAGCGGGCTGAAAAGATGATGGCCGAGGGCGGCAGCGCAATCACCCTGACATATTATGGCGCCGAGCAGGTCATGCCGCATTACAATGTCATGGGTGTCGCCAAAGCCGCGCTTGAGGCATCCGTCAAGTACCTCGCGGAAGACCTGGGCAAGGACGGCATCCGCGTCAATTCGATCTCGGCGGGGCCGATCAAGACGCTGGCCGCCAGCGGCATTGGCGATTTCCGCTACATCATGAAGTGGAACGAGTACAATTCGCCCCTCCGCCGCAATGTGACAATTGACGATGTCGGCAAGTCGGCCCTCTATCTGCTGTCCGATCTGTCAAGCGGTGTGACCGGCGAGAATCTGCACGTTGATTCCGGATACCACATCGTCGGCATGAAAGCCGTAGACGCGCCGGACGTTGAAAAGGGTTAAGATCATGAGCGCCAAAGACCGCCTACCCCACGAAAAAGGTTTTCACATCAGTTGGGATCAGATCCACCGCGACTCGCGCGCGTTGGCGTGGCGGCTGGACGGCCAAGGCCCAGATGACGGTGCATGGCGCGCAGTCGTCGCGATTACACGCGGCGGCATGGCACCGGCGATGATCGTCAGCCGCGAGCTGGACATTCGCACTGTCGACACGATCAGCGTGAGATCTTACCACCATCAGGCCCAGGGCGAAGCCGAAGTTCTGAAGTCGCCGGACAAGGACCTGATGGGAGATGGTGAAGGCATTCTGATCATCGACGATCTCGTCGACAGCGGCAAAACGCTGGAGCTTGTGCGGGTAATGTACCCCAAGGCGCATTTTGCGACGGTGTATGCCAAACCCAAGGGCCGCCCCATGGTCGACACGTTCATTACCGAAGTCAGCCAGGACACTTGGATCTTTTTTCCATGGGACATGGCACTGCAATATGTCGAACCCTACCGGGGCACCGACTGATCCCACGGATTTCTCCACAACAAACACCTCGAAGCGCGAGGAGGTTCCTCGCCTCAAGAACGGCACGCCATGATCCAGACCCGCACCACAGCCACCTTTCCCCCTCCGGTGATGGAGGCACGCCGGTGGCTTGAAGGGGTCACATTTCCCACCGACCGCCCGCTGATCAATGTCAGTCAGGCGGCCCCGGTTGATCCGCCGCCCCTCGCGCTGCGCGAGGCCATGGCCGAATTCGCCATCTCAGAGGACAGCGCCCATCTTTATGGGCCCGTATTGGGAAACGATGATCTGCGCGCGGAACTTGCTGTGCAAATCGGCGATCATTACGCGGCCCGGATTTCCCAGAATCAAGTGGCAATCACCTCAGGCTGCAATCAGGCGTTTTCGGCCGTCGTTTCGGCAATCACTGATCAAGGGGATGAAATCATCCTGCCAACCCCGTGGTATTTCAACCACAAAATGTGGCTGGACATGGCAGGCGTTAAGGCCATCGATTTACCGACCGGTGACGACCTGCTTCCCGATCCGGCCAGGGCCCGAGGCCTGATCACCGACAAAACCCGCGCGATTGCGCTGGTAACCCCCAACAATCCCGGCGGCGTGGAGTATCCCGCCGATCTTGTGCGTGCTTTCTATGACCTAGCACAGGAGGCGGGCATTCGCCTGCTCGTCGATGAAACCTACCGCGACTTTGACAGCCGCAGCGGACCACCGCACGAATTGTTCCAGTTGCCGGACTGGCAGGATACGCTGGTTCATCTTTATTCATTCTCAAAAGCATACCGATTGACTGGGCACCGTGTGGGCGCCGTCGCCAGCAGCGCCGCGCTTTTGGCAGAGATGGAGAAGTTTCTGGATACGGTTGCAATCTGCCCCGGCCAAATCGGCCAGTTTGCCGCCCTCTGGGGCATGCAGCACCTGTCTGAATGGGTGGCGGCTGAACGCAACGAGATTCTCGATCGCCGTGCCGCAATCAGTGAAGGTATGCCCCGTCTTGCCGACAAAGGATGGCGGCTGCTGGGGCTTGGCGCCTATTTCGCCTACCTCGAACACCCCTTCGACATCGACTCGGACGAGCTTGCCCGTCGATTGGTCAGCGAAGCAGGCGTCCTGTTGTTGCCGGGCACGATGTTCATGCCCGATCACGACCCGGCCGGAAAGCGGCAGGTGCGCGTGGCTTTCGCCAATCTTGATCGCGCCGGAATCGAGCGGTTGTTCGACCGTTTGCAAGCGGTAACCTTCTGAGCTTGCCCCTCGGCGGTGCGCGTCGTATTCAGGGCGCCAACCGACCGGGCAGTTCCTGCCACCACCAAAGCAAGAGGGCACCATGGCCGCAGGCATGAAAAACCTATCGAAGACCTTTGTCTGGATCCTCATGGGCCTTTTGATGCTGGGCCTGGCCGGGTTTGGTGCGACCAGCCTCACCGGCACAGTGCGAACCGTTGCGCAGGTTGGCGATGAAAACGTTTCGATCGATTCCTATGTGCGTGAATTGCAACGGGAAATCAGGGCGGTCGAAGCGCAGACCGGCCAGCCGATGCAGATGTCTCAGGCCAGCGACCTGGGCTTGGACCGGCTGGCCCTGTCACGCCTGATCGCACTGGCCGCGCTGGACAACGAGGTTGCTCAGTTGGGCGTTTCAATCGGTGACGAGAACCTCCAAAAGGAAATCGTGCAAATTCAAGCCTTTCAAGGCGTCAACGGCGAGTTTGATCGCGAGGCCTACCGCTTTCAGCTTGAGCAGGTCGGGTTGACGGACTCCGAGTTCGAGGCAGACCTGCGCAAGGAATCCGCCCGCACCATCGTGCAGGGCGCTGTCATGAGCGGTGTAGAGATGCCGCGCACCCTGACCGATGCGCTGTCCAACTATATTCTGGCCCGGCGCAGCTTTACCCTAGCAACCCTGTCCTCTGACGCGCTTGAGACGCCGATCTCTGAGCCGACGGACGAACAGGTTCAGGCCTATTACGACGAGAACACCGATCAGTTCACCCTGCCCCGCACCAAGCAGCTGACTTATGCAGTTCTGTCGCCAGACATGCTGCTGGACACGGTCGAAGTCGACGAAGAGACCGTGCGCCGCCTATTTGACCAGAGGGCCGAGCAGTACCAGCAGCCGGAACGACGCCTGGTCGAACGTCTGGTGTTTTCAAGCGAAGCAGAAGCAACCGAAGCGTTGGCACAGCTTGAAGTCGGCGGGGCGGATTTCGAACAGTTGGTTCGCGACCGCGAGCTGGAGCTGAGCGACGTGGATCTGGGCGACGTCACGCGCGAAGACCTGGGAGAGGCAGCAGACGCCGTGTTTGCGGCCGAGATCGACGATGTGGTTGGGCCGCTTCCGTCAGTCTTTGGCCCCGCCCTTTTCCGCATCAACGGTTCGCTGGCCGCAAATAACGTTAGCTTTGAAGACGCAGAAGCCGAACTTCGGGAAGAACTGGCCGCCGACCGTGCGCGCCGCCAGATCGAGGCGCAGGCCGAAGATATCAACGACATGTTGGCCGGTGGGGCCACGCTGGAGGAACTGGCGGCAGAAACCGATATGGAGCTGGGTACGATTGACTGGACCCGGCAGAGCGACGACGGCATTGCCGCGTATGACGGGTTCCGCACTGCGGCAGAAGCCGTGCAAGACGGTGATTTCCCCGAAGTTGCGTTTCTCGAAGATGGCTCGATCTTTGCTTTGCGATTGAACGAGGTTTTGCCACCCCGCCCCGAACCGCTGGAGACAGCTCGTTCTCGCGTGGCCGGCGCATGGGTGCAGGCAGAGACCGCAAAGGCGTTGCAGGAACAGGCCAACAGCATTTTGACCCAACTGGCGACCGATGGTGATTTCGCGGCAACAGGTCTGCCCTTCCGCGTGGAAAACGCGCTGACCCGGACGGCGTTTCTGGATGATGCACCGGTCAACTTCATGAGCCAGGTATTCGAGATGGAGCCCGGAGAGCTGCGCGTTATTCCGGGCCCTGGCACTGCTCTGATCGTGCGTCTCGACGAAGAACTGCCACCTGCGGAAACCGATGAACAACGTCAGATGCAGGACGCGCTGGCCGCGCAGTTGGATCAGGCGCTTGCACAGAACATCTTTGATATCTACGTGCGCGATGCTCAGACCCGGGCCCGTCCTGTCGTGGATCAACAGGCCCTGAACGCCGTACAGGCCAGTTACTAAAAGAGACCGGACATGGCCCTGACACCAGAGTACGACGCATTCGCACGCGCATATGAGGCGGGTGAAAATCAAGTCGTCTATACCCGACTGGCCGCTGATCTGGATACGCCCGTGTCCCTGATGCTCAAGCTGACGGGCGCGCAGAAAGACGCCTTCATGTTGGAGTCTGTCACCGGTGGCGAGGTCCGTGGTCGGTATTCGATCATCGGGATGAAACCCGACCTGATCTGGCGGTGTCATGGGGAAACCTCGTCACTGAACCGCTCGGCCCGGTTCGATGCGGATGCGTTTGCGCCGCAGGGCGGCAACCCGATGGACAACTTGCGTGCGCTGTTGGCGGAAAGCCGCATTGCACTGCCCGACAACCTGCCCCAAGCCGCCGCAGGTCTTTTTGGGTACTTGGGCTATGACATGGTTCGTCTCGTGGAATATCTGCCAGACGTGAACCCGGACCCGCTCGGCCTGCCGGACGCAATCATGCTGCGCCCTTCGGTCGTTGCCGTTTTGGACGGGGTCAAAGGTGAAGTCACCGTCGTGTCTCCGGCCTGGGTCAGCGACGGGCAGTCGGCCAAAGCGGCCTATGCGCAGGCTGCCGAACGCGTGATGGACGCCGTTCGCGATCTGGAACGCGCCATGCCCGCCGAAACCCGCGATCTGGGTGAAGCCGGCGAAGTCGCGCCACCGGTGTCGAACTTTACCAAGTCCGGCTATATGGAAGCGGTCGAGAAAGCCAAGGAGTACATCCGCGCCGGCGACATCTTTCAGGTCGTCCCTGCACAACGCTGGACGCAGGATTTCCCGCTGCCTCCCTTCGCGCTGTACCGATCCTTGCGGCGCACGAACCCGTCGCCCTTCATGTTCTACTTCAACTTTGGCGGCTTTCAGGTCGTTGGCGCCAGCCCGGAAATTCTGGTGCGGGTCTTCGGCAGTGAAGTGACGATTCGACCTATCGCCGGAACCCGCCCGCGCGGCGCCACGCCCGAAGAAGACAAGGCCAACGAAGTCGACTTGTTGGCCGATAAGAAAGAGCTGGCCGAACATCTGATGCTGCTGGATCTGGGTCGCAACGATACAGGTCGGGTCTCGAAAATCGGTACCGTGCGTCCAACCGAAGAGTTCATCATCGAACGCTACAGTCACGTGATGCACATAGTTTCCAACGTGGTCGGTGAATTGGCCGAGGACAAAGACGCGTTAGATGCCTTTTTTGCGGGAATGCCTGCCGGTACGGTGTCTGGTGCACCAAAGGTTCGTGCGATGGAAATCATCGACGAACTGGAACCGGAAAAGCGCGGCGTCTATGGCGGCGGTGTCGGGTATTTCAGCGCAGGCGGCGACATGGATATGTGCATCGCCCTACGCACGGCCATCGTTAAGGATCACAAGCTGTATATTCAGGCCGGCGGCGGAGTTGTTTATGACAGCGACCCCGAAGCGGAGTTCATGGAAACCGTTCACAAGTCGAACGCCATCCGTCGCGCGGCGGCCGATGCAGCGCGGTTCACCGGCAACGGCAACAGCTGAGCGGCGGCAGGTCTCGCGAACTCTGCCCCTTTCACACGCTCAATGCATCACTGAATCTCGTTCATCATCACGGCCGAGATCGGGGCCATTGCGACCCGGCTGCCGCGATCCTCAAGCCCCCAAAGCAACAGGGCCGAAATAGTCTCGGGGCGAAGGCGACCCAGCATCACGACCGCGCCCTCCTGATTGGCACGAAACGCGGCCTGATCCAGAAAGCGGCGCATCACGTCCGGGTCCTGGCGCGCACCGTCAAAATCCCGGAACACGACGCTTGACGGGATGCCGTTACGCGCAGCCAGTTTCTGCACTGTGTTCAAGCCCTTGCCCTGCGTGACCAGACCACGTCCTGTCCCTCCGGCAATTGCAGCCACCTGATCAGCCAGCTTGCGGTTGCCCTGGATGCCGGTGTCGACACCTTCCAGAATTCCAACAGTTTCGGGCAGAGCGTCCAACCACACCGACAGGGACACTTCGGCATCCTGCGCACTGGCTGCCGCAGGCAAATCGGCCACAGCCAAGACCTCGAAACCCGCTGCACGGTGGCGGGCCATTTTCTCGGCGGCCTCGGGATCGGACGGCTTTACGGCAAAGCTCAGAGGGTATGGGAAATCCTTCAGCGCCTCTGCGCCATACGCGCCTTCGTCGTCGATCAGAATAATCGACATCAGCGGCTTGGCTTCGGGGTTTTCAAAACTTGCCGCATAGTCCTCGATCGGCTTTCCTGTGGTCGTCGGTGCTTCGACAACTTCTTCGACCTCGGGCTCGTCCCGTTCCGTCAGCGGCAGGATTCGTTTACCAACGCCCGGAGATGTCACCGAAGGTTGCTCGCCACCGATCTGAGGCAAGGACGCGATCCGAGGCAGGTCGCGCGGTTCTGTGTCTTCTTCCCCCTCAACGGCAATTGGATTGCCTTCGACCCGAGGCTCGGACCGGACTTCCGGTAACACGGGCTGAGGTTCTGGTTCCGGCTCCACGATAGCGACCTGCTGTTCGTCTTCCTTGGGTGCAGGCTCTTCGGGCTGCTCGGCGACTTCGGGGGTCACCTCCGGTACAACTGGTTCCGTCAGTTGCGGTTCCGGTTCCGGCGTCGACTCTTCGATGACCACCGGTTTTGGCGGGGATGGCACTTCCGCGACCGTATCTGGTTCCACGTCCTGACTGGGCAACACCGGCGCAGGCGCGGTTTCTGCCGGCACGGCAGGTGAATCCACCGCTACCGTCACCGAAGGCGCAGTCGGCGTGTCCGGTTCATCCAATTCCAGGGGCGCGGTCCCGGTCTGCGGTAAAGCGTCGGTTTGCGGCTCGGCATCACTCAGACTGGCTAGCGTATCAGATTGGTCTTCGGGGCTTTCCGGTGCACGAGGAGGTAACTCGACCAGATCCGCGTCGTTTCCGGTTCCGTCCACATTCGCCGTGCCCTCAAGCACGGGCACAGTCGCCACGACAGGCGCTGTGGTTGTAACTTCGGGTTTGCGGGTCAGCGGTGTGGTCACGGACAATGCCACGCCCACGATCAACACAGTGACCGCCCCGGCGATCAGTCCACCGAAAAATCCGCCCATCGAAATCTCGCCTCTCGCGTTGTTTCCTGCCTTACCTACCTCGGGCGCCGTCTGCTGCGGCACTCACTTGCGAAAACGCCGGGGGCCGATGTCCCCTTGACGCTGCCGCACAAGCCTGAGCATGTATGTCCCGACATTATATCGCGTCTCGGGGCTGCATCGCCAGCCCGAAATGCTCGAACATAAGACACGTGCAAAATGCTGCTGCTGATCGACAACTATGACTCGTTTACCTACAACCTCGTTCACTATCTGGGCGAACTGGGCGCTGAAATGGTTGTGCGGCGCAACGACGCGCTGGACGTGCAGGAAGCGATGGCCATGAATCCGGCAGGAATACTGCTGAGCCCCGGCCCCTGTGACCCGGATCAGGCCGGCATTTGCCTGGCACTGACGGAAGCTGCGGCTGAAACTCGGACGCCACTGATGGGTGTGTGTCTTGGGCATCAGACCATCGGCCAAGCCTTTGGCGGCAACGTCGTGCGCTGTCACGAGATCGTGCACGGCAAGATGGGCCAGATGCACCATAACGGAATGGGCGTTTTTGCCGGCCTGCCGACGCCGTTTGACGCAACTAGGTATCACTCGCTGATTGTCGAACGCGACACCCTGCCCGGCTGTCTTGAAATCACGGCTGAACTCGACGACGGCACGATCATGGGGCTGCAGCACAAGGAATTGCCGATACATGGCGTTCAGTTTCACCCTGAATCCATTGCGTCAGAACATGGCCATGCCCTGCTCAAGAACTTCCTGAATGAAATGAAAGTCCCCGCATGAGCGACGCACTGAAACCGCTGATCGGTGCTGCGGCCGACCGGCCGCTGACCCGCGCCGAGGCCGAACAGGCATTTGGCATTTTGTTTGACGGAGAAGCAACACCCAGCCAGATCGGTGGATTACTTATGGCCATGCGGACACGCGGTGAAACCGTCGATGAATACGCTGCCGCAGCGGCAGTGATGCGCGCCAAATGCCATGCGGTACACGCTCCGGTGGGTGCCATGGACATCGTCGGCACCGGTGGCGATGGCAAAGGGACGCTGAACATCTCGACCGCGACGGCATTTGTAGTCGCCGGCGCGGGGGTTACCGTGGCCAAGCACGGCAACCGCAATCTCAGTTCGAAATCAGGGGCTGCGGATGCGCTGGGGCAACTGGGTATCAACGTTATGGTCGGCCCGGAAGTCGTTGAAAGGGCTTTAAAAGAGGCCGGTATTGGCTTTATGATGGCCCCTATGCATCATCCGGCTATCGCCCATGTCATGCCGTCTCGGCAGGAACTGGGCACGCGCACGATTTTCAATATTCTGGGCCCGCTGACCAACCCGGCCGGGGTGCGACGACAGCTGACCGGCGCTTTCAGCCGTGACCTGATCCGCCCGATGGCCGAAACTCTGGGTTTGCTTGGATCCGAGCACGCGTGGCTGGTTCACGGATCGGATGGCACGGACGAGTTGACTATTACCGGTGTCAGTTGGGTCGCCTCGGTCGAGGACGGCACTGTCAAAGAGGTCGAGATTCACCCCGAAGACGCTGGCCTGCCGGTTCATCCGTTCGAGGATATCATCGGCGGAACGCCCGAAGAGAACGCCATCGCTTTCCGCGCTCTGCTGGATGGCGCGCCTTCGGCCTATCGCGACGCTGTCTTGCTGAATTCCGCTGCCGCGCTGGTGGTTGCCGACGCGGCCAATGACCTGCGGGAAGGCGTCGCGATGGCAGCTGAAAGTATCGGCAGCGGTAAAGCCAAAGACAAAATCGCCACCCTGGCCCGAATTACACAGGAAGCCGCATGACCGAGACCGTTCTGGACAGGATCAAAGCCTACAAACTGGAAGAAGTTGCTGCGGACAAGGCCAGTAAGTCATTGGAAACTCTGGAAACCGAGGCGCACGCGGCTCCGGAAACTCGGGGATTTGCGGATGCCCTGCAAACTGCGACGCGCAAGGGCTATGGCTTGATCGCCGAGATAAAAAAAGCCAGCCCGTCCAAGGGATTGATCCGCGCGGATTTCGATCCACCGTCCCTGGCCAAAGCTTATGAGCAAGGCGGTGCTGCATGCCTGTCAGTTCTGACCGATACGCCCAGCTTTCAGGGAGCCAAGGAATTTCTGACAGCGGCCCGCGCCGCGTGCTCGCTGCCGGCATTGCGCAAGGACTTCATGTATGACCCCTATCAAGTGGTCGAAGCGCGCGCGCTGGGGGCTGATTGCATCCTGATCATTATGGCCTCGGTCAGCGACGCGCAGGCTGCGGAACTGGAACAAACCGCTTTTGACTGGGGTATGGATGTTCTGATCGAGGTGCACGACGAGGCCGAACTGGAACGTGCTGCGCAACTGAAAAGCTCGCTGATTGGAATAAACAACCGCAACCTCAAGACGTTCGAGACCACTCTTGACACAACACGGCGATTGTCAAAGCTGGTTCCTGCGGATCGTACGATTGTCTGCGAAAGCGGATTGAGCACGCCCGAAGATTTGGCAGATATTGCCCGGTATGGCGCGCGCTGTTTTCTGATCGGCGAAAGCCTGATGCGTCAGGATGATGTGGCCGCCGCAACCCACACGCTGCTCGCCAACCCGTTGGTTCCCGGAGTGATGTGATGCCACTGACCCATTTCGATGCACAAGGCCAGGCCCATATGGTCGATGTCTCGGACAAGGCGGTAACGGATCGCGTTGCCGTGGCTGCAGGTCACGTGAAGATGGCTCGGGAAACCTTTGAAATCATTTCGGAAGGCCGCGCAAAGAAAGGCGATGTCCTGGGCGTGGCGCGACTGGCCGGGATCATGGGTGCGAAGAAAACCCCGGACCTGATCCCCTTGTGCCACCCGTTGCCGATCACACGTGCGGCCGTGAAACTGACGCTGGATCCCGACTTGCCGGGCGTACAAATTGAAGCGACTGTCAAGACATCAGGGCAGACCGGCGTTGAGATGGAAGCTTTGACTGCAGTTTCGACGGCAGCGCTGACGGTCTATGACATGACCAAGGCGGTGGACAAGGCGATGGAAATAGGCGGGATCAGGGTTCTGCTGAAAGATGGCGGTAAATCAGGGCGTTACGAAGCGGAATGATTACCGTAGTAGAGGCACGCAGCCTACTCTTTGATCTGGTTACTCCACTCCCTGCCGAGACTGTTCCTTTGGCCGAAGCCGCCGGCCGCGTTCTGGCCGAAGATGTGGTCGCCACGCGAAACCAACCGCCGTTTGCCGCGTCCTCGATGGATGGCTATGCGGTCAAATCAACCGAAGTTGAACTGCACGCGATGTTCAAGGTTATTGGTGAGGCCAGAGCGGGTCATCGTTTTGACGGCTCCGTCGGTGCCGGTCAGGCCGTGCGCATCTTTACTGGTGCACCGGTTCCAGAAGGCACTGACTTTGTCGTTATTCAGGAAGACGTAGACCGGCGGGACAACCTGATCACGATCACTGACGACCCCGGCGCCAAGACCAACATCCGCCCGGCAGGGATTGATTTCGAGGTCGGAACTAGGATTTCCGCGCCACGACACCTGCGCGCGGAAGAC
This sequence comes from Ruegeria sp. HKCCD9138, assembly GCF_057220975.1. NCBI lineage: Bacteria > Pseudomonadati > Pseudomonadota > Alphaproteobacteria > Rhodobacterales > Roseobacteraceae > Ruegeria > Ruegeria sp. HKCCD9138. The sequence goes on along the minus strand of NZ_JBWVAZ010000007.1, from coordinate 137,922 downwards.
ATTGCCCTGATGGCGGCGATGAACGCCCCCGTCGCTTCGGTGACTCGAAAACCGGAGATCGCGCTGATTTCGACGGGAAACGAGCTGGTCATGCCCGGCGAGACCCCTGGCCCGGACCAGATTATCGCCTCAAATACGTTTGGCCTCAAAGCCTTACTGGAAGACGCTGGAGCACATGTTCGCGTATTGCCGATCGCGCAGGACACACCCGCATCACTCGAAGCAGCGTTCGAGTTGGCGCACGGAACCGATCTGGTCGTTACCATCGGGGGCGCCTCGGTCGGAGATCATGACCTCGTCGCTGATGTCTCAGAGGCACTTGGGATGGCACGGTCCTTCTACAAGATAAGGATGCGCCCGGGAAAACCGCTTATGGCCGGGCGGCTGGGCAATGCCGCGATGGTCGGCCTACCCGGAAACCCGGTCAGCGCCATGGTTTGCGGCTATCTGTTCCTGGCCCCCATGGTGCGGCGCATGCTTGGGCTTGAACAAGTGCTGTCGCCTTTTCAACGCGCCAAACTCACAGCGCCACTTGGCAAGAACGGTCCACGCGAACACTACATGCGCGCCATTCTTGACGAGACCGGCATCCGGGCCTGCGACGATCAGGACAGTTCTCTGCTCAGCGTATTGGCTCGGGCCAACGCGTTGCTTGTACGTGACCCACATGATCCAGAACGTACAATCGGCGACGAGGTTCTGTACCTGCCAATCTAGCAAACCGGCAAATCCGTTGACACAAAACGTGAACATGCGTAGAACAAAAGAAAACGCATGAGCGACGAGGTGCGAGCGATGCTGACCAAGAAACAGCTGGATTTGCTGGAATTCATTCATAAACGCGTTCAGGCGGACGGTGTTCCGCCCAGTTTCGACGAAATGAAGATTGCACTGGATCTGAGGTCTAAATCCGGGATCCACCGTTTGATTACGGCGTTGGAGGAGCGTGGCTTTATCCGCCGACTCGCCCATCGGGCCCGCGCCATCGAGATCGTCAAGTTGCCGGAAAGCCTTGGGGGCGAGCCGACGGCCGGTTTCACACCACGCGTGATCGAAGGCAACCGCCCCTCCGGGCCACGTCCGGCGAATTATGAACCGGTGGCGGTAGACGCGATGGAATTGCCGGTAATGGGCCGTATCGCCGCCGGTGTTCCAATCGAAGCGATCAGCCATGTATCTCATCACGTTGCGGTTCCCGGTACCATGGTATCCGGACATGGCGACCACTACGCCCTTGAAGTGCGAGGAGATTCGATGATCGACGCGGGAATCAACGACGGAGACGTCGTTGTGATCCGCGAAACGACTGTCGCAGATAATGGCGATATCGTAGTGGCCTTGGTCGAAGATCAGGAAGCCACGCTCAAGCGGTTCTTCCGGCGCGGGCACGCAATCGCGTTGGAAGCCGCCAACCCGGCCTATGAGACACGTGTTCTTCCTGAAGAAAAGGTTAAGGTTCAGGGTCGTCTGGTCGGGCTGATCCGCAGCTACTGATCCTTGATGTTCCGGGCATCCGGCGACCAAAGCCTGCGCCCGGAAACCTCAGCGCTGGTCACAAGCTGACCATTGTCAATTGCCAGGCTGCCCGAACTCAGTAGTTTTTCGGGGCCGAATACAACGCATTCGCCGCTGAGTTCCAAGGCAACTGGCGATACCACGATCTGTTTTTCGTTGCATTCGTCAAAGCGTTGAGCCGCTTTTTTACCAGTGACGTGAACCAGTTCTTTGTCTGCCAGCAAATACCGCTGTATGCGATCCGGCACATTAGGCCATCTGGCGGCGGCGTGGGCTTGATCCGAACCATCACCATCATTTTCCAGCCAGACTGACGCCACAAAACCGTTCCCCTTTTCTTTGCTCAGTGCCCGTCCGTTTTCGGTCATAACGCCAACCAGGCCGCCCGTATCGGCAACCAGAACTTCCGGCCGATGCCCCTGTCCCCACAGCATCAGCGCAGCAATGATTGGCACCACACCTGCCCATCTGGCACGACCTTGCCAAAGGATCACCCATAGGGCGCCCAATGCCAGGATGGGAAGCACAAGATCCGGCGGGCTGACCACATATCCCTGTGCGCCATCCAACCCCGAGGTCCATTCGGCAACCCCCAGAATCCAGCGCAACCCAATGCCCATCAGCGCCAACGCGAGCCACTCCAACCCAAATGGCGCCAGCAACGCCGCCACAACGGCGGCTGGAACCACCACCGAACCCATGACGGGTACGGACAAAAGGTTCGCCAGCAGACCATAGTGTGACATGGTATTGAAATGCGCGGCCCCAACTGGTGCTGTGGCAAGGCCCGCGATGGCAGAAGACATCAACAACCCCAGCACTGGCTTCGCCCATTTTGGGCCGTGGAACGGTCCGAAATCACGCAACCCTCCGAATACCGCGACCAAAGCCGTAGTTGCGGCAAAAGACATCTGGAACCCGGGGCTTAACAGGGATTCAGGTCGAAGGATCAAAACGATCAGGGCCGCAACGGCTACGGCCCTCAAGGAAATTGCCCTGCGGTCGAATAGCACTGCGCCGAACATGACGCTGACCATCACAAAGGCGCGCTCGGTCGCGACGTTTCCACCCGACAGTAGAAGATAGATCGTTGCGGCAACCAACGCACAGACAGCGGCAAGCTTTCGCACCGGCCAGCGCAATGCCAGCACGGGAATCGCTGCGAATCCGACCCGACAAGCCACGAAGACAAATCCGGTCAGAAGACCCATGTGCAACCCGGAAATAGCCAGCAGATGCGCAAGGTTGGACGCTCTTAGTGATTCAAGTGTTTTCTGCCCCATGCCGCTGCGATCCCCGGTTGTTACGGCAGCAGCAAAACCGCCAATGTCGCCCGGTAGTTCGCTGCGCACATGATCGGATATCGCCATGCGCCAGGACGTGATCAAAATTCCCGTGCGCCCATCCTGCGCCGGGGCCGCAGACATGATAGGAACCCGGGTATACCCAACGGCACCCAGCTGTTGAAACCAGGCATGTCGGCGGAAATCAAAACCACCGGGCTCGACCGGTCCCTGCGGCGGAGACATATGCGCGGTCGTCATGATCCTTTGACCCGGCGCCAACGGAACAGCTTCGCCATGCACGGAAAGCCGGATGCGCTGCGGTCGCTGTTCTTCAGGTACATCCCTAAGTCGTACCCGATCCAGCGTCACCCGCAGCGCATCCGACGCAGAGCGGTCCAGCGCCACGACCCGCCCCTCGATCGGGCCATAGTAGCGCCATTGCAGAACCGGCTCTGCAACTGCGTGGGCGCGCGCACCGGCCAGCAGGAAACCGGCGGCGACCAGCGCCACACCAACAGCCAGCGGAGACCATGCGGCGGGCAGTTTCAAACCACCAATTGCCGCACCCAGCGCCACGACCAGAACCCAGCCATAGAGTTGCGGGCCGGGTTCAAACCGCAGGTTGAAATAGAGGCCAACTCCAACTGCCAGGCAGACCGGCGACCACGGAAACAGATACCCTCGCTGCTTCAATAATGCGGTCTCAATCCCGGCCAGAACACGCATGGTTGCCCCCGTCCTCCGGGCTCGTTAGACAGGCGCCAACTCTAAGCCGCTACGGTTACCAAAAGGTTAATCACCACCATGTCCGATCAGGTCGTCACCCGTTTCGCCCCTTCTCCCACTGGTTTTCTGCATATCGGCGGCGCTCGCACCGCACTGTTCAACTGGCTGTATGCACGGGGTCGTGGCGGCAAGTTCCTGTTGCGGATCGAAGACACCGACCGTGAACGCTCGACCCCCGAAGCGACGGCAGCGATTCTGCAGGGGATGGAATGGCTGGGGCTGGATCATGACGGCGACGTCATCAGCCAGTTCGAAGGTGCTTCGCGTCACGCCGAAGTGGCGCACCAGCTGCTTGCTGAAAGTAAGGCCTATAAGTGTTTCTCGACACAGGAAGAAATTGCCGCGTTCCGGGATCAGGCGCGCGCTGAGGGCAAATCGACCTTGTTCCGCAGCCCCTGGAGAGATGCCGACCCATCGACCCATCCTGATTTGCCGTTTGTGATCCGCATCAAGGCCCCTCAGGACGGAACTACAGTGATCCGGGACCGGGTTCAGGGTGACGTTACCATTCGCAACGATCAACTTGACGATATGATCCTGCTCCGCTCGGACGGAACGCCTGTCTACATGCTGGCGGTGGTGGTGGACGATCACGACATGGGCGTGACCCACGTGATCCGGGGAGACGACCATCTGAACAACGCAGCGCGTCAGATGATGATCTACGAGGCTATGGGATGGGACGTGCCGGTCTGGGCGCATATCCCGTTGATTCACGGCCCCGACGGCAAGAAACTCAGCAAACGGCACGGAGCGTTGGGTGCGCAGGAATATCAGGCCATGGGCTATCCCGCCGCCGGCATGCGCAATTACCTGGCGCGGCTGGGTTGGAGCCACGGCGACGATGAGTTCTTTACCGACGAACAGGCGAAAGAATGGTTTGATCTGGATGGTATCGGCAAAAGTCCCGCCCGGTTCGATCTGAAGAAGCTTGAGAACCTCTGTGGGCAGCATATCGCAGTTTCCGATGATGCTGCATTGCGGCAAGAGATTGATGGCTATCTGGCAGCGGCTGAGCTTGATCCATTGATTGGCACACAATCCAGTGATCTGGAACGTGCGATGTATTGCCTCAAGGATCGGGCCCGAACTTTCCCGGAACTGCTTGAAAAAGCGCATTTTGTTTTGACTGAAAGGCCGATCGAACCAGACGAGAAGGCTCAAAAAGCGCTCTCATCTGTATCCGATGGTATACTGGGCGAATTGACGCCGCAGCTGCAAAATGCTAGCTGGTCCCGTAACGAACTGGAGGAAACCCTGAATTCGTTCGCAGAAGCGAATGGGCTAAAGTTCGGTAAACTGGCAGGTCCGCTGCGGGCGGTGCTTGCAGGTCGAGCCGTGACACCTTCGGTTTTTGATATGATGCTCGTGCTTGGGAGGGATGAGACCCTGGCGCGGCTTTCCGATGCAGTGAATTAAGCCCGACCTTCACATTCGGGTAACGCTGCTCCGCTAAGACCCGGACTGCGCGCTTGCGTGCAGCCGTTGCCCGCAAGGTCGGACAGCGAACCGACTTGCGCATGACTAAGGAAGGGACGAAATGACCGATAGCAACAAAACCGCCACTCTGACTGTTCATGGTAAAGAGTATGAGTTGCCGGTTCACTCGCCGACCGCTGGTCCGGACGTTGTTGATATCCGCAAACTTTATAGCGATGCCGGTGTTTTCACCTATGATCCCGGTTTCACATCGACTGCAAGCTGCGACAGCACAATCACCTATATCGACGGGGAAAAAGGTGAATTGCTGCACCGGGGTTACCCCATCGACCAACTTGCTGAAAAATCCCACTTTCTGGAAGTCTGTTACCTGCTGCTGTACGGAGAGCTTCCGGTCGCGAAGGATCTGGAAAAGTTCGAAACCACGATCACGCGCCACACCATGCTGCACGAACAGATGCAGTATTTTTATCGCGGTTTCCGTCGCGACGCGCATCCGATGGCCATTATGGTTGGCGTCGTGGGCGCGATGTCTGCCTTCTATCACGATTCGACCGATATCTCGGACCCGCGCCAGCGCGAGATCGCGTCGCACCGCCTGATCGCCAAGATGCCCACCATCGCGGCCTGGGCGTACAAGTATCACACCGGCCAGCCTTTCGTGTATCCGCGTAATGATCTGGACTATGCGTCGAATTTCCTGCGCATGTGTTTCAGCGTTCCGGCCGAAGAGTATGAAGTTAACCCGATCCTAAGCCGCGCAATGGACCGGATCTTCACGCTGCACGCCGACCATGAACAGAACGCTTCGACCTCGACCGTGCGTCTGGCCTCGTCTTCGGGTGCGAACCCGTTCGCGTGTATCGCCGCCGGCATAGCCTGCCTCTGGGGTCCGGCCCATGGTGGCGCCAACCAGGCTTGCCTTGAAATGCTCGAGGAGATCGGCACCGTTGATCGCATCCCCGAGTATATCGCCCGTGCCAAGGACAAGGACGATCCGTTCCGCCTGATGGGCTTCGGCCACCGCGTGTACAAAAACTTCGACCCACGCGCCAAAGTGATGAAGCAGTCTGCGGACGAGGTGCTGGACCTGCTGGGCATTGAGGACAATCCGAAACTGCAGGTCGCAAAGGAGCTGGAGAAGGAAGCTCTGGAAGATCCGTATTTCGCCGAGAAGAAGCTGTTCCCGAATGTCGATTTCTATTCGGGCATCATCCTCGAGGCGATGGGCTTCCCGACATCGATGTTCACACCGATCTTCGCGCTGTCGCGCACGGTCGGCTGGGTCAGCCAGTGGAAGGAAATGATCGCCGATCCTCAGAACAAAATCGGTCGCCCGCGCCAGTTGTATCTGGGCGAAACCCTGCGGGATTATGTCGATATCGAGAATCGTTGAAATCAAACAGTACGCAAAAAAGCCCCGGCATCGCGCCGGGGCTTCTTTTGTCAGAACAGACTCAATTGATCCCCGACTTGCGGCGGTACTTCAAACAGATCACACCGTAATGGCGGCGTTTGAAGTGCCAAGCCAAGTCGTTTGACCGCAGCCTTGAAGCGGTGGGCGATCATCTCGGCATATGTGCCTTCACCTCGCATTCTATGGCCCCAGCGCGGATCATAGTCTTTGCCCCCGTGCATCTCTCGCAGGCGCGCCATGATTTTCCCGGCGCGGTTTGGTTCATGCTCTGCCAGCCAATCCTGCCACAACTCGGAAACTTCCCGCGGCAGCCGCAGCATGATCCAACTGGCTGCGTCAGCTCCCGCCTCCTGACCTGCCTCCAACAGGTGCTCGAGCTCGTGATCCGTCAGTCCGGGTACGATAGGCGACGTCATGACACGCACCGGAACGCCGGCCTCGGTCAGCCGCCGGATCGTTTCCAACCGGCGTTGCGGAGATGGCGCGCGTGGTTCCATCCTGCGGGACAGATCGGCATCTAGGGTCGTCAACGAAATCCCTACGCGAACCAAACCCAGCTTTGCCATCGGTGCGAGAATGTGCAGATCACGCTCGACTAGTGCGCCCTTGGTCACGATACCGACCGGGTGCTGAAACTCTCTCAGGACTTCAAGGCAAGACCTTGTGATTTCGCGTTTTTTTTCGACGGGTTGGTAGGGGTCCGTGTTCGTCCCCAGAGCGATGGTCGCGACTTTATAGGATCGAGCAGACAGTTCGCGCCGCAACACTTCTGCCGCGTTCGGGCGCACGACCAGACGTGTTTCGAAATCCAATCCCGGGGAAAGCCCCAGATAGGCATGCGTCGGACGCGCGAAACAGTAGACGCACCCGTGTTCGCACCCTCGATATGGGTTGATCGAACGGTCGAAGGGTAAATCCGGTGACGCATTGTAGGTAATCAGGCTTCGTGCAACTTCATCCCGGATTTCGGTACGCAACGGCGGCAATTCCTCGTCGTCGTGCCAACCATCACTCATGGCGACAGTCGAAAACCGCTCGAAACGACCGGTCTGGTTGGACGCCGTGCCGCGAGCGACCAGTCTTGCATGATTGACAATTTGTTCGCTCTTTGTTCTCATTGTTCTGTGATATAGGACCACGGCTACTCAGACAAGGCGATTTCCGCGGACCTCCGAGCCGTCAGCCAATGGGATAATTTGAAAAAACCGAACGATCCTGAATGGATCACAAGATAATCATGCAAAAAAATCCGTCCCATTGCGCCAAAATTTGACCTATAGGTCGGTCTAAGAACGACCAAGGTCGCAATCGTCACAGTATGCATGCGACGAAATGGCCAAAACGGTAAAAATTGCCACCCCGGGCCGAGGGCCCGAACAGCTCAGGGAAATGCCCCATGTCCGATGAAGAAGACATCATCCTGTCCGAACTGAACGACGACGAACTTGTCGAGCAGATGTTCGACGACCTTTATGATGGTCTGAAGGAAGAGATTGAAGAAGGCGTGAACATTCTGCTGGAACGCGGATGGACCCCTTACGACATCCTGACCAAGGCACTTGTGGGTGGCATGACGATCGTTGGCCACGATTTCCGCGACGGTATTCTGTTCGTCCCGGAGGTTCTGCTGGCCGCCAACGCCATGAAAGGCGGCATGTCGATCCTGAAACCGCTGCTGGCGGAAACCGGCGCACCGCGCGTGGGCAAGATGGTGATCGGCACCGTCAAGGGCGACATCCACGACATCGGCAAGAACCTTGTTTCGATGATGATGGAAGGCGCGGGCTTCGAAGTGGTCGATCTGGGCATCAACAACCCGGTCGAAAACTATCTTGAGGCTCTGGAGTCCGAAAAACCGGACATTCTGGGCATGTCCGCTCTGCTGACCACCACGATGCCTTATATGAAGGTCGTTATCGACACGATGGTCGAACAGGGTTTGCGCGATGACTATATCGTACTCGTAGGTGGCGCACCGTTGAACGAAGAGTTCGGCAAGGCAATTGGCGCAGACGGGTATTGCCGTGACGCGGCTGTGGCTGTGGAAATGGCCAAGGACTTCGTGTCGCGCCGCCACAACCAGATGGCGGGCTAAGGCAACGGAAAGATTACCAAGGGCCGTCCTTTTCGGGCGGCCTTTTTTGTTCCGGGGCCAAGCTTGAATACCGGCCACCCGAAACACTAGATTTGATCTGATACGCAATCGAACGGATGGGTCATGACGGACACGCCATTTCCAGACGACGAAAGCCTGACGCAGCAGGGTTATAACGCGCAAAGTCGGTCAGAAAATATACTGCTGATTGCCTGCGGTGCGTTAGCGCGAGAGATTCTGGATTTGAAAGCCCGTAACGGCTGGGACCACATGGCGCTAACCTGTCTTCCGGCGATTCTGCATGTCCATCCCGAACGCATCACTCAAGCGGTCGAGGAAGCGGTGGCCAAACACCGTGACGGCTATGAAAAAATCTATGTCGTCTATGCCGATTGCGGCACGGGCGGGCTGCTGCAGCAGGCCTGCGACCGGTTAGGCGTAGAGATGGTCAAAGGCCCGCATTGTTACTCGTTTTTTGAAGGCAACGACGCCTTCGCGGACCACAGCGAAGACGAAACCACCGCCTTTTATCTGACGGACTTCTTGGCGCGGCAATTCGATGCTTTCGTCTGGAAACCTCTGGGTCTCGATCGGCATCCTGAACTACGCGACATGTATTTCGGGAATTACACCAAACTCGTCTATCAGGCGCAGACCGACGACCCTGACCTGACCCGGCGTGCTCAGGACTGCGCGGACCGGATGGGGCTGGCCTTTGAACGCAGATTGACACGATATGGCGATCTGGAAACCACACTGTCCGATTGGGCGGCGCGCCCAAACGCCGAACGGCAGGACTAATGTCAGGCGTTGGCCAATGCGACTTCGCGAATCCGTTCGACCATTGAACGCAGCCCGTTAGAGCGTTGCGCAGACAGATGATCGTTCAGCCCCAGCCGCGCCAATTCAGTTGCGGCATCCACGCGGGGCACTTCGTTCACCGGCAAACCATTGTAAAGACTGCGTAAAACCGCGATCAGGCCGCGCACGATCAGGGCATCACTATCGCCATCGAAATGGAACACCCCCCCCTCGATGACGGGATGTAGCCAAACCTGACTTGCGCAGCCGTGGACCTTGGTCGCGGGCACTTTCAACGCGTCATCCAAAGGTGGCATCGCCTTGCCCTGCTCGATGACATGGCGGTACCGGTCTTCCCAGTCCTCCAGGAACTCGAAGTCCTCGACGATCTCTTCAAAGGCGGACGTTGCCATAGGTCGGCTTTTCCTTGCGTTACGCGGTCACAAATGTGACCTATGCTCACCTTTACCTCCTGTCCACCCCCCAGCGTGGCTTTTCAAGGCGATCAAATTACGGTAACCCCATGCAGGAAAATACGCGCAAATCTCTGGGGCCCATGCACAAATCTCTGACCGTTCTTCTGGTTTCCTCGTTCATTCTGTCCTCCTGCAGCGGCTGGCGCGACTCGCGGGTGAACCCCTCCAACTGGTTTGGCTCCAGCACCCCTGCCCCGGTCGAGACGTCGGCAGACGATCCGAATGCTCTGGTTCCCGAGCAAGGCGATGGCATCGGCCTGTTTGAACGCCCCGAGGCACAGGACACAAGTGTCCCTATTGCCAGAATCGATGAGCTGAGGATCGAGCCCACACCGTCCGGCGCCATCGTCTACGCATCCGGCACCGCAATTCGACAGGGCGCTTACGAAGCCCGACTCAGCCGTGTCGACTCGGAAGAAAACACAAAAAACGGCGTTTTGGAGTTCTCATTCCGCGTGAACTATCCCGATTACTCGACGGCGCAGGGGACTGAACGTTCACGTATGGTCTCAGACGCCATCAACGTGTCGGCAGACGAACTGCAGGGTATTCGTATGGTCCGCGTGGTGGGCCAACAGAACGCCCTGGAATCGCGCCGCCGCTAAAGCGACACGACCTGAACGGTCTGCCCTTTGGCCGCCAGCGCGATCTTGCCATCGCAGAGCTTCAGGGCATCTTCCCCGAACACTTCAAACCGCCAGCCGGTCATGGCCGGCACTTCTCGTTCTCCTGCCGCGATAAGATCCAGGTCAGCGCTTGACGCGATAAGCTTGGCTGCAACGCCCGCGCTTTCCGTCTTTGATTTCAGAAGCACCCGCAGCAGGTCCGCCAACGCAGGATTGACCTTCAGCTTGTCGCGACTGTTATCGACCTTTGGCAGTTGATCTGGCGGGCAATTCACCCCACGTTTGACGGCGGCCAGAATGCCGTCGGCGATCGGACCTTTGCGCGCTTCGCGCAGCAGTAACCGCGAACCACCCAGATCCGAGTGCGATTTCGGCTTGGTCGAGGCCAATTCGATCAAAGCATCATCCTTGAACACCCGGCTGCGCGGAACGTTGTTCTCTTGCGCATATGCTTCGCGGAATTGCGCCAGCTCCCGGACCACGGCCAGAAATTTCGCCGAGTTGGTGCGTGTTTTGACGCGCCGCCAGGCGTCCTCGGGGCGAATATTGTAGGTTTCCGGGCGCGTCAGTATCCGCAGTTCCTCGGCAACCCAGTGGCTGCGTCTGGTCTTTTCAAGCTCAGCCGCGAGATATTCGTAGATCTTCCGCAAGTGGGTCACATCCGCCAGAGCGTAAGCCTTCTGCGCATCCGTCAGAGGGCGGCGCGACCAATCGGTAAAGCGCGAGGTCTTGTCCACCCCTTCTTTACAGATTTTCCGGACCAGCGTTTCATAACCCACCTGTTCGCCAAAGTCGCAGACCATCGCGGCAACCTGCGTATCAAACAGCGGTGTCGGAAAGATACCGGCTTCGACCCAGAAAATCTCAAGATCCTGCCGCGCGGCGTGGAAAACCTTGATTACGTTTTCGTTGGTGAACAGGTCATAGAGCGGTGCCAGCGACATACCTGCGGCCAGAGGATCAACCAGAACTGCGCTGTCTTCGTCGTCAGACGGGTAAGCCATCTGAACGAGGCACAGTTTCGAATAATAGGTTCGTTCACGCAGAAATTCCGTATCTACAGTGACATAGGAGTAATTCGAAGCCGTCTGGCAAAAATCGGCCAGTTCTTGCGTGGTTGTCAGGGTTTTCATGCGCCGTGCTGTGTTTGCTCTTGTTCTTTGGTGACTGCCCGTCTTTTTGTCCTCGTCCCGAGCGTTAGGGGCGACCATAGGCCGAATTCCGGGGGCGTGTAAATCACCCAAGGCAATTCAGGGCAGGTGAACCGGTGTCCTGTCCCCGCCAGAAAACCGCCGCAAGACCGCAGGATACAGCTTATGCTCCCATGCGAGAACCCGTGCAGCCAAAACCTCTGGCGTATCCCCTTCTTCGATCGCGACGCGTGCCTGTCCCAGGATCGGGCCATCGTCCAGTGCCGCCGTTACTTCGTGAACGGTGCAACCATGCTCGGCGTCACCGGCCTCGATTGCGCGGGCATGTGTGTTCAGACCCTTGTAATTCGGCAATAGCGACGGGTGAATATTCAGCATCCGCCCCTGAAAATGCGAAACAAATCCGCCGGTCAGAACCCGCATGAACCCGGCCAGACAAACGATATCGGGCTGCGCATCCTGCAAAGGCTTGATCAACTCTGCTTCGAAAGCCACCCTGTCGCCCTTGTAGGGACGGTGATCCACTACGGCTGTGGGGATACCGCGATCCGCCGCTTTTTCCAGCCCGCCCGCCTGTGCGTCGTTGGACATAACCAGACACGGGCGCGCGGGATGATCGCCCGTCATACTGTCGACCAGCGACACCATGTTCGACCCCCCGCCGGACAGCAGAATGGCGACCCTTTTGTGCCTCACAACAGCGAGCCCGAATAGGCAACACCCGGGGTTTCGGTGACCGTTCCGATGCGCGAAACCGTCTCACCAGCATCGGCCAGCACTGCTGCAACCGTGTCGGCCTGATCTGCGGCGCAGGCAACGATCATACCAATGCCGCAGTTGAAGGTCTTGAGCATTTCGGCCTCGGCAATCCCGCCAATTCCGGCCATCCAGCCAAACACAGGCGGCAAGTCCCACGTGTTGAGGTCGATCTCGGCCCCCAGCCCTTCTGGCAGAACACGCGGTAGGTTTTCTGTCAAACCTCCGCCGGTGATGTGGGCCAGCGCGTGGACGCCCCCTGCCCTTATCGCCGCCAGTGCCGGTTTGACATAGAGACGCGTCGGCGTCAGCAGTGCCTCACCCAACGAGCCATCACCAAAGGGAGACGCCGCATCCCAGCCCAGCCCCGACATTTCGACCAGTTTGCGCACCAGCGAATAGCCGTTGGAATGCACCCCATTCGAGGCCAGCCCCAACAACACGTCACCCGCCTGCACGCCATCGGGCAAAGCTGTACCACGCTCCATCGCACCAACTGCGAAACCAGCCAGATCGAAATCTCCATCCGGATACATGCCTGGCATTTCCGCCGTCTCACCACCGATCAGAGCGCATCCGGACTGGGCACAACCGTCAGCAATTCCTTCGATAATCCGCGCAGCCGTGTCCGTGTCCAGCTTGCCTGTGGCGAAATAGTCCAGGAAAAACAACGGCTCGGCCCCCTGACAGATCAGGTCGTTGACGCACATCGCGACTAGATCGACACCCACGCCGTCGACCACACCGGTATCAATCGCGATCCGCAGCTTTGTGCCAACACCATCGGTGGCCCCAACGAGAATCGGATCTTCGTAGCCGGCCGCCTTGAGGTCGAACAACGCGCCGAAACCACCGAGGCCACTCATCACACCCGGGCGATTTGTTCGCTTCGCCGCCGGCTTGATCCGATCGACCAGAGCGTTGCCTGCGTCAATATCCACACCTGCATCGGCGTAGGTGATTCCGTTCTTGCCCGCTGTCATCGTCGGTCCCCCGTGAGTGCTTTGCGCGCGGGTTAGTCGATTGTTGGACATGTTGCAACGGTCAGGCTTGACGCGGGCCCTGATCGTGATACGCAAGGCGCTCAGGCGGGCCTGTAGCTCAATTGGTTAGAGCAGAGCGCTCATAACGCTTTGGTTGGGGGTTCGAGTCCCTCCGGGCCTACCAAATACCGCCTTGCGGCCCCAAATTTCTGTGAAAAGTTGTCCCGCAAACACACCCGTGAACGGCCTATCATCTGACGTAGGCCCATCCAGCCAGGCGCTTATCTCTGCAAGTAGCCCCGGGATTCGCCGATTGCTCGGCTTGTTATTTCTCGCACAAGCTTCAGCCGCTCACGTACACACCGCTTTTGGGCCGGTAGAATATTTTCTGATCGTGAAGCCGCCCCAGCAGGTCTTGAATGCGATGAAGGGATTCCTCTTTTTCAGAGTTGTTTTCCTCGTCTTCGTTGGCCAACTCATGAGACAGTGATGTCATAGCACGCCGCAAAGAAGATTCGATAAGGTCTATGTCGTCGACGGACAGTTCGAACATGTCGTTGTATTGGGGCATTCCGGGACCTCCTACATGCGCGCAGAGTTCCAGAGTGCCTTACCTTGGGACGGTTTTCCAGTTCTACTAATTTGCGAAGAACTCTGACTTGAGGCATCTGACCGCCTGATGGTGTAGATTTCCGCAAAACGGTAACTGAAGGTGTCGCAACATACCGCGTACCGTAATTCACACGCTTATTGTCGGTGAATAGCTACAACGTCGAATAAGGCGAACACTGAGGCGGCGCTGAACATCACCACTTTCGCAACTCATCTTCGTCCTGAAAGAAATCAGTGCCTGACAAGAGCAGCATGATGACTTTTGTCTTTCCGAAAACCCTATGGAAAAGTCTGAAACTGCACCCAGATTGTGATCTGAACCGGGTTAGCAGATGTGTCGATTGTACCCTTATATGAGGTTTGCTAACGTCACCCTGCGCTGGGGAGGGCGCGCACGCCTACATGTTGGAGTATTCACATAACGTCTGGCTGGTGGCGGCGTCTTTGGCCGTGGCTTTGATGGCCGGATTCACAGGACTCTATCTGACACACGGCGCGTCGAAACTGGATGATCAGAGGCGTAAGTTCTTCGTAGCCCTGGCTGCGATCATCCTCGGCGGCGGTATCTGGTCCATGCATTTTGTGGCCATGCTGGGGCTCCAATTGCCGATCCTGTTTTATTATGACGCCCTGATCACGCTGATTTCAGCGCTTGTTGCGATCCTGATGGTCGGTCTGGCGTTGCTGTTGCTTCATTTCCGCCCCCGGACAATGAGCACGATCGTTGGCGCCGGTGTGATCGTGGGGCTGGGTATCGTGGTGATGCATTATGTCGGTATGGCCGGGATGGAGCTGTGTCGACCCGTCTACAACGTATGGGACGTTGCCATTTCGACGCTGGCTTCGGTGGTACTGTCCGTGCTGGCGATCTGGGCCGCGTACGACAACCGTACGCAACGCAATATCCTGTTGGGCACCGTGTGCTTTGGACTGGCAGTTTTTACCATGCATTTCGTTGCTACGGGCCTGACTGATTTTGTCGCTACGGACAGCGCCGGGGGCGCTGGTCCAGCCCTGAACAATCAGGTGCTGGCAATGGGGGTCACGGTGGCGGTATTCCTGATTTGCGGCGCGTTTTTACTGACCGGTATTTCCTTTATCGAGTCCGAGCCTGCCGCTGCTCCTGCCGACCTTCCCACTCCGGAACCAATTGTCACCCTTCGTGCTGGGGTTCCATACGAGCGTGAGGGCCAGACATTTTTTGCAGAACCCTCCAAAATCGCTGCCATCCGGGCCGAAGGGCACTACACAGTCCTCTACATGGACAATGAGAAACTGTTTTGTCCCTGGTCCATCACCGAAGCTGAAACGCGTTTGAAACCGGACGGTTTCTTGCGGTCACATCGAAGCTATTTGGTGAACCCCAAGCATGTCTCCAGCTTCGAGCGGCATAAGGATAACGGCACCTGTTATTTCGATGATGTCGATGCTTTGACCAAAGTACCTGTCAGCCGATCCCGCCTGAATGACATCCGCGAGGCTCTGGGCCTGTAATCGCAGCTCGTGCAGCCCATTCGCATTTCGTGAAACAAGCTGCGCGCCCCGTTCCCGGCGGCTGGATCGGGTAATCCCACCGTTCATTCTTAGCCTCAGGTCCTCAAGGCAAATCGCTCGGACCCAGGGAGGAAGAACATGATACCAGCCGGTTTTGAGTATCACCGGCCAGGCGATATCGCCTCGGCCATTGGGATTCTACAAGAACATGGAGACGAAGCGCGTGTGATTGCGGGCGGGCACAGCCTGATCCCGATGATGAAGCTGCGCATGGCCGAAATGGGCCATCTGGTCGATCTTCAGGCCATTGATGAGTTGAAGGGCATCGAGATCGGCTCCGATACCGTCATCTTGGGCGCGATGGTCACACAGCACGAGTTGATCGCGCATGAGGGGCTGGCTGCCGCCATTCCCTTGATCCGCGAGGCTGCGTTGCAGATCGCAGACCCGCAGGTTCGCTATATGGGCACCGTCGGCGGCAATGTCGCCAATGGTGACCCGGGCAATGACATGCCCGGATTGATGCAGTGTTTGAACGCGAAATTCGAATTGTCCGGCCCGGACGGAACACGCAGCGTCGCCGCGCGCGAGTTTTATGAAGCAGCCTATTTCACCGCCCGTGAGGATGAGGAAATCCTGACGCAGATTTCGATCCCGGTCCCCGGCGCTGGTGTTGGGCAGGCGTATGAAAAGCAGAAACGCAAGATCGGCGACTATGCGACGGCCGCAGCTGCGGTGATGGTTGGCAACGGTCAGGCTTCGGTCGCGATGACCAATCTGGCAGACACACCCATCTGGTCCGAAGGCGCAAGCAATGCGCTGGCCAATGGGGACGTCAGCGGCTGTGTCGCAGCGATGCTCGACGCGATCGATCCGGTGGCCGACAACCGCGGCCCCGTCGAATTCAAGAAACACGTAGCCGCTGTGATGCTGCGCCGCGCCATCGACCGTGCGCAGAGCCGCGCGGTTTGAGGGGAGGAAACCATGTCGAAAATGCACGTCAAACTCACCGTCAATGGCAAGCAAGTCGAAGGTCTGGCCGAGCCGCGCACGTTGCTGATCCACTTCCTGCGGGAAGATCTGAAAATCACCGGTCCTCATATCGGATGCGAGACCAGCCATTGCGGTGCCTGCACCGTGGATATCAACGGAAAGTCCGTCAAATCCTGTACGACCTTCGTGGCGCAGGTGAACGGCGCCGATATTACCACCGTTGAAGGCCTGACCAATGACGATGGCAGCCTTGGTGTTCTGCAAGAGATGTTCCGCGAACATCACGGGCTGCAATGCGGCTTCTGCACGCCGGGCATGATTACCCGTGCGCATCGTCTGCTACAGGAAAACCCGAATCCGACCGAAGAGGAAATCCGATTTGGCATGGCCGGCAACCTCTGCCGCTGCACCGGATACCAGAACATCGTCAAGGCGATCTCGGCATCGGCTGACATGCTGAACGCTCAGAAGGAGGCCGCGGAATGAACGATCAAACCATGACCCCCGAAGAACGCGCCGCCAACCTCAAAGGAATGGGCTGCGCCCGCAAACGCGTCGAGGACGTGCGCTTCACCCAAGGCAAAGGCAACTATGTCGACGACGTCAAACTGGAAGGGATGCTGTTCGGCGCTTTTGTCCGCTCGCCCTATGCCCATGCCCGCGTTGTCAGTGTGAACAAGGACGCCGCACTGGCCATGCCCGGCGTTGTTGCTGTGTTGACTGCCGAAGATCTGGCGCCGCTGGGCCTGCACTGGATGCCGACGCTGGCCGGTGACAAGCAAATGGTGCTGGCCGACGGCAAGGTTCTGTTTCAGGGCCAGGAAGTCGCCTATGTCGTAGCCGAAAACCGCTACATCGCGGCGGATGCCGCGGAACTTGTCGAGGTCGAGTACGAAGAACTTCCCGTCCTCACCGACCCGTTCGAGGCGCTGAAATCGGACGTTGTTTTGCGCGAGGACCTCGCAGGTCAGACCGAGGGCGCGCATGGCCCGCGCAAGCATCACAACCACATCTTCACCTGGGAACAGGGCGACAAAGACGCGACCGAAGCTGTTCTGGGCGAGGCCGATGTCGTGGCCGAAGAGATGGTCTATTACCACCGGACCCACCCATGCCCGCTGGAGACATGCGGCTGCGTTGCCTCGATGGATAAGGTGACCGGCAAGCTGACGCTCTATGGCACGTTCCAGGCCCCACATGCGATCCGTACGGTCGTTTCACTGATCTCTGGCCTAGCCGAGCACAATATCCGGGTGATCAGCCCTGATATCGGTGGTGGCTTTGGCAACAAGGTTGGCGCCTATGCGGGTTACGTCTGCTCGGTTGTCGCGTCCATTGTCACCGGCCGACCGGTGAAATGGGTCGAGAACCGGATGGAAAACCTGATGTCCACAGCCTTTGCCCGCGATTACTGGATGCAGGGCAAGATCGCTGCGACCAAGGACGGCAAGATAACCGGTCTCTGGTGCCACACGACAGCGGATCATGGTGGATTTGACGCCTGTGCTGACCCGACCAAATTCCCGGCCGGTTTCATGAACATCTGCACCGGGTCCTATGACATTCCAACTGCCTATCTGGCAGTGGACGGGGTCTATACCAACAAGGCACCGGGCGGTGTCGCCTATCGTTGCTCGTTCCGGGTGACCGAGGCTGCCTATTTCATCGAACGGATGATCGAGATTCTGGCCATCAAGCTGAACATGGACGCGGCCGAGCTGCGCCGGATCAACTTCATCAAGGCCGATCAGTTCCCGTATCAGTCCGCGCTGGGATGGGAATATGACTCAGGCGATTACCACACGGCCTGGGACAAGGCGTTGAAGGCCGTGGACTACGAAGGTCTGCGGGCCGAACAGGCGCAGCGGATCGAGGATTTCAAAGCCGGCAAGACTCGCAAACTACTGGGAATTGGTCTGACGCATTTCACCGAAATCGTCGGCGCAGGCCCGGTCAAGAATTGCGATATCCTTGGGCTTGGTATGTTCGATAGCTGCGAAATCCGTATTCATCCGACCGGCTCTGCCATCGCGCGGCTGGGGACAATCAGTCAGGGTCAGGGCCACGCAACGACCTTTGCCCAGATCATCGCAAGTGAGATCGGCTTGCCTGCGGACGATATCACGCTGGAGGAAGGTGACACCGACACCGCGCCTTATGGGCTTGGGACCTATGGGTCTCGGTCGACACCTGTGGCCGGTGCGGCAACGGCAATGGCTGCGCGCAAAATCCGCGCCAAGGCGCAGATGATCGCGGCCTATCTGCTGGAGGTCCACGACGACGATGTCGAATGGGACGTGGACCGGTTCTCGGTCAAAGGTGCGCCTGAGCGGTTCAAGACGATGAAAGAGATCGCCTTCGCCGCCTATAATCAGGCGATCCCAGGGCTGGAACCCGGTCTGGAAGCCGTCAGCTACTATGACCCGCCCAACATGACCTATCCCTTCGGCGCCTATATCTGTGTCATGGAGATCGATGTGGATACCGGCGAATGGGACGTCCGGCAGTTCTATGCGCTGGATGATTGCGGCACCCGGATCAACCCCATGATCATCGAAGGCCAGGTCCATGGTGGCGTGACCGAGGCACTGGCCATCGCGATGGGTCAGGAAATCGCCTATGATGAGATGGGTAACGTAAAAACCGCCACGCTGATGGATTTCTTCCTGCCGACGGCTTGGGAGACGCCCAACTACACCACCGATCACACGGTGACGCCGTCTCCGCACCACCCGATAGGTGCCAAAGGAGTGGGCGAGAGCCCGAATGTCGGTGGCGTCCCTGCGTTCTCGAACGCGGTGCATGATGCGTTCAGGCCCTTCGGTTTGGTCCAGAGCCATATGCCGCATGACCACTGGCGCATCTGGAAGATCGCCAACGGTCTGGGAATGCATGGCTAAAAGGAAAAGCCGCCGCGTTGAACCCCTTCGCGGCGGCAATCCGGGAGAATGGCATGAGCTTGCATGAGATACAGCAGGGCCTCGCCGAGGTGGGCTATGTCGCCGACGATCGATTGGCGATGGCGCTGCATCTGGCGCAGACACTTGGCCGACCGCTGCTGTTGGAAGGCCCGGCTGGCGTCGGCAAAACCGAAGTCGCCAAGGCGTTGGCAGCCCAACGCACCGCGCGCTTGATCCGGTTGCAGTGTTACGAAGGGCTGGATGCCAGCCATGCCATCTATGAATGGAATTACCAGCGCCAGATTCTGGCCATTCGTGCCAGCGAGGCGCAGGGCGGCACCAGCGAGGCGCAGTTGTTCACCGACGACTACTTGCTGAAGCGGCCCTTGCTGGAAGCGATCAGCGAGGACGAACCGCCGGTTTTGTTGATTGATGAGATCGACCGGGCGGACGAAGAATTCGAGGCCTACCTGCTTGAAATACTTTCAGACTTTCAGATCACCATCCCCGAACTCGGTACAATCAAGGCGCGCTCGCGGCCTGTCGTGATCCTGACGGCCAACGGCACCCGGGATCTGTCCGACGCACTGCGCCGCCGCTGCCTCTATAGCTTCCTCAACTACCCGTCCCGCGAAACTGAAATCGCCATTCTGCATGCCCGAATGCCCCAGATCGAAGGTCAACTGGCCCGGCAAATCGTCGGTGTTGTGCAGGCATTGCGCAAAGAAGATCTGGAGAAAACCCCCGGCATTGCCGAGATGCTGGATTGGGCGGCTGCTTTGTCCGGCCTTGGCGTCAATGACCTGGCCAAATCCCGGAGTGAGGTTCAGGCCACGTTGGTTTGCCTGCTCAAAACCGCCGCAGACTACGATGCTGCCCCGCCAGAGGTCATGGACCGGCTCATCGGAAAGGTTGCGTGATGCAGGTCACCCAGTTTCCATCTCGCGCGCAAGGATTGGCGGATCGCATGTCCGGGTTCATCGCGCATCTGCGAATGAACGGGTTGCGTGTCGGACCGAAGGAAGCCGGAGATGCGCTTGCGGCCTTGTCGGCCGTCGAAGCGACCGATGTCGAACAGGCACGGCAAGCCTTGTGCGTGTTGCTGTCCGGCGACGCCGATGATTGGCGTCGCTTTAATGACCTCTTTGACTCCTATTGGTTTAACGCTGGAAAGCAAAGAACCGGAATGGCACGAGACACGCATGTGCGGGTGCAATCCGCCAAACCCATGATTTGGCAAGAGACAAGTCGGAAGGAAGACGAACACGAACCCAAGGCAGATCACGCCACAACTCCGGCGGAAGGCAACGCAGAGGCCGAAGGGATAGACGGCAAACTTGTTGCAACCCGCGTGGACAACCAGTCGCGCCGGGATCTGCGCGAGTTGATGGACGAGGAGTCGCTGAAACAAGCCGAAGCTGCGGCAACGGCACTCGCGCGGGCAATCCGGGATCGGCGGTCGCGTCGTAGAAAACAGGCCCTCAGGGGTCCGTCCCTAGATATGCGTCGGATTCAGCGCGCCAGTCTGGCGCGCGGCGGTGAACCCATCGACCTGTTCCGGCGAGCCCGACCACTCCGACCCATGCGGATTGTCGCCTTGTGCGACGTCAGCGGGTCGATGACCGTTTATTCAAGGGTTTTTCTGGCCTTTCTAAAGGGCTTGGTCGGCAGCGGAACCGAAGCGGACGCATATCTGTTTCACACAAGGCTGATGCGGGTGACCGACGCGTTGCGCGACCACGACACACTGCGCGCTGCGGGACGATTGTCTTTGATGGCTGATGGCTTTGGCGGTGGCACCGATATCTCCGGCAGTCTTGAGACCTTCCTGACTGGCTATGGCGCACGCGCCCTGAATGGGCGGACGATCGTTCTGATCCTGTCGGACGGCTATTGCAGCTCTGATCCGCGCGACTTGGGCGACGTTCTGGCGCGCATCCGGCGCAAATCGCGGCGGATTGTCTGGCTGAACCCGTTGAAGGGCTGGAGAGATTACCAGCCCGTTGCAGCCGCCATGCAGGCGGCCGAGCCATATCTCGATGCGCATTTGCCGGCAAATACGCTCGACGCACTGGCAGCGCTGGAACCCGAGTTCCGGAAATTGTGAAAGGACACGGCCATGGCAGGTTTCGACATATTCGACACGATTGAGGAGTTGCGCCGCAAGGGCGACGCCTTTTGCGTGGCAACTGTCCTTCGCACCGCCGACGCGACTTCGGCCAAAGCAGGTGGCAAAGCAGCGATTACCCGCGACGGGCGGATATTGGGTCACCTGGGCGGTGCATGCGTGCAGCGCGCCGTTCGCACATCCGCGCTGGAGGCGCTTGCGAGCGGATCTCCGAAAATGATCCGCGTGAAACCTACAGAAAAGGTGGTGGCCATGACGGACGCGGATGGTGTTCGGACATTCAAAAGCGGCTGCCCGTCGGGTGGCACGGTCGATCTGTTGGTCGAGCCATATCAGCACGCACCCCGCGTTGTAATTTTCGGCGATTCACCAATCGCTTTGGCCCTTGCGGACCACGCCGCACTTGCCGGGTTCCGGGTTTGCCTGCCGGAAGGTTCGGAAAGCTCAACAGATCACACCAGTTTCCGCTCAGACGATATAAATGCGCTTGGCGTCGAACCGCGCGATTTTGTCGTGGTTGCCTCTCAGGGAAAAGGTGACGGAGCGGCATTGAAGGCGGCGCTGGAAACGCCCGCATATCGCGTGTCGATGGTCGCCAGCCGGCGCAAGGCTCAGGTCTTGTGTGACAAGCTTGAGGCGATGGGAATGGCCGCCGAACGAACAAATCGGCTCAAGTCACCCGCGGGCCTGAATATCCACGCAATTGATCCGCATGAAATCGCGCTGTCGATCCTGGCCGAGATCATCCTCTGGCGGAATTCAGACAAATCCGAGGAGACATCGCATGATGAAAAAATGGCGTGACGTGTTACGGGCATTGTGGCCCGCGCATCCCGAAATGACACCCGAAGAAGCGACCGAGGCCGCGCTTCGCGTTTTCCCAAGATGTTGTTGAGCAGAGGACACTTAGGTGGAACTGAATGACGAAATCCGCATCGCCGCCCCGCGTGACGTCGTGTATCGCGCGTTGAATGATCCGGATGTCCTGAAAGAATGCATCCCCGGCTGTGAAGAACTGATACAGCATTCGCCCGAGCATCTTGAGGCCAAAGTTGTCTTGAAGATCGGTCCGGTCAAAGCACGCTTTAGTGGAGAGGTGACTTTGGACAACTCCAAGGCCCCAGACGAGTTTTCTCTGTCGGGTGAAGGCAAAGGAGGTGCCGCCGGGTTTGCAAAGGGGGGTGCGGATGTCTCTCTGGTACCGGAAGGGGAAGAAACAACCCTGGCCTATACCGCGAAGGTCGAAGTCGGCGGAAAGATCGCGCAATTGGGTAGCCGGTTGATTGCCGGTACTGCAAAGAAACTCTCGGCCAAGTTTTTCGAGCGTTTTGGGGAGATCGTCGCCGAACAAACGGTTACCTGAAGGTTCATCGAAAGATCAAAGCCTAAGTATTCACCGTTTTCCGACCTGACCCGGCAACAAACACTTTGAGGGATGTTCCGGGTCACGCCAGATTGATCCCAGATTTTTGCGGGGGTTCCTATGGGATGGAGTGAATATCTGGACGTGCATCAGACGCGTTTTGTCGATGAGCTTTGCGATTTCATCCGGATTCCATCCGTTTCGGCAAAACCCGAGAATGCAGCAGATGTGCAGACCGCGGGCCAATGGGTAGTTGATCGCCTTAAGTCTGCAGGCATCGAAAACGCCAATATGTATCAGACGGCAGGTCATCCTGTCGTCTGCGCCGACTGGCTGCACGCCGGGCCCGACAAACCTACAATCCTTGTTTACGGTCATTTCGACGTTCAGCCGGCAGAGCCCTTTGATCTTTGGACCTCACCACCGTTCGAACCGACGATACGCGGTGATCGGATTTACGGGCGCGGCGCGACCGATGACAAGGGCGCGATGCTGATCCCCATTCTGGCCGCAGAAGCATTGCTGGCGGAGACAGGCAAACTGCCCGTGAACGTGCGGTTTTTCTTCGAAGGGCAAGAGGAAATCGGCTCTCCTGATTTGCCACCGTTTATCGAAAAGAACCTCGATCGCCTTCAGGCAGACATGATCTTTTCCGCCGACGGATCACAATGGGACACCGAAACACCGCAGCTGGTTCTTGGATTGAAGGGGCTGACGTCGCTTGAAATCGAGGTGACCGGAGCGCGCGCCGACCTGCACTCTGGCATGCATGGGGGCGGTGTGGCCAATCCAGCTCAGGCCCTTGCCCATCTGCTTGCCAGCATGAAGGCACCGGAGGGGGGCATCACGATTGAGGGGTTTTATGACGATGTCGTCGAGCTTACCGCCGAAGACCGTGACGCAATTGCGCGGGTTCCGTGGGACGAAACCGCCTATCTTGCACAGACCGGTGCACCTGCGACGCATGGCGAGCCGGGATACTCCACACGCGAAAATCTTTGGGCGCGCCCGACATTTGAAATCAACGGTTTGACCAGCGGCTGGCAGGGCCAGGGAACCAAGACTGTTCTACCTGCATCTGCGTCGGCGAAGATTACGTGTCGGTTGGTGGCCAACCAAAACCCGGAACGGATATTCGAGCTGATCGCTGCGCACGTCGATGCGCATTGCCCGCCCGGCGTCTCGGCCAGAGTCACCAGAAACCCCGGACGCGCCGATCCTTTCCTTGTACCGGCAGGCCACAATGCCACGGCCATCGCCGGTCAGGTTCTGGAAGAGGTTTATGGCAAGGCCCCCTACAAGACCCGGGTCGGCGGCTCAATTCCCGTTATGTCCACGCTGCTTGATCAACTCGGACTGCACGCCGTCATGTTCGCATTTGGACATGAGGACGAAAACCAGCACGCTCCGGACGAGTTCTTTCGCCTCCCGACATTTCGTTTGGGTCAGACGGCATATGTGCGGCTTATGCAGCGACTTGGCGATGAAACGGCCTGAACCCGCTTTTTCATCGCCCGATCACGATATCCGCACATAGACCACCCAGACGCTCGCTTTTACCCAGCCGCAATGTACCGCCATGCGCGCGCGCGATGTCGGCAACGATGGCAAGACCCAGACCGACTCCGCTGCCTTGATTCTGGTTTCGGGCAGGGTCAAGCCGGGTGAACGGCTTCACGGCTTCGGTTCGTTGCTCTAGCGGAATACCGGGGCCATCATCTTCGACCCGAATGCGCAAGGACTTTGGCGAGAGTGTCAGGCTCACTTCAGCGCGGGAGCCGTAGCGAACGGCGTTGCCGATCAGGTTTTCGACCGCGCGTCGCATCGACATTGGGCGCACCATCGCGGATCCCTCACCGTCGACCGACACAATTTCAACATCGTGACCGGCGCGTTGGGAATCCTGCACAATTCCCTGCAACCAAGATTTGGGTTCGACCTTTTCAGGCGCGCCTTCCGCGGCTCCTCGGGAAAACTCCAGAAACGCGTCCAGAAGCGACTGCATTTCGTCCACATCTTTCAGCATTTGCGCACCATCGTCTTCCGGCAGCAGCGACAATCCCAGTTTCAACCTCGTAAGCGGGGTGCGCAGATCATGGCTGACACCAGACAGCATCCGCGTACGTTGTTCTATCTGGCGCTCAATCCGCGCCCGCATATCCAGAAAAGCATTACCTGCCGCACGCACTTCGATTGCTCCGTTCGGCGTATAGGGCACCACCCTGCCCCGCCCGAAAGCCTGCGCCGCATCCGCAAGGCGGGTGATCGGGCGCAGCTGATTGCGCATGTAAAGGAATGAGATTGTTGTCATCAGGACGGCAAAGAACACCATCGTGACAATCAACTGGTGCGGCGCAGCGGGCGACAACCTCCTGCGATCAAAAACCAGCTCGAGGATTCCAAGGTCGGTGTCCAGATATACCCGGGCTTCTCTGCCGCTTGGCAGGGCGATTGTGACGATTTCAGGTATACGGTCGCTCAGATTTGCGGCAACTTGCGGCGCAATGAAGTCGTGCCAACGACGTGGGCCGGGCTCGGCTTCTTCGTTCGGTGGAAGGAACCGCGCCGTCATCCCCAGAACCGTGAGTTCGGATCGTAGAGCCGCCAGCGCCTCCTGCTGCGTTTCGGCGCCCTGAATGCCGTCCATTATAAGATCGACTTCGCGCGATGCCGTAAGCGTCATTTGCTGCGTCACTTCTTCGAGGTGCTTCTGCAAAAACGCGATGGATACAACCAGCAGCAGTACAATCACCGGCAGTACAAGGATCAAAGCAGCACGGGCATAAAGGCTGCGAGGCATATAGGGTTTGAGCCATTGCGACGACATGGGCTAAACCTAGCTGGCCACCTGGGTAAGAGGAAGAGGTCAGAATGCAATCCCCCGACAATTTCAACCCTTTACCCGGCATGGCAGAGGAACTTTCGCCCGGACTTCGTCGGATTCTCGCGCCGAATCCCTCGCCCATGACGTATCGCGGCACGAACACTTATCTACTGGGAACCCGAGATATCGCGGTGATCGACCCCGGCCCGATGATCGAGGCGCATCTGGACGCGATTCTGAACGCGTTGGAACCCGGTCAGAATATCAGCCACATACTTGTGACGCATTCGCACCTGGATCATTCTCCGCTCGCGGCACCGCTTTCAGCGCGCACAGGTGCGCCGATTTTGGCATATGGCGGCCCCATGGCCGGACGCAGCGCTGTCATGACCCGTCTTGCCCAACAGGGCCTCGCGGGTGGCGGTGAAGGAATCGACTCGGCATTTCGCCCGGATCAGGAAGTGGCGGACGGTCAGTTCATCAGGGGCGATGATTGGGAGCTTGAGGTCATCCACACGCCAGGTCATCTGGGCAATCATATTGCACTGGCCTGGGGTGATGCGTGTTTCACGGCAGATCATGTCATGGGGTGGGCCAGTTCACTGGTCTCCCCTCCCGATGGCGATCTGACGGATTTCATGGGTGCCTGCCATCGCCTGCGTGCGCGCAACTGGTCCGTGTTTCATCCCGGGCACGGCGCTCCGGTGACAGACCCTGCGGCTCGACTGGATTGGCTGATTGGGCACCGCCTGGAGCGTGAAGCGCAGATTTTGGCCGCTTTGGAGGATGGCCCGACAACGGTACAGGACCTGACCCGCCGAATTTATGTCGAGACTCCCAACGCGCTGCTGCCGGCCGCCGAACGAAACGTGTTTGCGCATCTCGTGGATCTGGTCGGTAAATCCCGCGTGGACCCGCTGCAGGAGCTGTCCGTATCAACACAATTCAGACGACTTAGCTGACCCGCGAAAATTTTTTCACCGCAAAGCGCTTCCCCTCTGGACGGCGAAAATCGGTGTTGTTATACGCGCCCTCAGTTCCGGCGTAGCTCAGCGGTAGAGCAGTTGACTGTTAATCAATTGGTCGTAGGTTCGATCCCTACCGCCGGAGCCAAATCCCCCCTTATGTTTGCACCTGAATCGCCTGCTTTGAGTATGCGGCGATTTCCGATTTTTTTCGCAAAAATCACTCTGCGCCCTCTGGACGCCCAGAAATCAGATTGCTATATCGCCCGAACCGTTCCGGCGTAGCTCAGCGGTAGAGCAGTTGACTGTTAATCAATTGGTCGTAGGTTCGATCCCTACCGCCGGAGCCATTCTTCTCAAAATATCACCCAGTCAGGGCTTCCCTGAATTCGTCACGCAGGGTGCGTTTCAGGATTTTTCCCGTGGCGTTGAGCGGAAGCGCATCCACAAACACCACCTTGTCCGGGACTTGCCATTTGGCGATCTTGCCGTCGAAAAATTCCAACAACTCCTGTTCGGTCGGATTCTCACCGTCTGCCTTGACTGCGACAAGCAAGGGACGTTCGTCCCATTTCGGATGGGGTACGCCTACTACCGCGGCGGTGGCCAGTTTCGGGTGGCCGACGGCGATGTTTTCCAACTCGACCGAGCTGATCCATTCGCCGCCTGATTTGATGATATCCTTGGATCTGTCGCGGATTGTCATATAGCCATCTGGGTCCAGTGTCGCGACGTCGCCGGTCGCGAACCAGCCATTCTGGAGAAGCGGCTGATCCTGAAGATGAAAATAACTGTCCAGCACCCAGTGACCACGCACCATCAGATCGCCCTGAGTCTCTCCGTCATGAGGCAGATCATTGCCGTCATCGTCCACGATCTTCAACTCGACCCCATAGGGCGGGCGTCCCTGGCTTTCGCGAAGCCTGTGCTGCTCTTCGAGCGGCAGGTTGAGATGTTTGGCCAGAGGATAATTGGTCGTCCCCAGCGGACTCATCTCGCTCATACCCCAGGCGTGTACGGTGTCGACGCCATAGGTTTCACGGAAGGTTTCAATCATCGACGGCGGACAGGCAGCGCCACCTATGACGGTGCGCTTGAGGCTGGCCAGTTGCGATCCGCTTTGCTCGGCATGAGTCAGAAGCCCCTGCCAGATCGTCGGGACACCCATTGCCAGCGTCACACCATAGGTGTCGATCAGATCAACCAGCGCTTCGCCATGCAAACCGGGCCCCGGAAGCACCATCCGCGACCCGGACATTGCGCAGGCGTAAGGAGAGCCCCAGGCGTTGACATGGAACATCGGCACAACAGGCATTACGACGTCCATGGCAGAATACCCGATGACATCCCGCGTATTCGACGCAAAACTGTGCAACACGGTCGAGCGGTGAGAATACAAAACACCCTTGGGATGTCCTGTCGTACCCGAGGTGTAACAGAGGCCACTGGCCGTGTTTTCGTCGAGGTCAGGCCATTCGAAATCATCGTTGCCGGTTTCAATCAACTCGTCGTAGAATTTCAGATCGGCCACCTGTTCCGATGCCGCGTCGTCCCTGGAACCCATCAGCACATAATGCTGAACTTCGGTCAGGTGTTCCTGCAAAGCGGCAACCAGCGGAATAAAGGTCGCGTCAAAGAACAACACACGATCCTGCGCGTGGTTGATGATATAGATCAGCTGTTCCGGGAACAGGCGCGGGTTGATCGTGTGGCAGACAAACCCCGCACTGGACACAGCATAGTAGACCTCCAGATGACGTCGGTTGTTCCAGGCCAGGGTCCCGATCCGGTCTTGCGGCTGCAACCCCAATTTGCCAAACGCCGAGGCCAACCGCCGCGCGTTTTGCGCAATTCCGGCCCAGTTGGTCTCGGTTACCGAACCGTCGGTCTCGACCGAGATGATCTCGGTTCCCCCGTGATAGCGGTCGGCGTGATCAATCAGTGACGAAATCAGCAGCGGCTGCGTCATCATCTGTCCCAGCATGGACATCCTCCCATTGTCAGCGTCGTGCCGCTATGGCCGCGCTTTTTTTGACCTGTCTGCACTACGCCCGGACAAGACCGGGTGGATCAAACAAGGCCTTGATTGGCAGTAACCCTGCCAATCTTTCAATTGTCTGACAATAAAAGAATGCACGCTCCACCGGCGCATAATTCGTACCGAGGTGTTAATCAGCCCCGATGCCGCAGCGCATAATCGATCAGTGCGGCAGTTGACCCATCCTTGTCCGCCGCGCTGACATCCCCGTCGACGATCGGCCCAAGTGAGGTAGCCAGTTCCTTGCCCAGCTCAACACCCCATTGATCGAACGAGTTGATCCTCAACAGAATGCCTTCGACGAAGACCCGGTGTTCGTACAGTGCTATAATCTGGCCCAGAACAAACGGTGTCAGCTTGGGGTAGATCAAAGTGGTCGAGGGTCTGTTGCCGGGGAACACCCGATGGCGGGACTGGCGTTCCAACTCTTCCCCATGCAACCCCTTTGCCGCCATGCGCTCGCGCGCCTCAGTCAGTGAACGGCCGCGCATCAGTGCCTCGGACTGGGCCAGACAGTTGGCCAGCAACAGGCGGTGGTGATGGACCAGTTCTGGTTCATGACCCTCAGCGGCGACCATGAACTCGCATGGGATCACATCAGTGCCCTGATGGATTAGCTGATAAAAGGCGTGCTGCCCGTTGGTGCCGGGCTCTCCCCAGACCACCGGACCCGAAGGCATGGTCAGCACGCTGCCGTCCATTGCGACCGATTTGCCGTTCGATTCCATCTCCAATTGCTGGAAATAGGCAGGCAGGCGCAACAGGCGCTGGTCATAGGGCAGAACGGCACGACTGGTGTGGCCCAGCACCTGGCGGTGCCAGATGCCAACCAAAGCCAGCATCACCGGCATGTTCTCAATCCATTCAGCGGAACGGAAATGCAGGTCCATCGCCTGCCCGCCGCGCAGGAACGCATCAAAGGCATTCGAGCCGACGGCGATCATCACCGGCAAACCTACGGGTCCCCAAATGGAATATCTCCCGCCAACCCAATCGGCGAAGCCAAAAACCCGGTCCTCGGGAATGTCAAAGGCCGCTGTCTTGTCCAATGCGCTGGAAACGGCTGCGAACTGGTGCGCCGGATCGCCGCCACCATCGATGATCCACGCACGAGCGGTGCGCGCGTTGGTCATGGTTTCGATCGTTGTAAAGGTCTTGGAGGCCACAATGATCAGCGTGCGAGTCGGATCAAGTTCGCGCAACGTGTCGGCGATATGGGCGCCGTCCACGTTCGAAACGTAGTGCAACCTCGGACCGTCGTGATAGGGCGCAAGCGCATGGGTCGCCATAACCGGACCAAGATCCGACCCCCCGATTCCGATATTCACCACATCGGTGAAACTGCCACCGGGGGCCTGGATAGCCCCGCCACGCACTTCCTCGGCAAAGACGCGCATCCGTTGCAACGTGTCCAGAACGCCGGGCATGACGTCCTCACCGTCGACTTCGACCGAGCCACCGTCGAGATTGCGCAAGGCAGTGTGCAAAACCGCCCGGCCCTCGGTCTCGTTGATTTTCTGCCCGGAAAACATCGCGTCGCGTCGAGAGGCAAGGCCGGCCTCATCACACAGACGGATCAGCTCCTTGCGGATATCCTTGTCGATCCTCGTTTTCGAGTAATCAAACAGCAAATCGCCTGTCGAGGCAGAAAAGGTGCCAGCCCTCTCAGAATCAGCATTGAAAAGATCCACAATGCGGGTGTCGGCGTTCTGGGCGGCGAGGGACTTCAGGCTTTCAATCTGCATATCAATCACTCCGACCAATGTACGGTCATGCCGCTCAATACGGCGGCGATCGGCGCTTCTTCGGGAGGCAGGGACATTGCCCTATCCAGCGCGGTCCGCTTTGCATCGCCATAAATGATCAGGTGCTTGGACAGCGCCCCGTCCAGCACCGGAGCCGTCAGTGTAATACGCGGTTCCGGCTGCACGTCTGTCCGTGCAACGGCAAGCATCGGCGCGCGACTGTCCAGCGCCCTGTCCAATCCATCCATTCCGGGAAACAACGAAGCCGTATGCATGTCCTCACCCATGCCCAAGACCAGAACCGAAAGCGGTAAAACGGGCGCAATAAGCGTTTCGATCTCGGCCAATGCCTCTTCCGGACCTCGTCCCGGTACGAAAAGCGGCACATATTCGGCGACCGAAGCGCGACTGGTCAGCAGCCGTTCACGGATCAGGCGTTCGTTCGAACGTTCGTGATCGGCCGGTACGCAGCGTTCGTCAGTAGGAAGTACACGCACGCGGTCCCATTCCAGATCAGCCGCGCACAGCCCATCAAAAATAGGTCCCGGGGTCGTGCCGCCCGGAACGGCAAAGGACACCAGATCATGGTGCAGCAAGGCGGCCTCGAGCTCTCCGGCCAAATCGTTTGCCACGTCGATGGCCAGCATATCGCGGTCAGCATATTCCCGTATCTTCATGGCTTGATCCCTTGCCAGTGGCGACCGTCGCGTTTCATCAGCAGCTCGGCGTCGCCGGGGCCGGTGCTGCCGCTGTCATAAGGTTTGGGCACATCGCCCCGTGCCTGCCATCCCGCAATGACCGGATCGGTCCAGGCCCAGGCGGCCTCGACCTCGTCCCCCCGCATGAACAACGTCTGGTTGCCCCGGATCACGTCCATCACCAGTCGTTCATAGGCATCCGGCGGGTCCTGATTTTCCGGACCCAGGGCCTCGGCAAAACTCATGTCCAGCGGGACGTCGACCAAGCGCATACCGCCCTGCCCCGGCTCCTTGATCGTCACCTTCAGCGTGATCCCCTCGTTCGGTTGCAGGCGTATCGACAGCGCATTGGCGTGCCGTCCGGCCTCTTCCCCGAAGATCGAATGCGGCGCGTCCTTGAACAGTACATTAATGACCGACGAGCGCGCCACCAAACGTTTGCCCGTGCGCAGATAAAACGGAGTGCCCGCCCATCTCCAGTTGCTGATATGGGCACGCAGCGCGACGTAACTTTCCGTGGTCGAGCGTGGATTTCCCACAATCTCACGGTAACCCGGCCCTTCTGGCCCTGCCGAATACTGACCGCGCACGATGTGATGCGGCTCAACCGGGTCCAGCGCACGGATCACTTTCAGCTTTTCGTCGCGCACGGCGTTTGGATCGAACTTGGCCGGCGGCTCCATTGCGATCAGGCACAAAAGCTGCATCAGGTGGTTTTGCACCATGTCCCGCATGGCACCTGCACGCTCGTAATACTCTTCCCGCCCTTCGACACCCACCGTTTCTGCCACGGTAATTTGGATATGATCGACGTACTGGCTGTTCCACAGCGGTTCGAACAACATGTTCCCGAACCGCACCGCCATCAGGTTCTGAACTGTTTCCTTACCCAGATAGTGATCGATGCGATAAATCTGCCCTTCGGCAAAATGCGCCGCCAGAGTGGCATTCAATACCCTCGCGCTGTCGAGGTCATGCCCAAAAGGTTTCTCCACCACCACACGCGTTTGGGCATTGGCCAAACCATTTGCATTGATCCGCTCGGCAAGAGGCCCGAACAACCGCGGACCAACCGAAAAATAAAACGCCCTGATGCGATCCCGCGCGAGCTTCTCCGCCAAAGCGGACCAGCCATCGTCCGAAAGCGCGTCCAGGGGAACGTAATCCACGCACTGCAAGAACCCGTTCAACGCATTCGCGTCCTGAGCCCGCTTGGGCACATGCAGACGCAACGAATCGGAGACCATTTCGCGAAACGCTTCGACGTCCAGCGCACCACGCGCTGCTCCGATGATCTGGGCATCTGCGGACCACTGACCTGCACAATAGCGACGAAACAGCGCCGGCAGGATCTTGCGTTGTGCCAGATCGCCGGTTCCGCCGAAAATGACCAGATCAAAGGGATCAACGGGTATGACGCGAGAAACCATGATTTTTCCTTACCTTGCCGTTCCGGCCATGTCCAATGTTAGCGCCACCATTTTTCTCTTTTTCGCTCAATCAAAACTCTGTCAGGTCCGCCTTTTTCACCTTTCCCCCCGATCCGGAGCGAACTAGATCGAGTGTAAAGACGCAAAGAACCGGAAGCGGGAATGAAAGACAACGCCACTCAGATCGCCAATATCGGCAAGTTTCAGGACAAATTGGTGACAGCAGACGGCCAACCCCGCGCATCGGTCCCGTTAAGCAATCCCGAGACCTTGTGGTTCAACACCGGCACGCTGTGCAATATTGAATGCGAAAACTGCTATATCGCCAGTAGCCCGACCAATGACGCCCTAGTCTATATCACTGCCGACGAAGTCCGGGACTACCTGAAGCAGATCGAAGCCCGGAACTGGCCAATTCGCGAGATCGGGTTCACTGGTGGTGAGCCCTTCATGAACCCGGAAATGATCGACATGACCCGGGTTTCTCTTGAGCGTGGCTTTGACGTTCTGATCCTGACCAATGCCATGCTGCCAATGATGCGCCGCAAAATGCGAGAAGGGTTGTTGGAATTACAACGCGATTATCCCGACAAGTTGATACTGCGGGTTTCCGTGGATCACTTTCGGCCCGAGTTGCACGACAAAGAGCGCGGCGTCGGCAGTTTCAAAAAGACCCTGACCGGAATGAAATGGCTGCGGGACAATGGATTTAGGATGGCCGTGGCCGGTCGCTCTGTCTGGGGCGACAGCGATGCCGAGAGCCGAGCCGGCTATGCCGCGTTTTTTGCCGAACATGGCTTTGACATCGACGCACATAATCCGAGTCAGACAGTCCTGTTTCCCGAGATGGATGAAACGGTTGATGTTCCCGAAATTACAACCGGTTGCTGGAGTATTCTGAACAAATCCCCCGACTCGGTCATGTGCGCTAGCTCGCGGATGGTCGTGAAACGCAAAGGCGCGTCCAACCCGGCGGTTCTGGCTTGCACTCTGCTGCCGTATTCGCCGGAATTCGAAATGGGTAAGACACTGGCCGAAGCTGAGGCGGATGTGCACCTGAATCACCCGCACTGCGCCAAGTTCTGCGTCCTGGGCGGGGCAAGTTGCTCTGCCTGAGTCGTCAGTTGATCCGAAACTCTCCGACCATGTTTTGCCACTCACCGGGCGCGATCATCTTGCGGTGCGTGAATCGCACGGAATGCAACGGACCTTCGATCTCTCGTTGCCAGAAGTCGATGAAATCGAACAGCTTTGGATGATCCGGCGCCAGATCGTATTCTTGCCAGATGAACGTGTTCAACACGTGTATGTAATCGGGCATGTGATAGAAAAACTCCGCCGTCGTCAGCCCGTACCCCTTGAGCATTAATTCTGTTTCGCTTTGCGCCATGCAGACCTCCAGATTGTTGCAAGGTCTCGTAAGGATAGCATGAAAACCACCTAACCCTTACTTAACAATATGTTACTCTGGTGTTACCGAGGATTTTTGCACGCGGAATCGTTGCTTGCTTGCACCTTATGTGCCGGGTCTGATAAGGTGCATCCACAAGATATAGACCCAGAACAATACACGGGCAGTTTACGTGAGCGATACGCCAGAAATTCCTGAAAACATGGACGAAACCCCGCCCGAGCGCCCAGTCTACGACGGCCCGACGGTCTCTATCGAATCCGAGATGCGCACGTCCTATCTGGACTATGCCATGTCGGTCATCGTCAGCCGCGCGATCCCCGATTTGCGCGATGGGTTGAAGCCAGTGCACCGCCGCATTCTTTATGCCATGCACGAGACGGGAAATACGCACGACAAGGCCTATCGCAAATCGGCGCGTCCGGTGGGCGATGTGATGGGTAAATATCACCCGCACGGCGACAGCGCGATCTATGACGCGTTGGTGAGGATGGCGCAGGATTTCTCGATGTCGCTGCCGCTGCTGGATGGTCAGGGCAACTTTGGCTCGATGGACGGTGATAACCCGGCGGCTATGCGCTATACCGAAGTACGGATGGACAAGCCCGCCGCGTCCCTGCTGGCCGATATCGAAAAAGAAACGGTCGATTTTCAGGACAACTATGACGGCAAGGACAAGGAACCGACCGTCCTGCCAGCCCGTTTCCCGAACATGCTGGTCAATGGTGCCGGCGGCATCGCCGTGGGTATGGCGACGAACATACCGCCGCATAACCTTGGCGAGGTGGTCGACGCGACGCTGGCTCTGATCGATGATCCGGACCTGACATCCGAGCAACTGATCGAATATGTCCCGGGCCCCGACTTCCCGACCGGCGGCGTGATGCTTGGCCGCTCTGGCGCGCGCAAGGCCTATTTGGAAGGACGTGGAAGTGTCATCATCCGCGCCAAGACCCGCACCGAGGAGATCCGCAAGGACCGCTATGCCATCATCGTGGACGAGATTCCCTATCAGGTGAACAAGGCCGCAATGATCGAAAAGATCGCCGAGGCCGTGCGCGAAAAGCGTATCGAAGGCGTCGCCCATGTACAGGACGAATCCGACCGTAATGGCGTGCGCGTCGTGGTGGAACTGAAACGTGACGCGACGCCCGAGGTGGTTTTAAATCAACTCTATCGGTTCTCACCGATGCAGACCTCGTTCGGCTGCAACATGCTGGCCTTGAACGGCGGCCGCCCCGAACAACTGACCTTGCGCCGATTCCTGACCTCGTTCATCGATTTCCGCGAGGATGTTGTTGCACGTCGTACCGCATACGATCTGCGCAAGGCACGTGAACGCAGCCACATCCTGTGTGGTCTGGCCGTGGCAGTCTCGAACGTGGACGAAGTGGTCGCCACCATCCGCTCCTCGGCAGACGCCGCCGAGGCGCGTGAAAAGCTGATGACCCGCCGCTGGCCCGCCTCCGAGATCGAAGGTTATCTACGCCTGATTGACGATCCGTTGTCCAAGATGAACGACGACGGCACTTACAACCTGACCGAGGTTCAGGCCCGAGCGATCCTCGACCTGCGCCTTCAGCGCCTGACCCAACTGGGCGTCAAAGAGGTCACGGACGAGCTGGAAGAACTGGCAGCCAAGATCAAGGAATACCTGGATATTCTGTCCTCGCGCGAGCGCATCATGGGCATCATCGCAGATGAGCTGCGCAGCGTCCGTGAACAATTCGCCGTCGATCGTCGTACCGAGATCGTCGACTGGTCGGGCGACATGGAAGACGAGGACCTGATCGAGCGCGAAGACATGGTCGTGACCGTCACCTCGGGCGGTTACATCAAGCGGACCCCGCTTGCCGATTTCCGTGCCCAGAAACGTGGCGGCAAGGGCCTTTCGGGAATGCAGACCAAGGAAGAGGATGTGGTCACCAACCTCTTCGTTGCCAACACCCACACCCAACTGTTGTTCTTCACCACCGAAGGCATGGTCTACAAGCTCAAGACCTGGCGCCTTCCACAGTCCAGCCGCACCGGCAAGGGCAAGGCGATCGTCAACATCCTGCCGATCCCGACCGGCGTTTCCATCGCGGCAATCATGCCTGTGGATGTGCCGGACGACGAATGGGAAAACCTGCAGATCGTTTTCGCCACAAGCGCCGGCGATGTGCGCCGCAACCGTTTGTCGGACTTCACCAACGTCCGCCGCAACGGTAAAATCGCGATGAAACTGCCGGAAGGCGTGGAACTGGTGAACGCGCGCATTTGTTCAGAAGACGAAGACGTGATGCTGGTCACCAATTCCGGCCGCGCGATCCGCTTCCGGACAACAGATGTTCGCGTCTTCAACTCTCGCGAATCCACCGGTGTTCGGGGAATCAGGCTGTCCAACGGCGACCGCGTTGTGTCAATGTCGGTGATCCGCCACTTCGAGGCCGACCCGGACGAGCGTGCAGCTTACCTCAAGATGCGGCGCGCTGTCGCCGGTGTTACTGATGATGCAGAGACGGATGAAGAAGAAGGCAATGCCGACAGCCTGTTGCCACAGGACCGTTACGCCGAAATGTCGGCCGCTGAAAACCTGATCCTGACCATCACGGCCGGCGGTGCTGGCAAGCTCAGTTCCAGCCACGACTATCCAGTGCGGGGGCGCGGCGGTATGGGTGTTGCCGCCATGGACAAGGCGATGCGCGGCGGTGAATTGGTGGCTTCGTTCCCGGTGGAAATCGACGACCAGATCATGTTGGCAACGTCCAAGGGCCAATCGATCCGTGTCCCCGTTGACGGCATCTCCTTCCGCTCACGTTCGGCTGGCGGCGTGAAAGTCTTCAACACCGGCAAGGGCGAAGAAGTCGTCAGTGTCGCCTGGATCGCCGATCAGGGGGACGAGGAAACCGAGGAATAACCTCACGCATTACGTCACATCTGAAACAAAACGCTCGCTCTGCGGGCGTTTTTTCGTTTTGAATCACGATCTCGGTAGCGCCGCAGACGATCCGCTTGCCCGCAGCCCGATGGCTGCCTAGGTTTTGTATATGCAATCTTTTGCACATATCAGACCGGCCTACAGCCGTGCCGAACGCATCAGCGACGGCGTTGTTCACGTTTTGGGCGTGTCTTCGGCTCTGATCGCGGCTCCGATACTAGTTGCGTTGACCTTCTATTACCGCTCGGACCCGGCCGCTGTGCTGGGTGCATCCGTTTACGGTATTACACTTGTTGTCATGCTGACCTTTTCGGCGCTTTACAACATGATCGAGAGCGACAAGTGGTCGGAGCTCCTCCGCCGCCTCGATCATTCCGGGATATATGTCAAAATCGCGGGCACATACACGCCATTTGTTCTATTATCCGGCGTTCCGGCGACAGGTCTTCTTATCGGGCTGTGGTCCTCTGCAACTTTGGGTGCCGTCATGAAGATGGTGCATCCAAACCGATTCCGGTGGTTCGGTCTTGCGCTTTATGTCCTGATGGGCTGGGCCGCGGTCTGGGCTGGCCATGGGATGCTGGCTGAACTTCCGCAAACCGTTCTGGTTTTGATGTTGGCGGGCGGGATCGTCTATACCGCTGGTATCGCGTTTTATCTTCTGGACTGGCTACCCTATCACAACACGATCTGGCATGTGTTCGTGTTGACCGGAAGCGTCTTGTTTTTTGCCGCAGTCGCCGTCCGCATTGAGCACACACCGATTGTGATACTGTGATCCCGAATTCAGCTGCGCAGACGACGCCCAAGTAGGGGTTCGGCTCTCTGCCGGATTCATAGCTACAGCGGGTTCTCGCGACCTCACAGGTTGTACAAGCCGCCGAACTTGTCTTCCAGGTAGGTCAGCAACGGCTCCGGCCCCGGCTCCATTCCGCTCGCGCGCTGAATGTTCTCGCGTGGTGCATAGAGGCCGCCATATTGCTGAACGCTGTCGCGCAACCAACCCGTCGCGCCCGTGGTGTCGCCCTTAGCCAGTTGATTGTCCAGTTCCGGAACTGCGTTGCGCAACGCCTGATAGAGGCACCCGGCATAGACATTGCCCAAAGAATAAGTCGGGAAGTAACCGAACAGGCCAACAGACCAGTGCACATCCTGCAGACACCCGTTTGATGGCTTGTCCACGGCATAACCAAAATCAGCGGCAAAGCGATCATTCCACGCCGTCTGCAGGTCACTTACCTGAAGGTCACCGCTCATCAGCGCGCGCTCCAGATCAAAGCGCAGCATGATGTGAAGGTTGTATTGAACCTCGTCCGCCTCGGTGCGGATATACCCGTTGTGGACGCGATTGACGGCGCGGTAGAAGGCATCGGCATCCGCAATTCCGAAGTCGCCAAAAACCTCGGTCATCTGCCCAAAAAGCCAGCCAGTGAACGCGCGGGACCGGCCCAACTGGTTTTCATAGATCCTGCTCTGGCTTTCGTGCACACCCATCGACACGCCCCGGCCCAAGGGTGTCAGGGCATAACTGGGGTCGATCCCCTGTTCGTATGCGGCGTGACCAACCTCGTGAATCGTTGAGTAGAAACAGTTGAACGGGTCGGTTTCGCTGGTCCGCGTGGTGATCCGCACGTCCGAGCCGCTGCCGGAACTGAACGGATGCACGGCCTTGTCCACGCGGCCCCGGTTCAGATCGTAGCCGAACGCGATGGCCAGTTTTTGCGACAGACGCATCTGGGCCAGTTCGTCGAACTTCCCTTTCAATGCAGCGGGTTCCGGTTTGTCCAGAACCGCCGCGCGCAGGGCAACCAGACGCGGACGCATCTGATCGAAGATCGCCGCAATCTGGGCGCCGGTCGTGTTGGGTTCGTAATCCTCGACCAGGGCATCATAGACGTCACCGCCCTGTGCCAGCGCCTCACCTTCCTGACGTTTGAGCGAGACAACCTCTTCCAGCA
The DNA here is from genome assembly GCF_057220975.1 of Ruegeria sp. HKCCD9138. NCBI lineage: Bacteria > Pseudomonadati > Pseudomonadota > Alphaproteobacteria > Rhodobacterales > Roseobacteraceae > Ruegeria > Ruegeria sp. HKCCD9138. Next base: position 99,111 of record NZ_JBWVAZ010000007.1, on the reverse strand, counting down.
CAGGCAGAAAGGCGGAAACATCTTCATCCGCACGGGCCTGCGCCCATGTGCCTTGCGCAGCGGACGTCACGCGCGCAATAGCCGTTGCCAGATCTGCGGGCACTTTGACCGCGCGGTCATAGGCACGGCGGATTTCGCGCATCTGCGCCTTGCCGACCTCATCCTGAGGGGCGGCCTGCTCCAGCCAATCTGCCACGCGCGGGTCAGATCGACGGGCATGCAAGACAGCCTCGATCGCGGCCATTTCCTCGGCGCGTTGTGGCGCTGCCCCACGCGGCATCACCGTTTCCTGATCCCAGCCCAGACGTCCGGCAATCTGTCCGAGGGCCGAGGTTTCTCGCTGATAGGCCATCAGATCGTTGAAAGCTGTCATTTATGTCATGCTCCGCGCAAAGAAGTTGCAATGGGGTACGCCGTCAGGAACCGTGCGCGCAGGATCAGGGTCCAGACGACGACGGCCATGAACTGATGGAAAATCGCGATCTGCCAGGGCGCGCCGTAGACGACAGTCAGAATGCCGACGACCACCTGCAGGGACAGAGCCGCAAACATGGCATTGAAGGCAAAGCGCGTTTGTGGGTGCGCGCTGGCACCACCGCGCCTCCAGACCACGACACCGAAGGCAAACAGCAGATAGCCAGCGCAGCGATGGATGAACTGGACGAGCCCCGGGCTTTCGAAGAAGTTGCGCCACATCGGTTCCAGAATCGTGGCATCCGGCGGCAACAGTTGCCCTCCAATCAGCGGCCAGTCGGTATAGGACCTGCCAGCGTCGATCCCGGCAACAAGCGCACCAATGAGTATTTGTAAAAAGGCGAAATGCATTAGGCCGGTCGACAGTGAAAACAGTTTCGCCTCTTTCGCACGGCGGGCCTGCATCAGGTCGCGCTCCTCGCGCCGCAGCATGAAAATATACCAGGCCAGAAACCCAAGGATCACGAAAGCCAGCCCCAGGTGCACGGCCAGCCGATAACTGGCCACGGCGGTCATCCCTTCGCCCTGTGTCACGCCCGAGGCAACCATCCACCAGCCCACGGCCCCCTGAATTCCGCCTAGCGCTCCGGGGATAAATAGCCGGCCGGTCCAGCCAGCCGGAATCTTACGCGCGATCAGGAAGCCCAGGAAACCAGCGGCCCAGACCAACCCGATCACCCGGCCCAGCTGACGGTGTCCCCATTCCCACCAATAGATCGTTTTGAAATCGTCCAGTTGCATCCACTGGTTCTGGATGCGCCACTGGTCGATTTGCTTGTATTTGTCGAACTCCGCCTGCCAGTCGGACTCGGTCATCGGCGGGATGGCTCCGGTGAGCGGACGCCACTCGGTGATCGAGAGGCCGCTGTCGGTCAGGCGTGTCAGACCTCCGACCGCGATCATCACAACGACCAGAGCAAACAGGACCATCAGCCAGACCCGAATGGCCTGACGCGCGCCTCCGCGCCCCTTGTCGATCATTCCGGGCTGAACCGCCTGTTGCTTTTCTGTGTCCGAGACGTCTTCGAAGATGCTGCGCTTGCCGCTCATGCCGTCCTCATGTCCTGATTTTCGTCGCAAGCTAGGGCTTGGAGGTTGATAGGTCCAGCCTCAGCCCTTTTCCTTCCAGCGGACCATCTGACGCATGATGCCGTGCAGCATCTGCACATCCGACCGCGTCATTCGCATCCGTGACCACAAGTTGCGAAGGTTTACCTTCATGCCTTCTGCCTTTTCAGGTGGATAGAAGAACCCGGCCTCGTCCAACCGATCCTCATAATGCTCGACCAGCTTTTCAACCTCGATGCCAGTGGCCCAGTCGCCCCTGCCCAAATCGGTAGCCTCATGCACGACGTCGCCGGTCTGGCGCATCCATTCATAAGCCGTCAGCAATACGCACTGGCCGAGGTTCAGCGAGGCGTATTCCGGATTCACCGGGACAGAGATAATGGCGTTGGCCCTGGCGATATCTTCATTCTCAAGCCCGGCGCGTTCGGGGCCAAACAGTACCGCCACCTTTTCACCAGCCGCGACTTTCTGGACCGCGATCTGCATTGCGCGTTCTGGGCTGTAGACTGGTTTGGTCAGGCCACGCTGCCGGGCGGTTGTGGCGAAGACAAAGGTTTTATCAGCCAGCGCGCCAGCCAGGTTATCGAACAGTTGCGCCTCGTCCAGCAGCCTACCGGCCCCGCTCGACATTGCCACCGCCTTTGGATTCGGCCAGCCATCCCGAGGTGTCACGATCCGCATCCGGTCCAGACCGAAATTCCACATCGCCCGCGCAGCGGCACCAATGTTTTCGCCCATCTGCGGGCGGACGAGCACGAATGAAGGTTGGGATGTATCGCTGGGCATCACTTACTCCGGAAAGGTCCGCCTGCTCTAATCCGCGCAATCGCGCAGAGCAAGCCGCCCGTGCCCCTTCTGCTCCCAATTACCGGCGCGACAGGCATAAAAGTTTGCTTCCCCGTCGCAATCCGCTAAACCGCGCCAAAGACTGAAAGCGAAGGACGCGCCAATGGACACACCCGAGCAGCCGCAGGTTTACCTGATTACCCCGCCGACAATCTCGTTGAGCACCTTCCCTGACCAGATAGCCCGTGTGCTGGACGGCGCCGAAATCGCCTGCATTCGTCTGGCGCTTGCCGGAAATGACGAAGATGCAATCGCGCGCGCAGCCGATGCCTGCCGCGACGTGGCCCACGCACGCGATGTGGCATTGGTGATCTCCAACCATGTGTTGCTGGCGCAACGGCTGGGGCTGGACGGAGTGCATCTGGACGATGCTGCACGCTCGGTTAGGGCTGCACGCAAGGAACTGGGTGCCGACGCTATCGTGGGCAGCTTTTGCGGCGCGTCCAGCCATGATGGCATGACCGCTGGCGAGGCCGGAGCGGATTATGTGGCCTTTGGTCCCGCTGGCAATGCGGCCCTGGGTGACGGCACCCGCGCGGAAAAGGATCTGTTCCAGTGGTGGTCCGAGATGATCGAGGTTCCGGTAGTGGCCGAAGGAGCGCTGACCCCGGACCTGATCCGCGAACTCACGCCCTGCACAGACTTCTTCGGCATCGGGGATGAGATCTGGTCCAAAGACGATCCTTTGTCCGAATTGAACGCTCTGATCGCGGCAATGGGTTGAACCTGGCTGTTTGCGGTACCATTCCGACTTGCAGGGAAACGGGTACTGCGGCATGACATCAGCATGACTCAGAACAGCGAAATCCTGTGTATCGGCTCGGTCCTGTGGGACGTGATCGGGCGGTCTGCCAGCGCGATGCGGCAGGGCTCGGACGTACCGGGGCGGATTACCCGCCTACCCGGCGGCGTGGCCATGAATATTGCCATGACCCTTGTGCGTTTCGGCATGACGCCAACCCTTCTGACGGCCATTGGCCGCGACCCCGAAGGCGATGAGCTGATCCATGCCTGTTCACGGCTTGGTATGGTGACGGATCATGTCTACCGTTCACAAGACTTGCCGACCGACCGCTATATGGCCGTCGAGGGCGCAAATGGTCTGATTGCGGCCATCGCCGACGCCCATTCGCTGGAAGCGGCGGGCGCCAAGATACTGCGCCCCTTGATGCATGGTCCTTTGGGGTATGAGAACACACCTTTCGAAGGCCCGATCGCGCTAGACGGCAACCTGACGTTGACCCTGTTGGAAGAAATCGCCCAAAGCCCGGCCTTCGCCCGCGCCGACCTGAGGGTTGCACCTGCCTCTCCCGGCAAGGCCGAGCGCCTGCTGCCCTTCCTCAAGCACGCCCGTGCAACCCTTTATGTAAACCTCGAAGAAGCCGGCTTGTTGTGCCAGCGAGAATTCACCGATTCCGAAAGCGCCGCCAAAAGTCTGCTGGATCGGGGTGCTTTGCGGGTCCTGGTCACGGACGGCGGTAACTCGGCAACCGTCGGTTCGGCTTCCGGCGTTCTGACCCAAACCCCACCGTCCGTTCTTGTCACCCGGGTGACGGGCGCGGGCGACACTTTCATGGCGGCCCATATCGCTTCAGAATCGAGCGGTGCGGATAACGAAGCGGCCCTGAGCCGCGCCCTGCATGCCGCTGCCACCTATGTCTCCGGAGAAACCCCACTGTGATCGACATCCAATACTCTGACGAGGTCCGCACTGCCAAGGATGCTGGCCAACCTATCGTCGCGCTGGAAAGCACCATCATCACCCACGGCATGCCCTACCCTCAGAACATCGAGGTCGCGGCACAGGTGGAACAAGACATCCGAGATGCGGGTGCCACCCCGGCAACCATCGCCGTGATTGAAGGCCAGTTGCATGTCGGGCTGGAACCGGAACAGTTGAAAGCGTTGGGCTCAGCGCAGGGCGTGGCCAAAATCTCGCGCGCGGACATGGCAGCCTGCATCGCCACAGGCGGCACCGGGGCCACCACCGTTGCCGCCACCATGATCGCTGCGCATTACGCAGAGATCGACGTGTTTGCGACCGGCGGGATCGGAGGCGTACACCAGGGCGCCGAGACGTCATTCGACATCTCGGCCGATCTTCACGAGCTGGCGCAAACGCCGGTAACAGTTGTCGCTGCGGGTGCCAAAGCCATACTGGACCTCGCCAAAACCCTGGAGGTTCTGGAAACACTCGGTGTTCCCGTCATCGCACATGGTCAGGACGAGTTCCCTGCATTCTGGTCCGCCAAATCCCCCTTTGTGGCACCGCTTCGGATGGACAGCGCAGACATGATTGCGAAAGCTCACGCCACCCGCCGCGCGCTCGGCTTACCCGGCGGACAATTGGTCGCCAACCCGATCCCGATCACCGACCAGATCCCGGCCGAGGAACTGGCCCCGATCATCGCTTCAGCTCAGGCTGATGCCGAGACGCATCGGATCACCGGCAAAGGCGTCACACCCTACCTGTTGCAGCGTATCTTTGAGCAGACCGAAGGGCGCTCACTGGTCGCAAATATTGCACTGGTTCGGAACAACGCGCGGCTCGCAGCCGGAATCGCGCGTGCTCTGACCGACGGCACCGCATAACACTGCCCTATTGTACCAATGCGCCGGACTGCTTAACTAATTCCGCAAATCACTCAGGACTGCAATGAATACACCCTTTGACGAAGAACCGCATCGCCGCCCGGGCTTGTTCGCCGGGCTCCGCGCGTCATTCCTGACGGGGATCGTCGTCATCGCACCGGTGTGGCTGACCGTCTGGCTGATCTGGTCGGTGGTCGGCTGGATCGACAGCGCAGTTCTTCCGCTGGTGCCGCAGCGGTTTCAGCCTCAGGAATATGTGGGGATCAACCTGCGTGGTGTAGGTGTGGTGATCTTCCTGATCTTCACAGTGATGGTCGGGTGGGTCGCTAAGGGCATTCTGGGTAGATCGCTGATCCATTTCGCGGAAAGCCTTGTGGACCGTATGCCGGTGGTTCGGTCCGTCTATTCCGGCATCAAGCAAATTTCGGAAACCGTTTTCGCCCAGACGGAACGTTCTTTCGAAAAAGCCTGTCTGATCCAGTATCCGCGCCGGGGCATCTGGGCCATCGGGTTTGTGTCGACCACCGCCAAGGGTGAGGTCAGTGAGCGCGCAGAAACCAGCGGCGGATTGATGAGCGTCTTTGTCCCCACCACGCCGAACCCTACGTCCGGCTTCCTTCTGTTCTTTCCGGAAGAGGATGTCATCCTGCTGGATATGTCCATCGAAGACGCGGCAAAACTGGTGATTTCAGCCGGGCTTGTGTACCCAAACGAAAAAGATCCGACACTACCGCCCGAGTAATCAGCCGAACATCGATGGCAGATCGACGGTGCTGCGCTTACCCAAATCGCCCTTGTGGTCGCGCAGGAACTGATGCGCCGCTGCCTGCCCGGCCTGTTTCAGCCTGTGCAGAATGATCGGATTGGGAACGGTCTTGGTCGCCGTAGACAGATCGTTCATCAATTCGTCATCGGCAATCATGTGAACCAGAACGCGATTCATTTCTCCGGCCTTCAGTTTTCCTTCTGCCAGCAGCCGCTGCACGAAATTGATCGCACGCAACTCGCGGAACAGCGACGAATTAAAGCTGATCTCATTGATCCGGTTCTGAATCTGCTGCGGTGTTTTCGGCACTTCGTCCCGTTCCAGCGGGTTGATATTCACGATCACCACATCGTCCGGCAATTCCCCGTTGAACAGCGGATAGAGCGCCGGGTTGCCTGTATAACCGCCGTCCCAATAAGCTTCGGTTCGCCCTGATTTGGGATCGAATATCTCGACCGCCTGAAACAGGTTCGGCAAACAGGCCGAGGCCAGAATGGCATCCGTTGAAATCTCGTGACCCGTAAAAACTCTGATCTTGCCGCTGCGGACACAGGTGGCGCACACGAACAGGTTGGGCCCGTCATCGGCACAGATCTCATCAAAGTTGAACCGGTCCACGACCGACTCCAGCGGGTTCTTGTAGAAGGGTCCGTACGCATAAGGCGACACCAGCCGCGACCAGGCATCGGCCACCGAAAACGGAGCTGCATATTCCAGCGCCTGCGCTATATGCGCCGGTTCGACTCCGCGCATCCAGTGGGCGATCCGCATATCCCCGACCGCCCCCATGCGTTTCCAAAGACCGTCCAGATAATCCCGCGCGCCCTGACGCCCCGCATGCACCATCCCTGACTTGAATGCGGCGCCATTCAGCGCCCCGGCCGAGGTTCCGGTAATCGCCGCAACCTCGATATCTTCTTCATCCAGAAACCGGTCAAGCACGCCCCAAGTGAACGCACCGTGGGCACCACCGCCCTGCAAAGCCAGGTTGATGCGTTTCAAACTGCGTTCCTCCCTTTGATCAGCGCTGATGGCAAGTGCCACGGTACGTTATAGAGCCGTCCAGCCGCCATCCACCGAGATTGCCGTCCCCGTGATCTGCGACGCGGCCTCCGAACACAGGAAAACAGTCGTTCCGCCCAACTGTTCAACCGTTGCGAATTCCTTGGAGGGCTGCCGCTCGAGCATGATGTTCTTGATCACGTCATCGCGGCTCATGTTGTATTCTTTCATCGTGTCGGGGATTTGGGATTCGACCAGCGGTGTCAGCACATATCCCGGACAGATTGCGTTGCAGGTGATCGGTTCCTGTGCGGTCTCCAGAGCGACGGTCTTGGTCATTCCAACGACGCCATGCTTGGCCGCAACATAAGCCGCCTTGTATGGTGAAGCGGTCAGACCATGGGCCGAAGCGATATTGACGACCCTGCCCCACCCCGCCTTGCGCATCATCGGAAGCGCGGCGGCGGTCGTGTGAAAGACCGAGTTCATATTGATCGCGATGATCGCGTCCCACTTTTCGACTGGAAACTGATCGATCGCCGACACGTGCTGAATGCCCGCGTTGTTCACCAGAATATCACAGGCGCCAGCCTGTTCGATCAGGGCACGACACTCCTCACCCCTGGACATGTCGGCCTTGATATAGCGCGTTTTGGTTCCGGTTTCCTGGGCGATCTCAGCAGCCAGAGCATGATCTTCGTCACGATCCGTGAACGAGTTCAGAACGACATCCGCCCCGGCCCTGGCAAGTTCGCGCGCGACGCCAAGCCCGATCCCCGAATTCGATCCTGTAACGATGGCTGTTTTTCCAGACAGGCTCATGGCCGCTCTCCCTCTCGTGTTCAATTCGCGGACACAGTGCCATGCTGCACCTGCAAAGAAAACGGGGAATGATCCGGGGGCCTTTCCCAGACAAATTCTGCACAAAAAAACGCCCGCACGAAGCGGGCGTTAAGTTATTGAGGCAGGTTTCATACAGGCAAGAAACCTATCGAGCAGTGCATCCTTTATAAGCAATTCCACGCCATCGTCCAAGCTAAAAGTTTGATAATAAGAAAAATCATGGCTACGATGAATCCCAAACAAAATAAGGCCAGAGCAGGATTGTTTCCAAAATGAGTGCCAATTATCTCCGCCCCGTTCTCCCAGTGATCGCGGGAATCACCGCCGTTTTTTCTGCTTCGCTGGCTTTGGCAGATTCGGCCCACGGCATAGCTATGTATGGCGACCCTGCCCTACCACCGGATTTTGTGTCTTTGCCCTATGCAAATCCGGATGCGCCGAAGGGCGGCAAGGTCGTTTTCGGAAACACCGGCGGCTATAACAGTTTGAACCCGTTTGTGCAAAAAGGCACGTCACCCTGGCAGTTGCGGTTTTGGACCCATGAAAGCCTGATGGGCCGGTCCTGGGACGAACCTTTCACACTTTACGGGTTGTTAGCCGAATCAGTTGAGACCGCTCCGGACCGATCCTGGGTCGAGTTTGCTCTTCGTGAAAACGCCCGATTTTCGGACGACAGCCCGGTGACGGTCGAGGATGTGATCTGGTCGTATGAGACATTGGGCACCGAAGGCCACCTGCGGTATCGCGGGCTTTGGGGCAAGATCGACAGCATCGAACAGACGGGTCCGCGCAGCGTGCGCATCACCTTCAACGAGCCCGACCGCGAACTGGCCCTGATCGCCGGCCTGCGCCCGATCCTGCAAAAAGCCCAGTGGGAGGGTAAGGACTTTGCCAACGCACCTTTGCACGACATCCCCGTTGGCACCGGTCCTTACGTGATCGATGACTATGAAGCTGGCCGATATGTGAACCTGCGCCGCAATCCTGACTATTGGGGCACCGACATTCCTTTCCGCAAGGGCACGATGAATTTGGATGAGATGCGGATCGAATTCTATGGTGACGGCACAGTTCTGTTTGAGGCCTTCAAGGCTGGCGAGTTGTCTGCGGTGCGCGAATTCAACGCGGACAAATGGGAGACTCAGTTTGGCTTCCCCGCCGTCCAGCGCGGTGATGTAATCAAGACGGAAATCCCGCACGGCAAACCGTCGGGCATGACCGGTTTCGTGATGAACACGCGGAAGGCCCCGTTCGATGACTGGCGCGTCCGCGAAGCGCTGACGCTGGCATTCAATTTCGAGTTCATCAATGACACGATCACAGGCGGCGCGCAGCCACGGATCACCTCGTATTTCTCAGGCTCGGATCTGGCGATGCAACCGGGCGCGGCAACCGGCAAGGTCAAAGAGCTTCTTCTGCCCTATGCCGACAGCCTGATACCCGGCACGATCGAGGGCTACACCTTACCTCAAGGCGATGGATCGGCCCGCAACCGCGCCAACATTCGCAAAGCAAGCAAATTGCTGACCGAGGCCGGCTGGACCATTCAGGACGGTGTGCTGCGCAATGCAAACGGCGACCCGTTTACCATCACGGTATTGCTGCAACAGGGCGACAGCGACAACCAGACCGCAATCGACATCTACACTGCCGCCCTGCAGCGCCTGGGCATCCAGGTCACGACCGAACAGGTAGACAGCGCGCAGTTTACCGAGCGGACATCGGCCCTGGATTTTGACATGACCATCTTCCGCCGCGCCTTGTCACTGTCGCCGGGAAACGAACAACGTCTGTACTGGGGCAGCGAAAACGCCAATACACCGGGAACCCGCAACCTGATGGGCGTGGCATCTCCGGCTGTGGATGGCTTGATTTCCACGATGCTGGCTTCGGAAAGCCACGAGGATTTCGTGGCCGCGACTCGTGCGCTGGACCGAGTGTTGACCGCTGGACGATATGTCATCCCGATCTGGAGCTTTGATGTCGGGCGCATTGCCCATGCCAAGGAACTGAAATTCCCCGAAACCCTGCCGATCTATGGGGATGGGCCGGAATATATGCCACAGGTCTGGTGGTATCAGGACTGATCCGAGTAAGTCTTGTCTGCATCTGAGTGCATTGAGTTTGCGGATTACACTGAACCGTGGAAACTGCCACTCTAATAGCGTTGCCGTGTTCCCGTCATCGGAAGTTCCGGCTGCCGATTCTTCGGACGTCCGAAATTTGCTTCAATCCAATCCGTAATGGTGTGGCGTTCAAGATCATCGAAGTACAAACCGATAAGCAAACACCTTCGGCGGAATTCGGCACATATGGGATACGGCACCAGATTTTGTGGGATTTCCGCATGCATTTCGCACAGGTAGGTGCCTCCCACAATCTTTGCCGATCCAGTCGAAACTTTCGCTAGGGGGTTTACGGATATATCCACAGGCATATACGTTGCGCGAAGTCCGATTATCATTGTGAGGCAGATTATTGCTGTATTTATCGGGCACATAGTTTTGAATCCGGGCTTCAAGCCTTGGAATAAACGGACCGGCCGCCACTCACTTAACTGCAGGTCCGTCTGCCCGTTGCGGTATCTCCGCAGCGGGTTTTTATTTGTGACACTTACGTGACGTCAGGGTGCGACATTTTGTCATGTAAGCGGAGCACACAACTCATACGTACCCTGTTTAGGGGAGAGCAGTCCTGAAACCGGAACTAAAGGAAGGCTCGCAGATGTTAAACTGGGCTGATCTGACGCAAGATTGGGGTGCGGCCTACGCGCGCGCAAAACGGAGGTTTCCGAACCTGCGCGATAAAGATATGGCGCGCGTTCGGAAGGACCGAAAACAGTTCGAAGCCTATCTTGCCGAACGCCACCATCTGACCGTGAACGAAGCGCACGAAGAGCTTGAAGATTTTCTGTTTACCGAGTCGCTGAACCGTGAAGCCAATCGGCTTTAAGTCAGCGAAGTTACCCAAAGGATCGTTGCGTCCTCATCGCTTACGGATATGACATTGTGGCCCATACTGCCGTCGTAATATGCGCTGTCCCCGCGGCGCATCTCCACGGGTTCATAGAACTCGGTGTATAGGCGCACGATTCCAGTCAGCACATACAGAAACTCTTCGCCGTCATGGCGCACCCATCCATCAAATTCGTCCATTGACCGGGCCCGGACCCGGGCACGATAAGGCAGCATCTGCTTCTTCGTCAGCGTATCTGCCAGCAGTTCATGTTCATATGTTGCCGTTGCATGGGCCGTGCCGGCACCCATTTTCGTCACCGCCATACGCCCGATCACCTGGTCGCGCTGCGGTGGCGTGAAAAGCTGCGGCACCGAGATCTCCAATCCGATCGCCAGCTTCTTAAGTGCATCGTAAGTGGGTGACATCTGCCCGTTTTCGATCTTGCTGAGGGTCGACCGCGCCAATCCGGCCTGACTTGCCGCCTGTTCCAGCGTCCAGTTGCGCGCCTTGCGCAGTTCACGCACCCGGGCGCCGAGATCCAGAGGTTCGACATGAGTATCGGCACCATTATCGCGGGCAATGCGGATCAGGGATTTCGGGTCGCTTGATGTCATGGCCAACTCTATAGGGCCAGTGCTGCGCGCTTGCAACGCGCCAGCGGTCGCGATAGCCAATCGCCATGCTTTCGGTTTTTGATCAGGGCCCACCGCCCGCCTGCCCTGCGCCATTCAACATGGCGGCACATGTTCTGCGTCACGCGTCGGCTTTTCCGGACAAGACCGCCCTATCGATCCTCAAAGCACAAGGCGCCGAGAATTGGAGCTATGCCGCGCTGCAAGCGGCAATTCTTGGCACGGGAACAGGGTTGTTGCAGACCGGTCTGCATCCCGGAGACATCGTGTTGATGCGGCTGGGAAATACAGTCGAATTTCCAATCGCCTATCTAGGCGCCATTTCTGTCGGGATTATTCCGGTGCCGACCTCGGCGCAACTGACCGAACCGGAAACCGCCCGAATGATCTCGGACCTGTCCCCAGCGGCGGTATTGCATGACCCGGCCATCGCCTGCGCATCCCACCCGCACAAAATTGGGCTGGATCGACTGACCGCGATGCGTGACTTGCCGCCTGCCGAATTTGCAATGGGGGACCCGAACCGGCTGGCTTATGTGGTCTATACTTCCGGCACCTCGGGAAAGCCGCGAGCCGTAGCCCACGCCCACCGGGCGATCTGGGCGCGGCAGATGATGGTGGACGGTTGGTACGGCTTGCGCGAAACCGACCGCCTGTGTCACGCGGGTGCGTTCAACTGGACCTACACGCTGGGAACCGGACTCATGGATCCATGGACCATCGGTGCGACCGCGCTCATCCCCGAGCCGGGCACAGATCTGGCCGAACTTCCCGCATTGCTGCACGCCCATAAGGCCACGATTTTCGCCGCGGCTCCGGGCGTGTTCCGCAAGATTTTACAGCAACAGCACCTGCCCGCCCTTCCCGATTTGCGGCACGGGCTTTGTGCAGGTGAAAAGCTGTCCCGCCCTTTGCACGAACGTTGGACGCAAACCACTGGAACCGAGCTTTACGAAGCCTACGGCATGTCCGAGTGTTCAACATTCATCTCGTCCTGCCCTGAACATCCCGCACGAGGCGACTCGTTAGGACAGCCCCAACCCGGCCGCCGCGTGGCAATCCTCGGGCCCGACGGCCCTGTGCCGCAAGGACAGGAAGGTACAATTGCGATCCACCGCGACGATCCTGGCTTGATGCTGACCTATCTCAATGCTCCGGACGAGGCTGAGGCTCGGATGCAGGGCGATTGGTTCGTGACCGGTGACCAGGGGGCCATGGCCGTCGACGGGCAGATTTCCTATCTCGGTCGCGACGACGACATGATGAACGCGGGGGGCTATCGGGTGTCACCGGTCGAGGTCGAAGCCGTACTCTCGCATCACCCGGGCATAGTGCAAGCCGGGGCCGCGGCGATCGAGATCAAACCGGACACATTTGTGATAGCGGCCTTTTACACCGGCCCCGAAGAACTGGACGAGGCCGCCCTGCACGCCTATGTGTCCGACAAGCTGGCGCGTTACAAGCAACCGCGCGTCTATGTTCACCTGCCCGCATTGCCCACTGGTGGCAACGGCAAACTCCTGCGCCGCGCCCTGCCGGCCTATTTCAAGGCGACGTCCTTATGACCCAGACCGTGAAACTCGACATCATGTCCGACCCTATCTGCCCATGGTGCTACATCGGCAAAACACATCTGGACAAGGCCTTGGCGGACATTCCGAACCACCCCTTCGTGATCGAGTGGCATCCGTTTCAGCTGAACCCCGACATGCCCGAGGGCGGAATGGACCGCCGGGAATATCTGGAACAGAAATTCGGCGGCAAGGAAGGCGCTGTGCGCGCCTATGCCCCTGTGGTCGAACATGCAGAAAATGCGGGTTTGAAAATCGATTTCGAAGGGATGAAGCGCACGCCGAATACGCTGGACGCCCACCGACTGATCCACTGGGCCGGGATTGAAGGCAAGCAGAGCGACGTCGTCGATGCCCTGTTCAATGCCTATTTTGTCGAAGCCCGCGACATTGGCGATCACGAGGTCCTGGCAGACATCGCCGACAGTGTAGGAATGGATGCTGCCGTGGTGCTGAAACTGCTGAAATCGGATGCCGACCGCGAAGATATTCGCAACCGCGACAGCCATTCGCGCCAAATGGGTGTTAACTCGGTACCGACCTTTATTGTGGCCAACCAACACGCTGTACCTGGTGCGCAACCCCCTGAGCTTTGGGGAAAAGTGATCTCCGAGATCATGTCTCAAATTGAGGCTTCCCCTGCAGAATAGCACATAGCCCTGTGCGTTTTCTCACCTAGCCCAACCCGTCTTGTCGTGCTAGCGCGAACGGGAAGGAGTCTCCTATGACCAATCGCATGTCTCGGGGTGAATTCGTTGCCCTGATCGCGATGATGTTCGCGACTATCGCCTTTTCGATCGATTCCATGCTGCCCGCGCTGCCCGAAATCGGCGCGCAGCTCAGCCCGGATGACGTCAACAAGGCGCAGCTGATCCTGACGTCTTTCGTTCTGGGCATGGGGATCGGTACGTTTTTTACCGGTCCCATTTCGGACGCCGTCGGACGCAAGCCTGTGATTTATGGCGGTGCAGCACTGTACATCCTGGCTTCTGCTGTGGCCTGGGCCAGTTCGTCGCTTGAACTGGTTCTGGCAGCGCGCATCGTTCAGGGCTTGGGCGCCGCAGGGCCGCGCGTTGTCGCCATGGCCATCATTCGGGATCTGTACGCCGGCCGCGAGATGGCGCGGATCGTGTCGATTGCCATGATGATCTTCACCCTCGTTCCCGCCATCGCGCCGATGCTGGGTGCAGGCGTCATCGCTTTGGTCGGCTGGCGCGGTATTTTCGTGTCGTTCATTCTGTTCGCCCTGGTCATCGTTCTGTGGATGACTGTCCGCCTGCCCGAGTCATTGCCACCCGAAAACCGTCGCCCGTTTCGCCTGCCCCTGATGATCGCGGCAGTGCAAGAGATGTTTGCCCATCCCACAGTCCGGCTGTCCATTCTGGTTCAGACGCTGTGCATGGGGATGCTCTTTACCATGCTGACCATGGTGCAACCGGTCTACGACGTCATTCATGACCGCGCCGAGAGCTTTCCGTTCTGGTTCGGCTTTGTAGCGCTGATGTCAGGTTCGGCCAGCTTGCTGAACGCAGCCATTGTCGTGCGCTTGGGTATGCGGCGGATTGTGACCTGGGCGCTTGGTGGCCAAATTCTGATCACATCGTGTGTGATCGTCCTAAACATGGCGAACCTTTCCCCCGAAGCTTCTTTTGCGTTGTTCGTCTTTTGGCAAACCACCGTCTTTTTCATGGCAGGCGTGACTATGGGCAACCTGAACGCCATCGCAATGGAGCCGATGGGTCATATCGCCGGCATGGCAGCCTCGGTTATCGGATCGATCTCGACGGTGCTCGCTGCGGCGATTGCCGCACCGGTCGGCTTGCTGTTTGATGGCTCGATCGGGCCACTGACGACCGGAGTTCTGACCATGTGCGTTCTCGCCTTCGGGCTCATGCTGCATATGGGGCGGATCGAAAACAGACTGCCCGCCTGATCTGTCCAGCCCCCTCGAAACGCGCTAACCTGCGCGCAATGCGAGGGGAGGATTTCGATGAGCTATGATTACGACCTCGGCACATATTCCTGTGCGGTGACAACACCTTCGGATGAAGCGCAACGCTGGTTCGACCGGGGCCTCGTGTGGACCTATGGCTACAACCACGACGAGGCCGTCGCCTGCTTTCAGCGCGCTGCAGAACATGATCCCGAGTGCGCCATGTCGTATTGGGGCATCGCCTATGCCGCTGGCCCAAACTACAACCTGCCGTGGGATTTGCGCGATGAGCAGGGTCAAACCAAGGCGCTGGCAACCGCGTATGACGCCACACAAAAGGCCCTGGCTCTGGCTGATCGCGGAACGCCGGTCGAGCAGGCCCTGATCCGCGCCCTGCCCGCGCGGTATCCTCAGCGCGACCCGATCCCGGACATGCACATGTGGGATTATGATTTCGCCGACGCTATGCGCGTGGCCTTTGCGGATCAACCGGATCACTTGGACTTGCGTACAATCTATGTCGAGGCGCTGCTGAACCTCACCCCCTGGCAGATGTGGGACCTGAACAGCGGCCAACCTGCCGAGGGTGCCGCGACGCTGGAGGCACAAGAGGCGCTGGAATGGGCCATGGCCAACGACCCCGACGCCATGTCCCACCCAGGCCTTCTGCACCTGTACGTTCACCTGATGGAAATGTCGCCGGCCCCGGAAAAGGCGCTGAAAGCCGGGGACGTCTTGCGCACTCTGGTGCCGGATGCCGGACATTTGGTGCACATGCCCACGCATATCGACGTTCTGTGCGGCCACTACCACAATGTTGCCTACTGGAACGCCAAGGCGACCGAAGCTGATTTGAAATATTACGAGCGCGAGGGCGCGTTCAACATCTACACCGGCTATCGTCAGCACAACTATCACTTTGCCCTCTATGGCGCCTTGTTTCTGGGCCAGATGGAACCGGCCCTGCGCGCAAATCGCGGGCTTTGGGACACGACGCCCGAAGAGATGTTGCGTATCGAAAGCCCGCCAATGGCCGACTACTTCGAAAGCTACATGTCCATGGGCCCGCATATACTGATCCGCTTTGGCCGGTGGGAAGAGGCCAAAAAGCTCGAACTTCCGTCCGACCCGGATCTTTATCGTACCCTGACAGCCACCACGCACTATGCCCGGGCGATCGCCTATGCTGCTACGGGACAGATCGCCGAGGCGGAAGCTGAGGAGAACCTGTTCCTCGCTGCCAAGACCTGTGTCCCTGAAACGCGCAGGCTGCACAATAACCGCGTCATTGATCTGCTTGAAATTGCAACGGAAATGCTGCGCGGCGAAATTGAGTACCGCAAAGGAAACTATGAAATGGCCTTTGCCCACCTGCGCCGCTCGGTCGAACTGGACGACACCTTGCCCTATGACGAACCGTGGGGTTGGATGCAGCCAACGCGGCACGCTCTGGGTGCCTTGCTGTTCGAACAGGGGCATGTAGCCGAAGCCGAGGCGATCTATCGCGAAGACCTTGGACTGGGCGGCAGCCTTAGCCGCGCATCGATCCATCCCGACAATGTCTGGAGCCTTAAGGGTCTGCACGACTGCCTAAGGGAACGCGGGGAAAACACTGAAATCAAGCAGATTAGGCAAAGGCTGGATCTGGCTCTGGCACGCGCTGACCAAGCCGTTGCAGCGTCCTGTTTCTGCGCTCAGGCCGCGATGAGGGCCGCTGAATGAAATTGGCAATATCTGTTGTTGCGGCCCTGATTTGCGGACCCGCTTTGGCGGAACGGCAGAAATTCACTCCGATTGATGAAGCTGAACGCGACCCCTCCCTGGTTGCATTCCGAACCACGTTGCTAGACCGGGTCAAGGCGCGTGACACGGACTTCGTCGTCGCCGCGGCCTGCCCGGACATCTACCTCAGCCACGGAAGCAACGGCGGCCCGGAAGAGTTTCGCCTCAACCTGACGGTCCCCCCGGAAACGCTGGCCGAAGAATTCCGGTCCGAGGCCGACGACCTGCGCGAATCTTTTTGGACTGCTCTGCAAAACACCCTGTCGCAGCCCGGCTATTTCGACGATGAGGGCGAATTCTGGATGCCGCATCAATGGCAAATCACCCTGCCTGCTTCACTCGATCCGTTCACGGCCTACTTCGTTAACGGTGAAAACGTCTCTCTTCGAAAGGACCCATCGCGAGAAGGGGCGGTTTCGGGCCTGATCAGCCATGAGGTAGTGATCGTTCCGAACTACCTGCCGGATGAGGAATACCAGCGCGTGCTGCTGACAGACGGAACCGCGGGCTACATGCACCGAGATTTTTTGTGGTCCATGGTCGGTTACCGCGCGGCGTTTGTGAAATCCGAAACGGGCGACTGGCAACTCTGCACCTTTGTGACCGGAGATTAGGCTTTCGCTTTCTTTTTCACAGCAACGACTTTTTCCGCCAGATCACGAGCGATGGCAAAGGCACCCTTGATCTTGTCGCTGTCCTTTTTCCAGTCCCGGCGCACGACAATCTTGTTGTCTTTGACTTTAGCAAGCCCACGCTGGTTCTGAATAAACTCGACCAGACCCTGAGGCGAAGCGAACTTGTCGTTGTGGAACTGAATCGTTGCCCCTTTCGGCCCACCATCCAGCTTGGCAATGCCAGCCCGTTTGCACATCGCCTTGATCCGCACGACCAGCATCAGAGTGTTCACCTCTTTCGGCAATGTGCCGAAGCGGTCGATCAACTCGGCAGCAAACCCTTCCAGTTCGACCTTGGTTGAAAGCGACGACAAACGGCGGTAGAGCCCCAGGCGCACGTCCAGATCGGGCACGTAGTCCTCGGGGATCAGAACTGGTACGCCCAGATTGATTTGCGGCGCCCACTGGTCATCGGCATCACTGAGGCCTTCCATCTCACCGGCTTTAATCTTGGCAATCGCTTCTTCCAGCATCGACTGATAAAGCTCATAGCCGACGTCGCGCATCTGGCCGGACTGTTCCTCGCCCAACAGGTTGCCCGCGCCGCGAATGTCGAGGTCCTGACTGGCCAACGTAAAGCCCGCGCCCAACGTGTCCAGCGAGCCCAGAACACGCAGGCGTTTTTCGGCGGCGGGCGTCAATCGCGCGCGCGGCTTGGTAGTCAGATAGGCGTATGCCCGTGTCTTGGACCGCCCCACTCGGCCCCGGATCTGATAGAGTTGCGCCAACCCGAACATATCGGCGCGATGAACGATCATTGTGTTCGCCGTCGGAATATCCAACCCGCTTTCCACAATCGTCGTGGCCAGCAGCACGTCATACTTGCCGTCATAGAATGCGTTCATCCGATCGTCGAGTTCTCCGGCTGCCATCTGACCATGTGCGACCACATAGGTAAGTTCCGGCAATTGTTCCTTCAGAAACTCCTCGATTTCGGGCAAGTCCGAGATGCGCGGGACCACATAGAAGCTCTGCCCGCCGCGATAGTGTTCACGCAGCAGCGCTTCGCGGATGGTGACCGCATCGAATTCGCTGACATAGGTGCGGATGGCCAAACGGTCGATGGGCGGCGTACCGATGATCGACAGATCGCGTACACCGGTAAGGCTGAGCTGCAGGGTCCGCGGGATCGGTGTCGCGGTCAGGGTCAGGACGTGCACGTCCGAGCGTAGCTGCTTCAACCGTTCTTTATGCGCCACGCCGAAATGCTGTTCCTCGTCGATGATCAAAAGCCCGAGATTGTTGAAACGTATCCCTTTTGCCAACAACGCGTGAGTGCCGATTACAATGTCCACCGTGCCGCGCGCCAACCCATCACGGGTTTGTTGTGCCTCTTTGCCTGAGACAAAACGGGAAAGCTGGCGCACCTCCAGCGGGAAGCCTCGGAAACGGTCTTTGAAGCTGGAAGCGTGCTGACGCGCCAGCAAGGTTGTAGGTGCTACGACTGCTACCTGTACGCCGGACATGGCCGCTACAAAAGCTGCGCGCATGGCGACCTCGGTCTTGCCAAAACCCACATCTCCGCAGATCAGACGATCCATTGGAGCACCGGAATGCATGTCTTCCATCACATCCGAAATGGCGCGTAACTGATCATCGGTCTCCTGATACGGGAACCGGGCGCTGAACTCTTCCCAAGCGTGCGGTGGCGGGTCCATAACCGGCGCTTTTCGCAGGGCACGTTCGGCCGCGATGCGGATCAGCTTGTCCGCCATCTCGCGGATGCGCTCTTTCAGCTTGGCCTTCTTGGCCTGCCACGCGCCACCGCCCAGACGGTCGAGCAAACCTTCATCATGGCCGTATTTCGACAGCAGTTCGATGTTTTCGACTGGTAGATACAGCTTTGCCTGTTCGGCATATTCCAGCAGCAGGCATTCATGGGCGGCACCAGCGGCCGTCACAACTTCCATTCCCTGATAACGCCCGATTCCGTGGTCCACATGCACAACCAGATCACCGGGGCTGAGCGACTGGGTTTCGGTCAGGAAGTTCTCGGCCTTGCGGCGTTTCTTGGGCTGTCGGATCAGGCGATCGCCCAGCACGTCTTGTTCCGCGATCACGGTCAGGCCGGGCGTTTCGAACCCATGTTCCAGAGCCCAGACGGCCAGATGCAGACCGCGCTTACCGACACGGGTGCCATCGGTGACCGGGATCGCCTCGGCCAGTCCTTCGTCTTCGATCAGCCCGGTCAGGCGTTCGCGGGCCCCTTCAGAATAAGATGCAATAAGGACCGGGCCGTTGGCCATCTTGTCCGTGATATGGGTTGCCAGAGCGCCAAACAGGCTGATGGATTCCTGCTGCCGCTCGGGCGCAAAGTTGCGCCCGATCCGCCCACCCGCGTCGATCACGCCAGGTCCGCTGGCCTGCGGCAGTGGGCTGAATTGCATGAGACGCCGGTCTCTCACGGCCTGGGTCCACGCGTCATCGTCCAGATACAAAAGGCCTGGCGGGGTCGGTTTATAAACCGTGTCCATGCGCGACCGGTTTTCCAGTGCAAGACGCCGCGTTTCGTACTGGTCTTCGATACTGTCCCACCGCGCCAATCGCGCCGGTGTGACCTGATCATCCAGTGAAATCGTGGCACCCGGAAGGTAATCGAACAATGTCTCAAGGTTTTCGTGAAAGAATGGCAGCCAGTGTTCGATACCCTGATGCTTGCGACCGGCGCTGACCGCTTCGTAGAGCGGATCATCGGTTCCGGCGGCACCAAACTCGATGCGGTAGTTCTGGCGGAACCGCGTGATGGCAGCATCATCCAGAATGACCTCGGAGACCGGGGCTAGTTCGACGACACCCAGCTTCTCGGTCGTACGCTGCGATACCGGGTCGAAACGGCGGGCACCGTCCAGAACGTCTCCGAACAGATCAAGGCGAACGGGCCCAGTTTCACCCGGAGGGAAAATGTCGATGATCCCGCCCCGGATCGCATAGTCTCCGGGCTCCATCACCGTCGGGCTTTGGGTGAATCCCATCCGAACCAAGAATGCGCGCAGCGCGTCTTCATCGATGCGATGGTCCACGCGCGCGGTAAACGCAGCCTCACGCAGGACATCCCGTGCCGGTACGCGCTGAGTTACAGCGTTCAGCGTGGTCAGCAGTACGAATTCCTTGGGCATCTGGTGAACCAGTGCGGCCAGCGTTGCAACCCGGGCAGCGGAAATATCCGCATTGGGTGATACTCTGTCGTAAGGCAGGCAATCCCAACCGGGAAACACAAAGACGGGGATATCCGGCGCAAAGAAGGCAAGTGCTGCACGCATCGCCTCCATCCGCTTGTCATCGCGGGCGACATGGCAGACCGACCCGCCCGAGCGGGCGACTTCGTTCAGAACAAGCTGTGCGTCAAACCCTTCGGGGGCGCCGCCGACTGTTACGTGGTTCGGAGCCTGCATTGCCGCGCCCTTTCGTTTACTACCAGCCCAGAACGCCGATCGAAATGTTCTGGTACATACCCCAAAGCGACGTGATCACAATCGACACCATGCCGATGATCTGAGTGAAAATCCGGCAGCGCGTCAAAGTTTTCGAGACGATCTCTACCGTTGGTTCCTGCCGTTTCAGCCGCCGGGCGGCGGTGATATTGATCAATGCCACGAAACACAAGGGAAACAGCAACAAAAAAACTGCCTGCGCGAACTCAACGCCATAGTAGAACCCCAGCGTGGCAAGGCCGGTAAAAATGAAGCAGACAATCGCCATGATGACCAGGCCAGAGACATCTGCAATGTAAAGCAGCCGGTTGGCGTTGATACGAGATATGTCCAGCAGATCCTGCTCGGTTTGTCCGCCGACACGACGCGCCCGGACAACAAGATCATAAGGCACCCCCATCGACCAGTGGCTGGCCATGGACCAGAGCACCGCCAGACCGATCCAATACCACAGATTCGAAAAGCTGCGCATATCGATGAGTTCGAAGATCGAAGAATATAAGTCCAAGCGTCAGCCCTTTGTTCACCGTCCTTGGGGCCTTGCATCGCACCGGCGCGTCCATTGATACCCTTGAGACCACGACGAATTCATGCCACCCAATGCGCAATTGTTCAAGGAGAGCGCGACATGAAACCGACCATCGCCCCCTATCCCCTCGCTCGCTTTCGCCGGGCTCGCCAAACGCAGGCGATCCGAGGCCTGGTGCGAGAAAACACGCTGACAACTGACGACCTGATCTGGCCTGTCTTCGTGCGTGATGGCGAAGGGGTCGAAGAACCCGTGCCTTCGATGCCCGGTGTGATGCGCCGCTCGGTTGATCTGATCGCCGAGGCTGCCGTCGAAGCGCAGGCACTGGGCATACCGGCGATCTGTATCTTTCCTTATACAAACCCGTCCTTGAAAACCGAAGATTGTGCCGAGGCCTGGAACCCCGAAAACCTGTCGAACCGCGCGATCCGGGCTGTCAAGTCTGCCGCCCCCGATATCGCTGTCATGACAGATGTCGCGCTGGACCCTTACAACATCAACGGTCACGACGGGTATGTCGTGGATGGCGAGATTGTGAACGATCGGACGGTCGAGGCGCTGGTAAAGATGACGCTGGCACAAGCTGAGGCCGGGGCCGACATCATCGGGCCCTCGGACATGATGGATGGACGTATCGGCGCAATGCGGCAGGCGCTGGAATCGGCGGGCCATCACAATGTGATGATCCTCAGCTATGCAGCCAAATATGCCAGCGCCTTTTACGGCCCGTTCCGCGACGCAGTCGGCGCGTCGGGCGCGCTGACAGGTGACAAAAAGACCTATCAGATGGATCCGGCCAACTCGGATGAAGCGCTGCGCCTGATCGAACGGGACCTCACCGAAGGTGCGGATATGGTGATGATCAAACCCGGCATGCCTTATCTGGACATCTGTCGCAGAGTCAAAGACGCCTTTGGCGCACCGACCTACGCCTACCAGGTTTCCGGTGAATACGCGATGATACAGGCAGCGGCTCAGAACGGGTGGATCGACGGTGAAAAGACCATGCTGGAAAGCCTTCTGGCCTTCAAGCGTGCGGGGTGCGACGGTATCCTCACCTACTTCGCGCCGCAGGTTGCCCGAATCCTTCAAGGCTAAAACCCTGCCATTTCGCAACTTTTCGCCGATGGCTCAGCGCTGCGGGGCAGCTTTCCCGTGACATACCAAGGCAATCGGCGTATTCTTGCACACAAGATCGGGATCACCCGGCAAATCAGGCACATCTACAGAGACAGGAAACATGAGCAGTTCCAATACCCCCCGACTGAGCCGTCGCGGCTTTGCTTTTGGCATGGCCGGACTGACCCTGACCGCCGCCTGCGGTAACGGGGTCGGAAATAACAACGCGGCGGCGATCGACGCCCGCGTCGACGCCACGCTGAACGAAATGTACAGCAAGTACCCCAATACCGTCGAAATCGCCAACAAAGCCAATGGTATGCTGGTCATGCCGCTGATCACCGAGGCCGGGTTCATATTTGGCGGCGCCTATGGTCAGGGCGCGCTGCGCATTCAGGGTGCAACCGTCGACTACTATTCGGCCATTTCGGGCAGCGCAGGCCTGCAGATCGGCGCGCAGCAATACGCGCATGTTCTGTTTTTCATGACCGAAGAAGCGTTGAACGACTTCCGCCGTTCCAGCGGTTGGACCGCCGGGGCCGATATTGGTTACGTGGTCGATGCAACCGGAGACTCTCTGTCAACCGACACGACGCAGCTGCGCAAACCCGTTCTGGCCGCTGTCTTCGGGCAGGCGGGTCTGAAATTCGGAGCCACGGTCGAAGGCACCAAATACACTCGCATCATTCCGTAAACACAAGACACCACTCCCCCTCTGAAGAACCCCGCCGTGTGACGTGGCGGGGTTCTGAGTTTTTTGGGCCGTTTCGCGACGGTTTACGTGGGTAATCCCCTTTCGGTCGTTCCGGGCATCCTCTAATCTCCGACCCAACTTAAACCGAATGGATATGTGGGGCACGGATGGGTCTTGTCTTTCGCTGGCTGGTACGGATTACCTCGGGGCTGATCTTGCTGGTACTGGCCGCCATCGGACTGGTCTACTTTCTGGCCAGCCAGTCCCTGCCCGACTACGATCAAAGCCTTGAAGTCAAAGGTCTGACCGCCCCGATCGAGATCGTCCGTGACACCGCGAACGTACCGCACATTCTGGGCCAGAACGATCCGGATGTGTTCTTTGGTCTGGGCTATGCCCATGCGCAGGACCGGCTGTGGCAGATGACGGTTCTGCGCCGTACTGCGCAGGGGCGGCTCTCGGAAATCTTTGGCCAGCGTACGGTTCATATCGACAAGCTGTTGCGCCGCTTCGATCTGTACGGGTTGGCCCATCGGTCGGTCGAAGTTCAAAACGACTATACCAAGGCTGCATTGCGGGCATATGCCGCCGGAGTGAACGCCCGGCTGGACGAGATTAACGAGCAGGCACTGGGCCGCGGCGCGCCCGAAATGTTTCTGTTCAACGCACCGGTGTCTCCCTGGCAGCCCGGCGACAGCCTGGCGGTGATCAAGCTGATGGCGTTGCAACTGTCCGGCCACCTGCAGGATGAAGTTCTCAGGGCCCGTACTTCTCTGATGCTCGACGACCCGGCCCGTCTTGCCGATATCCTGCCGGATGTACCCGGTCCGGGGATCGCCGCCCTTCCCGAATATGCCGCGCTTTTTCCAAACTTGCCACGATATGCCGCCGGTACGGAAACGCCCGACCTCCCCCTGTCGCCTATTCCGCGCCGCGGATTGGCTGGCGCTTCCAATGCCTGGTCTGCTGCGCCATCCCGCTCGGCCAGTGGCGGCACTTTGCTGGCGAACGACCCGCATCTGGGTCTCACCGCCCCCGGCGTCTGGTACCTCGCGCGGCTGGAACTAGTAAAAGGGGGCGTCATCGGCGCCACCATTCCCGGCGTCCCGGCAGTCATGACCGGGCGAAGTGACCGGTTGGGTTGGGGTTTAACTTCGTCCTATCTGGACGATCAGGACGTGCATATCGAACGGCTGAACCCGGATAACCCCGAAGAATACCTGACCCCCGATGGGTTCAAGAAATTCCGCACCCGTCCTTCGATCATTGAGATCAAGGATGAAGCCCCCATCACGCTGACCTTACGCTGGACGGAAAACGGCCCCGTTCTACCGGGCACGGATTACAATCTGGAAACCATCACGCCTCCGGGGCATGTCGCTTCGCTGTCATGGAACGCCCTTAGCCCTCGCGATACATCGATGACGGCATCGATGGCCCTGATGAATGCTGACACGGTGCGGCAGGCGATTGCCGCAGCTGAAAACTATATTGCGCCCTCACAGAACCTGTCGCTGGTCGACAAGGACACGATCGGACTGAAACTGATTGGCGCAATGCCCAATCGGGATCTGAACAATCAAAGCCGGGGCCGCATTCCGACCCCCGGTTGGCTGAAACGTAATCGCTGGCAGGGCCGCCTGCCCTATTCGGACAATCCTGAATTCGTTGCCCCTGCAGGCGGCATCCTGGGCAACACCAACAACAAGATCATCGACCGGCCCTTTCCAAAACACGTCTCATATGAATGGGGCGACACTCAACGGGTACACCGCTGGGAACGCCTGATGCAGTCGCGCGAAGTTCATACTCGCGACAGCTTTATCGAGGCTCAGTTGGACACCGTCAGCTTCACGGCGCGTTCGTTGCTGCCACTGATCGGTGCCGACCTCTGGTTTACAGGCGAGTCCGCTCCGGAAGGAACATTGGAGCGCCAGCGCCAAACCGCACTCAGCCTGCTGGCCGAATGGAATGGCGAGATGAATGAACATCTGCCAGAGCCTCTGATCTATGCCGCATGGCTGCGCGCGTTGCAGATCCGCCTGATTTCGGACGACCTTGGTCCGCTCGCGAGTGAGTACAAACATGTCGAGCCATTGTTCATCGAACGGGTTTACCGCGATATCGACGGTGCGTCGGTCTGGTGCGACGTGCGTCAAAGTGCTCCGGTTGAAACCTGCACCGACATGGCGCGGCTGGCGTTGGACGATGCGCTGATCTGGATATCGGAACGGTACGGAAACGCGCTGGAATCCCTGCGCTGGGGCGACGCGCATCAGGCCACGCACGATCACCCGGTTCTGGGCGAGGTTCCGGTGCTGCGGTTTTTTGTGAACATCCGCCAATCGACAAGCGGCGGTGACAACACTCTTCTTCGGGGTCGGACATCCGGCGTCGGTCCCGATCCATTTCAGAACGTCCACGGCGCGGGCTATCGTGGGGTTTATGATTTTGCCGATTCGGACAGCTCGGTCTTCATTACGGCAACCGGCCAGTCCGGCCATTTCCTGTCGCGCTATTATGACGATCAGGCCCAACTTTGGCGCCGCGGAGAATACATCCCCATGTCATTGGACATAGACCTCGCCCGCGCGGCTGCGGTTGGCGTGACCCACCTTAACCCCGCCCGCTAATCTTTCGGAGTCATAAGTGTTCACGCTCCGCCTATTGGTACTTGGCCTGCTTTTTGGTCTTGCCTGCTTCGTGCTTGCCGCGTTTTTGCTTTCGGAACACGCAGCCCAACGGCCGGTTAGTCCCCTTGCCGCCGCCGCTCAACCTGATCAAGTGCAACCAAAACAGGTCAAAATGGCTGAGCGCCGGGATCTTGAATACCCGTGGCCCGAGGAATTTTCCTACGCACCCTCTTCACAGGTGAAACAATTGTCGACGCTTCACACGGCGAATGGACGGCGCTGGTACAGCTACGGGCCGACCGCGGAACCTTCGGCGCCTGTCGTTATCCTGCTGCATGGGGCCGGTCGGAACGGATTGTCGGTGCTGGAAATGTGGATGACCACAGCCAGCGACAACGGCCTGATCCTGATTGCACCCAATGCGCGCGGCAAGACCTGGACGGCGGACGACATCTCACAAACACTTCTGGAGGACATGCTTAAGTCGGTTCCCGATCAGTATGGCCTCGACCCGGGTGATATCTATCTGTTTGGCCATTCCGATGGGGCGAAACTGGCAGCATTTCTTATCAACCGGACCATTGGGCCGTGGAAAGCGGCTGTGCTTCATGCTGGCTTTAACCCAGCCGACAGCCACGCCCCGACCAGAAAAGCCAAGCCGGTTCGCCTGTATCTGGGCACGCGCGACCACATCTTCTCGGTCGCCGCAGCGCGCGAGGCAGCTCGGGCGCTTGCGCAATCGGGGCACCCGGTCGACCTGCACCTGATCCCGGCGCATTCTCATTGGCTTTACGTCGTTGGGCCCGAGATCGCCCGCGACAGCTGGCAGTGGATGCATGGATTGAGCCGGGAATACTGAGCTCTTCTTCAGTTTTTCGCCGATATCCGCGCATTGCCAGGGCTAGCATGGACGCCGCTGCGCGCATTTGGCATAGCATTCGCAAGGCCATTGCAGCGACAATGAAGGGGGAAACCGGTGGGCAGTGTTCGAGACACATTGAACAATTTGGCGCGCGACTATGCCATTGCATGGAGTTCGGGCGACGCAAATGCAGTCGCCTCGTTCTTTGCCTCGGACGGTCAGATTTCGATCAACCGGGGCGAGCCTTTACGCGGACGCGACGCAATTGCGGAAATGGCGCGCGGGTTTCACGCAGATTTTCCCGATCTTGAAGTGCGGTGCGATATGCTGCGGTGGGCTGGTTCGCACGCCATCTTTGTCTGGACGCTCGAGGGACGCCATGCCCAAACCGGCAACCATGTCATCACCCGTGGCTGGGAAGAGTGGGAGTTGGGCGCGGACCACAAGATAAAATCGTCACTCGGATGGTTTGACGCGGACGATTACCAGAGGCAGATAGACGGGAAGTAATCTGCCCCAGTCGACTCACACTGACAAAAGACCCTAAAGGGGGTCTTCTGCATCCGTGAAAATCTCATAATCGCGTTCGAGGCCCTGAGTGACCAGATACCAGTCGGATGCTTTTGTGCGTGCTTGATGCGCCTCGAATGCGGCCTGATTTTCAAAGACCTCGGACACGATCAACCGCCCTGGAAGCTCTGCATCCTCTCTGACCTCGAATGCGAGGCATCCAGTCTCATTTCGGGTCAGTGCTATGTGCTCCGGCAATGCCCGAAGCACATCCGCCAGCCTGTCGGGCGGGACAATCAGAAACCCCTGCAATCTGATTTTCGCGCTATCGGCCTGCGACATCGCTCTCTCCCATATTCACGCGCGACAATTCACAGCGCAGAGTATTGTGCGGCCTGTTTGTCGGTCCAGAGCACAGTAATAACGAACCCTTCATCGGTCTGCTTTTCTGTGCGCACAACGTCCTGACGGAACAGCCACGCGCGCTTGTTGCCTTCCGAATAATCCAGGTTCAGAACAGATTCATGCCGGGCGCCCTGCAGCTTGACTGCAATCTCGGCCAGCAGTTTTTCGACGCCTGCGCCTGTTACGGCGGAAATGGGATATATTGCCGGGTCCCGCTCTGCCCGTGACAGGGCCGCTTCGGTTTCATCGGGTGAAAGCAGGTCAGTCTTGTTCCAGACTTCCAGCCGGGGACGTTCGTCGTCCACACCTAGCGAGGTCAGGATGGTTTCGACGTCCTTTGCCTGTTCGTCGGATTCTTCGTGACTGATATCACGCACATGAACGATCAGGTCCGCACCCAGAACCTCTTCCAATGTCGCCCGAAACGCCGCGACCAGTTCCGTGGGCAGGTTCGAGATAAATCCCACCGTGTCCGACAGTATCACCTCGGGGCCGTCCGGCAATTCGACCCGGCGCATAGTTGGATCGAGGGTGGCGAACAGCATGTCCTTGGCCATCACCTCAGCCCCGGTCAGGCGATTGAACAACGTCGATTTGCCCGCGTTCGTATAGCCCACCAGGGCTACAATCGGATACGGCACCTTTGCACGCGCGGCGCGATGGAGCGTGCGGGTTTTGACCACCTTTTGCAGCTGCCGCCGCAGGCGCACGAGCTGTTCGTCAATGGCGCGACGGTCTGCTTCAATCTGGGTTTCACCGGGTCCGCCAACAAAGCCCAGACCACCACGCTGCCGTTCCAGGTGGGTCCACGCCCGTACCAGCCGCGTGCGCTGATAGCTGAGCGCCGCCATCTCGACCTGAAGAACGCCCTCTCGCGTGCGGGCGCGGTCGCTGAAAATTTCCAGGATCAGACCGGTGCGATCGAGGATTTTGACCTTCCACGCCTTTTCAAGGTTGCGCTGCTGAACAGGCGTCACCGGACCGTCGATCAGGACAAGCTCGATCTTGTTGTCATGAAGTCGCTCGCCCAGGTCTTCGATCTTGCCGCTGCCAAACAGAAGCCCCGGCTGCGCGCGTTGCAGGCGCACGATTTCCGAACCGATCACATCCAGATCGGGCAAAGCGGCGGCCAGTGCCACCGCCTCTTCCAGCGCTGGTTCGGGAACACGGCGCTGTTCATCTGATTTGATTTCGGGATGCAGCACCCAGGCACGGGTGCGCGTCCTGTCATGTTCCATCAAGAGGCGTCTTCGCCCTCATAGAGATTGATCGGTTGCGACGGCATGATGGTCGAAATTGCGTGCTTGTACACCAACTGCGACTGTCCGTCGCGGCGCAACAGTACACAGAAATTGTCGAACCAGGTGATGACACCCTGCAATTTAACGCCGTTGATCAGGAAAATCGTGACCGGGACTTTTGCTTTCCGTACATTGTTCAGGAACGCGTCCTGCAGATTCTGTCTGTCCGAAGCCATATTTTGTTATCTCGCCATTGTTCTTGCTACGCGCTGCGGACCAACGCGCTCCCTCCGGCTGAGTATGGAGTGGCGCGCGCAGATATTCCAGATGAAAAATCAGGCGTTAATGGAATGGCCTGCAAGCAGGTTAATCCCGCCACAGGGCCGGAGTAATCAGTGCGATGATGGCAAGGGTTTCCAACCGGCCAATAACCATTGCAGCGCAAAGCGTCAGCTTGGCCCCGGCAGACAGGTCAACCAGTCTAATAGGTACGTCCGTGGCCAGTTCGATCAGCGGTCCGGTCGTGCTTAGAGTGGCGACACTCAAAACCATCGCCTGTTCGAAACCCACGCCTGTCGCGGCCAGCAACACATCGAACAGACCAAGGGTCAGCGCGAACATCATCAGGAAGATCCAGGCAATAAAGGCACCATCGCTTTGAATACGGCGGTTGCCTCCGCCCTCGCCGCTGACAGATGAGGGGTAGATCAGCCGGTCGATCTCGCGCTTGCCATTCAGATAGAGGGCATAGACCCTCAGCAACTTGACCCCGCCGGCGGTAGTAGCGACGCCGCCGCCGATCAGTGCGAGCCCCATCAGGACCAATCCGGGAGTACCCAAACCCGACAGTTGCTGGGCGTCATTCCAGTTGGCGCTTTCGAACCCGGCCGTAGTCAGAAACGACATTACAGTGAACACCATGCCCCAGATGACATGCAGCGCCTGAATGAGTTCGATCTGTAGGCCTAGTTCTGCAACGCCGGCCAGGACGCGGAAGAACAACAAAGCTGCGACCGCCATCACGATCAAAACACCGATACGAAATTCGGGATCCTTGTCCAGCCGTGCGTACCCCGTTGTTGCCGTGTCCGCCGAAAACGTGAGGCGGGACAAAGCGAAAAACAGAAACAAGAATACAATTGCCTCGCCTGTGATGCCTGCAGTCGACCCCTCAAGCCCACCCACAGGCGAGATTCCCGACGTCGCCATGACGGACATGGCATGACAAATTGCGGTCAGCCCCTGTTCGCCTGCGATCAGCAACAGGATCCACATCACCACGGTCAACCCGGTGTAGACCGGTGCCAGAGCGCGTGTCACTCGGATCAGATGCCCGCGCGGGTCCATCTTTTCGCTCTGCGCGACACCCGATACCGGGCGGCCCGGCTGGCCACGTGCCGTGACTTCGAACCCTCCCAGTGACAATGGCGCAAGAATCGCCGCCGCGGCGATCCACATCAGCAAACCGCCCAGCCAACCCACAAGGGCCCGCCACAAATGCAGCGGTGCGGTCAGACGCGCAGGATCAGGGAACAGGTCAGCCCCTGTTGTTGTAACCGCGCTGACCATATCAAAATACGCATTTAAAAAGCTGGTATTGCCCAGGGCCTCATGTAACGGGATCGCCAGAAACAAAGGCAGGATCGTAAACGAAGACAACATCACCGCCAGCTGACCCAATGTCCCCCGACGAGGCTTCCGATTCATCAGAGCCAGAGAGATGAGCGTGACGACAAAAATGCCCAGAAGGCCGGAGTAGAAAAACGACCGTGACGTATCATGGTCATCCAGGGCCAGCGCATAAACGGCGGGAATCCACATCGCCAACGACGCGACACCCCAGATCAGCAAAAGCAGCGGCAATCGCCGAAAAAACCCGATCTGCTGCTGACCCTTCGCCCGTAACATCAGAAGAAATCAATGGAGACCTGCATCAGGCGTTCCACCTCGGGCACGTCTTTAGCCAGCGCAAAAATGGCGACCACGTCTTTTTCATCAATCCGCAGACTGCCCGTGGGACGCACGACATCGTCGCCTTTTCGCACAGCACCAACCAGGACACCTTCCGGGAAATCGATGTCGCGCAGTTTCTGTCCGGCCATGGGCGAGGTCGAAAGAACCTCTGCTTCGATCACCTCGGCTTCTGCATCTCCGATGGAATAGACCTGCCTTACGCGGCCATGGCGAATGTGTCGCAGGATCGAACTGACCGTTGTGGCGCGCGGGTTGATATAAGCGTCGATCCCAAGGGGACCCATCAGCGCCACCATGCTCGGGTCGTTGATCAGAGCGATGGCCAGAGCGCAGCCCTCACTTTTGGCACGAACGGCTGCCAGCATATTGGTCCGGTCGTCATCGGTGACGGCCAGCATCGCATCGGCGCGGTCAATCCCGGCCTCGCTCAGCAACGCGGTGTCCAGCCCATCCCCGTTCAAAACAATTGTACGTTCCAGCGTTTCGGCGGCGATTTCGGCGCATTTCCGGTCCCGCTCGATGATCTTGGCGCGCACCCGGCTTTCACGTTCTTCCAGCGTCCGAGCGACCTCGAGCCCGACATTGCCGCCGCCGACAATCACGACGCGGTCCTGCTTTTTCTGAGCCTTGCCAAAGACTTCCATCGTGCGGTCGACATCTTTGACATTGGTAAAGACATAGCATTCGTCCCCGACAAACAGCTGGTCTTCGGATTCCGGGGCAAACAGGGATCCCTCGCGCCGCACACCCACCACGATCGAGCTGAGCGTCGAAAACAGATCGGTCAACTGCCGCAGCGGCGTGTTTACAATCGGGCAGTCCTCATCAACGCGAATGCCCAACAACTGCGCCCTGCCATCCATGAAAATCTCGGTGTCAAATGCCGACGGGGCCGACAGACGGCGCATTGCGGCCGCTGCGACCTCACGCTCGGGGCTGATCACGACATCGATAGGCAAATGATCCCGGCGGTAAAGGTCCGAATGGATCGCCTCAAGGTAAGATTTCGACCGAAGACGCGCAATCTTGCGCTGGATCGAGAATACGGAATGCGCCATCTGACAGGTGACCATATTCACCTCGTCCGAATGAGTGGCCGCAATGATCATATCTGCGTCGCGCGCCCCTGCCCGATCCAGCACATCCGGGTAGCTTGCAAAGCCCGCGATCCCCTGCACATCCAGCGTTTCGGTTGCGCGACGGACCAGGTCGGGATTGTTGTCGACCACCGTCACATCATTCAGTTCGCTCGACAGGTGCCGCGCAATCTGCCAGCCGACCTGACCGGCGCCGCAAATGATGACCTTCATGTTTCTGGCCCTTCTGCCTGAAATCATTGAATGACAGATGCCCCCAAAGCGGTCAATTGAATTGTCATGATCGGGTGGTTGAGGCAAGATAACAGTATGAAAACAGTACCTGCTTTCCTGATTTCCGTCCTCGTTCTGTCCGCTTGCGGTCCTCTGTCGCTGTATTATCGAGAAGGCGAAAGCGTCTCGCGCCTGCAGACTGAGACGACAGAATGTCAGGTAAAGGCGCTTAAGGACGCGCCGGTAGCCAACCAAATCCGACAGAGCCCGCCCGTCTACTGGCCCGGACGCACCTATTGCGATGGAAAGGGAAATTGCTACCGCTCGCCAGGCTGGTGGGAACCCGGGCGTGTTTACACAGTGGATGTAAACCAGGGGTTGCGCAACACGGTCGAGGCTCAGTGCATGGCTCAGAAAGGGTTTCGGCCGGTCAGCCTTCCGCCTTGCAAAAACAGCGTGAAGTCACGGGTCACACCTGCGCGCACAACGGTCCTGCCGCCGCTGAACCCGTCATCCTGTTTCGTGAAATTCGACGACGGTTCGTTCCAGATCGTTACACCGGGGCAAACGGGCTAGCCCCGGCGGATCATTCCGCCGGTTCAGGCTCGTCAAGCTGCGCCACCCGCGCACCCGATTTGTTTGAAGTGACCACGCCCAGCGACTTCAGCTTGCGGTGCAACGCGCTGCGCTCCATTCCGACGAAGCTGGCGGTGCGGCTGATATTGCCGCCGAAACGGTTGATCTGGGTCAGCAGATACTCCCGCTCAAACGCTTCACGGGCTTCGCGCAGTGGCAGGGTCGCCAAGACACCGGACAGGACAACACGACCGGTTTCGTCAGATTTTTCTTCCTCGTTGGGCAGTTCGCGCGCTTCAATCGGCCCCGTTCCATCGCCGAGGATCAGCACTCGCTCGATCAAATTCTTTAGCTGCCGCACATTGCCGGGCCAGGTCATGGTCTGAAGCAGGGCAACCGCCTCGTCGGACAGTTCTCGTATCGGTAAGCCTTGGGTTTCATTGCACATTTCGATGAAGTGCTGCGCCAATACCGGGATATCCTCGCGCCGTTCCTCCAGCGAAGGCACCGTAATCGGAACAACGTTCAGACGGTGATACAGTTCTTCACGGAACCGGTCCGCCGCGATTTCCTCTTCGAGATCGCGGTTGGTCGAAGAGATGACGCGCAGATCGACCCGTACCTTGTCGGTGCCTCCGACACGCTGGAACTGCTGGTCCACCAGAACACGCAGGATCTTGGATTGAGTGCCCAAGGGCATGTCGGCGACTTCATCGAAATAGATCACACCGCCATGCGCCTCTTCCAGCAGGCCGGATTCGACACCGCGCTCAGAAGATTCGCGCCCAAACAGAACTTCTTCCATACGTTCCGGCTCGACCCCTGCGCAGTTCACTGTGACAAACGGGGCGTTGGCCCGGTTGGAATGGGCGTGGATATACCGGGCCGCGATTTCCTTGCCCGACCCGGCCGGCCCGCTGAGCATCACGCGGCCGTTTGACTTGGTGACCTTGTCCAATTGACCTTGCATCGCGCGGAAGGAAGCCGACTTGCCGATCATGTCCGAACAACTGACTTCTTTCCTCTTCAGCGAGGCATTCTCGCGACGCAATCGCGAGGTTTCCATTGCGCGGCGGATCACGACCATCAGTTGATCAATATTGAAGGGCTTCTCGATGAAATCATACGCGCCCTGCTTGATCGCAGCGACCGCAATTTCGATATTCCCGTGGCCTGAGATAATCACCACCGGTACATCCGGATTGTCACGTTTCACCGCCTTCAGGATGTCGATCCCGTCCATGCGGCTGTCTTTCAGCCAGATATCCAGAATCAGCAGCCCCGGTGGCTCGGAATTGATTGCCGACATACACTCGTCCGAGTTGCCGGCAAGCCTGGTGGAATAGCCTTCGTCCTCGAGAATATCGGACACAAGCTCGCGAATATCGCGTTCGTCATCTACGATCAGAATGTCGCTCATCTTTGGCCTGCTTTCAGTTTGTTGGTTTTAATCGCCTGCTTTTGTGGCGCGACGGAAGAGGCCCCTTCGGCCCCGGGCAAACGGATCACAGCCATCGCGCCGAAATGGTCTTGTCCGTCGAAAACGGGCGCGTCTTCCAATGTCAGCGCTCCGCCGTGTTCTTCGATAATCTTCTTGACGATCGGCAGTCCCAGACCGGTGCCCTCGTCACGTGTGGTTACATAAGGTTCAAACAGCCGCGCCCGGTCTTCGGGCAAGCCGATGCCATTGTCGGCAATCGTGATGACAGTCCCGGCGTCATCGAGCGCCATTGCTACTTTGATCTGCGGTTTGAGGTTTTCTGGCGCGCCCTTTTCTTTCAGCGTGCCTATAGCTTCACCCGCGTTCTTGATCAGGTTGGTCAGCGCCTGATTCAGCATCGTTGCGTCCACATCCGCGAATACAGGCTGGTCGGGCAGGTCGGCATCAATGTCCACATCGGGTTGCCCCGACTGTTGCAACAACACAGCCTCGCGCACCAGTTCGACAAGGTTCTCTTCGTGGCGATCCGGTTCCGGCATACGCGCAAATTTCGAGAACTCGTCCACGATGCGCCGCAAATCGTTGGTCTGGCGCACGATGACATCCGTCATCGATTCCAAGGTGTCGCAATCTTCCTCGTCCAGCTTGCGGGAGAATTTGCGCTTGATCCGTTCGGCGCTCAGTTGGATCGGGGTCAGAGGGTTCTTGATTTCATGCGCGATGCGGCGTGCCACGTCGCCCCAGGCCGCCATCCTTTGGGCGCTGACCAGATCGGTCACATCGTCAAAGGCAACCACGTACCCTTCAAGCCCGCCATCCTCACCCCGGCGCGTCGCCATGCGGACCAGAAGATTTTCTAGCTGCCCCTTGCGCGTGACCTTGACCTCGCCCTGCACGGCCTCCTGCCCGCTTTCCTTGAGGTTCTCGAACAAAGGCAGGAACTCAGGCACAGCGATACCAATCGCCAGGTGTTGCTCGCCGCTGTACCAATCCAACAATCGTTCGGCCGAGCGATTCACAAAGGTCACGCAGCCATCCGGGTCGACACCCACAACACCGGAAGTCACCGAACTCAGCACCGAGTCAAACAGACGCCGACGCCGTTCGATGTGGCGCGTGTTCTCCAGCAGAGTGTCGCGTTGCCCTTTCAGCTGGCGCGTCATTTGGTTGAAATACCGACCGAGCATGGCGATTTCATCATCGCTGGCCTCTTCTATCACCTGCACGCTCAGATCACCGGCTCCGACGCGCTGCGCCGCCGTGGTCAACCGTCCGACCGGGCGCGACAGGCGTTCCGCGAACCACATACCCAGCGACATCGCCGCCAGAATGAGGATCACTGCGAATGCCAAGTACAGCAGGCCAAATTCGAACAGAACCCTGCCCCGTTCACTTTCAAGCTGCCGGTAGAACTGGGCCGTTTCCTTGGTGTCGTCCAACAGCGTCAGTAGTTGGCCGTCTACCTCACGGCTGACATACAAATAGCGGTCAGCAAAGGCCTGCAATGGCACCAGCGCGCGAAACTCGCTGTTGTCCCAGTCGGCAATAATCGCCATGCCCTGATCATTGGCCTCAATTATCTGCTCTGGCGTGGGTTTTTCGTAGTTGAACAGGTAAGACCGATCACCGCGGGATCTGATCTCTCCACTTCCGTCAATGACATAAGCCTCGCGCAGGCCGCGCTGAATTTGTCCCTGCCCTTGCGCGAGGACCTCGCGCAGCTCGGCATCACTGATATAGAAATCCAGCGCCCGCGCATTATCCAGATACCGTGCCAATACGGTGGCGTCCTGCGTCAGACCTTGCCGGTGTTCCTGCTCGTAAGCTTCAGCAGCGGTCAGGGACGACCCGACAACCTGTCGCACGCGGTCCGAGAACCACCCTTCGAGGCCGATATTCACAG
This sequence comes from Ruegeria sp. HKCCD9138, assembly GCF_057220975.1. Classification (NCBI taxonomy): domain Bacteria; kingdom Pseudomonadati; phylum Pseudomonadota; class Alphaproteobacteria; order Rhodobacterales; family Roseobacteraceae; genus Ruegeria; species Ruegeria sp. HKCCD9138. The sequence continues at coordinate 63,342 of NZ_JBWVAZ010000007.1, read as the reverse complement.
TGAGTCCGGCAAAGATCGCGACGGTGACCGTTGGCACCAGCGCAAGCAGCGTGAATGCGCCGATCAGGCGCAAGTGCAGCCTAGACCCTGCGGATTTCGCCCGTCGCGCAGCGATCAGGCTGCCCAGCTGCCCCAGCACCAACGCAGCGACAACGAGAACGTAAACGAGATCTGCAAGGAGAATCAGCCGCAGTGTCGGGGCCGTCGCGCCAAGATCAAATGGACCGATAACCAGATAGGTCGCAAGCGCCAGCACCGGACCCAACATGACCAGACCCAAGGTGCTGAAATTGCGGAACCTCCGGGACTTGCGCCACCGGTTGATCGATAGGATCGGCCCGTTCTGTGCCCGGGTTGCCACCGTCTGCCCTCATTCTGATGTGTCGCCTGCGCGACTTACCGCCATATGTCGTGGTCGTTGGCCGGAACGAACCCGGATGCCACGTTTTGTGTGGCGATATTACATCAGTTTGCGGCGACGTGTCACCTGAATATCGAGATCCGTAATTTTTTTACGCAGCGTATTTCGGTTAATCCCCAATAAATCAGCACATTTTGCCTGATTTCCACCGGTTGCATCCAAAGCAATTTCGATCAGCGGCGCTTCGACTTCGCGCAAAATCCGCTGATACAGGCCCGGCGGCGGCAGAATATTCCCGTGCAAATCAAAATACCGTCGCAGATGTCGCCCGACCGAGGCCGACAGTTTTTCGCGTTCTCCGTCTCCCAGTACCGGTTCGGCTTCGGGCTGACTGCCCAAAACCGTTTCTACTTCGGTCCGGGAAATCTCGTCGGCCCGGCTGGTCAGGCTGAGACGGCGAATGGCGTTTTCAAGTTGGCGCACGTTGCCGGGCCAGGAATACCGTCGCACCAGTTCAACCGCATCCGGGCTGAGCCAGCGCTTCGTTCCCGTTTCACGCTCCTCCCGGGCCAGAAAATGATCGGCCAAAAGGTTTATGTCGTCCACACGCTCCCGCAGTGCCGGAACGTGGATCGTCGCGCCGCACAAACGATAATACAGGTCCTGGCGCACACGGCCGGATTCCATGGCACCGGTCAGGTCCGACTGACTGGTGGCCATGAAGCGCGGCACATGGTCGCCCGGCGTGTCCATCATCCGAACGATCCGGGCCTGAACCTCATCCTCAATGTCGGTAATCTCGTCAATCAACAACGTCCCGCCACGTACCCGGGCCATCACCCGCGCGGGGCCTTCCAGATCGCTCAGTTCGGTCGCCGTTACGGTCACGAATGGTAATGTGCGACGGTCCGAGAAATCGTGAATAGCGCGCCCTATCAGCGACTTACCGGTTCCGCTTTCACCGGAAATCATGACCGACAAATCCGTATTCATCACGCGCGCAACCAGCCTGTATAGCGACTGCATCAAAGGTGTCCGCCCCACCAACGGCAACTCGTCCGGTCGCTCCTCTGTCGTGTCGGCGGGTTCCGGCAGCGCGCGCTGTTTGGCCTCTAATGCGCGCGCAGTGCGTTTCATCAGGTCCGGCAAGTCAAAAGGCTTCGGCAAATAGTCATATGCGTCTGCCTCGGCCGCTTGAATTGCCGTCATGATCGTGTTCTGGGCCGAGATCACGATCACCGGCAGTCCGGGCCGGTCCTGGGCTATTTTCGGCAGCATCTCCAGCCCGTTGCCATCAGGCATGACAACGTCCGAGATCACGACATCGCCCTTGCCCTCGCCCACCCAGCGCATCAGCGTGGTCAGCGACGAGGTCGCATGCACCTTGCATCCCGCCCGCGTCAGGGCCTGAGTCAAAACCGTTCGGATTGTGCGATCGTCATCGGCGACCAGAACTGTGCCATCCATCAGAGGCTCTCCTTGCGCTGCTCTTCACTGTGCGCCCGTCGCAGGGACAGGCGAAATACGGTGCGTCCGGGTACGGAGTCGGCTGAAATCCAGCCGTCATGGTCCGACACGATCTTGCTGACCAGTGCCAGCCCGAGGCCGGTGCCGTTGTCTTTACCCGAAACGAAGGGATCGAAAATGTCGCTGCGGATTTTCTCGGGCAGACCGGGACCATCGTCGATGATCTCGATCTGCAGGGGCAGCGAATGGCCCGAACCGTCGCTGCGGCGTAGGCGGAAAGAATGTTCGAAATAAGTGCGCAGACGAATGGTTCCGCCTTTGGGATCAGCGGCTTCCGAGGCGTTCTTGAGCAGGTTCAGCACCACTTGCAAAAACTGATCGGGATCACCATAAGCCAAGGGCAGTGAGGGGTCGTAGTCCTCAATAATGGTCATATGCGCCCCAAAACCCAGCAGCGCCGACCGGCGCGCGCGATCCAAAACATCATGGATATTGACCGGCTTGAAATCAGGTTTTGACAGGTTTCCGAATTGCTCGACCTGCTCCAGCAATTTCACGATACGTCGCGTCTCGGCAACAATTAGGTCTGTAAGTTCAAGATCTTGCTGTGGAATATTCATGCTGAGAAGCTGCGCGGCACCCGTGATGCCGGCCAGCGGATTCTTGATCTCATGCGCCAGCATTTCGGCCATTCCGATCGCGGATTGGGCCGCTGATTTGACTGTGTTGCCAAGTGTCATTCGACCCGCCAGTTCACGCGGCGAGATGGTCATGATCATCGAGCCCGGATGCCCCATCAACGGCGCGATTTGCAGCGCGCATTGTAATGGCGCCCGGTTGCCCGACCCGACATCCACATCATTCACGAAAAGCGGAGTCCCGTATTGCCGGGCACGCACAAACGCCTCTTCCAGAGGAGCGTCGACGGCCAACAAATCCCAGACCGGGTTTCCCAGTACGGATTTGCGCGACGCGTTCAGAAACCCCTCACCTGACGAGTTGACATCAGCAACCCGGTCATCCGGGTCAATGATGAAGGCAGGAACCGGCAAAGAGGCCCAGATGGCTTGATCCGACGTCATGCGGCCTCCTCCGTCCTGACGATCAGAGCGTCGCCCAACAAGCGCAGCACTTCGTCAGGATCCCGTGAGGTCAAGACCGCCCGGCGCAGGGTCAAGGGTGTGCCTGCTTCATCCATATACCACCCCAGATGCTTTCGGGCGACGCGAAGGCCCAAATCCTGACCGTAAAAGCCCAGCATTGCGTGATAATGCGCCCGGACCATCGCAATCAGGTCCTTGCCTTCGGGAATTCCCGGCGCATCCCCCCCGTAGAGATCGTGACAAATCTGGGCCAGCAGCCAAGGTTTACCCTGCGCGCCGCGTCCTACCATAACACCGTCTGCGCCCGACCTTTCCAAAGCCTCTTTGGCGGCCGTCGTATCAACGATATCTCCGTTGGCGATCACGGGGATCGAAACGGCCTCTTTCACTGCCCTAATCGCCTGCCAGTCAGCGCGACCTTTGTAGAACTGACACCGCGTGCGTCCGTGAATCGTAACCATTTGAATGCCGGCATCCTGCGCACGCCGGGCCACATCCGGAGCGTTCAGCAGCGAGTCATCCCAGCCCAGCCGCGTTTTCAGCGTCACAGGCACATCCACGGCGCCCACTACCGCCTCGATCAGCGTTAGTGCGTGGTCCGGTGTTTTCAGCAATGCGGATCCGGAATACCCATTCGTTACCTTTTTGGCCGGACACCCCATATTGATGTCGATCACCCGCGCACCCCGGTCGGCCACCTGACGGGCGGCTTCGGCCATCCAGTGCGCCTCTCGACCCGCCAGTTGCACGGCGGTGTTTTCAATATCCGCGGAAAGCTCGGCCCGCTCACGCACGCCGGGTTTCGCCTGCACCATCTCCTGACTGGCCACCATCTCGCTGACGACCATGCCTGCGCCGAACCGCATGACGAGATCGCGGAACGGTCGGTCAGTGATTCCAGCCATCGGCGCCAACAACACCGGAGGGGTCAGTTCCTTTTCAGCAAGACGCAGGGTCAACGTGCCTAATCCTTGAGCAATTGCAGATTTGATATCGAAAACGCAGCATATGAACAAGAAAACGGCGCCAAACAAGCCCGCAAAATCATCATATGCCTATTTTTTGGGCGAATTGACGCGGGTGATTGCCTCTGCATTCACCGCCCCCTAAACATTGCCCAAGACAGGAGACGCCACCCCATGACCACCGCCGCCATTATTGTCGCCGCAGGACGCGGATTGCGCGCCGGAGGCGGCACACCAAAACAATGGCGTGCTCTGGCTGGACGGCGAGTGGCCGACTGGACCATCGACCGGTTCCGCAAAAAGGTCGATCACATCGTTTTGGTGCTTGCCCCCGAGGATACGCCGGCGTGGAAAGAGTTCGGCAAGACGGATTTGATCCTGACTAAGGGCGGCGCAGATCGGGCTGGATCGGTTCGAAACGGGCTAGAGGCACTGGCCGGACATAATGTCGAGCGGGTTCTTATTCATGACGTGGCACGCCCCTGTGTCAGTGCCCGCGTCATTCGGGGCGTTCTGGAAGCCCTTGAAACCAGCCCTGCCGCAGCGCCGGGTTTGGCTATTACCGATGCTCTGTGGATCGGTGCAGATGCAAGTGTTTCAGGCACTCAAGACCGTAGCAACCTGTTCGCGGCACAAACTCCGCAGGGTTTTTTGTATGACGCCATCGTTTCTGCCCACGCGAGACATGCCGGAGTCGCAGCGGACGATGTCGAAGTCGCGCGGGCAGCCGGGATGGACGTTGCCATTGTGCCGGGCGACGCGGACAACATAAAAATCACCCGACCCGAGGACTTTGCCCGGGCTGAACGCATAATAGGAACGGATATGGATGTAAGGCTGGGCAACGGGTACGACGTGCATCGTTTTGGCGACGGGGATCGTGTGATCCTGTGCGGAGTAGAGGTTCCGCATGATCGCGGGCTACAGGGGCATTCGGATGCCGATGTAGGAATGCACGCGGTCACGGACGCGATCTACGGCGCACTGGCGCGTGGCGATATCGGCCAGCACTTCCCGCCATCCGATCCTCAGTGGAAGGGTGCAGCCAGCAAGATCTTTCTGCGGCACGCGGTCGAATTGGCGGGCCAGATGGGCTTTCGCATCTCGAACGTGGATTGCACGCTGGTTTGCGAATATCCCAAGATCGGGCCGTACGCCCAGGCGATGCAGGAAGAAATGTCCAAAATCATGGAGTTAGAAGCGGATCAAGTTTCGATCAAAGCGACCACATCCGAACGACTGGGCTTTACCGGCCGCGGTGAGGGGATTGCCTCGATTGCCACGGCCTGTCTGGTGAAAGCATGACGGCCGCGCGCCTGATCGGAACAGTTGGCGGCGTCGGTTATCTGCGCCCTGCCCCGGGTACCTGGGGGTCGCTGGCAGCTTTGCCAATGGCCTGGGTGCTGCATACGCTTGGCGGGTTTCCTCTGCTGGTACTGGCAACGCTCGCGGCGTTTTTTGGCGGTTTGTGGGCCACCCGTGTCATGACCGAAGGACAGGATGACCACGACCCGTCGGAAATCGTGATCGACGAAGTAGCGGGGCAATTCATCGCCCTTTGGGCAATATCCTACCCTGCCTGGGCAAATGGGATCGAAATCACGGCGCTATGGCCCGGCTGGGTGGCGGGGTTTGTTCTGTTCCGCCTGTTCGACATCACCAAACCCGGGCCCGTCGGTTGGGCCGACCGGCGAGGTGATCCGATGGGTGTGATGCTGGACGACGTGATCGCCGGAGCATTCGCCGCCGTTGGCGTAGTGATCCTTGCAGGGATTGCCCATGGGGTTTTGGGCCTATGAATGTCGCTGATCTGCTGGAACGGGCCAAGGCAAGGAACCTGATGATCGTCACAGCCGAAAGCTGCACGGGCGGCATGGTTGCCGCCGCGCTGACCGATATTCCCGGCAGTTCAGCCGTGGTCGACCGGGGGTTCGTCACTTACACGAACGAAGCCAAACAGCAGATGCTGGGCGTTGATGCCGAAACTCTGGCAACGCATGGAGCGGTGTCCGAGGAGGTTGCCTGTGAGATGGTCGAAGGGGCATTGCGCCAGTCTCAGGCGCAACTGGCTGTTTCGATTACTGGCATTGCGGGCCCCGGAGGATCCGAGTTCAAGCCCGAAGGGCGCGTCTGCTTTGGGCTGGCGGCTATAGGTCAGCCGACACAGGTGGAAACCGTTGAATTCGGAGCATTGGGCCGCGACGACGTCCGACGCGCTGCCCGCGACCACGCGTTGACGCTGCTCTTTCAGGGCGTTTCGCGCTTTGCCTAAATTTGCGCCACTCGCCCCATGAAGGCGCAAAATTTGTCACCAGTTGAAAAAAGGCCCTCAAAATAAGCGGTCTTTTGGGGTGCTGCCTCTTTTTTCCTCGCCCTCTCTTCGCTTCAACGCACAGCACACCACTCATCAGGCGCCAGTCGGTGACGTGCAAGCACGGATCGGCGCCCCTGCAGCGAAAGAGGAGAGCGGCCCATGAACGGAGCCGATACAGCCTGGATCATCGTCGCAACGGCGTTGGTCCTGTTCATGACATTACCGGGCCTTGCCCTGTTTTACGGCGGCCTCGTTCGCGCCCGAAACGTGCTGAGCGTGTTCATGCACTGTTTCAGCATCGCGTGCCTGATGAGCATCCTCTGGCTGGTCGCCGGATACTCGATTGCGTTCGGCCCCGGCGAGTCCGGCTTGTGGGGCGGGTTGGGCAAAGCCTTTCTGAACGGCGTCGATGCCGACAGCTTGGCTGGTACCCTGCCCGAGGTCCTGTTCTTCGCCTTCCAGATGACCTTCGCCATCATCACCCCGGCACTGATTGTTGGGGCCTATGTCGAGCGGGTGGGTTTCGGATTCGTTTTGACCTTCTCGGCCCTTTGGATGCTGCTGTGTTATGCACCGGTCGTCCATTGGATCTGGGGCGGCGGCATGCTGACCGATGGCGGTATTCTGGGTGAGATCGGTGTGCGCGATTTCGCAGGCGGCATTGTCGTCCATGAAACGGCCGGTCTGGCCGCCCTGATCATCGCTGTGATCCTTGGACCGCGCCGCAATCGCACCACCCCGCCGCACAGCCCCGGTTTTGTCATGGTCGGTGCGGCGATGCTGTGGGTCGGCTGGTTCGGCTTCAATGGCGGTTCGCAACTGGCCGCTGACGGAGGCGCCGCAATGGCGATGACCGTGACGCATCTGTCCGCTGCCACTGCTTCGCTGACCTGGGCGCTGTGGGAGAAGATTCGTTTCGGCAAGGCGTCGATGGTTGGTCTGGTTACGGGTACGATTGCCGGTCTGGCCTCGATCACCCCGGCCTCGGGATTCGTGGGACCGGTGCAGGCGTTGATCATCGGTGCTGTGGCCGGCGTGTTGTGTCAGGAGGCGGTCAATATCATTCGCAACAAGCTGAATATCGACGACACGCTGGACGTGTTCGCCGTGCACGGCGTTGGTGGGATTTTCGGAACGCTTATGATCGCGTTATTCGGTCTGGGCACCTGGACTGCACAGTTGGGCGGGCTGCTGATCGTGGGTGCCTTTACGGCAGTTGTCACGTTTGTGTTGGTGAAAGTGGTTGCGCTAATCACACCGCTTCGCGTAGACGCCGAGACCGAGACAAACGGGCTCGATCTATCGGTACACGGAGAACGTGCCTACGACATCAGCAGCTAAGCCCACCTTAGTTGCCTGATCGCCTGCAAGGGCACAAGCGGACCTCTTGGGGGTCCGCTTTTCTTTTGGCCAACCCCTCTCGACTCTGACCCAGGCGTCGCGCTATCAGCCCGCAACGTCCTTTCAGCCCAGAGGTTTGCGCCATGATCCCCAGTTCATTTCCCGACAGCACCGAAATCGCCCGCCTGACTGCCCGGATGCTGCTGGAGATCAAGGCCGTGCATTTCAACGCGCGCGATCCGTATACGCTGGCCTCTGGCCTGCCCAGCCCAACCTATATCGACTGCCGCAAACTGATTTCCTATCCGCGCATCCGCTCGGCCCTGATGGATTTCCTGACCGTCACCGTCATGCGCGACGCGGGCTTCGAAGCCTTCGACAACATCGCAGGTGGTGAAACGGCGGGCATTCCCTTTGCCGCCATGGTCGCCGAACGCATGGGTCTGCCTATGACCTATGTGCGCAAGAAACCCAAAGGCTATGGCCGAAACGCCCGCATCGAAGGCGCGATGAGCGAGGGCCAACGTGTACTACTGGTCGAGGATCTGACCACCGATGGCGGGTCCAAACTGTCATTCGTCGATGCAATCCGCGAAACCGGCGCAACGTGCGGCCACACGGCAGTTATCTTCTACTATGGCATCTTCCCCGAAACCGAAAAAACCCTCGGCGATCATGGCGTGAAGCTGCATTCCTTGTGCACCTGGTGGGATGTATTGGCTGAAGCCAAGGCACAGCAAGCCTTTGATCCGGAAACACTTGAAGGCGTCGAGGCCTTCCTGAACGACCCGCGAGGCTGGCAGGAAACGCACAAAAGTTGACGCTACGAAACCTGTTTTCAGATCGGAAACAGTAGGCGACGAACAGGCAACACTCGGACTATATGTTGACGCCAGACCCCATCATACTTCAATATGATGGGGCTGGGAGATATTCACAGCCTATCCCCAGAAACATACAATTTGCCCCGACTCAGGGGGCTCGGCTATGGACTGTGTCCCAAGGGGACGGTGAGAGCAGCAATGAACGAGATAAGCAGTATCGAGCAGGCAGCGGCGCAGATTCAAAACGCAGAAACAATGCCGCACTCCATCGAGGCCGAGCAGCAGCTTCTGGGCGCGATCCTGACGAATAACGATCTGTATGACCGGGTGGCCTCGATCATCGGGGCCGAGCATTTTTTCGACCCGGTTCACGCCCGGATTTACGAGGTGGCGGCCGCACGCATCGCCAAGAATGCGCTGGCCTCACCCGTGACACTGAAATCCTTCATGGCCGAGGATGAGGGCCTGAAAGAGCTCGGCGGCCCGGCCTATCTGGTCAAACTGGCCGGTGCTTCGATCAGCGCCTTTGCGGTGCATGATTACGCCCAGATGATCTATGACCTCGCCATCCGTCGCGAGCTGATCCGATTAGGCCGGGACATTTCGGACAAGGCAGCTCGGGTCGATGTGTCGAGCGAACCCAAGGAACAGATTATCGAGGCCGAGCAGCAGCTTTATCAACTTTCCGAGCAGGGCCAGACCGAACAGGGTTTTCAATCCTTCCTCAAGGCGGTCACAGAAGCCGTCAACGTCACCAACGAGGCGTACCAGCGTGGTGGCGGCATGGCAGGGATATCCACCGGTCTGGCCGATCTCGATAAACAGTTGGGTGGCTTGCACCCGTCCGATCTGATCATTCTGGCGGGGCGTCCATCAATGGGTAAAACCTCGCTGGCGACCAACGTGGCGTTCAACGTGGCCAAAGCTTACAAGCGCGGCACAAAACCGGATGGTACTGAAGGCGCGATTGACGGAGGAGTTGTGGGCTTCTTCTCGTTGGAGATGAGCGCCGAGCAACTTGCAGGCCGCGTTCTGGCCGAAGCGTCCGAGATTTCGTCGCACAAAATCCGCCAGGGTGACATGACCGAGGCCGAGTTCCGACGTTTCGTCGATGCGGCCAAGGAATTGGAAGCCTGCCCCCTGTTCATCGACGACACCCCGGCCCTGCCAATCTCGCAACTGGCTGCCCGTGCGCGCCGGTTGAAACGCACACATGGGCTGGACCTTTTGGTGATCGACTACCTGCAGCTCTGCCGAGGTATGGCGGACAATCGCGTGAACGAGATCGCCGAGATATCGATGGGCATGAAGGCCATCGCCAAGGAGCTAAACATCCCGGTGATCGCGCTTTCCCAGCTGAGCCGTCAGGTCGAAAGCCGCGACGACAAGCGCCCGCAACTGTCCGACCTGCGGGAATCTGGATCGATCGAACAGGATGCCGACGTGGTAATGTTTGTGTTCCGCGAGGAATACTACAAGGAACGCGAAAAGCCGGGCGATCACGAGCTGGAGAAGATGGAAGAGTGGAAGCAGGCCATGGAGCGCCTGCATGGCAAGGCCGAGGTCATCGTCGGTAAGCAGCGTCACGGACCCATTGGCACGGTCGAGTTGTCGTTCGAAGCGCAATTCACCCGCTTTGGCAATCTGGTTAAACCGTGGCAGCAGGGCGGCCAGATCGAAAGTTACTGATCCGCAGATGCGATACGGACGGATGTTGCCCAAGCAGCATCGTGCAGTCGACCGTTTGGGTCGTGAACGATACAGCTTTCCGAACCTCTTTGACCCGCATGCGAATACAATAATACAACCCTTGCCAGATGTCGGTTAACCCCGTTTCAACCCGCTGATATTTGCCGATTTTCTAAGTTCTGAACCGGAAGCTGCCTACGAGGCGCACCAACCGGGAAAGAAATAGGGTATTCCCCCCTTGACCTGCGACGATCCAATGTCATGAACGACGCATGAGTACTGCACGATTAACGATCAATCTTCAGTCGCTTGCCCATAACTGGCGCGCGCTGGATGCCAAAACGAATGTCGAAACCGGCGCTGTGGTCAAGGCGGACGCCTATGGGCTGGGCGCCGGACCGGTATCCTGGACTCTGGCTGAAGAAGGCGTTCGCAAGTTCTTTGTCGCTGCGGCCGAAGAAGGGGTCGAAGTGCGAAAGGCACTGGGGCCGGGCCCGGATATTTTTGTTTTCTCGGGCCATATGGACGGCGACAACGAGCTGATATCCGACCATAGTTTGATCCCGTTGATCAACTCTCCGGAACAGTTTCAGCGTCACCGCGAGGCCCTGCCCGATCACCCCTTCGGTATCCAACTGGACAGCGGTATGAACCGGTTGGGGATGGAACCCACGGACTGGGCCGAACTGCGGGACTCTGCCTTATCGCTCAATCCAGTCGTGGCGATGTCGCATCTGGCCTGCTCGGACGAGCCAGACCATCCGATGAACCTGCAGCAGTTGCAGACCTTCCGGGGCATGACCGAAGGTCTTTCGATACCGCGGTCCTTGGCGGCAACGGGTGGAACGTTGCTGGGGCCCGAGTTCCATTTTGAATTCTGCCGACCGGGGATTGGCCTCTATGGTGGTCTGCCCTTTGCCGAGGCAAAGCCTGTCGTTACCGTCGATTTGCCCGTCATTCAGGTCCGTCAGGTCGAGGTGGGTGAAACCGTCGGATACGGCAACACCTGGACCGCTCGTCGCCCGTCCCGGATCGCGACCGTCTCGGCAGGCTATGCGGACGGGTTGCATCGCGCCATCGGAGGCGGCATCGATACCTTCGCGGGGGAATTGCCCTGCCCCGTCGTCGGTCGCATTTCGATGGACCTGATCACGGTCGACGTGACCGACCTGCCCGAAGACCCCGAGCGCCTGCGCATCCTGAACGGACATCAAACCGTCGATGACTTGGCCGAAGCCGCCGGCACGATCGGATATGAGATCCTGACCTCGATGGGCAGCCGATATTCGCGAGGCTACGTGGAATGAACCCAATCACCGCGCTGGGGGGGCTGGGCCGGGCCGTGCTGAACGCGTTTGCGTCGTTTGGCCGGGTGGCGTTGTTTGCCGTGGACGCAATCTCGCACATATTCCGCCCGCCGTTCTATCCGCGGGAAATCATGATCGCGCTGCTGAATATCGGCTGGCTGTCCCTGCCCGTCGTCGGCCTGACTGCCATCTTCACCGGCGGTGCGCTGGCCCTGCAAATCTACGCCGGGGGTGCGCGTTTCAATGCCGAGGCCGTTGTGCCCCAAATCGTCGCTATCGGCATGGTGCGCGAGCTTGGCCCCGTGCTGGTCGGCCTGATGATCGCGGCGCGCGTGACCTCCTCTATCGCGGCCGAGATCGCGACGATGAAAGTGACCGAACAAATCGACGCCTTGGTCACATTGTCGACCCATCCGATGAAATACCTGACCGCACCCCGCGTGCTTGCGGCCGTTCTGACAGTTCCGGCTCTGGTTGCGGTCGGCGACATCATCGGCATCGCCGGCGGGTACACGGTTGCAACGCAAAACCTGGGCTTCAACCCGGCGGCTTACCTGAAAAACACGGTCGACTTCCTTGAAATCCGGGACATCGTATCGTCGCTGGTCAAAGGTGCCGCCTTCGGCATGATCGCCGCCATCATGGGGTGCTATTACGGCATGACCTCAGGCCGCGGCGCGCAGGGTGTGGGGCGCGCCACCAAGGGCTCGGTCGAGGCTGCCGCCGTTCTGATCCTCGCCGCCAACTTCGTTCTGACAGGGGTGTTCTTCTCGCTATGATCCGGATGGAGAACGTACATAAAGCCTTTGACGACAACCATGTGCTGCAGGGCATGAATCTTGAAATCCCCAAGGGCACGTCGATGGTCATCATCGGTGGCTCGGGCACTGGGAAATCCGTGGCGTTGAAGTGTATCCTCGGCCTGATCAAACCCGACAGCGGAAAGATCTATGTGGACGGCAAGGATGCACAAAAAGGCGACCGGGATGCATTTCTGGCCCGATTTGGCATGCTGTTTCAGGGCGGTGCGTTGTTTGACTCACTCCCCATCTGGCAGAACGTCGCCTTCAGGCTGTTGCGCGGACCGCTGAAACGTCCCCCGGAGTACGCCCGCGAAATCGCCATCGACAAGCTGCGCCGCGTCGGTCTGAGGGCCAAGGTGGCCGATTTGTACCCATCGGAACTGTCGGGCGGTATGCAAAAACGCGTGGGCCTGGCCCGCGCCATCGCCGCCGACCCCGAGATCATTTTTTTCGATGAGCCCACCACCGGCCTCGACCCGATCATGTCCGGCGTCATCAACGACCTGATCCGCGAAATCGTGACCGAGATGGGCGCCACCGCCATGACCATCACCCACGACATGAGCTCGGTCCGCGCGATTGCCGACAACGTGGCGATGCTGCATGACGGCGTGATCCAGTGGACCGGGCCGGTTGAGCAGATGGATGCGTCGGGTGATCCCTATGTCGAGCAGTTCATCAGTGGGAGTGCTGAGGGGCCGATTGAGGCGGTGCGCTAAACTTTCCCCGCCTCGCGTTCATGCTTTATCTGGTCATATGCGCGCTTGGCGTAGTCACAACGCAACAGGTATTGTCCGGAATTTACAATAAAATCAGGGGTTTGGATGCGAATTGCATCAAACACTTGTCGAAGATGTGTGCCGGAAACTGGAATGTAGTCGGGATCTTCACCGGAAAACTTGTTGTAGAGGCGGCCACCAATCCATCCTGCTCTTTTTCTTGCGCGATCCGTTTCATATAGCCGGAAATGCAAAACACCGAAAAGCTGCTCTCGGTCAAACGGTAATCTGTCTGCTGCAGCACTCCCAGCAGAAAAGACAGCATTTAAGCCGTCAGTTCCCGCAGCAGCGATTCCTTTGCTCAACGCGGATGGGCCATTTACGATCTTTATTATAGGGTCAGACACTGCAATCTAAAGCTGATTAATTTATGAGTTACCTAAACTTACACTCAACTCAAGCGACCGCAACTCAGAACTTGCCGCAGATACCTGCACTCACTAAGTATTCAGTTGCCTTACCAAAATCTTGCACATGACCCTCCGCCTCGCCACCCTCTCGCTCCTGATCCTCTACCCCATCGCGTGGTTCGCCCCGCTGATGCGCGCGGGCCTGCTGCCGATCTTCGGCCTCAGCGAAATCAGCGTCATCACCGGGCTCCAATCGCTGTGGAAATCGGACGTCTTCCTGGCGCTGATCGTCACCGTCTTTGCCCTCTTCGCCCCTTACCTCAAAACCATCGGCACCGCGCTGATCCAGTGGAACCTTCTGGACGCCCGCGTTCAGCCCGCCCTGCACATTCTCGGCAAGCTCGCCATGGCCGACATCTTCCTGATCGCACTCTACATCACTCTGGCCAAGGGAATTTCCTACGCGACCATCGAAACTGCGTGGGGTCTTTACTTTTTCACGGCCTGCATTCTGGCGTCGATTGCACTGGGTTACATTACCGAAATGACATCCAGTTCACGAAATCCTCAGCCCTAATTGATTGAAAACATTTATCTGAGTATCATTTTTGTATTTCGAGCAGCAACGTTTTCGTAGTTACGGGTCCGTAGCGGATCGCTTTACCTGTTTGATCTGTCCTCCGCTTCGGCCCGGTGTGTATCGGTTTGAAAAGGAGTTCGACGACCATGGCCGCCCTCCACAGTGTTACCTTGCAATTCCAGAATGCTTTCCTGAAACTGACGTTTTTCCTTATTTGCGCGGCGGCGCTTTTTGCCGTGACCGCCACCCTGATGTCCGCGTTTGGTGTCCTGCCCTGGCTGTCCATACAGGCCGGTCTGGGCGGCGGAGCAACCATTGATGCGGGTATCTACGTTCAGACCGGCCTAACCGCGTTGATCCTGATGCTCGCCTTCTACCTGCCGTCCAACGCCCGGATGATGGCGCTGGAAAACGCACACCGCAAATTCACACTCAACATGCAGGATGTGGCCGAAGCCTATCAGGTTGCCCATGCCGCTGATCGCAGCGGTGCCTTTGCGCTGGCGTCCGAGTTCGATGCGGTCAAAGAGCGGATGGCCTATCTGCGCGACCATCCCGATCTCGAGGCGCTGGAACCCGAGGTGCTGGAACTTGCGGCACAGATGAGCCAGGTCAGTCAGGAGTTGGCGGAAACCTACGGCGAAGCCAAGGTCGCCCGTGCCCGTGCGTTCCTGCAACAGCGTCAGGAAGAGGTTGAGCGCTTCCAGAAACGGATCGAAGACGCACAAACCATTCAACACGAATTGCGCCAATGGACCCGCGACATCGAAATCGAGGAATCCATCGCCCGATCGCAACTCATTCGCCTGCGGGACGAACTGTTCGAACTGTTGCCCGAGTTGACAGCCCAACTGCAATCACCACCGGATGGAAGCGATCCGACCGCGTCCAGCGTCATCGCGATGACACCTCCGCGCGCCGCCGAATAGCTACGCGGCATCGGCGCGTCAGCGCCCGCTGGGATCGACGGCCCGTTCGGGCCCGAGATCGCAGCGCATATCGGCAGTGATGAAAGCCCGTAAGGGCTTGAAGAACTGCCAATCCTCGGGCACCAAGGGCCGCATGGCCAAGACTGTTTCGTTCTCATGCTCCGCCTGCGGCGCCTCTCACACCCGATGGTCCGGACGGTGCGACGCCTGTGGTGAGTGGAACACTATCATCCAAGACGTGCCCCTTTCTGCTGGTCCGGCAAGAAAATCGCTGGGTGGTAAGCGGGGCAAATCCCTCACGCTCACAGACCTTTCGACCGAAGAGACACCCCCGCCGCGTACACTTTGCGGGGTCGAGGAACTGGATCGCGTGCTTGGCGGTGGTCTCGTCCCGGCGTCGGCCCTGCTGGTTGGCGGAGACCCCGGCATCGGCAAATCCACCTTGCTGCTACAGGCCGCAGCCCGGTTTGCCCGCGCGGGTGTGAAAACCATCTATGTCTCGGGCGAGGAAGCCAGCGCGCAGGTGCGAATGCGCGCCCGCCGCTTGGGGCTTGAAGACGCCCCCGTGCAACTGGCCGCCGAAACCAACCTGCGCGACATCCTGACAACGCTCGAAACCGAAAAACCCGGTCTTGCCATCATCGACTCGATCCAGACCATGTGGGCAGACAATGTCGACAGCGCGCCGGGTTCCGTCAGTCAGGTCCGTGCGGCCGCGCACGAATTGACGACATTTGCCAAACGGCACGGCGTTTCCATCGTGATGGTCGGCCATGTCACCAAGGAAGGCCAGATCGCCGGCCCACGGGTTGTCGAGCATATGGTCGATACCGTCCTTTATTTCGAGGGCGAGCGCGGCCACCAGTTCCGCATCTTGCGCGCGGTCAAGAACCGCTTTGGCCCGGCGGACGAGATTGGTGTATTTGAGATGACCGGCAAGGGCTTGGCACAGGTTACGAACCCGTCCGCCCTCTTCCTGTCGGAACGCGGCACACCCAGCCCCGGCTCGGCGGTATTCGCGGGCATCGAAGGCACCCGCCCGGTATTGGTAGAGCTTCAGGCCCTTGTCGCGCCCTCGCCCCATTCCCAACCCCGCCGCACGGTCGTGGGATGGGACAGCGGACGGCTGGCGATGATCCTCGCCGTGCTCGAGGCGCGTTGCGGCATCCCGTTTGCGGGCCTCGATGTCTACCTGAACGTCGCCGGAGGCCTGAAGGTCAGCGAGCCTGCTGCGGACCTCGCGGTTGCCGCAGCACTGCTCAGCGCGCGCGAAGATACCGCCCTGCCTGCCGACACGGTCGTTTTCGGAGAAATCTCGCTATCTGGGGCACTTAGACCGGCTCCGCAGACCGAAAACAGGTTGAAAGAGGCGCAAAAACTTGGTTTCACAGCGGCAATTGCTCCGGCCGGAGGCAAAACCGGCACTGTGGCAGGTCTGACACTCACCCGACCCTCTGATTTGGTGGGGTTTGTTGGCGAAACCTTCGGAGCAGGTTAAAGTCGCGCCCTGAGGGGCAGAAACGAACAGGCGAGGGCCATGGAAGGTTTTACAATTATTGACGGGGTCGTTGCCCTGATCGTCGTGGTGTCGGGCATTCTCGCCTACTCTCGCGGCTTCATGCGCGAGGTTCTGGCCATCGCAGGCTGGGTCGCAGCCGCCGTTCTGGCCTTTATCTTCGCACCCCAGGTCGTTCCACTGGTCAAAGAAGTCCCGGTGGTTGGCGAATTCCTGCGCGACAGCTGTGAATTGTCCGTGATCACCGGCTTTGCCGCCGTGTTTGCCGTAGCACTTATCGTGGTCAGCATCTTTACCCCGCTCTTCTCATCGCTGGTGCAGCGCTCTGCCATTGGCGGGTTGGACCAAGCCCTGGGGTTCTTCTTTGGCGTTGCCCGCGGCATCCTTCTGGTGGCCATCGCCTTCTTTGTCTACGACACCGTGATGACCGGGCAGTCTTACACAATCGTTGACGAAAGCCGTTCGGCCAAAGTGTTCGAACAGTTCAGCAACAAAATCGAAGAGCAAAACCCCGAGGCCGCTTTGGGCTGGATTACCGCTCAGTACGAAGAACTGGTCGCCTCGTGCACCGCTGACAATGCGCCGGACGCCACGACGCCGGACACCACAAACGAGGAGTCTCAGGACGACTCGCAAGGTTGAGACCGCGACCTTTTCAGAGCCATTCGAAAGCCCGGCATTGCCCGGGCTTTTGCTTTAACGGGGACCGGAGCGTTCAGACAAACCCCTCTCCTCCGCAAACCGTGCAACGAATGGTTTTCAGTCCAAAACAACCGTCGCAGCGGCTGGAAACCGGTTTACCGTAAATATCCCTGCTCTTGACGACTTCCCCGGCGCCTTTGCAGATTTCACACGATGCCCGCCCTGCCCCGCGGCACCGATGGCATCGGCGTTTGGCCGGGGGTTCTTTTGGGGTGTTGGGCTTGTGTTCCCACATGGCTGTTTTCCACTCGCTACGCTACGGTGGACGATCAGCCACCATTCCGGCCATGACACCACACGCGGGCGGCCTTGTCATCAATTCCAACCCTCGTGCCCGTTTTTTGCCTGCGTCAAAAGGTAAATGTGATCCTTTGATGACAGGCGCGCGATTTGCCATTATGTGAAGGCCAAACCGCCACGGAATCGGAGCTGCCGATCTTGTTCTTTCTGTTCTCATGCGCCTGCGCCGCAATGATGACCGCCACTCTGGCACCAGGAACAGCAGCACCCGGGCACATTGCCCTGAGGATGCCGGGCAACCGGAACCGCTCGTCGGTCAAACCTCACGCCAAAACGTCATAGAATATTGGAGCCCCGTACATGTGTGGGATTTTGGGAATCGCAAGCCGGACACATGATGTGTTTGCGGAGATCTATGACGGGCTGCTGATGTTGCAGCACCGGGGTCAGGACGCTTCGGGCATCGTGACCTATAACGGAGAGTTCTTCCGCGAGAAGAAGGCAAATGGTCTGGTCAAGGATGTGTTCACCGCACAGGATGCCGAGGTGCTTCTGGGTCAGGTCGGCATCGGTCATGTCCGCTATCCCACCGCCGGATCACTCAGCGCGGCCGAGGCGCAGCCGTTTTTCGTGAATGCCCCGTATGGCATCTATCTTGTGCATAACGGCAATATCACCAATACCGCCGAACAGCGCGAGAAGGTCACCGGCAAATACAGCCGTCACCTTCGAACCACCTCGGATTCGGAAATTCTGTTGAATGTGCTGGCCGACAAAGTGGCAGACGCGATCAAGGTGAACGGCAATTCTGACCCAATCCGCAACATTTTTGCCGGTGTGAAAATGACGATGGAACGTGTTCAGGGTGCCTATTCGGTGATCTGTCTGGTGGCCGGTGTCGGCATGCTGGCTTTCCGCGACCCTTACGGCATCCGTCCCTTGTCCGTCGCCAAGCGCGCGATCGAAGGTGAAGGCGACGATTATGCCTTTGCCTCGGAAGACGTGGCCTTTGGTATCAACGGGTTTGACAAGATGCGCGACCTGCGCCCCGGCGAGGCGATCCTGATCGATCTGGACGGCAAAATGCACGAGTTCCAGGCGGTCGAAGGCCAACTGACCCCCTGCATTTTCGAGTATGTCTACCTGGCGCGCCCGGATTCGCTGCTGGATGGCGTGTCGGTCTACAAAACTCAGATGCGCATGGGTCAGACACTGGCCAAACAGATACAGGAATCGGGGCTGGACATCGACCGGATCATCCCCGTTCCCGACAGCGCCCGCCCGGTGGCGCTTGAGGCGGCCAAGATCACCGGCATTCCCTACCGTGAAGGTCTGGTCAAGAACCGCTATGTCGGGCGGACTTTCATCATGCCCGGTCAGGCCGAGCGGCAGAAATCCGTTCGCCGCAAACTGAACGCGGTTCCGCTGGAGTTCGAAGGCCACAATGTCCTGCTGATCGACGATTCGATCGTGCGCGGCAATACGATCAAGAAGATCGTGCAGATGTGTCGTGAAGCAGGTGCGAAAAAGGTTTATGTCGCCAGCGCCTCACCGCCGGTGAAATACCCCAATGTCTATGGCATCGATATGCCCACCAAGCATGAACTGATCGCCAACGGCAAAGAGATCGAAGAAATCCGCGAGGAACTGGGCGCGGATGCACTGTTTTATCAGAACCTTGACGATCTGATCTGGGCCGCCAAGGAAGGCAACCCTGAGATCGAGGCGTTTGACTGTTCCTGCTTTGACGGCAACTACATCACCGGCAGCGTCAGCGAAAACTATCTGGACAGCCTGGAGAACAGCAGCCGCGTCAGCAAAAAGCGGGAAGATATGCAGGTACCGGGCGGGTCATGGAACGCCGCCAAGCTGGCCTCAGGATAAGCGCTTCGGCGAACGTTTCGCGCCTTTCGCGAATCAGCTCGGCACTACCCAGAATTGTTTGTGAGTGTGACAACACTGCGTTGGCGAGTGCATCCAGCGGCGCCCGGTGAAAATCCGCCCACAACCCTTCGATGAACCTGCCGTAATTGCAAAGGTTTCTCCAAAACCGCCTCCGCGTGGTCTTTCGTGCCATGCCGTGTGAGCTTTTGTTCCCCTCGTCACTTTGATACCCGACGGGCTCAAATCACTCACCAAAAGGGGTCCGGGAATTTCCCGGACCGCAAAGAATGCCAAACGCTACGGTCAAAGTCACAGCGACCCAGAAGGGAGCGCTGAAAAAGAACTCAGTCTCTCTATTGGGCGTCTTTGGCCCCAAGGCAGAGATGCAGGCCCTGATGCGTTTGTCCTCGGGCCGTATCAAGAAGGTGAAACTGGGCAGCCGTGTAGCCTCGGGGACAGTGGTTGCCATCGATGAAGACGGTATCGTGCTGCGACAAAGCGGCCAGACCAAGCGCATGAGCATACCTGGTAGCTGATCCAGTCTTGACGCCCCGCGCATGGGCGTTCAAACCGCACTTATGACCGATCAGACCAAAATCGCCCTCATTACCGGGGCTTCACGCGGGTTGGGTGCTGCTCTGGCCGAAGCGCTGGCCCCCGACTACCACATCGTCGCCGTCGCCCGCACCACAGGCGGGCTGGAAGAGCTGGACGATCGCATTAAAGCCAAAGGTGGTTCGGCTACACTGGCACCAATGGACATTGCCGATCCGAACGCCATGGCAACACTGTGCCGCGGAATTCACGATCGCTGGGGCAAAGTGGATCTTTGGTTGCACACGGCCGTTCACACCTCGGCTCTGACGCCCGCGCATTTCGTCGATCCCAAGGAGTGGACCAAGGCGATCAACACCAACGCGACCGCAACCTCCGTGCTGATCCCTTATATCGCTCCTCTATTGGGAGACTCCGGCCACGCCGTGTTCTTTGACGATCCCAAAGCGGGAGAGAAGTTCTATGGCATCTATGGCGCAACCAAGGCCGCACAGATGGCGCTGGCGCGAAGCTGGGCGGCCGAGACGGAACGTACTGGCCCGCGTGTGTCCATCGTCGAGCCGGCGCCGATGCCCACAGCTGTCAGGGCTCGGTTCCACCCCGGTGAGGATCGGGAGGCCTTGACCAGCCCGGATGATGAGGCAAAGCGCATTATTTCGACGTTGTGAAAGAGGATGGCCCTGCGGGCCATGCCTCCGGCGGGGATATTTTTGGCCAGATGAAGCGGCGGATCAGGCGATGTGAACGCCGTTTCGGCCAGCCAGGTCGACAAAAAACTGCCAGGCCACCCGGCCCGAGCGCGCACCGCGTGTGGCCTGCCACTCGATAGCCTCGGCGCGCAGGGTTTCCGCATCGACGCTGACGCCATAGGCCGCGCAATAGCGATCGATCATCGCCAGGTATTCGTTCTGGTCGCAGGGATGGAAGCCCAGCCACAGACCGAAGCGGTCCGACAGCGAGACCTTCTCTTCTACCGCCTCGGACGGGTTGATGGCGCTGGAGCGTTCATTCTCGATCATGTCGCGCGGCATTAAATGGCGGCGGTTCGACGTGGCGTAGAAAACGACGTTTTCAGGCCGCCCTTCGATACCACCATCCAGCACTGCCTTGAGCGACTTGTAGTGCTGGTCGTCGTGGCTGAATGACAGGTCATCGCAGAACAGAATGAAACGGTGCGGGGCTTCGCGCAGGTGGTTCAGAAGCCGCGCGACCGAGGCCATGTCCTCGCGCTGTAACTCCACAAGCTTCAGGTCCGGATGATCAGCTTGCAACGTGCCGTGGACCGCCTTGACGAGGCTGGACTTTCCCATCCCGCGCGCGCCCCACAGAAGCGCGTTGTTGGCCTTGTATCCGGCCGCAAAGCGGCGCGTGTTATCGAGCAGGGTATCGCGCGAGCGGTTGATGCCCACCAGAAGGTCCAGATCGACCCGGTTGACAAGCGTGACCGGTTCCAGCCGATCCGGGTCAACATGCCATACAAACGCCGGCGCTGCGTTGAAATCCGGCGCAGCTAAAGGCGCGGGCGCCATGCGGTCCAGCGCATCGGCGATTCGGTTCAGGGCTTGATCGTCCATCGGCGTCTCCGGTCTTGTCTGGATGGGTTCAAACCATGTTCCATCCCGCGCAACAAGAGGCGGAAAAGAAAAAGGCGCACCACCAATTGGCGCGCCTGATCCAGTTTTTTCTACAGGTTACTTGCCGTTGTCGTGTTCATGCACCATCTCTTCGTCCGTTTCGGCTTCGTCGTCATAGTAGCCGTCCGCCCGCAATTGTTCTTCGCGTTTCTTCTCGACACGTGCGACCAGGAAGATCGAAACTTCGTAGAGACCGTACACAACCGTGAACAAGATGATCTGAGTGATGACATCCGGGGGCGTCACGACCGCTGCCAGAACCAGAATACCGATCACAGCGTACTTGCGCACTTCGCCCAAGCCCTGGGCGCTGACGAGGCCCGCTTTTCCCATGAGCGTCAGAAGAACCGGCAGTTGGAAGCAAAGGCCAAAGGCCACGATGAACTTGATCGTCAGGTTCAGATACTCCTGAGCCGAACCCTGGAACACCACGCTCAGCGGTGCTGTTGAGGCTCCCTCCACGACGGCCTCACCTTCCGTTCCGAACTGTTGGAAACCTAGGAAGAAGTCGTAGGCCAGCGGCGTCACAACATAAAAGGCAAAGCTGGCGCCCAACAGGAACATGAAGGGCGAAGCCAACATGAAAGGCAAGAACGCGTTCTTTTCCGAACGGTACAGACCCGGTGCAACAAACCGCCACATCTGCATTCCGATGTAGGGGAAGGCCAGTATGAAGCCGCCCAGAAGTGAGACCTTGATGGCGACAAAGAAACCTTCCTGAGGCGAGATGAATATCAACCCGCAATCCTGCCCCCGTTCGGTCAGAACCTCACACAACGGGTTGGTCAGGAAATTAAAAATCGGCGTCGCGACCGAAAAGCAGATGATCATTCCGATCAGAAAAGCCACCACGCTGTGGATCAACCGCGTGCGCAGCTCCGTCAAATGCTCGATCAACGGGGCCGAGGAATCTTCTATTTCGTCGGTCTTCGTCATGTTTTGCCTTCACTGTTCAGCGCGGCTTCGGCTTCTTCGGCTTTGGCCAGCGCTTCAGCAGCTTCCCTGGCCTTGCGCTCGGCTGCGGCGCGTGCGGTCGAGGCCTGGATTTTCTTGGCCTGTTCGGCCCGCTCGGCTGCCAGTTTACCGGTTTCGCTGTCAGGATCGAACTTGGTCGGGTCCATGCTTTTGGCCATGTCCTGCGCTGCCTGCTTCACGCCATCCATCGCCGTGTTCACAGGATTGGTAGCCGCGTTGAGACCTTTCTTGATCTCGTTCACGCCGGCCTCGTCCGCTGCTTCGTTCATGGCATTGCTGAATTCGCGCGCCATACCACGCGCCTTGCCGACCCAGCGACCGACATTGCGGAACAGCACTGGCAGGTCCTTCGGGCCTACCACGATCAACGCAACGATGCCGATGACCAGAAGCTCGGTCCAGCCCAGATCAAACATGGCCGATTAGACCTTGTCTTTGTCAGACTCGGGCGTGACGTCCTTGGCCAGCTCGGACGCGTCCTGTTCGATCTCTTCCGAGCCGTCCTTGACGCCTTTTTTGAACGCAGTGATGCCTTTGCCCACTTCGCCCATCAGTGAGCTGATCTTGCCACGGCCAAACAGCACCAGAACCACAACGGCGATCAGCAGAAGACCGGGAAGGCCGATATTGTTGAGCATGTCTCTTCTCCTTGTACAACGACGCAGCGCGCCGAGAATTTGATCTGGGACCGTGTTTACGCCCGGATACGGTTTGCCAAAAGGGACCCAGATCAAATTGACACCGAAAATTGATGGGTCGGCGCATTTTAACAGGTCTCGCTTTTTTCAACTGACAGGTTTATGTCAGTTGCTAGCCACTATAACGACCCTGTCTCAACAAAACAGGAGCGTGACATGACACAAATCGCAGAAACCGTAACCTTCAAACTTGCGGCCGACGTAACTGAGGAGGATTTCGTGAACATCATGAAGGGCACAGAAGCCTTTGTTCGAAATGCTCAGGGCTTTGTCTTCCGGCGCCTCAGTTCAGGTGAGGACGGGCTTTGGACCGACACGGTCATCTGGGCGGACATGGACAGTGCACAGGCTGCCGCAACCGCATTCCCGAAGCAGGAATTCGCCCCCGCCGTGATGGCCGCAATCGCACCCGATACAGTAACCATGCGACACGATGCGATCCATTGGACCATAGGAGCGTCATGACAAACAGGATATCCCATGCGCCGCACTGACCGGCTGTTCGATGTTATCCAGATCCTGCGCGACGGCAAACTGCACCGCGCGCAGGACATCGCGGACCGGCTCGAGGTTTCGGTCCGCACGATCTATCGCGACATGGATACCCTGGTGGCGTCTGGTGTTCCGGTCGAAGGTGAACGCGGCGTGGGTTACATGGTGCGCGAGCAGATCACCCTGCCCCCACTGAACCTGACCCCTGCCGAGCTCGAAGCGCTGAACCTCGGCATGGCAATTGTGGCCGAGGCCGCCGATGCCGACCTCAAGGCCGCTGCCGAGTCGCTGGCCGAAAAAATCGACGCTGTGTTGCCGACGCAGGTCGTGGCCGAGGCCGATGCGTGGAAATTCGCCGTCTATCCCTTTGCCGACGCCGCGCGCGGGCTGGCCCACATGGCCCCAATCCGCGCGGCGATCAAATCCCGACAGAAGCTGCGCTTGTCCTACCGACGCATTGATGGCGTGCTGACAGATCGCGTCATTCGCCCATTACACATGGAATACTGGGGGCGCGTCTGGACCCTGACCGCCTGGTGCGAGCAGCGTGACGCCTTCCGCGTCTTCCGCATAGACCTGATCGAAACGGTCACTCCGCTGCCGGAACTTTTCACCGACGAACCCGGCAAACGTCTGAGCGACTACGACCCACACGCCTGATCCGCCCTTCATCTGGCCAAAAATATCCCCGCCGGAGGCATGGCCCGGAACGGGCCATTCCACCTCACTTCAGGTAGGGCTCAGGATCGACCGATTCGAACCCTTTGCGCACTTCGAAATGAACATAGGCGTTGTCGCCACCCCGCAGCGCAGCAATGTTCTGCCCCCGCCGCACCCGGGTACCCTTTTTGACCTTGATGTCGTCGACATTGGCATAGACGGTCAGCAGGTCATTATTGTGCTTGACCACGATGATCGGCACCTGATCCGCATCGGCGGTGATCGCTGCTACTGTTCCGGCCTCCGCTGCCTTGACCGGTGTTCCGGGTGCGGCTGCGATGTCGATGCCTTCGTTCTTGCCCTTGTCATAGGTGCGAATGATCCGCCCCGATACGGGGAAAGCCAAGGCCGATGTCCCGCTGTTGGTCGGCGCCTCTGCCGTCACGTCCGGCGCCTCAGCCGCCGGTTCGATCTTCTCATCCGGCAAGGGCTGAGTTGCACTTGGCGGCGTAGGAGTCGGAGATCCCTGCCCCGGTTCCGTCACGTTCGTGGCCGCCGCGGGCGTAGCTGCGCTGGCAGGTTTCGGTGCGGGCTGGTTCTTGACCGGGATCAGCAAGTACTGATCTTCACGCACGGTGAAATCCGAGCCCAACCCATTCCATTCTGCAAGCGACTCGACCGAGACCTGATACAGGCGCGAGATTGTATAGGCAGTCTCGCCCCGCTTGACCTTGTGGCGGATCGGTTCGGGGCCCGAAGCGACCGGTGCCGGTGTCGGCGCTGCTGAAGGTTGCGCTGGCTGTAGCGTGGTCGTCTGGACCGAACCCGTATCCGGCGCTTCGTCGATCGCTGTTCCTGCGATTGTGGCAATATCCACGCTACCGGCGGCGGCGCCGACCGAACGTGGCAATGCCAGAACCTCTCCGTCGCGCAGCGAGTCATTGGGTTGCAACCCGTTGAACCGGGCCAGCTCGACCACAGGCAGGCCCACGCGGGCTGCAACGTCGCCGACAGTGTCACCTCGCCGTGCAACCACGACCTGATAATTCGGATAGGTGATCACCCCGCGCGCATCGGGCGCTGGTCGGCTTGCGGTAGCTGACTGAACGGCGTCTGTTGTGGAGAAGCCACCGACATTGCCGCGAAGATCATAATCAAACGGGCCTTCGCACCCCGCCAGAACCACAAGCGCGGCAACGGCTGTCATACAGCGGCGCATGGCTGAATTGGAAACTGCTCTCATTCTACTGTCCTCAACACCCGCCCCTGTTGTCCGGGGTTCTGGCGCATCCTGCAAATCCGTTTAAGCCCCATCCTTCCCGAGCCCCTCTAACAGAGGCACGAACCGAACAGGTAACAATTCGTCGTAGTCCAGACCTGTCTCGGTGCGCGTGACCCGGATCAGGGTCTGCACCGCATCGGACTGGCCTACAGGCAACACCATGATACCGCCGATTTTCAGCTGCGCCAAGAGCGGGCCCGGAGGATCTTCGGCAGCCGCCGTCACAATTATCCGATCAAACGGGGCCTGCTCGGGCAAGCCAAAGGACCCATCCGACAACATCGAGGTCACATTGGTCAATCCGAGGTCACGAAACAGCTGACTGGTTTCCTGCACCAGCCGTTTGTGGCGTTCCACCGTGTAAACCCGCCGTGCCAGCTTCGACAGGATCGCCGCCTGGTAGCCGGACCCGGTTCCGATTTCCAAAACGGTGTCCCGCGCCCGGACCTGCAACGCCTGGGTCATCAACCCCACGACCGACGGTTGGCTGATCGTTTGCCCGCAGGCAATCGGCAGCGGCGTATCCTCATAGGCGCGTTCTGCAAACAAGCCCCTGACGAAGAAGCCACGGTCGACCTGCTCCATCGCAGCCAACACGCGCGCATCCGTCACACCGCGCGACCGCAGTGCGAACAGGAACTGCATGGTTTTTTCTGGAGTCAGTCCCGTCATTCGATCATCTTCATTGCCTCAAGCGCATCATGCGCCGTCAGGTCGGCCCGCATCGGCGTGACCGAAATATAGCCTTCCAGATTGACCGCCGCATCGGTGCCCGGCGCGGTCGGATTGTGCTGATATCCGCCCTTGATCCATAAAAACCGCCGACCCGAGGGCGAGCTGTGCGGCTCGACCCCAAAATGGGTATCACGGCGATAACCCTGTGGCGCTACACGGGTCCCCAGCACCTCGTCCGCCGGGACGGGCGGGAAGTTGACATTGTAGAACAGGCGATAATCTACCTGCTCCTCCGGAGTTGCGTCCAGAATACGGCGTATCAAGTCAGCGCCAAACCGGGTTGCCGTCTCAAACGGGTCGTCCAAACCTAGGTTCCGAGGCCCGAAATACTGCGACAGGGCGATGGCCGGCACGCCTTGCAATGCTGCTTCCATTGCGCCCCCCAAGGTGCCGGAATACAGCGCATTTTCGGCAGAATTGTTACCACGGTTCACGCCCGACAATACCAGATCCGGACGTGCGTCTTTCATCACGTCATGCAGCCCCGCCAGCACGCAATCGGCGGGTGAACCTTCGGCTGCAAACCGGCGCTCGCCCAGCTTCGCCAGCATCATAGGGTGCGTATAGCTGATACAGTGACCGACGCCCGACTGTTCAAAGGCCGGCGCCACAACCCAGACTTCACCACCCGGCCCCGCCAGATCCTTGGCGATCGCCTCGAGCGCGATCAGCCCCGGCGCATTGATACCGTCATCGTTTGTCAGAAGAATTCGCATGCCCGATCCACCCCTGCCTTTCGCCCTTGATAGACCCGCCCCCGCGTTGCGGCAAGCAAAGGGCGCACGCAATCTGAGGCATTCGCGCACCACTTAGCCAGAAACTGCGTTTACCGGGTGTCAGGTGGGGAAGACGAAACACTTGTCGCGGCGAATGGTCAGCCACATGACCCGGCCCGGTTTCGGCACGAAGACGTTGGGAACGGTCGCCCTCAGGATCGAACAATCATAATCCATCCGGAACTCGACAAGACTCTCGTTGCCCAGAAAACGTGCCCGTTCCACTACGCCGCGCGCTGCGACGCCGTCGGTGGCCGTCGGCGACGGCCCCTTGCCGTTGCGGTCAAAATCCAGCCGCACATGTTGTGGGCGAAAAACAATTTCGACATCCGTTCCATCCGGATATCCGGGCGCCAAAAACTGTCCAAACGGCGTCTGCGCAAGCGCGCCGTTAACTTGCGCAGGCAAAACATTGATATCACTAAAGAATGAAACCGCTGCCTTATCCACTGGTCGGGTGTAAACGTTATATGGCGCACCTTGCTGCACGATCTTGCCACGTCGCATCAGGGCAATCTCATCCGCCATGCGCATCGCCTCTTCTGGTTCATGTGTGACCAGCAGGACCGCGGCATCTTCTTCCTTGAGAATGGCCAACGTTTCGTCGCGAATTCCGTCACGCAAACGGTTATCGAGACCCGAGAACGGCTCGTCCATCAGCATGATCCGCGGTCGCGGAGCCAGCGCGCGGGCCAGCGCAACGCGCTGTTGTTCACCCCCCGACAATTGATGCGGAAATCCGTCGATGAACCGCATCAGGTCAACCTTGGTCAGCAGTTCCTCAACGCGGGCGCGTTTCTGGTCCTTGCCGCCTTTCAGACCGAAGGCGACGTTGTCAGCAACGCTCAGATGCGGGAACAGGGCGAAATCCTGAAACATCAAACCGATCTCGCGCCGTTCGGGCGGAACGCGAAAGACGGTGTCACAGACCAGTTTACCGTCGACGTAGATCTCGCCCGAGCTCTGCATCTCGACGCCGGCAATCATCCGCAATGTAGTGGACTTTCCGCAGCCCGAAGGCCCCAGCAGGCAGGTGACCTGCCCCGCCTGCACTGTCAGCGAGACATCATCCACAACGGCGCGCCCTTCGAATCGAGCGACAAGATTGCGAATTTCAAGCCGCGGAGGCGTTGCGTTGCCTGTCACCGATGGACCCCATTGCCTTACCCGATCAATTCCATCGGGCTTGGGCGGGGATAGCAACCCCGCCCGCTGGACGCAAGGCGTCAGCAGCAGTTGGCCGAGGCGACCTCACCCCGTTCCACAAACGGACTATCCCCGCCGCAGCCTTCGAAAATTCCGTAATGAGTCGAGAAATCACCGATGAAGTCGAAATGCCGGGCAAAACGCGTGTTTTGCAACATCATCCATGTGTTGCCACAAACAGGAAAGACTTTGCCCGTCCGGATGGCGTGATGATCGTCCAGAACAAACTCATGTGGTGCGTGTGGAATCGTACCCTTGTAGATCACCGCCTGACCATAGTCCTCGCAAGCTGGTTCCAACGCGGGCAACTTGAACAACCTGTAGGTGGCTGAAATGAAGTTCAGCGGTGCAACCCGCTGTTCCAGAACAGGGTTTTCAATGGTCAGCGAACGATGCGAGACCCTGCGCGGATCGCCAAACCCTGCGGTGCGTGCCATCGAAAGGAAATCGTTCCAATACAGGGCACCCGACAGGCACTCGCCATACAGCACTTCATCTTCCGCCATGGCGCGCGGTATGCGACGATCTGCATAGACGTCCGAGAAATACATCTCTCCGCCATCCTTCAGCAATCGATGCGCACCCTCCAGCACGGCGGCCTTATCTGTGGCGAGGTTGATCACGCAATTCGACACTATGATATCGAAGGAGCCGGGTTGCAGGTCCAACTCGTCCAACTTTTCGATGTAGCCGTCGTGGAATTCGACATTGCTGGCCGAATGACCAAATGCCTGCGCATGATAGTCCCGATGCCTGCGAGCAACGTCCAGTTGCTCGGGCGTCATGTCCACGCCCACGACACGGCCGGTTTCACCGACCATGGCCGACAGCGCAAATACGTCCCGCCCCGCGCCGCAGCCCAGATCAAGGATGTGCATCCCCTCCAGATCCAGCGGAGCGATCAGACCGCAGCCATAGTAACGTGTCAACACATCATCATGAATTTGCGCCAGAATCTGCTTTAAGTGATCCGGCATGTCATCCGGTGTACAGCAGGCGTTTGTCTGCAAGTCCGCGCTGCCCTGCAACACCTCGCCATAGTAGTTCTGCACAGCTTCATGCTTCATCGGCTTGTTCCCCTGTCCATTGTCACAACGCAACTAGCGCCGCGGCAATGCCAGAGCAATCCCGCGCAAACAAACCTGACGCAAGCGTGAGGAGTTTTGCCTGCTTCAGCCCACCAATTCAAAATCGACACCGGCGCGCACGCGCCCGTTGACCTGAACCTCCAACCGGTGCGGGCCGGGTATCAACTTGAACGTAGTGGCATCACCTTTCAGCTTGTGGCGTTTGCTCAGCATCAGTGCGCCGTTCTTCAATGCGGTTTGTTTCAGTTTGTGCACTTTAGGTGAAATTTTTCCACCAGGGCGTTGAAAATGAATGATATAATCCACAAGCACAGGTTGCTCTCCGCTGCCCTTCAACGCGATGTCAAACACAAGCGCACCGCCGATCTTGGCCTCTCCATTCACCTGAATATCCGCCACCAGTTCGGCGTCCGGGTCATAGCCCAGCACCTTCATCGCGTCTGGATGGCCCGATTTCACCAGTCCCCGCAAGGCATGGGCGGTCATCCACTGAAGCTCATCATCGTTCTGGCGCCCAGCGTCCCGCCAGAGGTGCAACCGATCCAACACCACATCCGGGGCTTTCTTGGTTATGTCGTTCAGGTGATTTGCGACCGAACGGGTGACATATCGCGTGTCGTCGCCATGCAAACGGTCCAGTAACGGCAACGGATCTGTCAGGTCAAGCCCCACGGCCTGCCCCCAAGGCAACCGAGGGCGCGTTCCCTCGCTGACCAGACGTCGCACGTGATAGCTGGAGTGACCACACCAATCCTCCATCCGCTGCATGACCAGATCCGGATGGGTGTTCAGGAACGGACGGATCGCCCACTCCATCGAGAACCTCTGGGTCAGTTCTTCGAATACATCCAGCGCCAGCTCCGGATGGTTCAGGCCAACGGACACGACCCACTCGCCAAGCGGCGCAAAGATGAAATCACCGAAGTCGTCGTCGTTTTTGCTCGGGTCCAGCGGGGGCGGTAATGCCTGCAGGATCACTGGAGCAACCACTGGCAGTTCGCCCGGAATAGCTTTCTGCAGGCAGTCGGCAATCCATGACATCCGCTCTTTCAGTTCCAGTGTCGGCAATCGCGACATCACGGCAGATTCAAAGGAGTCTCTATCAAAATCCGGCTCAATATTCGCGAACAAACCGCTGAGGTAGCAAGTTTTTTCCGCGTTGAACAACTGATCTTTCAGAGAGAACCCTTGCGCCATGTTCACATCGTCAGATTGGTACCGCCGCCATCCAGCAGGATATTCTGCCCGACGATAAAGCCCGCATGTTGCGAACACAGAAAAGCGCAGGCCGCTCCGAATTCCTGTCGTGTGCCATAGCGGCGCGCGGGGATCGTGGCTTCGCGCTCCGCACGCGCTTCGTCCATAGAGATTCCCTTTTGGGCAGACACTCCGCTGTCCAAGGAAATCGCCCGGTCCGTTGCGTGGATTCCCGGCAATAGGTTGTTGATGGTGACACCGTGCGGCGCTACCTGCCGTGACGTTCCGGCGACATATCCGGTCAACCCGGTTCGCGCTGCGTTCGAAAGCCCCAGCACTGCGATTGGTGCACGGACGGACTGAGAGGTGATATTGACAACGCGACCCCAGCCTTTGTCCATCATTCCCGGCAACAGGGCTTTCATAAACGCAATCGGGGTCAGCATATTTGCATCCAGCGCCTTGATGAAATCCTCCCGCTCCCAATCCGACCACATTCCGGGTGGAGGTCCGCCGGCATTTGTCACAAGGATATCAACATCCTGCGCCGTATTTATGACCTTATCCTGACCCTCTGCCGTAGTCACGTCACAGGCCACCGTCTGCACATCAATATCGTATTCGGACCGCAGGCGCGCAGCCTCAGATTCCAATACTTCGGCGCCGCGCGCATTCATGACCAGATCAACACCTTCTTGGGCCAAGGCCTCGGCGCAACCCAGACCCAGACCTTTGCTGCTGGCACAAACCAACGCG
The DNA here is from genome assembly GCF_057220975.1 of Ruegeria sp. HKCCD9138. Taxonomy (NCBI): domain Bacteria; kingdom Pseudomonadati; phylum Pseudomonadota; class Alphaproteobacteria; order Rhodobacterales; family Roseobacteraceae; genus Ruegeria; species Ruegeria sp. HKCCD9138. The sequence continues at coordinate 32,134 of NZ_JBWVAZ010000007.1, read as the reverse complement.
CGTTTGCCGCGAATTCCCAGATCCATTCCGACCCTCCCTGTAAACACTGTGCCCACATCTAGCACCGGCGCATCCAAGAACGCCAGAATGGGTTCCATGGAAATGTCTGGCAATCAGTAGAAAAATTCCTCGCGCACGATCTTGCCGTCTGCGACGTGATAAACCCCCACTTCGCGCATGTCGAAACTCTCGCCGCTTTCCTTCATCGTACCCTGCACTTCGAAGATCACGGCGAACCGGTCGTCTCCGTGCATGAAAGGATCGCTGACCGTGCCTCCGGTAACTTCGGTGGAGTTTTCCCACCAGTCATGCTTGCCGCGGATTGCGTCCAGACCGTGCGCTTCGCGCCCCATGCCCTGCATATCCGCAGCTTCGACCGAGACGGCATCTGCTGCATATAGCTTGTCCAGATTGGCCTTGGCCCGGTTTTCACGGCAACCCGCCACCAACTCTTCGGCGATTTCTTTCAAATCCATTGATCCACTCCGAATTTTGTTCACTATATGTTCTTATTGCCACAGAGACGCGATTCGGAACAGCCCCTTTGTCTTGCCTCGGCTGGATTCCCCGCCTATACGCGCGCTCATGCTTGATACCTCGAACCAACCCACCTTGCCGCCCGAGATTGCCCGGCGCCGGACATTCGCCATCATCTCGCACCCGGATGCGGGCAAGACGACGCTGACCGAAAAGTTCCTTCTTTATGGGGGTGCCATTCAGATGGCCGGTCAGGTGCGCGCAAAGGGTGAAGCACGGCGCACACGTTCCGACTTCATGCAGATGGAGAAGGATCGGGGTATCTCGGTTTCCGCCTCGGCGATGTCGTTCGACTATGACAACTTCCGGTTCAATCTGGTGGATACGCCCGGCCACTCGGATTTCTCCGAGGATACCTATCGCACCCTGACCGCGGTGGACGCGGCGGTGATGGTGATCGACGGCGCGAAAGGTGTGGAAAGCCAGACGCAGAAATTGTTCGAGGTTTGCCGCCTGCGCGATCTGCCGATCCTGACCTTCTGTAACAAGATGGACCGCGAAAGCCGCGATACGTTCGAGATCATCGACGAAATTCAGGAAATGCTGGCCATTGACGTGACACCCGCAGCCTGGCCGATTGGTGTCGGTCGGGATTTCATCGGTTGCTATGACATGCTGCGCGACCGGTTGGAACTGATGGACCGCGCCGACCGAAACAAGGTGGCCGAGAGCGTTGAGATCAACGGGCTGGACGACCCCAAGCTGGCCGAGCACGTGCCCGCGCATCTTCTGGACAAGCTGCTGGAAGAGGTCGAGATGGCGCGCGAACTGCTGCCCAAGCTCGACCCGCAAGCGGTGCTTGAGGGGCATATGACCCCGATCTGGTTCGGCTCGGCGATTAACTCGTTCGGCGTGAAAGAACTGATGGAGGGCATCGGTGCTTACGGTCCTCAACCGCAGGTTCAGTCTGCACAGCCGCGGCAGATCGCGCCGGACGAAAAGAAAGTGGCAGGCTTTGTCTTCAAGGTGCAGGCCAATATGGACCCCAAGCACCGTGACAGGGTGGCCTTTGTCCGTATGGCGTCCGGCCACTTCAAGCGCGGCATGAAACTTACGCATGTGCGGTCCAAAAAGCCGATGGCGATTTCGAACCCTGTTCTGTTCCTCGCATCTGACCGGGAACTGGCCGACGAGGCCTGGGCCGGAGACATCATCGGCATCCCGAACCACGGCCAGCTGCGTATCGGCGATACCCTGACCGAGGGCGAAGCGCTGCGCGTGACCGGCATCCCTTCCTTCGCGCCGGAACTGCTGCAGGGCGTCCGCGCGGGCGATCCGATGAAAGCAAAGCATCTGGAAAAGGCCCTGATGCAATTTGCCGAGGAAGGCGCGGCCAAAGTGTTCAAACCCTCTATCGGCTCGGGCTTTATCGTGGGCGTCGTGGGCGCCCTGCAATTCGAAGTGCTCGCCAGCCGGATCGAGATGGAATATGGCTTGCCCGTGCGGTTCGAAGCCTCCCAATTCACCAGCGCCCGCTGGGTCAGCGGTGACAAGGCCGAGGTTGACAAATTCGTCAACGCCAACAAACAGCATATCGCCCACGATCATGACGGCGACATCGTCTATTTGACGCGCCTGCAATGGGACATCGACCGCGTCGTCCGCGATTACCCCGAGCTGAACCTGACCGCGACGAAAGAGATGATGACTTAAGCCGCTTTCCGGCCCAATGGAAGGAAACCAAAGGCAGCATATGGCGCAAGATCGACCGACATGGGGCGTAGTATCCACGATCCGCGCGCCAGCCGAGGAAATTCTTCGGTTCGCTGCCTACCACCTGGAGCTGGATGCTTCGCGCCTCTATCTGCATCTGGACGAGCCTAATCCTCAGGCCGAACGCGCGTTGAAGAACCACCCCAGGGTCGCGCTTTGGGTCTGCGATCAGGCCTTCTGGCAAAGCAGAAATCGCGAAAGGCCGGATACGCATCAGCAGCGCCAATCTGCAAACGCGACCTACGTCTATCGCCGCACCAATATGGATTGGCTGACTCACATAGATGTCGATGAGTTCCTTTGGTCCTCAGCCCCCATCGCTGAGCTGTTGCACGCAATCGACCTGGACATTCCAGCAGTGCGCATGCGCCCGATCGAGGCGATGGCCGGTGAGGAAGACCTCTACAAAGCCTATATTCCCAAAGGCCCGGACCGACACGCGCTGATCGAAACGCTCTATCCGAATTTCGGCCCTTTTCTCACCGGAGGCTTCCTCAGCCACACGCGCGGAAAACTGTTTGTGCGCTCTGGCCTGCCAAACATCAGCGACCGCATTCACAGCCTGTTTCAGAACAATCAACCGCTGGTCACAAACACCGAGATCCCCGAGATCGAGCTATGCCACAGGCACGCTCCGACGTGGGAGCATTGGCTGGTCCATTATCGGTTCCGCATGGCGCACGGCTCGTACAAACCGGGCCTCAGCCCCAATGTCCCGCGTGAGCGTGGTGGCTTGAACAAACACGAACTACTTAGTTGGATCGAGGCCGAAGAAGGCCTGGACGGATTGCGCGCATTTTATGATGAGATCAGCGGAGGTGCCCCAGATGCGCGCCAACGTTTGCAGGAAAACGCCCAAATCCTCTACAGACCACTGGATTTGGAGCGAATAGTTTCGAAACACTTCCCCGGAACCCTCTGAATTGTTGCACAGAATCCCGCCTTCATGCGGTGTGCCTCAGGTTAACGCGAGTTCATTTGACCCTGTCCTACGTTTTTGTTATGTCCGCGTTCAGCCGAAACGCGCATGGTGCGCATGGCCATCCGGGCCCGGCATGATACAGACGCGCGGGCCAGGTCAAGTGTCCGCAAAAACCGGACATACATGACAAAATTCAACGAATTGAACCTGAACCCGAAGGTCCTCAAAGCCATTGAGGAAGCTGGCTATGAAACTCCGACCCCGATCCAGGAAGGCGCCATCCCACCGGCGCTTGAGGGTCGTGATGTTCTGGGCATCGCCCAGACCGGAACCGGCAAAACCGCCAGCTTTACCCTGCCGATGATCACATTGCTGGCCCGGGGACGTGCCCGCGCGCGGATGCCGCGCTCTCTGGTGTTGTGCCCAACGCGGGAACTGGCCGCGCAGGTGGCCGAGAATTTCGACACATACGCCAAAAATGTGAAACTGACCAAAGCGCTGTTGATCGGCGGTGTCAGCTTCAAGGAACAGGACGCCCTGATCGACCGTGGCGTTGACGTGCTGATCGCCACTCCAGGCCGTCTGCTGGACCATTTCGAGCGCGGCAAGCTGCTGTTGACCGGTGTGCAGATCATGGTCGTGGACGAAGCCGACCGGATGCTTGATATGGGTTTTATTCCCGATATCGAACGCATCTTCTCGCTGACGCCCTTCACCCGCCAGACCCTCTTCTTCTCGGCCACAATGGCGTCTGAGATCGAGCGGATAACCGACACCTTCCTCTCTGCCCCTGCCCGGATCGAAGTTGCCCGTCAGGCCACCGCCTCCGAGACAATCGAACAGGGCGTCGTCATCTTCAAAGGCGGGCGCCGCGACCGCGAGGCCAGTGCAAAACGCAAGGTTCTGCGCGCGTTGATCGATGCCGAGGGTGACAAATGCACCAACGCCATCATCTTCTGCAACCGCAAGACGGACGTGGACATCTGCGCCAAGTCGCTGAAGAAATACGGCTACAACGCCGCCGCAATTCACGGTGATCTGGACCAATCGCGGCGGACGAAAACGCTGGACGGGTTCCGCGATGGAACTCTGCGCTTGCTGGTCGCCTCGGATGTGGCCGCACGCGGACTGGATATTCCCTCGGTCAGCCATGTGTTCAACTTCGACGTGCCGGGCCATGCCGAGGACTACGTGCATCGCATTGGACGCACGGGTCGTGCAGGGCGCGAAGGTAAGGCTGTCACGATCTGTTCGGGCCGCGATGAGAAGGCTTTGGACGCGATCGAAAAACTGATCCAGAAAGAGATTCCGCGCATCGAAAACCCGGTCAAGGAAGAGCCCAAGGCCGAGAAACCCTCGCCTGAGAAAAGGTCCAAATCTGCGGACAGTAAAAAGGGTGAGAGTAAAAAGGACCGGGAGCCCAAAAAGGATCGGGAACCAAAGGGGCGTGGCCGTCGCGAAGAAAGCGGCCCTGCGGTCGTCGGCATGGGCGATCACTTGCCCAGTTTTATCGCGCTCAGCTTTGAAGAACGTCGTGCTGGCTAGATTGTCAGCACCAGCGCCAAAATCGAAATTCCCAGCAATGACATCCCGGCAATCTCTCGCCGGGTGATGGTCTCGCGGAAAAACAGGATCGAAGCGAGCAGGCTCAGGATCAGTTCCACCTGCCCCAACGCTTTGACATAGGCCGCGTTCTGCAGGGTGAATGCCAGAAACCAGCAGAACGAGCCGCCCAGGCTTGTCAGCCCCACAAAAACGCCGGTACTGCGTGTGTCCCACACCGCACGCAACTCGTCCCGGTCACGCCACATGAGCCACAAAGCCATGCTGAGAAACTGGAACGTCACGACAGCCGCAAGCGTGACCAGTGCCCGAAACCACGCCTCCAGATCACCCAATTGCAGCGACGCACCCCGATAGCTGACTGCGGAAAACGCAAACAATACGCCCGAGCCCAAGCCCAGTTGCGATGCGCGGTTGGTCAGATTCCGCCACCATTTCCCATCACCACCCGGCGTTTTCGACAGCAACAGCACTGCCACCAAACCAAGTATGATCGCCCCGAGCGCACCGGTCGATACACTGTCGCCCAGAACGACGAACCCGACGATTGCGGTCTGGATCACCTCGGTCTTCTTGAACGTGATTCCAACGGCAAAGTTACGCTGCTTGAACAATGCGACGACGCACACTGTTGCCAAGATCTGCGCCGTACCGCCAATAACAACATAAAGCCAGAATGGCGCAGTCAGCGGCGGCAGCGATTGCCCGGTCCAAAGGGCCGCGACCAGCCCGACAAGGGCCAGAGGCATGGAATAAGCAAATCGCGCGAATGTGGCGCCAGCCGCCGACAGCTTCGCACTGCTGAGCGATTTCTGCAGCATGAAGCGCACCGTCTGAAACGAGGCGGCGGCGACCGTGACGGGAATCCACAAACTCATGGATTCCCTTCTGTCCTCAAATCAGGGCTTTGGCCAGAGTGGATGCGCCACCGGGTCTTTTGCCCGCAAAAAATATTCGCGGAAAATCTGCACGTATGAACGATAGACGTAAGCCTCGTTACAGGCCAGATAGCGATCCTTTCCGGTGCGGTATAGCGCAGGCAGGCGATACCAGGGAGCAGCCGGGTTCATGTGATGAACGACGTGCAGGTTGTTATTCAGAAACAGAAAAGCCAATGGGCCGCGGTCTTCGATAATAACCGTTCTGGCACGGGATTTTTCATGCGCGCGATGTTCCAGGAACGTGCGGATCTTGATGACTGCCAGCCCGATATAAGCGGACAGGACAAACGCCCATATTGGCATCGGGGATTGTGAAACGATCCACAATACCGCAACAACCCCAGGCAAATGCAGCGCCCACGCCAACAGAATTGCGCGGTCCCCTCGCAATGCACCGCGCAATTCTTCCCGCATAAAGGCCAACTGCCCAATGGCAGGGCCCAGAACGATGCGGCCCAGCAAGGTATTGTTGGCGAAGAAAAGGCGCCTTTGCCATTGGGACAAGGAATCCCAGATCTTCGGGTCCAGATAGTTGGATTCCGGGTCGTCATAGGGGTCGGTCAGGTTGGCATCCTGATGATGGGCCAAATGCAGATCCCGAAAGCGGTTGTAGGGAATGAACAATGTCAGAGGTAGCGCCATCAGCGCCTCATTCAGCCATTTGGCCCGGAACGGATGCCCGTGCAGAACTTCGTGCGTCAGCGACGAATGCAGCGCCGCAATTACTCCCATGAACGGTACCGCCAGCCATAAGGACCAGGCGGCCAGCCAGAACACGATCACAAGCCACGCCGCATAGCACGCGGCAATCAGGCCAAAGGTACCCCATTCGGGCGAGTTGGGTGTTGTCGGTTCAGCCATGACGTCCCCACGAAATTCCCGCCCAAATCCGCTCGTAGACGATATAAAGTGACAGGCCGATAGCGGTGTTCACCACGGCCAGGACTCCGCCCACTGCGGCAGAGCCTGTTGCGATCAGACCGACAAGCGTCATTGTTGCCAGCCCCATCACGTTCCAAACGATTGCTTTCACGACCGATCTTCGTCGCGTTTCCATTCCGGACCCCATTTTTTTGTTGTTATTCAAGCGTTACCGGTTGGTGCTGATGTTGGGAATTCTGAATATGATTAACAAAACTCATCGAATGTGATATTTGTCATCACATGCATGATAAAATCGACAAACTCGACCGCGCTGCCCGATTTCGCCACCGGCTGGCCCGCGCCATGGAGGAAGGCGGCGTCAGCCAGAGCGCGCTTGCCCGCAATATTGGTGTCGACCGGTCCACGGTGTCGCAATTGTTGACCGACGATGGCGCGCGGCTGCCGAATGCACATGTCGTCGGCAGTTGCGCCTCGGCCCTTGGCGTGTCGGCTGATTGGTTGCTCAGCCTGTCCAACCGACCGGAAAGCGCGGCCGAGCTGCTGGCCAGTTCGCTTACCATGACCGAAGCCCCCCGCGCGCTGGTGGATGAACGGATATTCGAGTGGCATCAGGAAGCCGCCGGGTACAAAATCCGCTACGTTCCGGCGACTCTGCCTGATATGCTAAAAACCCGCGCTGTTCTGGAATGGGAGTATGCCCCGCATCTTGGCCGCACTGCGGATCAGGCAATTGGGGCTTCGGCAGACAGGCTGATGTGGATGCGAAGCGCACAATCCGACTACGAAATTGCGATGCCGCTTTACGAGATCCACAGCTTTGCGCAAGCGACAGGGTATTACGACGGCCTGCCACAGCACGTGCGGCTGGAGCAGATCGACCACCTGCTGGATCTTTGCGAACAGCTCTATCCGCGTCTGCGCATCTACTTGTTCGACGCAAAGCGCCTGTATTCCGCGCCGATGACGATCTTTGGCCCTCTGATGTGCGTGTTTTATGCAGGCAGTCACTACATGGCATTTCGCGACCGTGATCGTATCGAGGTTTTTACCCGTCAATTCGATAACTTAGTGCGCGAAGCTGACGTGACTGCTCGTAGTTTTCCAGCGCATCTCCGACATCTGCGCGAGGGGCTTGTCACAAGTTCCGGCAGCGCGTGATGCGAGGAAACGATTCCTGTAGTATAGTCATTCTGCGCGAACCTTCGGGCATTCCGATCTAGATGGAGGATGACAGGAATGGACGCTCTAAAGACCGCTGAATACGCACGTGCCCTTTATGCCGCCCATGGTGACAGGGCCGAGGCGGAAGCCGCGCAAAAAATGCGCGAATGCGAAGCCGCCGGAAACACTCAGGAAGCACAGGACTGGCAGGCGGTGCGTAGCGCCATACGCCAGATTCGTGGCCCCAATCAGGGCTGACGCCAACGCAAGCACTTATACTTTGGGGTCAGGGTTGACGGTATGGCCATCCACCGCGATGACTTGCCCTGACACCAGCCGTGCGGCGTCTGACGCAAGAAAAACGGCCATATTGGCGATGTCCCGCCCTTCGACAAAACTGCCCATGGACGTACCCGAGGCATATCCTTCGTATACCTGATCGCGGGTCATGCCCTTGGCCGCGGCCTCGCGTTGCAGTACGCCCTCCATGCGCGGTCCTTCGACGGCGCCGGGACATATCACGTTGCAGCGCACTCCGTGAGGACCAAGCTCCATCGCAAGGGTCTTGCCAAGGCCGACCATGCCCCATTTCGCCGCTGCATAGGGCGCGCGATTCGGATACCCGAACTGACCCGCTGTCGATGACGTAATCAGCACCACACCGCTGCCCTGCCGCTTCATCATTGGGGCCGCGTATTTCGAGCACAAAAACGCGCCTTCCAGATTGACGGAAAGGCATGTACGCCAGTCGCTTAGCGCCACGTCTTCAATCAATGCAGTGGGCCCGGCGACTCCCGCATTGGCGCACAGGACATCCAGACCGCCCCAATCCACTTTAATCCGGGCGAACATTCCGGCAACGGCGGCTTCGTCCGACACGTCCAGCTCGGATTTCTGCCAGTGCGCCGGACATTTCGCCAGGGCGGCTTTGTCAATATCCGCAACCCAGACCTGCGCCCCTGAGGTATCAAATGCGTCTGCCATCGCCCGACCGACACCAGAGGCGCCGGCCGTGATCAAAACCCGGCCACTCACGATGGTTTCCGAATAGATGCCCCGGCACCGTCCGGATAGGGCAACCCGGCCTGCGCCTCGGCGATTCGTGCCATCGCAACCTCGATCTCGGCCGACGGAGCGCTCGGACGCCGCGTTTCAAGCCCGACATGCAGCATGAAGCTTTCACAGGTTGCCAGCAGCGTGTCGCCTTCATACATGCTGTGGAACAGGTGCAGCTTCTTGCCCTGCCCCAACATCATCTGGGTGCGGATATCGATCTTCGACCCGGCATGGGCTTCGCCCACATAACGGATGTGGTTTTCGGCCGTGAAATAGCTGCCGCCCGACGCGATATAGTCCGCATCACAGCCGATGATTTCCATGAACCGGTCATTGGCTAACGAGAACGCTTCAAGATATTTCGCCTCATTCATGTGACCGTTGTAATCGGTCCAATCCAGCGGCACCGCGCGCGAAACTGTCAGGATCGGCTGGCTCAGATCAGCCTGGTCCAGCGTCGGCAACGCGGCGGATTTCAACACGGCGTCATGCTGGTTCAGCACCGCGCCCGCGCCGTAGTTTTGCGCCTTGAGTGCACGCATCATGCCGACAAGATTATTGTCACGGATACGCTCCAGCTCGCGGATGGAATACATCCCCGACTGCGCATCAGACTGATCGGCGATCATGTCCACCAGCTCGTCGGTGAACTCTGGCACATCCATCAGCTTGGTCCAGGGCCATTGCAGCGCCGGACCGAACTGCGCCATGAAATGCCGCATTCCGGCCTCGCCACCGGCAACACGATAGGTTTCGAACAGCCCCATCTGCGCCCATCGGATGCCAAAGCCCATGCGGATCGCCTCGTCTATTTCCTCGGTTGTGGCGATGCCATCCTTCACAAGCCAAAGCGCCTCACGCCAGACCGCCTCGAGGAACCGGTCCGCGATATGTGCGTCGATCTCTTTCTTGATGTGCAGCGGGAAAAACCCGACTGAAGTCAGCAGGTCCTTGGCTCGCTCGATGGTTCCCGGCGCGTTCTTGTCGGTCGGCACCAGCTCAATCAGCGGCAACAGGTAGACCGGGTTGAACGGGTGAGTCACCACGATCTGCTCTGGCCGCAGCGCACCTTCCTGCAGCTCGGAAGGTTTGAAACCGCTGGTCGAAGAACCGATGATCGCATCCGGACCACATGCCTCTTGCAGATTTTTGTAAACCCTAAGTTTCAGATCCAACCGTTCCGGCACGCTTTCCTGAATCCACGTGGCCCCCTGTACGACCTCGGCCATGTCGTCGTGGAACGACAAGCCCCCCTCGGGTGGCAATGGCACATCGCTCAGCCCCGGCAGCGAACGCCGCGCGTTGTCCAGAACCTCACCAATCTTGCGCTCGGCCTCGGGATCCGGATCGAACACCCGCACATTCCAGCCATTGAGCAGGAACCGAGCGGCCCAACCACCACCGATAACCCCGCCACCAATGATCGCTGCAGTTTTCATTTTAATCGACCCATTGATTTCGCCGTTCTTCATCTTTTTCAAAATACTCCGGGGGTTTGGGGGCTGGCCCCCAAGCCTGATCCTTCTTCACTTCGCCGCCGGTGGCCGTTTCACCAGCCCCAGCTTCTCACGCACTTCCTGCGGCCCGATCACCTTTGCCCCCATGTTTTCGATAATCGTGCCCGCACGTTCGACCAGTTGCCAGTTTTCAGCCAGAACGCCCTTATCCAGCCACAGGTTGTCCTCGAGGCCCACGCGCACATTGCCACCCGCCAGCACTGTGGCCGCCACATAAGCCATCTGGTTACGGCCAAGCGAGAACGCGCTGAACGTCCAGTCGTCGGGCACATTGTTCACCATCGCCATGAAGGTGTTCAGATCATCCGGCGCACCCCACGGTACACCCATGCAAAGCTGCACCAGCGCGTTGGGCTCCAGAATACCTTCTTTCACCAACTGTTTGGCAAACCACAGATGGCCAGTGTCAAATGCCTCGATCTCGGGCTTCACACCCATGTCGGTCATCATTTGCCCCATCGCCCGCAACGCACCGGGGGTGTTCGTCATGACGTAGTCGGCCTCGGCAAAGTTCATGGTGCCGCAGTCCAGAGTGCAGATTTCGGGCAAGCACTCCGCAATGTGCGACACACGTTCCGACGCACCGATCATGTCGGTCCCGGCCTCGTTCACCGGGAACGGGCTCTCGACACCACCGAACACGATGTCCCCGCCCATGCCCGCAGTCAGGTTCAGCACGACGTCGACATCGGCCTCACGAATACGGTCCGTCACCTCGCGATACAGATCCAGACTGCGGCTGGGCGCCCCGGTTTCAGGATCGCGCACGTGACAATGCACCACAGCCGCGCCGGCCTTGGCGGCGGCAATCGCACTGTCGGCGATTTGCTGCGGCGAGCGCGGAACATGCGGGCTTCGATCCTGTGTTCCGCCCGAGCCGGTGACGGCACAGGTGATGAAGACTTCGCGGTTCATTTCCAGAGGCATGACGTTTTCCCCAAGTTATACCCGGTTCCGAGCTGAGTTTTCCCCAGGCTTCTCCCCGGATTCCGATTTGCTTTCTCACCCGACTCTGGCGCAGCCTTGTGAAAACAACTTTCCAAGATGCGAATCGAACTTGATGAAATCCGCAAAAAACATACTTCAGCCCGAACATCGCGCCCTGAAAACGGCTGTGCTGGTGCTGGACGAATGCAACACGCTCAGCTTTGCATCGGCCGTTGACCCGATGCGCGCGGCCAACCGCTTGGCGGATCGGCCCGCTTTCGATTGGGACTACGTCACAGCCGGGTCCGAACCCGCAATGCTGACCAGCGCACTCAGTGTTCCCGGCATTCCGTTGGCCCGACTGGACGGCTGCGACCTGATGATCGTGATTGCCGGATTTCAACTGGCCCGCCACGCAACCCCCAGCCTGCTGGCAGGCTTGCGTCGCATCGCGGCAACCGGGGCGACCATGGCGGGTATTGATGGCGGCCCCTGGCTTCTGGCCGAGGCCGGATTGCTGGACGGGCACGCTGCCACGACCCATTGGGAAGACCTGGACAATTTCGCCGCCCGCTTCCCCGATGTGATGGTGCGACCGGACCGTTTCACCGTCTCGGATGGACGATTGACCTCTGGGGGCGCGATTCCAGCGATCGAGATGATGCTGCACGTCATCGCCGCCCGTCATGGGGCTGGATTTGCGGCCCGTGTGTCGGGCTTGTTCCTCTACGATGGGGCTCCCGAACGCTCGAAACCACAAAGCCGCACCGGGGCGCCGCACCGACACACCGCTCTGACAGCACGCGCCAATTCGCTGATGGAAACCTCGCTGGACGACCCCCTGCCCCTGGCCCATATCGCAGACCGGCTGGGCACCAGCCCCCGCACCCTGCAACAACAGTTCCGCCTGCGCCTGAACACCACACCGCAGGATCACTATCTGCAACTGCGCCTGGCCGAGGCCCGCCGCCTGGTCACCGACACCGACATGCCGCTGATGGACGTGGCGCTGGCCACGGGCTTCGCTTCACAATCCAGCTTTGCGCGCGCCTTTCGCACTGCGCATGGCTTGTCAGCCCGCGACCTGAGGCAGGACCGAACCCAACCTACACATCACTAAAGCTTCATCTGGCCAAAAATATCCCGGGGGAGTCGCCAAAGGCGACGGGGGCAGAGCCCCCTTCCCTCAGTACGGCATCGGATACGCCCGATGGACCGCATTGATTTCAGCCAGAACGTCTTCCGGCAGCACCAAATCCAATCCATCCAGAATGTGCTCCAACTGGCCCACATTTGTCGCTCCAAATATGGTCGAGATCATAAAGCGTCGGCTGCGACACCAGGCCAGCGACATATGCACGGGGTCCAGCACGTGGCGGTCGGCCACCTCCAGATAGGCCGCCACCGCGTCGAATACCCGCGCCGTCTTGCGCCCGCCCATCTGCGGCACCAGCGACATCCGTGAACCTTCGGGGACAGCTCCGCCCTGATATTTCCCGGTCAGAAACCCGGCGGCCAGCGGGGAGAATGCCAGCAGACCGACATCCTCGAACAAGCACAGCTCGGCCAGATCCGTATCGAACAGGCGGCACAAAAGGGAGTATTCGTTCTGGATCGACGCTACCCGCGGCCCGCCCGTCTCCTCCGACAGTCGCAGCCATTGCGCCGTCCCCCACGCGCTTTCATTAGACAGGCCGAATGCGCGGATGTTGCCCTTGTCGACCTGCGCCTGCAGGGCCTCAAGACAGCCTTGCATCTCGGCCAGAACCTCGTCCTTGTTTCCTCCCGTCGGCGCATACTCCCAATTCTTCCGAAACATATAGCTTCCGCGATTGGGCCAGTGAAACTGATAGAGGTCGATGCAATCCGTCTGCAAACGGCGCAGCGAGCCTTCGATCGCTTCGGGGATCGTTTCTCTGGAAATCGGCGCTCCGCCACGGGCGTGTACAAATCCCTCGCCGGAATGTTTGGTGGCCAGCACGTAATCGCTGCGGCGCGACGGGTTGGCGGCGTTCCAGTTTCCCAGAATCTCTTCGGTGCGCCCAATCGTCTCTTTCGAGACCGGATTCACCGGATACATTTCCGCCGCGTCGACAAAATTGATCCCTGCCGCAAGCGCCATGTCCATCTGTCGATGCGCTTCGACTTCAGAGGTCTGGGTTCCGAAAGTCATTGTCCCAAGGCACATATCCGACACCAAAATACCGGTGCGGCCCAATGGCTTTTTTGTCATAAAATCATCTCCTGAAAAAGTTGCGACCGGTCAGGCTTCGGCCTTTTTCTCCCACCGCCCTGATTCCTCGGACCAATACTGCGCTGAGCACCCGGCAGAGGTCAGTGCCTTCCACTGACCGCGCGCGTGCTGAACGGCCATCTGATCGTTTCCGTCAAACAGAATGCACACCCGCTCCAGCGCGGTAACTTCATCCGGTTCGACAGACGCCCCATCAACGGCCATGACACAAGACGGATCGTTGGCGGCGTGCGCGTCGGTCGTCAATAAAATGGGCTGCGCCGCATCGTGCGGGCCACCGGCGCGACCGTGAGGCAGAAACCCGTCGTCGGACCCAAGCCACAGCTTTTCGTCCAGCCAGTCCATCCGTGCGGGATCTGTGCCCCGCACGGCAATCCGCCACCCGGCCTGCTGCGCCTTGCCCAACAGCACCGGCAAGGTGTGCTCCAGCGGCTGACGGGTCAGGTGGTAGAAATAGACGGCGCCCATGTGCCTACTCGAAATTGTCCTGCACGAACCGGCTGAGCGCGCGCACGCCCCAGCCAGTCGCCCCCTTGGGCGCATATGAGGTTTCCGACGACACCGAGGCAACGCCTGCGATATCCAGGTGAATCCAAGGCGTTTCCTCTTTGACAAATCGCTGAAGGAACTGTGCCGCAGTAATCGAGCCCGCAGGCCGTCCGCCCACATTTTTCATATCCGCGATCCGCGATTTCAGCAGCTCATCATACGCCTTACCCAAAGGCAGGCGCCACGCGCCCTCATCCTCGGCCTTGGCCGATTTCAGGAAGGCACCGCAGAACGTGTCATTGTTCGAAAACACACCGGCGTTCTCATGCCCCAGACCGATGATGATCGCGCCCGTCAGGGTCGCCAGGTCGATCATCCCTACCGGTTTGAAGCGTTCCTGCGCGTACCACATCACATCACACAGAACCAAACGGCCCTCGGCATCGGTGTTGATGATCTCGACCGTGTCACCTTTCATCGACTTGACCACATCTCCGGGGCGCGAGGCATTGCCCGATGGCATGTTCTCGACCAACCCAACCAGGCCCACGACATTCGCCTTGGCCTTGCGCATGGCCAGCGCGCGCATGGTACCCGCAACGACGCCAGCGCCGCCCATGTCCATGGTCATGTCTTCCATGCCCGCTGCCGGTTTCAGCGAGATACCACCGGTATCGAACACCACGCCCTTACCGACCAGCGCCAATGGCGCGTCGTCCTTGTCGCCACCGTTCCACTGCATCACCACAACCTTTGAGGGGCTGTCCGAGCCCTGCCCGACGCTCAGAAGCGTCCGCATGCCCAATTCGGCGAGCTTGTCTTCTTCCAGGACTTCAACCGCGAGCCCCAGTTCCTGCATCTCGGACAGGCGGTTGGCAAACTCGGTCGTGGTCAGCACGTTGGCGGGCTCATTGGTCAGGTCGCGCGTGATGCGCACGCCGTCGGCAACGGCATAGAGCGGCGCAAAGGCCGCTTCCGCCTCGTCCGGCTTGTTGTGACAGACGGTAATCTCGCCCGTCGGGTCCGATTCCTTGGTCTTGTGCACGTCAAAATCATAGCTGCGCAGAACCATCCCCAAGATCAGATCCTCAGTTCGGTTCTGATTTCCGGCCATCACCAGTACAGATTTGCCCGCAGCCAGCTTGCCAAGCTTCGCCCCGCCCTTTCGAGCATCATCCTGATCGGGACGACGGGGCAGTACCAGCACATCCAGCGCTTCGGCCGCCATACCGCCCGGCCAGGCAAGCGAGATAACCTCGCCCGTCTTGACCTTTTCGAACCTTTCACTCTCGATCAGCCGTGCCACGGCACCACGCGTCAAGCGATTGGCCCGGCGCACCGCGGGCCCCATTTTGCCGTCTTCGGTAACGACGATGACCACACGCCCTTCGGCTTGCGCCATCAGGTCAAGGTCAAACGGTTGAAAACGGACGGGGACGAGACTGCTCATGAGGTTCTCCTGGAAAAAACTTTGCACAAGACCTAGCCCGCGCCGCCGCAGTTGACCAGATAGCAGTTTTCCCCGCACCGCAATTACACTATGGTCGCCCGAAAATAACCGACGGGTACCAGGGGGCAGTGAAGTGACAAAGTTCGGCAAGCAAAGGCCAGCATGCCGGGGCACGGTTCGGGTGAATCCCGATCACCACCGTATACCGAGGGTGCCTGCGTGATCCTCGACCGCTATTTCGCCCGCCGTTTCATTCAAAGCTTTGTCGTGATCGGCGCTATTTTTCTGACGTTGATGATGCTGATCGACCTGATTGAGCAGGCCCGCCGCTTTGAAGAAGCGAATCTGTCGTTCGGGCAGTTGTTGCAATTGACGCTGCTGAATACGCCGGCAGCCATCAGCGAGATTCTGCCCCTTTTGATGATCCTGTCGACGATCGCGCTGTTTGTCGGCCTGGCCCGAAGTTCGGAGCTGGTGGTCACGCGTGCCATTGGCCGGTCCGGCATCCGTGCCCTGGTCGCTCCGGTCACATTGGCGCTGTTGATTGGAGCGTTGGCCGTGGGCTTGCTCAACCCTTTTGCCGCCGCCACGTCCGAAGAATATCAGCGCCTTTCAGACAGCTATCGCAACAACGGCATTTCAACCCTGTCCATCAGCCGCGAAGGATTGTGGCTGCGTCAGGGTTCGGCTTCAGGGCAGTCGGTCATACATGCCCTGGGCACGCTGAACGGAGACAAGTTCGGCTTGCGCGACGTAACGATCACTACGTTTTCGCCAGACGGCAAACCGATCGAGCAAATCCTTGCGGACCACGCTCAGTTGGAAAACGGTCACTGGGCCCTGCGTCAGGCCAAGGTCTGGACTTTGCAGAACGACCTGAACCCTGAAACGAATGCAATAACCCACGAAGTCCTGAACCTGCCCACGACGCTGACGCGCAACCGGATTCTCGACACCTTGGGCCAGCAGGATTCCGTGTCAGTCTATGACCTGCCGCAGTTGATCCGAGATCTGCGAGAGGCGGGTTTTTCCACAAAACAATATGAGGTTTGGCTACAGGTGCAGCTGGCGCGTCCCTTCTTTCTTGTCTCGATGGTGCTGATCGGCGCTGCTTTTACCATGCGCCACGTGCGGTTTGGCGGGACCAGTATCGCCGTTCTGTCCGCAGTTCTGTTGGGCTTTGCAATCTACTTCGTCCGCAATTTCGCGCAAATCCTTGGTGAAAACGGCCAGTTGCCAATCTTCGTATCAGCCTGGGCCCCGCCCTTTGCGGCAGTTCTTCTGTCTCTGGGCCTCTTGCTGCATGCGGAGGATGGCTGATGCGGCCAATCCTTTCACTTCTCCTGTCCACCACTTTGATCCTTTCGCTTCCGGCGGCGGCAGCGGCCCAATCCGCGGCGGGTGGCGCAAATCCGGATCAATCGGCAACGCAACAGGACGAACCCGCACTGCTGGTGGCTGACCGTATCTTCATCACGCCCGACCGCGAACTTGTGGCCGAAGGCAATGTCGAAGCCTTTCAGGGTGACGTCAAACTGACGGCCAGCAAGGTCGTATATGACCGGGAAACCGGAGAATTGACGCTGACCGGGCCAATACGCATTGATCAGGGCGGCCGAACCACCCTGCTGGCCGATACCGCCCAGTTGGACAGCGGCATTCAGAACGGCCTGCTGACCGGTGCGCGAATGGTGTTTGACCAGCAGGTTCAGGTCGCCTCGGTGCAGGCCAACCGTGCGGCGGGGCGTTATACGCAATTCAGCAAGGTTGCGGCCACCTCGTGCCATGTATGCGCAAATGGAAGGCCGCCGCTTTGGCAGATACGGGCGCGCAAAGTGACCCATGATCAACTTGAGCGCCAACTGTATTTCGAAGGCGCGCAGTTTCTCATCCGTGATGTGCCGGTTTTCTATTTTCCTGCCCTTCGCCTGCCCGATCCAACGCTAGAGCGGGCGACCGGGTTCCTGGTGCCTTCCATTCGCACAACGTCGCAATTGGGCACCGGAGTACAGGTTCCGTATTTCATCAAACTGGGCGATCACAAAGACCTGACCCTGACGCCGTATGTGTCGCCGAACACCCGGACCCTGGGCTACCGCTATCGCCAGGCCTTCAAGTATGGTCGCATCGAGTTCGAAGGCGCTTTTACACGCGACGACCTGCAACTGGATCAGGACCGGGGTTATTTCTTTGCCAACGGTTGGTTCAACCTGAAGAACGATTACCGACTGACCTTCAACATCCAGACCGCCTCGGACGATGCATATCTCGCCGATTACGGATTGCCCGACTATGATCGGTTGCGCAGCGAAATCGCGTTGGAGCGGATCAAGCGCGATACGGCTTTCAAAACCGGGTTTATCCACTACAAAACGCTGCGCGACAGTGAACAGCAGGACGAAATCCCATCGCGCGTATTCGACCTGAACTATCGAAAACGCTTTTTTCCCAGCGGGCTGGGTGGCGAAGTTCAGCTGGCCTTTATCGGTCACGCCCACGAACGCACCAGCGATCAGGACATCATCGGCCGCGATGTTGCACGGGCGACATTTGATGCCGAATGGCTACGCAGTTGGACCTTTGCCACGGGCATCAGGGCTGATGCGCAGATCGGAGCCTCGGTCGATACGTTCGACATCACGAACGACAGCACCTATCCGAACAGCATCACCCGCTCGACGCCGCGCGCCGCGTTGACTTTGCGCTACCCCATGTTGCGTCGCGAACAATCAGGCGCGACGCAAATTCTGGAACCGATCGCGCAGGTCGGCTGGACCCACGTGTCGGACACGGATGTCCCGAACGACGAGAGTACATTTCAGGAGTTCGACCAGGGCAACCTTCTGTCCCTGTCGCGCTTTCCCGCCGAAGATCGCCGCGAAGACGGGACGACCGCGGTATTTGGCCTGAACTGGTCGCGATTTGACACATCTGGATGGCGCGCGCGGGCAACGATCGGTCAAGTGTTCCGCACAACCGCCGACCCCGATTTCACGCTGACATCCGGATTGCAGGGCACCGCGTCCGACATCTTGCTGGCCGGTCAGCTGGACAATGGCAAGGGCCTGTCTCTGGCGGCGCGTGGGCTGCTGGACGACGATCTCAGCTTTAGCTCGGCCGAAATCCGAACGGCCTGGTCGAAAGATGCAACCCTGCTGACTGGCAGCTATGTCTGGCAAGAGCCTGATCCGGCAATCAGCCCCGGCGACAAAATCTCGGAACTCTGGTTGACCGGGCGTCACCGCATCGATCAGAACTGGCTGACAAGCGCCTTCGCACGCTATGATCTGGCCGAATCCGAACCCATCCGGTTCGGCGTCGGTGTGACGTACAGTAACGAATGCGTCCAGGTTAACATGTCCGTAAGGCGGCGCTTTACCTCGACATCAAGTATTGAGCCTTCGACGGAAATCGGCTTTACCGTTGCCCTGACAGGGTATTCCGTCGAAAGCGGTGGTAAGAAGTACAAGAAAACATGCAGCTGATCTCAGGATTCACCAAATTACTCCGTTCTGTCTGGTGCAAACCGGCCCTCCCGGCACTGGCCGCCGCTTTGATCGTCGGGGCGCCGCCACATGCCGGCGCGCAAAGCCTGTTTTCTCCGGCCATTCGGGTCAATCAGGACATCGTCACCTGGTACGAACTACAGCAACGGCAACAGTTTCTTGAGATCCTCGGTGTTCCCGGCAGCTCGGAAGCAGAGGTTCGGCAGGCCCTGATTGACGATCGTCTGCGCAAACAGGCCATGCGCGAAGCCGGTATTCAGGCCGCACCCGAAGACGTTCAGACCGGAATCGATGAATTTGCCGCGCGCGGACAACTGAGTACCGATCAATTTCTTCAGATACTCGGCGAGGCGGGAATCGACCCTGAAACCGTTCGTGATTTCGTTGCCGATCAGATGTCGTGGCGGGATTACGTCTCGGCACGTTTTATCTCGCAGGCACGACCGACCGAAGAAGAGATTGACCGCGCCATGGGACAGGGTGGCGGCGGCGGGCTGCAAGTTCTGCTATCCGAGCTCATCATTCCTGTCACTCCGCAAACCCTCGCGCAAGCCGATGCCCTGGCGCAGGAGATTTCACAGGTAGAAGGCCAGGAGGCGTTTTCAGCAGCAGCAACGCAATACTCGGGCGCTGTTACCCGCGAGAATGGCGGGCGCCTCGATTGGCTGCCAATCACAAACCTGCCTCCCGCACTGCAACCAGTTATTCTGGGTCTGAAGAATGGCGAGATCACCGAGCCAATAACCTTGCCCAACGCCGTGGCATTGTTCCAGATGCGCGGAATTCGTGAGGTCTCGACCGGTGCGCCCCAATACTCCAAGATTGACTACGCGGTCTACTACTTGCCCGGAGGCCGCAGCGCCGAAACGCTGGCGACAGCAGCCCGGCTGAAAGAAGAAATCGATACCTGTGACGACCTCTACGGTATTGCCAAAGATCAGCCGCCCGAGGTGCTGGACCGTGTCTCAGCCGCGCCCTCAGAGATTCCGCGCGACATCGCGCTGGAGCTGGCAAAGCTCGACCCGAATGAGGTCTCCACCACTCTGACGCGCAACAACGGGCAGACGCTTGTGTTCCTGATGATGTGCAACCGCACGCGCGATCTGGGTGAAGATACGTCCCGCGTGGATGTTGCAAACGCCCTGACGCAGCAACGTCTGCAAGCCTTCGCTGAAAGCCTGCTGGAGCAGCTGAGGGCAGACGCCGTCATTATCGAGCAATGACCGCCCCCATTGCGCTCAGTTGCGGTGAACCGGCCGGCATAGGACCCGAAATCGCGGCCAAGGCCTGGGACGCGCTGCGCGACACTTGTCCTTTCGTCTATATCGGTGACGCCTCGCATCTGCCCAAGGGAACCCCCGTGGCCGAATTGGCGGACATCTCTCAGGCGCGGGCTGCCAGCACTTCTGCCTTGCCGGTTTTGCATAGGGATTTCCCTGCCTCCAATGTTCCCGGGCACCCAGACCCCGCCAATGCACCGTCGGTCATTGCAGCCATCGAACAAGGCGTGCAGATGGTGAAATCCGGCGCTGCCTCGGCACTCTGTACCGCGCCCATCCACAAAAAGGCACTGATTGACGGCGCCAGCTTCGCCTATCCCGGCCATACCGAGTTTCTGGCGGCCCTGGCCGAACGCAACCGGGTGGTCATGATGCTGGCCAGCGACCAGTTGCGCGTGGTGCCCGCCACGATCCATATACCACTGTGCGAAGTCGCAACGACACTGACGCCGGAACTGTTGCGGGAAACCATTGAGATCACCGCCCACGGACTGCGCGCCCAATTTGGAATAGCACAGCCGCGCATCGCCGTCGCAGGCCTCAACCCGCATGCCGGTGAAGGCGGCAAAATGGGAACCGAGGAGCTGGACTGGATCGCGCCACTGCTGGCTGACCTCAACCCCAGCGGTTATACGGTCACCGGCCCGCACCCGGCCGACACGCTGTTCCACGCTGCCGCTCGCGCCCGTTATGATTCAGCGATTGCGATGTACCACGATCAGGCGCTGATCCCGATCAAGACACTGGATTTTGACCGGGGCGTGAATGTGACGCTGGGCCTGCCCTTCATTCGCACCTCACCCGACCACGGAACCGCACTGGATATTGCCGGTCAGAATGTCGCCAACCCAACCAGCCTGATCGAAGCCCTGAAACTGGCGCAGCGCATGGCCCAAAGCGGCTGATGCTTCACCTGGCCGAAAATATCCCTGCCGGAGGCAAGAAATCTCTGGCGCGCCCCGTTCGTTCCGCGCCACGGTAGACCAATCATGAGCGCCATCGACACCCTCCCGCCGTTGCGCGAAGTCATCGCAACTCACCAGCTTTCAGCACGCAAATCGCTGGGGCAGAACTTTCTGCTGGACCTGAACCTGACTGCCAAGATCGCGCGGCAGGCGGGCGACCTGACGGAATGCGACGTGCTGGAAATCGGCCCCGGTCCCGGTGGCCTGACTCGCGGTCTGTTGTCCGAAGGCGCGCGCAAAGTTGTAGCGGTCGAAAAAGACACGCGTTGCATCGCCGCACTGAACGATATCGCTGCTGCCTATCCCGGTCGGCTCGAGGTGATCAACGGTGACGCGCTGGAACTTGACCCGCTGGCGCATTTGACGCCACCTATCCGCGTCGCCGCCAACCTGCCCTACAACGTGGGCACCGAGCTTCTGGTCCGCTGGTTGACCCCGCCCGAATGGCCCTCGTTCTGGCAGAGCCTGACACTGATGTTTCAACGCGAAGTGGCCGAGCGCATCACGGCCCATCCGGGCAGCAAGGCCTATGGTCGCCTCGCCATCCTCGCCCAATGGCGGGCCGAGGCGCGCATTGCCATGTCGCTGCCCCCCGGCGCATTCACGCCTCCGCCCAAGGTTTCCAGCGCCGTGGTCCACCTGACCGCCCTGCCAGAACCGCGCTATCCGGCCGACGCAGCTACCCTGTCGCGTGTGGTGGCAGCGGCCTTCAACCAGCGCCGCAAAATGCTGCGCGCCTCGCTGAAAGGTGTCGCGCCAGATATCGAAGACCGTCTGATCGCAGCTGGGATCAAGCCCACAGAACGCGCCGAACAGGTTCCGTTGGAGGCGTTCTGCGCGCTCGCCCGCGAAATTCGCAACCCCTGACATCAAGCGAAGAAAAAACCCCGGCGACTGGGCCAGGGCTCCTTGTCTTCAAATACATGATGTGGAGCGACTATTCCGCCGCCTCCGGTGCGTCGCCGTTGTCGGCAGCCGGCTCCGGCGCGGGTTTGGGTTTGCGGGCACGGGGTTTGCGCGCAGGCTTTTCCTTCCGCTCCGGTGCTTCGGACGCCGCCGCAGAGGCATTGTCCTTGCTTTCAGGGGTTTCGACCAGACCACTTTCCGGCGCCTCGGCCGGAGCGTCAAAGCTCATGACATCCGGTTGCGGTGCTTCGGCCAGATCTGCCTGACGTGCTGCTTCGCGTTCCTGACGCTCGGCGCGTTCACGGTCACGCTCGGCCTGACGTTCGCGGTTCTGCCGCTCCTGTTCTTCTCGGCGGGCTTCGATCTCGCGCTGTGCCTCGCTCAGCATCCGCAGGTAGTGTTCGGCGTGCTGCTGAAAGTTCTCGGCGGCCACACGGTCATTGGAGAGCTGAGCGTCGCGCGCCAACTGATTGTACTTGTCAATGATCTGCTGCGGTGTGCCACGCACTTTGCCCTCGGGGCCCGAGCTGTCAAAAACCCGGTTTACGACGTTGCCGCCAGAAGGACGATTGCGGTTGTTCTTGGCCCGCGAGCGGGATTTGGAGGATCTCATCTTATTTTACGTCAGCCTTGTCATTCGCTGTCGATCAACCCGTACCTTACGCTGCTCAGAGGCTTGTCCCGTAACGTGTCATCGACTTTTTTGGGCTTGGCGTCAGGGGTGCGCTGAAGCAGCGTCAACCTCGCCGACTAATCCTGAGTAAACATGTCCTGCGCGCGCAGACAAGGGGTTTGTCAGAAATTTCGCAGCTTTTTTACAATTACCGGCGTTTTTCAGCCGCAGAATCGCGCATTATCCAGGCATTTTGGCACCCACGACCCGGTCCCGGCCATCGAGATCGTGGATTACGCGAATATTCGACAATCCAGCCGCATCGAACAAAGCTGAGACATCCGAAGCTTGTTTCGGCCCGATCTCAACCAGAATACGCCCGCCCGGGACCAGAAAATCAGGGGCAGCGGACGCGATTTGGCGATACGCACCCAGTCCATCGCCTTCATCCGTCAGGGCCAATCGCGGCTCATGCTCGCGCACTTCAGGGGACAGTTCGTCCATCTCGGAAACCGAGATATATGGTGGATTAGAAACAATAAGGTCAAATTTCCCATCAATGTTTCCAAACCAATTTGACTGGAGAATCTCGGTCCGAGTCTGCACCTGATGCTGCACCGCATTGGCGCTGGCTTGCAGACATGCGGCCTCGCTCAGATCAACTCCAACGCCTGAGGCACTGGTGCGTTCGGCCAGCAGAGTGATCAGGATGCAGCCCGAACCCACTCCCAGATCCAAAACGTGATCGAATGGCTCACTAAGCGCTGCTTCAATCAGAGCTTCGGTCTCGGGTCGCGGATCAAGCACGTCTCCGCTGACACGAAAACGACGGCCGTAGAACTCCCGCTCGCCCAACAGATGCGAAACCGGCACCCGAATGGCGCGCAGCGAGACCAACTGGTCGTAACGTTCTGCGATATCCAGCGGTAGTTCTTCCGGCGCAATCAAGGTCACGCGGCTGGCTTCAACGCGGGCGGCATGGGCCAGCAAAAGGCGCGCATCGCGAGCCGGATCGGGCACACCCGCCGCCCGCAGGCGTGCTGTGGCCGCAACCATTGCCTGTGCCGCTGTCTGCGCCCCGGTCATTGAGACATCTCGGCCAGTAAGCGTGCCTGATCGTCAGCGGTCAGCGCGTCGATTACTTCGTCCAGATCGCCCTGCATCACCTGATCCAGCTTATAGAGCGTCAGGTTGATACGGTGGTCCGTCATCCGGCCCTGCGGGAAATTATAGGTCCTGATCCGCTCGGACCGGTCGCCCGAGCCGACCTGGCTGGCGCGATCCGCGGAACGCTCGCTGTCGATCCGCTGCCGCTCCAGATCATAAAGCCGCGTTTTAAGAACCTGCATCGCGATCTCGCGGTTGCGGTGCTGAGACTTTTCCGAGCTGGTGACCACGATACCGCTGGGCAGGTGCGTGATCCGAACAGCCGAATCCGTCGTGTTCACGTGCTGCCCACCCGCACCCGAGCTGCGCATCGTGTCGATGCGAATATCATTCGCGTCGATCTGGATATCAACGTCCTCCGCCTCGGGCAGCACAGCCACAGTGGCCGCCGAGGTATGAATCCGCCCGCCGCTTTCCGTCTCGGGCACGCGCTGCACCCGATGCACACCGGACTCGTATTTCATCCGGGCAAAGACATTGTCGCCCTTGATATGGGCCACAACCTCTTTGATGCCGCCCAGGTCCGAGGCCTGTTCCTCGATAATCTCGAACTGCCAGCCATGAGCCTCAGCATAGCGCTGATACATACGAAGCAGATCACCGGCAAACAGCGCCGCCTCGTCGCCTCCGGTTCCGGGCCGGATTTCGAGCATCGCCGGACGCGCATCGGCCGCGTCTTTGGGCAGCAACGCCAGTTGCAGCGCATGCTCGGCCTCGGGGATACGCGCCTGTAACTGCGGTATTTCTTCCTCGGCCAGTTCCTTCATGTCCGGATCGGCCAGCATCGCCTCGGCCTCGGCCAGATCGGCCACCAGCTGTCTCCAGGCGGTGATCTGATCGACCACCGGCTTGAGGTCCGAGTATTCCTTGGCCAATGCCGCGATATCCCCGCCCGAGGCGCCATCGGCCATGGCCGCTTCGAGGTACTGGAATCGCTGAGTTATCTGTTCAAGGCGTTCTTCGGGGATCATCACGGCGGTGTCTATCATCCGGGGGCTTTGGTCAAGGGGCTGCATCGTGCTAAGCTTAGAGCCATGAAACGGATTGTGCTTGCTCTGACCCTGTGTGCATCCCCTGCCTTGGCCGATGTAATTGGCCCCGGCGGCAAGGTTCAGGATTGCTATTGTACCGACCAATCCGGGTCACGCGTCGAGTTGGGAGAGATGATTTGCCTGCAAGTCGACGGCCGCATGTTCATGGCGCAGTGTCAGATGTCGCTGAACGTACCGATGTGGCGTGAGGTGCAGGAAGGGTGCTTGTCCTCAGGGTTGCAACAAGACAAGCCACCCTTCGACACGATCCCGGTTCACCCCAAAATCTGACCGCCCAAACCGCAGCCTTGCATGAATACGCAGGATATCTCCGTCCTGCTGCGCAGTTGTGTAGTCCGGAAATCCCAATACGGGCGTACGTGTGACATAAGTGATCATTCCCTCCGCCACAGATCCCGCAACAACTTTGGTCCGCGCGGTGTCACGCGCGATCGCATCCAAACGAGCCAATCCGCCTGGACCGGTTTCGACGACGCGTAGAACGCCGCCTTTCATATCCCGGTCCACATCGCCAACTGGCGCGACATGCCAACGGTCAGGGTTGGATGGGGTCAGCCGAACATAGGCGCCGAGTGACACCAGCAGCCCCACCAGCAGCAATGGAATGATCATCTTCATCCTGTTCTCATACTTTTGGGAAAAGTACCGCGAACAATGAATGGCACAACCCACCGAGCCGCTTATCGCGACGTCACTCCAGGCAGAATGCACAAAAGCTCGAATAACAGGTTTGCCGCAGTCAACGCTGTGTTTCCCGAGGGATCATAGGGTGGAGACACCTCGACCAGATCGCAGCCCACCACGTTCATCCCCGCCAGTGCATGGATCAACTGCAGCGCCTGAGGCGTTGTTAATCCACCAATTTCGGGCGTTCCGGTACCCGGTGCGTAAGCCGGGTCCAGGCTGTCGATGTCATATGAAACATAGATCGGATGGTCCTCAACCGTTTTGCGGATTTGCGAGCCGATCTCGGTCAGGTTTTGCTGCCACAGATCCCACGCGGGAAACTGACGGAATCCCCAGGTCTGGGCCTCGGTAAAATCGCTGGCGGCATAGCCCGAGCCGCGGATACCGATCTGGAAAGTCTTGTCGGGAACGATCAGCCCTTCCTCGTAGGCGCGACGGAAGACAGTGCCGTGGGTCTCACGCTCACCGAACATTTCGTCATTGACGTCGGCATGGGCATCGACATGCACAAGTGCGACCGGGCCGTGCTTGGCGGCAATCGCGCGCAGGATCGGCAGTGTAATAGAGTGATCCCCACCCATGGCAACCGGGATCACACCCTGCGCCAGAATACCGTCATAGCTATTCTTGATGATCTTCAGACTGTCTGCCAGCGAGAACGTATTTATCGCCAGATCGCCAATATCCGCGATTTGCAGGCTGTCAAAAGGTGCAGCGAACGTCGCCATATTGTAGGGCCGGATCATAGCGCTTTCGCTGCGGATCTGTTTTGGCCCGAACCGCGTCCCCGACCGCCACGAGGTGCCGATGTCCATCGGAACCCCCAGAACTGCCACGTCAAGCCCATCAAGCGAAGACGCCTGCGGCAAACGCATAAACGTGTTCGGCCCGGAAAACCGCGCAAGGTCGTTACCGCTGATCGGTTGATTGTAGTCTGTCATGCGTGTTGTTCTCCCATCCGGCCCGTTGGGTCTGCAAATACCGGAAGTATGGCTAACCAAAAGTTAATGCCTTGCGCAAAAACCCCTAAATCAGCTTGTTCCACCCCAACAAGCAGATGATCTGCGTTGCCACATGCGCCCCGGCAATCGCCGTCGCGCCCGATGTGTCAAACGGGGGTGAGACCTCGACGACGTCGCCCCCCTTGATGTTGATCCCGGCGATGTCCCGCAGGATGATCTGCGCCTGAATCGAACTCAGCCCGCCCCAAACGGGCGTACCGGTGCCGGGCGCAAAAGCCGGGTCCAGCCCATCGATGTCGAAGCTCAGATAAACCGGGCTGTCGCCCAATATGCCTTTGATCTTTTGGGCCACGGCGGCCGGGCCGGATTCGTAAACCTCGCGGGCGTCGATGATGTTGACGCCCAGCGTATCCTCGTTTGTTGTACGAATGCCCACCTGAACGGATCGCTTCGGGTCGACGATCCCCGATTTCACGGCCTTGTAGAACATTGTCCCGTGATCCACACGGGACATGTCGTCATCGGCCCATGTGTCCGTATGCGCATCGAACTGCAGCAAAGACATCGGCCCATATTTCTCGGCATAAGCCTTGAGGATCGGGAAGCTGATATAGTGATCCCCACCCAAGGCGACAGAAGCCACATCAGCCGCCAGAATGGTTCGGATATGATCAGTCAGTGTATCCGGAAAGGCCGGGATATTGGCGTAGTCATAGGCCATGTCACCGTAGTCCACGATTGCCAGTTCGCTGAGCGCGTCAAAGGGCCAGCCGTATGGCGCATCGGGCGACTGCAGCGCGCTGGCCTCGCGGATGGCGCGAGGACCCAGCCGAGTGCCGGGACGGTTGGTAACCGCCTGATCGAACGGCACACCGGTCACCGCAATGTCGACGCCTTTGAGATCCTTTGTATAGAGACGGCGCAGGAACGACGTCGCACCACCAAAGGTATTCTCATTAGACAGACCTTTAAGATCCGGGTTGGTGAACGCCTCGTCCACCTGGTTCTTTGCATCTTCCAATGCCATATCGGGTTTTCTTCCTTCCAAAGTTCCCGATGGGCTGGCGACGCGCGTTAACGTCAAGCCACAGGCAGCGCCTTTTCCACGATTTTCGCAAAAAAGGATGCACCCACCGGCGCGATTTCATCGTTGAAGTTGTATTTCGGGTGGTGCAGGCCCGCGCCCTCGCCCTGCCCCAAGAACAAGTAGGCACCGGGCCGTACCTGCAGCATGTAGGAAAAGTCCTCGGCCCCCATTTCGCGACCGGAATTGGCACTAACGCGTTCAGCACCCGAAACCTCGCGGGCAACGTCGGCGGCGAAAGCAACCTTTTCAGCGTCGTTGACCGTGGCAGGATAGCTCACTTGATATTCAAGCCGCGCCTCGACCCCGTAAGAGGTGGCCTGCCCCTGCACGATTTGCTCCATCCGTTCCATAACCATTTTCTGAACGGCAGGGTCGAAAGTGCGCACCGTGCCGTTGATATACGCCGTGTCCGGGATCACGTTGTTCACCGTTCCCGTATGTATCTGCGTAACCGACACCACCAGATCGTCCAGCGCGTAGTGATTGCGGCTGACGATGGTCTGCATCGCCTGTGCAATACCACAAGCCGCCATCACCGGATCACGGGTTTCATGCGGCATGGCGCCATGGCCGCCGACGCCCTGAATATGCACCTCGAACGTGTCGACGGCCGCCATGATCGGGCCCGGCGTCGTGTAGAACGTACCCTCTTCAAACCCGGGCGCATTGTGCAGCGCATAGACCTGGGAAATGTCGAACCGATCCATGACACCTTCTTCAACCATCACCCCGGCGCCGCCACCTTCTTCCTCGGCGGGCTGAAAGATGAGCGCGACCCGGCCCCTGAAATTCCGCGTTTCCGCCAGATAGCGTGCGGCACCCAGCAGCATCGTGGTGTGCCCGTCATGACCGCAGGCATGCATCTTGCCCGGGTTCTTCGAGGCATAGCCGACGCCGGTCTCTTCCGGAATCGGTAGCGCGTCCATATCTGCGCGCAGACCGATCGTCGGACCTTCTCCCTGCCCGTTGATGATGGCGACGATTCCCGTCTTGGCAATTCCCTCGTGCAGTTCATCCACTCCGAACTCGCGCAAACGCTCAGCCACAAAGGCCGAGGTCTCGTAGCATTCGAACTCCAGTTCGGGGATCGAATGCAGGTGCTGGCGCCATTCGGTCATATCGGCGGTGAATTCAGCAATGCGGTTGACGACGGGCATCTGGGGTGGACTCCTGATCCAAGCTGCGAGATGGATGCATCTGACACCGGAATAAGGGGCTTCGCAATGGTTGAAAATCCGCTGATCCATGACTCGGACGCCGGGATCGAGCGTTTACTGGAAATCATGCGCCGTCTGCGCGACCCGGAAACGGGCTGCCCATGGGACATCGAACAGGATTTCGCCACCATCGCACCCTATACGATCGAAGAAGCCTACGAGGTCGCCGACGCCATTGAACGGCAGGCGTGGGACGAGTTGAAGGGCGAACTGGGCGATTTGCTGTTCCAGTCGGTGTTTCACGCCCAAATGGCCGAGGAAGCGGGGCATTTCGCTTTTCAGGACGTGGTGCGCTCCATGTCGGACAAGATGGTCGCCCGTCATCCACATGTATTCGGCGACGAATCCCGCGATAAATCCGCCGATCAGCAAACCGTGGATTGGGAGGCCATCAAGGCCGCAGAACGCACCGGCAAAGAACAAAAAGGTGCGCTGGATGGGGTGGCATCCAACCTGCCCGCCCTGTTGCGCGCCTATAAGCTGCAAAAACGCGCGGCACGGGTGGGCTTCGACTGGCCCGACGCCAGCCACGTACTTGCCAAGATCACCGAAGAGGCCGCGGAACTGGAAGAGGCACGCGACAGCAAGGACGCAGATGCGCTGGAAGATGAATTCGGGGACCTGCTGTTCGTGATGGTCAATCTGGGGCGTCATCTGGGCATCGAACCCGAAGCCGCCCTGCGACGCACCAACGCCAAATTCACCCGCAGGTTCGGAAAGGTCGAGGCGCGGCTGGCGGAACGCGGCAGAACACCCGTGCAGAGCGATCTGGCCGAGATGGACGCGCTGTGGGATGAGGTCAAAAACGAAGAGCATCGGGCCAACGGCAAACTCCCGCCTGTGGATGCCGCGACCGGCGCCTAAAACCAC
Organism: Ruegeria sp. HKCCD9138; assembly: GCF_057220975.1. Lineage (NCBI taxonomy): Bacteria > Pseudomonadati > Pseudomonadota > Alphaproteobacteria > Rhodobacterales > Roseobacteraceae > Ruegeria > Ruegeria sp. HKCCD9138. The sequence goes on along the minus strand of NZ_JBWVAZ010000007.1, from coordinate 2,407 downwards.
TGGACAACGCGGGCCGCTCTTGTCAGTGTCCGCCCTTCAATACCCCGGAGGGCAGCCATGGCACCGCGCAAAATCATCATCGACACCGACCCCGGGCAGGACGACGCCGTCGCCATTCTGCTGGCGCTGGCAAGCCCCGAAGAGATCGAAGTTCTGGGTATCACAGCTGTTGCCGGAAACGTGCCGCTGGAGTTGACCGCCAAGAACGCCCGTATAGTCTGCGAACTGGCCGGGCACAGCCACATTCCTGTCTATGCCGGGTGTGACCGCCCGCTGAAACGGCCCTTGGTGACCGCCGAGCATGTACACGGAAAAACGGGTCTGGACGGACCCGTTCTGCCCGATCCGGAAATGCCGCTGGCTGATGGCCACGCCGCCGATTTCATCGTCGACACATTGCGCGCGCATGAACCGGGAACGGTAACGCTCTGCCCATTGGGCCCTCTGACCAATATTGCGACGGCCTTTGAAAAAGCGCCCGACATCATCGACCGGGTTCAGGAAATCGTGCTGATGGGCGGGGCGTATTTTGAGGTCGGCAACATCACACCCGCTGCCGAGTTCAACATTTACGTCGATCCGGAAGCGGCAGATATTGTTTTCAAATCCGGCGTTCATATCGTGGTGATGCCGCTGGACGTTACTCATGATGCGTTGGTCACGAAACAGCGCAACGATGCCTTCCGCGCACTGAACTCAAAAGTCGGTCATGCAGTGGCCGAAATGACGGATTTTTTTGAGCGGTTCGACAAGGAAAAATACGGCTCCGAAGGTGCCCCGCTGCATGATCCCTGCGTGACCGCGTACCTGATCCGGCCGGACCTGTTCGAGGGTCGCCATATCAACGTGCAAATCGAAACACAGTCCGAACTGACCATGGGAATGACCGTCGCAGACTGGTGGCGGGTCACCGATCACCCTCCGAATGCCATATTCATGGGCGAGATAGACGCGGATGGCTTTTTTGCCCTGCTCACCGAGCGGTTGGCGAAACTATGAGTGCTGCGCTCCGCCTTGCCCGCCCCGAGGACCTGGACCGTCTGATGACTCTGGTTTCAGCCTTTCATGTCGAAGCAGGTATCGAGCAGGATGCCGATCAAAGGCGCGAAGCCCTGCTGCCGCTTCTCGAAGGCATCCCTCATGGATGCGTTTATCTGATCGGCCCCGGCCGTGCCCCGCTGGGATACATCATTCTGACTTTCGGCTGGTCGGTCGAATTCGGGGGCATGGATGGGTTTGTGGACGAGATTTACATCCGCCCGGCCGTGCGTGGCCGCGGCATCGCAACCGAAGTTCTGCAAGAGCTCCCCAAAGCCCTTGCCGAGGCGGGGCTGACCGCCCTGCATCTTGAAGTCGACCGCACCAACGAGGCAGCCCAGAAGCTATATTTTCGTTCAGGTTTCAAGCCCCGCGAACGCTACATGCTGATGAGCAGAACGCTTTAGCGGGACTCTCCGCGGAAAATCAGATCCGGATTGTACATCCCCCTGACCGGGTCATCCTGAGAAACTTCTGCTCCTGTGATCGGATAGGTGTCGGGTCCTGCACAAGCGGCCAGGAAACTGATTGAGAGTGCTGAAATCGTCAGAAGGATCTTTGATACAGACATTGTAGCCCCCTTACTGCAATGTCCGGAGTATAGGCTACGTGTGTCGCGTTTCTTAGGTACAAGTTCACACATAACGATCTTTATGATGATCGCATCATGACATTTAGGCCTGCTAGGACCGATGAAATCAGGTGTTCTGAATAAAAAACAGCCGGTTAACGGCACTCTCCGGTTTTATCGGACGCCAGCGCCATTTCGAAGAACAGAAGATGGTCTTTGGCAACCTCGGGGATATCGGAATAAGCATCACGCAACTTGAAGCCCAAAGACAGGTATAAGCGAGTCGCAGCTTCAAGGGGCTTGCCCGTGTCCATTCGGATATAGCCATACCCGTCATCACGGCACTGTTCGATCAGCGCCAGCATGATGGCGCACCCCGCCCCGGTCCCGCGCGCTTTGTCGTTGACAAAGACCCGTTTGATTTCGGCAACACCGGGTTCCAGCGCGTGAAACATACCGCAGCCGACCGCCTGCCCGTCCAGCATAGCCAACCGGGCGCCGCCACAAGGCGGGGTATGTTCTGTCTCAACAGCCTCCATCAGGCGCTTATATTTTTCGTACGGATAGACAGTCTCGACAATCTGTGCCGACCTGTCGTCCAGCGACAACAGGAAATCCCGATATTCCCAACACAAACGCCGAACCGCATCGAAGTGGTCCGGCGCCTTGGGTTCTATGATCTTCAGCAAATGGCGATCCTCAAACAGCAACCGAGGATCACCTTAGCACCACGCACATCACATGCGAAGGATCGCCTTGCCTGCGTATTCCGCAACCTCACCGAGGCTTTCTTCGATG
>NZ_JBWVAZ010000006.1:0-233875 GCF_057220975.1 Ruegeria sp. HKCCD9138 | reverse complement strand
GCGCGTGGCGGTCGAACCGGTGGCCGCTCGAGACCGGCAGAAACGGCGCCAGCCCCCCTGCCCCGGCCCTCATCGCCGCCACCACCGGTTCCAGAATTTCGTCCCATGGCGTGAGCCCTTCCCGGCGCCAGAAGGCCAGATCGCAGGCGGCGCGTGTCATCGCGTGACCCGCGTCCAGCCGCTCATGATGCGCCCGAAACCCCGCGCCAAGCGCGTCCAGCTCCGCGCCCACCGGCCGGCCGGCATCCGGGTCGGGATCTTGTGCATCCGCAACCTCGGCCCGCCCCAGGAAGGCGCGCAGATCATCGGATGCGGACGGGCCCTGCCCCAGCAACCGCCGCACCGCCCAGCTGGCCCGCGCCAGCGACCGCGCCTCGTCTTCCCCGGCCAGGCGCAGGGCGCGGTAGAGCGCGATCTTTTCGGGCCCGAGCCAGATCCCCTCGGCCCTTAAGGTGGCAGAGACAGACTGCAGCGCAAGCCGCTCCCCCACCCCGGCCGGCATCCGGCGCAACCGTTCGCCAAACCGGGCCACCGCCGTGACCGCGGCCAGCAGATCGCGATAACAGGCCTGTTCGGCCCGCAGCCAGATCTCGGGCTGCAGCGATCCTTCCCGCGCCGCCACCGGCCAGGGCAGATCGGTGGGCGCCGCCCCCGGCTCGGGCGCTTGCGGCAGAAACCACAAATCCTCCTCGGGCACCGGATCAGGATCGTAGATCGACCGGGTTGGATCGTCGAACGCGTCGGTATCGTCAGGGTTTGGTGTCATTGGCGACCAAAATATAGATTTTTTGTGTTTTACCAAGCGTATTTTGTGGGGACGGTATTATATCCGATAAGTATCCCTTATCATGCTTGATTGATTTTACCGGGGAATGGGCGCAGAATGCAGGCCATGAAGCCACCTGCCCCCTATCAGCCTGCCGCCTTCCCTGCCCTCTCCATGGCCGATCAGGAGGCTCTCACCGATCTCTATGTGCGTGGCACACCGGAAAACACTCTGCGTGCCTATGAGCGCGACCTGCTCTACATCACGGCCTGGAACCAGGCGCGCTTCGGGACGGCCCTCAGCTGGCCCGAAAGCGAGGCCACCGCGCTGGCCTTTATCCTCGATCACGCCCGCGATCTTGGCGACACGCCAGAGGATGATATCGCGCGCCAGACAGCGGAAACACTGATCGCCCAAGGGCTGCGCAAATCCCTGGCCTGCCCGGCCCCGTCCACCCTGGACCGGCGCATCGCCTCCTGGCTGGCGTTTCACCGGATGAAAAACCTCGCCTCCCCGTTCGAGGCGCCACAGGTGAAGCAGGCCCGGTCCAAGGCCCGCCGCGCCGCCGCCCGCCCCCCGGCCCCGAAATCGCAACACCCGATCACCCGCGATGTACTGGAACAGATGCTGGCGACCTGCCGGGGTTCTCGCCGGGACTGCCGCGACCGGGCTTTGCTGATGCTGGGCTGGGCCTCGGGCGGCCGCCGCCGGTCGGAGATCACCGGGCTGATGCGTCAAGACGTTGCGCTGAAAGAGTTCGATGAGAAAGGTCTCGTCTGGCTATCCCTGCTGGAGACCAAGACCACGGTCAAGGGCGAGACCCCTCGGCTGGTGCTGAAGGGCCGCGCGGCACAGGCGCTGGTGCATTGGATCGACGTGGGCGGGATCAGCGACGGCCCCCTCTTCCGCCCCATCTCCAAGGCCGACCGGGTGCTGAAACGTCGCCTCAGCCCGGATGCGATCTACCAGATCGTGAAACACCGTCTGACACTGGCCGGATTGCCTGCGGGCTTCGCCTCGCCGCACGGGCTGCGCTCCGGCTTCCTGACCCAGGCCGCGCTGGACGGCGCGCCCATTCAGGCCGCGATGCGCCTGTCCCTGCATCGGTCCCTTGCCCAGGCGCAGAAATATTACGATGACGTGGATGTCGCAGAGAATCCGGCAACCGATTTGTTGGGGTGAATGCGCGGAAGGCAAAGAAGTCCATCGCTCTCCCGCATCTTCTCGCGATATTTCTTACCCGTGGGTAAGATCATCTTCTTCTTGTAGATTATCGATCAGCGCCGCAATAGCGCCTTCCAACTTGGCGCGATCAATCCTGGTGAAATCCAGATCGTATCTGAGTTCAATTCGCCCACTGGACGCAGAACATTTTGCGATACCCGCCCTGCCCGAAACCTGAAATGTCGTCTTGGCACGACGCGGTTTACTTGCAGTTTTGGCCTGACTTTTTGCAACCGGAACCGAGTTCACACCCAGAAACCCGCGCAAGATCGCAATTTCTCTGGCGCTATCCCGGTCAGGTTCCGCCATCAAAGCAGTGCTGACTTGACGCACAAGTCCGGGATCACCGTCCAGCTTCCGCTTAAGCTCTACACCTACGTTGCGCGGAATATCGTTGGGATGCATCAACACCTTGTCCAGCATCGCCAACAGGCTCGCAAACGCACGAATATAGCTCCGCTTGGTGTAACTTGCCGATTTGAACAAAATGGCCACGGCCTTGTCGACCTCCGCGCAGTCATTGGCCGGATCTTCGGTATAGGCCCGCGCAAGGGCTCCCATCTCGGCGAATGAGATATCTTTTCGGATCAGATTCTCGTCCACCATACGGCGATAGCTGTCGTCCAGTGCTGCGACTTCGGCGATGCCAGCGGGAATCGTCGTGTAGATGTCATCACTCGTTTCTTCGAGGAGCGCGCGGTAGGCCGACAGGCGCCGCATCCCCTGGATCAGGTCAAATCGACCGTCCGGACGGCGTTCGACCCGGATCGGATTGGACAGGCCGATTTCCTTGATGGACGCCTTCAATTCATCCAATTCGGGATCAGGGCCCGGCTTTCGGTCGCGCTTCAACTTGTCTGTCATGACGTCTGTAAGCGCAATCCGCTCAATCACCAGACCTTCGGACCGCAGCCGAACAAGTTCATGGGCCAGTTTGTCGTTTTCGGCCCGAATGGCATCCTCGGTGGTTTGTTGATCCCGCAAGGCATCTGCATTTTCGGAAATGGCCGCAGCCATTGGCCCGCGCCGTTTCTCGAGTACTTTGTCGGGAACTTTGCCAACCGGAATATCTTCCATCGCCGGCATGTCGATATCGAACATTCTGCGTTTGCGGCTCATGAGTCATCCTCCAGCTTGTCCCAGGCCGACAGCATCACGCCCCGGAATTCCTCATACACGTTGTCAAAGGTCGAGCGCGCGCGGCGCCAGGTCTCGCGGGTCATCTCGCGATAGTCCATCTCGTAGACCGAACTCAGAAAGCGACCGGACTGTTCGACCGCGCGGGTCATTTCGACAGGATGCTCCGCAACATGGTCGCCAAAGACCTTGCGAAAGGCGTCGAACATGGCCAGGTGCAGTGCATTGCCCGGCTCATACCGCGTCAGCAAAAAACGCAGTTCGCAGAACGTTTTGGGTAGGCCGATCTTACCCGTGGGTAAGGTTTTGTCGAAACCATAGGCCAGATCCTCCAACGCCTCGGCCAATTGTCCGATGAACGACGTCGTCGAATCATACTCCCAATAGCCGGGGCCGGAAGGGATGTAGAGCATGTCCGCTGCAAACACCGCGTTCATCGATTGATACCCGATCGCCGGGGGGCAATCGAAAAGGATCAGGTCATAAGCGTCGTCGGGGATTTGATCCAGATAGCGGGAAACGGCAGCAAAAAAAGACCACTCAGGATTGAGGTGACGGTATTGTGCCGAAGCGAATTCGACAAAGGCGGCATTGGCGCAGGAGGGGATCGCATCGATGGTCGACCAAGACGTCTGCTTGATAAAGTCCGAGATGCGCAGATCGCCGAGGCCCATGTCCGAGATCGAAGGCGGCAGTTCACGGCGGGGCAGGGTGGTTCCGGACTGGGCCGCTGCGGGCCTGTTGTTCATACGCTCGGTTTCCCGGATCAGGTCCCGCGCCATGATGCCCCAGACCGTGAAGTCTTCGGCCACGTCCGTCAGCCCCATGGAATGGCTCAGCGTCGCCTGTGGGTCAAAGTCGACGACGAGGACACGATAGCCGTCCAGCGCTGCGGCATGGGCCAGGTGGAGTGCAACGGTTGATTTTCCCGCACCACCCTTGAAGTTCGCCACAGCGGCGCGGATTGCCCGCTTACCCACCGGGCGGGGCGGCATCAGCGATTTTCGATTGACCTTGAGGCGCCGCCGCAGCTCGTTGACCTCATCCAGACTGAACCATCGTTGGCGTCCTTCGGGCTCGACCTCGCCCCCCGGCAGCGAAGGGTCCGCGGCCAGCTTGCCGCGGAAAGTCGATTGGTTGACCCGGAAGATCAGCTCGGAGACTTCCCAGCTGGAAAATCGTCTCAGAGTTTTCTCCATCTCGGGGCTGAATGTCTGCTGCCTGATCCAGCCTTGCAATTTGAGAGACTGATTGCGCAATGCATTCAGGTCTTCGTGCGTGTACATGCCTCTGCCTCATTATATTGGACGTTAATTTTGACCTGTTCGCTTTTTACGCGCGATTTGCATATTTGGCAAAAGAAATTATCATGTGATAGCGATCTTACCCACGGGTAAGAAAACAAAGGGTTCCAGGGCAGCGACCGATTCGGAAGCCATGCCCGGCAGCCATGGGGTCACATTAGCGATGACCACATCATTTAGGGGGACGCTAGAGGCGATATACCCGGATTTAGGGGGACAAAAGCCTCAAATAGGGGGTCACTCTGGCTGTCCCCCTTCACCAATACTTCACCAATTTCTTTAATTATTTTTTGAGGATCATGCGCCGAGTTCCGGTGCCGGACAGTCTTCACTTGACAGAATCGATGCTTTGGACGCTAATCAGTGCAACATCACGAAAAGCGTTGGGAAACGACGCAGAGCTGCGGGACATCCCGCATGAGGCAGACAGAACGGTGAGGACGCGAATGCAGGTTACGAAACCGGTTGGCCGGAATGCGCCAGCCTTGAAATATGATATTCTCTCTGCATTGGGCGTTCATGCATTGTCCGGGGACAAGCACCGGCAACGCAGTATTCTGCGCATTCTGACATTGATAACTACACGGTACAACTGGCGCACCAACGAATTGTCGATCGGTCGCGAGGAGATCGCGCGCCTGTGGTCCGTCGATCAACGGACCGTCAAACGGGAGATGGCCAGGTTTCGCGGTATGGGGTGGATTGCGGTCAAGCGACCGGCGGCGCGTGGCCGAGTGGCCGTGTATGAACTGGACCTCAAGCAGATCATGATCGACACGTCCGAAATCTGGCCGGTCATCGGAACGGATTTTCAGGAGAGGATGGGGCAGGGGGCCGAGCCTGAAACCAACATTGTTCCCTTCAAGGTCAAGCCCCCACCCGAGGCGCCGGCAGGCGATGATGTCTGGAGCCTTGTTCAGGCCGCGTTGCACGCCCGCGACCCCGAACTGTGGTCAAGCTGGTTTCAGCATCTCAGTGAGGCCGAAAGGGCAGGGGGCGTGGCAACTCTTGTGGCCCCGTCGCGCTTCATGGCGGATTACATCGCGCAGAAATGGACCGGGCGATTGCTGGCCGCATACGGGCGGGTTGACCCGTCTGTAAGGTCGGTACGCCTTGAAACGGCTGAATAGGGCCTGCATCGCGGCCTGACGGCGTCGGTCACGACATCCTGACGCGTTTGGCGCCGCAATCTGAGATGCGGCGGGTTTTCCCGCCGCGACCACGTTTCGATAGAGGGGTACTTTACTTGCCTTTCCAGACCGGATCGCGCTTTTCGGCAAAGGCGCGCGCGCCTTCCAACTGATCCTCGCTGGCATAGAGCACGTCGACAGTGCGCAGCTGGCGTTTGGTGATGCGGTTCATGGCGTCCTGAAACTTGCTGTCTTCCGCATCCCGCACGACTTCTTTGATTGCGGCGTAAACCAGCGGCGGACCCGAGGCCAGCAGGCGTGCCAGTTCCCATGCGCGATCCATCAGTTGGTCGGCGGGAACAACTTCGTTCACCAGACCCCACCGGTTGGCTTCTTCGGCGTCGAACCAGCGCCCGGTCAACAGAAGCTCCATGGCGATGTGGTAGGGGATGCGCTTGGGAAGTTTGACGCTGGCAGCATCCGCAACGGTGCCCGAGCGAATTTCGGGCAGGGCAAAGGTCGCATGTTCGGCCGCCAGGATCATGTCAGCCGAGATGGCCAGCTCGAGCCCGCCTCCGCAGGCAATTCCGTTCACCGCAGCGATGACCGGCTTGTTCATGTCGCGCAGCTCTTGTAGGCCGCCAAATCCGCCAACGCCGTAATCTCCGTCAACGGCGTCACCGTCGGCCGCAGCCTTCAAATCCCAACCCGGGCAAAAGAACTTGTCACCCGCGCCCGTCAGGATGGCGACGCGCAGGTCGGGGTCATCGCGGAACTCGGCAAAGACCTCGCCCATGACACGGCTGGTAGCCAGATCGATGGCGTTGGCTTTTGGCCGGTCGAGCGTCACTTCGAGAATTGCGCCGTCGCGACGGGTTTTGATCGGGTCCATGTCTCAGGCCTTTCTGATGAGGGCATCCACTGCAACCGCCTTGTCAGGCGTGCAGAGAAGCGGGTTAATCTCGACCTCGCCAAGCGTGTCGGCATTTTGCATGACATAGGCCTGAACGGCCTGAACTGCGGTGATGATCGCATCCATATCAGCCGGCGGCTGACCGCGATAGCCCGACAGCAACGGCGCGATCTTCAGTTTCCCAAGGGCGGCGCGGATGTCATCGGGGGTGCTGGGCACCAGCAGCGATGTGGTATCGCGCAGCACTTCGGTCAGCACGCCGCCCGCGCCGAGTGTCAGAACGAATCCATGGGCCGGATCGCGCACGACGCCGACCAGCAGCTCGGCTACGGTTCCGGTAATCATTTCTTCGATCAGGATCTCGTCGGTGCCGATCTCTGTGGCCACGTTCGCCACGTCCGCAGCCTGAACCCCCAGGCGAACGGCGCTATGTTCGGACTTGTGCGCCAGACCGACACCTTTGACGGCAAAGGGCGCCTCCAGCTCTAGCGCGGCGGACCAGGCCTCAGCAGCGCCGCGCACTGTCCGGTTCTGCGGTATGCGCAGGCCGTGATTGGCCAGCGCCTGTTTGGACTCACCTTCGGTCAGGGTCCGGGTCGCTTCGGCCTCGCCCGGCAGGCAAACGGGATCAATATTGGGTGCCGTGATCTGACTGGCTGCGCGTGCGGCGGACAGGGCTTCTCGCAGACCCATCAGGGGGACAACGCCGCCATCCATCAGCTTTTGTGCAACGTCTTCGGGTAGGAGTTCCGGCAGCGTTGCAGTGATGGCGAAACGCGCACCGGTCTCGGCCCGAACTTTCAATGCGGCGCGCGAGGCACAGGCCCAATCCGTGGCATCGGTGGTCGGGTAGTCGACAATCGAGAAAGTCAGGTCGATGTCATCCCCGGTCATCCCGGACCATGCCCGTGCCATCGCACCCTCGTCGCGCCAGACATAAGTGTGATAATCCAATGGGTTGCTCAAAGCCACCATTGGCCCAAGTGCATCGCGCAATCTGATCTTCTTGTCGTCGGTCAGGCGGGGGAAGGTTAATCCGGTGCCAACCGCCATATCCGCGATCAGACTGGCCTCACCCCCCGAACAACTGATCGAAGCGATATTGCCGCCCGGCAACGGACCATAGCAATGCAACAGTTTCAGTGTTTCGAGAAAGTCGGGCAGGGCGGGCAGGCGCGGAATGCCGAGGCGTTCCAGCAGTGCCTGCGCTCCTGCGTCGCTGCCCGCCAGCGAGGCAGTGTGAGATACGGTCGCCGCCTGCGCCTGTTCGGACGCGCCAACTTTGAGGGCGACAAGCGGGATACCCTTTTGATGCGCCTTGGCCGCCAGTTCCTCCCACTCGCGGATATCCTTGAACCCTTCGATATGCAGACCCACCGCGGTAACGCGCGGATCGTCGATCAGCGACGCAGCAATCTCGGCCTGGCTGGTCTGGGCCATGTTTCCGCAGGTCACCATATAGGCAATCGGCAGTCCGCGTTTTTGCATGGTCAGGTTGATCGAGATATTCGAACTTTGCGTCAGGATCGCGACACCCTTTTCAACCCGAACGGCGCCGTGCTGATCCGGCCACAGCAGCGCCCCGTCCAGCGCGTTGATGAAGCCATAGCAGTTCGGCCCCAGAATTGGCATGTTGCCCGCTGCAGTGATCAGTTGATCCTGCAGGTCCCCGCCGGTGTCGTCCTCGGCCACCGCCTCGGAAAAGCCCGAGGCGAAACACACGGCCCCGCCCGCACCCGTATCAGACAACAGTTTTACAGCCTCGATGGTGGCGTGCCGGTTGATGCCGATGAAGACTGCATCAGGCGCGGCTGGCAGGTCTTCGAGCCGGGAAAAAACCGCATGCCCGGCGATTTCGCGGGCATTGGGATGCACCGGCCAAATCTGCCCGGCATAGCCCATGCGTTCCGATTGCAGGATAACCTGTTGACACCACGCGCCGCCGCCTATGACGGCAATGGTTTTCGGGCGCAGCAGCCGGGAAAGATCTTTGTTCATTGACGATCCTGATCGTGGCGTTTGGAAAGGCCCCCGGCGGAGAACAGGTTCAGCAGGTTGAGAGCGTTGCCTGCCATAACCAACCCTCCGCCGGGACGCGGTCTCATGCCCCCAAGGGGCGCAGAAGATCGCGGCTTATGATGTGGCGCTGAATTTCGCTGGTGCCGTCCCAGATGCGCTCGACCCGGGCGTCACGCCAGAAGCGTTCGATCGGGAAGTCATCCATCAGACCCATGCCGCCAAAGATCTGCAGTGTCGTATCCGTGACCCGTGCCAGAGTTTCGGACGCGTAGAGCTTGGCCGAGGCGATCTCGCGGTTCGAGGGCAGGTTCTGATCCAGACGCCAGGCCGCAGACAGGGTCAGCCAGTCGGCGGCATCAATTTCGGTGATCATGTCGGCGATCTGGAACCCGACACCCTGGAACTTGCCGATGGGCTGACCGAACTGCTTCCGCTCGGCGGCATAGTTCAGCGCGTAGTCAAAGCAGCGGCGCGCGCGACCGACCGAAAAGGCCGCGACCGTCAGGCGGGTGGCATAGAGCCATTCGTTCATCACCGCAAAGCCGCCATCGACCTCGCCCAGAACCTGTGCGTCCGGCAGGCGGCAATTGTCGAAATAGAGGATGTAGTTCTTGTAACCCCTGTGGCTGACCGAGTTATACCCCTCGCGCACTTCGAAACCCGGCGTGCCACGGTCCACAAGGAAGGTGGTGATCCGCTTTTTCGGGCCCTTCGGGGTTTCATCCACGCCGGTCGCGATGAAGACGATGAAAAAATCGGCGTGTTCCGCGCCCGAAATAAAGTGTTTCGAGCCGTTGACGACCCAGTCTCCGCCATCCCTTACGGCCTGGCATTTCATGCCGCGCACGTCCGATCCCGCATCCGGTTCGGTCATTGCCAGCGCGTCCATCTTTTCGCCGCGTACTGCGGGCAGCAGGTAACGCTCGCGCTGGTCGTCGTTGCAGGCCATCAGGATGTTCTGCGGGCGGCCAAAGAAATGCGTCAGCGCCATGGACCCGCGACCCAGTTCCCGCTCGACCAGTGTGAAATCGAGATGCGACAGGCCGGCACCGCCAACCTCTTCGGGGAAGTTGCAGGCATAGAACCCCAGGTCGATGCACTTCCGCTTGATGTCCTCACCAAGCTCATGCGGCACCTGGCCCGAACGCTCCACGGCGTCTTCATGCGGGTAGATTTCGTTTTCCACAAAGCTGCGAACGGTGGAAACGATCATTTCCTGTTCGTCGGACAAACCAAAATTCATAAGGCGGCTTCCTTTGATAGGTGATTGACGGATGAAACCGCAGCGCATTATGCAATGGCATGCTGAATTGGCTTGTTGTCGTGCAGAACTGGAAAAATTGATGCAGAGATTCAACTTTGTTCTGTTTGACGGGTTCTCGAACCTTTGCCTTGCAAACATGGTCGAGCCTTTACGCGCGGCGAACACGTTGTCGCGTAAACCGCTTTATGCCTGGCGATTCTATTCGATGGACGGACTGCCCGTCCAAAGCTCCAGTGGTTTGCAGGTTTCACCCCATGATGCGTTGGGGCAGGAGAAGGGCGATGTTCTGGTCGTCATGCCCTCCTACGGGTTTCTGAAATTGGACTCAGCACAGGTTGCCCGCGCGCTCAGGGCGGCTGCCAAGCGGCACGTAAAACTGGCCGGGTTGGACACCGGTAGCTGGCTGCTGGCCCGTGCCGGTCTGCTGGATGAGTGCCGTGCCACGATCCATTGGGAAGAACTGTCCCGATTTGAAGAGACGTTTCCCAATGTCGACGTGGTACACGAACGTTTCGTAATCGACGGAAACCGGATGACCTGTTCGGGGGCGATGGCCACCTTTGATCTGACCGACAAGCTGATCCGTGCCGATCACGGGCCGCTGTTGTCGATGGAAATTGCGTATCTGCTGATGCACCGGGGAACCCCACAGGCCTATTCCCTGCCGATGAAGTCCGAAAGCTCATTGGTGAACCGCGTGTTGGCGATCATGCAGAACGCGCTGGAAACGCCAATTCAGATATCGGAGATCGCCAGCAAGCTGGGATGTTCTCAAAAGAAGATTGAAACCTGCATTCGATCGGACCTTGGAACGACCCCGCGTGCGCTATATCGGCGACTGCGGTTGAACCTCGCCCGCAAGCTTGCTGCCGAAACCGATCAGTCGGTGGCCGAAATCGCCAGCCGCTGCGGCTATGAGAACCCCAGTGCGATGACACGGGCATTTCGGGCCGAGTTCGGGCAGACCCCCACTGCATTTAGAAACAACGTTTGAAACGATCAGTGCGACCGAGGGGCAGACTGGGCGTCGGACAGAGCGGCTTGTCTAATAATCCGCAACCAGCAGGAAATCGGGTTCGGCATCTTCCTCGATGGTTGCAAAGCGGGGGATCGGATCTTCGAACACGTTGTCGGTGCGGTCGTCGTTGACGGTCGAGACCTCGCCGATCAGGCAATCCCCCTGTTCGGCCCAGAAAGCGTGCCAGATACCGGGCATCAGGGTTACGCTTTGCCCCGGTTTCAGGCGCAGATGCTCGCCCGGCTGGATCGTGATCGGGCACCCGTCGCTGGGCACCACGACCGGCGTTTCGCGGTCAATGCCGCCTTCGGCGTCCGAGGCATAGATCTCCATCACCAGATCACCACCACCCCGATTGATGATGTCCTCAGCCTTGAGGATGTGGCGATGCATCGGAGACAGCTGCTTTTCGCGCGAGATCAGCAGCTTTTCGGCATACAGCATCCCGCGGCCCTGGGTCAGGTCGTTCACGTCGCCATTGCGCAGGGTAAAGAGGAACAGGCCAAGCTCATCAAACCGGCCCTGACCGTAATCGGTAATATCCCAACCCAACCCGCGTTCGCGGATACCCGCAGCCTGCGCACCGCGCATCTGTTCGGGAGACCAGTCGGCAAAGGGCGGCAGAACGGCGCCGAACGAGCGGATGAAGGCCTGCGCCTCGGTCTTAATGCGGTTGATGTCGGAACGTTTCATGGGTGTCTCGTCGATATCAAAGTTCATGTGCCCAGGGCGGGTTCGCTCCGGCGCGGGACACGGTAATTGCAGCCACTTCGGCGCCTTTGGCCAACGCCGATCGCAGGCTTTCCGGCGGCAGAGCGCGCAGGGCGGATTTGTTCAGGTGACCCGCCCGGTCGAGTTCGGCCAAAACACCCGCGTTGAAAGTATCGCCTGCCCCGACAGTGTCGACAACCTGAACCGGTTTGACGGGAACCGAGACCTGGGTGCCGTCCGCCAGATAGCCGGTCGCACCATCGCCGCCACGTGTGATGATTACCACCGCGGGGCCAGCCTGCAACAACAGAGGGACCTTTTCCGCAAGGCTCTCAGGTCCCGGTATGATCCAGTCCAGATCCTCATCCGATACCTTGACGATGTCACATTGCGCGATCATTCGGTTCAGCCGGGTGCGATAGCGGGTCTGGTCCTTGATGAAGCCGGGGCGGATATTCGGATCCATCATCACGGCGCGATCTGCGCCATGGCCTTCCAGCAATGCCGCGTAGGCATCGGCGCAGGGTTCGCAGGCGAGGCTGATGCCCCCGAAATAGAGCGCGCTGGCGGTTGGTAGTTGCTTTGGCATATCCTCGGGGCGCAACATCCGGCCGGCCGAGTTGTCGTCGACAAAACTATAGGAGGCGTGGCCGTCTTCCAGTTGTACAAACGCCAATGTCGTGGGACGATCCGACCGGATCAGATGGGTCGTGTCCACATGGCTGGCCTGCAACGCATCAGCCAGTTGTTTTCCGAACATGTCCGTCGAAAGGCCCGTCAGCATACCGGCGGGTGCGCTCAGACGACCCAAGGCGATGGCAGTATTAAAAACCGCACCGCCGGAATGGGGCACAAATCCTTCGGCGCCGGAAACCGTAGGCTCGGCAATCATGTCGATCAGGGCTTCTCCGCAGCACAGGATCATTCACGTTTCCTTCTTTGACGGCTGGGTTCTAAACCATTTGTTCAGTGCGCGAGCGCATTTTTGCAGAAATTGTTAGCGCCAACAATGCCGAATTCGTCCTGTTCGGAAACATACAGGTTCATGGATTGACGCAAGGCGTCAAAGCGACCGCCCGCGTTGAATGCGCGCAGAAAATCCTGCCCAAACAGCCAGCGGTTTTTCTCTGCCACGCCACCCACGAGGAAGACACCGCCTGTGGGCACCAGCGCCACAGAAAGATCACCCATGATGGCGCCCAGATGCTCGGTGAAGATTCGTGCGGTTTTGACGGCGCAAGGATCTGATCCGTCACACGCGCCCTGCAGTATGTCCTTGGCGGACCGGACCGGAGTATTGCCTTGCCCTTCCGCCATGCCCACTGCCTGATACAGAACCGGCAAACCTGTTCCGCTCAGAAACATCTCGGCTTCAAGCGTCAGGCTGTCGCCAAAGAAACAGTCCGGTGCGATCCGGCGGGCGGCATCGAATACATCGACTTCATCACGGTGGCGGGGCGAGATGCCCATATGGCCGCCTTCGCCTGACACTGTGTGGAAGTGCCCCTCGGAATAGAGCAGTGCGCCGACCCCCAGTCCTGTTCCGGGGCCCACCACCAGCCGTGTTCCCGTCGGAGGGGTCGCGGCGCCTTGCAGAACTTCGACATCCGCGCCCGTAATCTCGGCCACGGACCAGGCGGCGGCGGTGAAGTCGTTGATTACGTAAGTGTGCTTGGACCCGGTGGCGCGGGCAAGCTCGTCCTCGGACAGGTCGAGGTGCGCGTTGGTCAGACGGATGCGGCCGTCCTTGACCGGCCCGGCGCCGGCGGCCACCACGGCCAGAGGGGCAGTACCTATTTCATCGCGCAGGGCGTGCAACGCTTCGAGCAGTTCGGCCAGTGTCCCGGTCGGGTGTTTGCGCAAATCGGTGAGGACACCGTTCGTGACAACGCCGAGCCGCGTGTTGGTCCCGCCGATATCGGCGACAAGGTTCCAATGTGTATGAGCGCTGGGTTGGCTGGTATTGGGCAATGTCGGTGATCCCGGTTTGCTTCTGGTTTCGATACTTGGTCCGCCATCATTTTGCAAAATCGGACCGAGACCTGCCAGAGGCCCCTAGCAGGTTATGTTAGCGGTATCAAACTTTTTGAGCAGCCCCGAGTCAGGGAGTGTCCGGACCCGAGGTGTTGAACACAACGCCGCAGCCCGGCACCAGTGTTCCGTTCCACTCAACGGGTTCAGCATTATAGTTCACCAGCACCTCATGGCGCGCGGTTTCGCGTCTTCGGAGACCCGGCGGCATCGGGTGCAGGGTCAGACCAGTTTGTTCTGCAGCCATGGCCACCAACCGATCCCACAGCACATCATCCGGGAAACCGGCGAGATACCATTGCCCGTCGCCCCCCTTTAGCGCCGGAGTGCCATCATCAAAGCTCAGCAGATCAGCGGCGGAGCCGGACAGCCGTTCCACCCAATGTGCCGCCGCGCCGCCGCCCGCAACGGGACGTTCGGAACCGGGCGGCAATGTCTCGATCAGATCTATGGAGCAATCCAGCGAGGGCAGGCCCGGGCGGCCCTGCGGGGGGATCTGGAAGTCACGCGAAATTGCGCCTGTGCGTGGGCCGAGAACGGCAAGGGCGCAGCCCTCGGTCAGGTTTTTGATCGCAGTGTCGTCCAATGTGGCCAGACCCGGTGCAACGATCACCTTGTAGCGCCCGCTCGGAATATCCGACGCCGAAACAATATCCACCGACAAGCCCGCGCGCCGCAGGGCTCGGTACGCCGAGAACACCAGCCGGAAGTAATCGAACCCCGCGCCCTGAGGTTGCGTTGCCCAAGCCCAGTCCGAGGGATAGTCGAACAGGATCGCCGCCTGTGCCTGACAAGGTTCGATGTCACCCAAACCGGCAAGTTCTTCGGCCGTCTGGCGCGCTTCGGCCAGACCGGGGGCATCGTGTCCTGATGGGGTTTGCAGCCCCGCGTGCATCTGCTCTTGCCCGAACGGGGCTTGCCGCCATCGGAAATAGCTGACCACTTCGGCCCCATGGGCCACCGCCTCCAACGACCACAGCCGGACCATGCCGGGCAGTGGCGCCGGGTTGTAGGGAGCCCAGTTCACCGGGCCGGGCTGCTGCTCCATCACCCACCAGCGACCGCGACCAACCGCGCGATAGAGGTCATGGTGAAAGGCCTGCATGTCCGGGTCGCCCTGTTGCAGAAAGGCGGCCTTGTGGTCGGCGTCGGCCTCGAGCCGGTCAGACAGGAACCCGATGGGATAGCTGTCCCATGTGGCGATATCCAGATCCTGACCGAGTTTGAAGTGATCGAAATCCAGCACCCGTCCCATGTAGTTGTGCAAGAGCGGTGCGTCGGTCAGGGGCCGCAGCACGTCAACCTGCGCCTTGTTGAACGCCACCATCTGATCCGAGCTGAACCGGCGGAAGGCGAGCACGTGCGCAGGGTTGGGCTCGGTCACGGTTAGGTTGGGCAGGTCGATCTGGTCGAAACTGTCATATTCCATCGACCAGAACACGTTGCCCCATGCTTCGTTGAGTGCCGCGATCGAGGTGTACTGCGCTTCCAGCCAGGCCCGAAAAGCCTGCCGGGCAGGCGGGCTGTAGCTGAGCACCGTATCGTGACAACCATATTCATTGTCGATCTGCCAGGCTGCGACATGCGGGTTACGCCCGTACCGCTCGCCCAAGATCCGGGCGATGCGGGTGCATTCGCTGATATACCCCTGATGGCTAGAGCAATAATGGCGCCGCGAACCGAACTTCCGCAGGTTGCCCTGCGCGTCAACGGCCAGCATGTCGGGATTTTTGTCCACGATCCAGCGCGGTGGCGTCGCCGTGGGCGTGCCCAGAACCACCTTGAGACCCGCGTTGCCCAGGGTCTCAACTGCTCGGTCGAGCCAATCCAAACGCAGATCACCGGATGAGGGTTCCATCCGGCCCCATGCGAATTCACCGATGCGGACCCATGTCAGCCCGGTTTCGACCATGCGGGCGGCATCCTTGGCCCACATCGCCTCGGGCCAGTGTTCGGGATAGTAGCAGACGCCAAGTTCTGGGGTCATAGAAGGACCCGTGGTTCGGGCTGACCGCGACCCGCGTCCGGTGCGGCGAAGGTCATTCCGTTGGTGGGTTCCGTTTCGACCGTGTCTGCATCCAGTCCTTCGCGTGCCGTTGTGCAAAAGAGCGTCGTCAGATCGTCACCGCCAAAGGCAGGGCACGAGGTATGTCTTGCGGGAAAGGCCACGGCTTGCAGGAACCGGCCCGCGGAGTCATATGCCGCCACGCGTGAGGCGCCCCATTGCGCGATCCAGATGTTGCCGACGCAGTCCACGACGGCTCCATCCGGGTTCAACCCGTCTGCGCGCAGGTCCAGAAACACCGACGGATCGCCCTCGGGCCAGCCGGTGTCGGGGTTCAAGGACCATCGCATGACCTGCTGCGTCACGGTATCGGCATAATAGACGCAGGATTTGTCCGGCGCGAAACAGATCGCGTTCGAGATCGTCACATCCGGTACAAGACGGCGTAAATCGCCACGCGAATACCGATAGATCGCCCCGGCACCCGGCTCGGCGTTTTTGCCCATGGTTCCGATCCAGAAACCGCCCCAGGGATCGGCGCGCCCGTCATTCGAGCGTGTGACAGGGTTGTCGGCTTCGAGCGGCGCGACCAGTTCTTTCTGACCGTCTTGCAGGCGAAACCGCCACACCCCGGTTTCCGAGGCAATCAGCAGCGTCGCGCGATCTACCCAGCCGGCGGCTGAGACGTGTTCATCGAAGGTCCAGCTCTGCGGTTCTCCGTTTTCGCGTGTCATCAGGCGCTTGCCGATGATGTCGAACCAGAACAATTGCCGTCTGGCGGGGTGCCACAGCGGGCCTTCGCCCAGTTCGCAGGGGCGGTCATCGTGAATCTGGGTCATGCGATTGCCTTGTCATAGGCTGAAACGATCTGACGGGCGCGTTCGGCGATGTCCTTCACTGTCATGCCGGGTTTGTAAAGTGCCGAGCCGATACCGAACCCATCCGCACTGGCCTTGATCCAAGTGCCGAAGTTGTCAGTGCCCGCACCGCCCACGGCGAAGACTTGCGTGCCGGAAGGCAGAACCGCCCGCAGCGCGGACAGCCCCTGAGGTCCGGCCATCGAGCCGGGAAACAGCTTGAGACCGGTGGCGCCGGCCTGCAATGCGGCGAAAGCTTCCGTTGGCGTGAAGATACCGGGCCAGCTTTCCAGGCCCCGCGCGACCGAACGCCCGATCACCTCGGCGTCGCAATTCGGTGAAACGATGAGTTTACCGCCCACGTCCGCCACTGTATCGACCTGATCCGCAGTCAAAACGGTGCCGGCCCCGATCAGGGCGCGATCCCCGAATTCCACGGCCATGATGCCGATGCTCTCAAATGGTTCGGGTGAATTCAGCGGAACTTCGATCCGGTCTATCCCGGCTTTGATCAGGGCCTGCGCAACGGGTGCAGCCTCGGTCGGGGTCAGGCCGCGCAGAATGGCGATGATGGGGCGGCTCATGCAGTTTGCCTCGTCAGGTTGCGGGCCATTGTCAGGCCGGCCAAAGTGGATTGTGTGGCATTTGCCGTTTCGACAAATGCGCCCTGATTTTGCAGGGCTTTGACATAGATTTCGGACAGACCTTCCGTGCCGACAACAGCGATCTGCTGCCCCAGCCAATATGGGCGCGAGGCTGCAAGCTCTGCGCCGATCAGCAGTCCGGATAGACGCGCCCGCGCGACGCCGCCGTCCTGCGCATGCAGCAAATCCGCGGCGCGCAACCCGAACAGGCGCGCGGCCAACTGTTCCGGTTTCGACAAGGCATCCTCGACGGACTCGGCGAAGGCGGTGTCATCCCAGCCGTCGCCGACCGAATGGCGCAGCACCGATTGGCAGCGAAGCAAGTCGAACATTTCGCCCGTCATGAAGGTGCGGAAGCTGACCACCTCGGCGGCGCTGACCTGCACCCATTTCGTATGCGTGCCGGGCAGGCAGATCACACCGTCCCAGTTTGCGCGCGTTGACAGGAATCCGGCGATCTGGGTTTCTTCGCCGCGCATGACGTCCGGTGGCGTGTTCTGTTTCAAACCGGGCACCACGAAGGCGCGGATTCGGGGATCGGTATTTGGTACCCGGATCGGAGCGCCGGGCAACGGGGCCGAAGGCACCGCCGAATAGGGCGCTTCGACCCAACCCTGCCGTGCACCGACCATGCCACAGGCGATGACGTCGACCGGGGCGTCACCCAGCCAATGTTCGATGAGCGCAAGTAGCGTATCCTGAAACTCATCCTTGGCCACGCGGGACATGCCCTGATCTGATTGCGCCGTATCCAGAACCGCATCGCCCTGCATGGCCCAGGCCCGCAAGTGAGACGTTCCCCAATCAACAGCGATCCATTCCGTCTTCATAGCCTCACCCCGATACCACGACGCCGCCATCGACGGCCATGCACTGCCCGGTCATGGCCCGGCTGGCCTCGGACGCCAGAAACAAGGTTGGCGCAACCATGTCTTCGGGCGTCAGATGGTCCTTGAGGCATTGGCGGTCCAGATGCGCGGCCAAATCTTCGGGCGTGGCCCACATATCCAGTTGTTTCTGCGTTAGCACCCAACCGGGGGCGAGCGCGTTGACGCGAATTTTCTGCGGCCCCAGTTCACGCGCCAGCGATCGCGTCATGCCGGTGATCCCGGCATTCGATGTGGTGTAAATCGGATAGCCCGCGTTGCCCATGATGTAGCTGATCGAACTGAAATTGACGATCGCCCCACCATTGCCCTGCATCTGACGGGCGGCTTCCTGGCAGGCAAAATAATAGGCTTTGAGGTTCACCTCGATCATCCAGTCCCAGAACTCGGTTGTGGTTTCCTCAAGCGAGTGGCGCTTGTCGTTGGCCGCATTGTTGACCAATACGTTCAGAGGGCCGTGCGCCTCGGCGGCCTTTGCCATTGTGGCGTGCAACAATTCGGTATCGGTCATGTCGCCCTGCAGGAACAAGGGCGCGCGGCCGTGCTTTTCCCGCATCTCTTCGACAAATCCGCTGGCGTCTGAGCGACCGATAAAGGCGACATTGGCGCCTTGGGCCAGAAAGCCATCCGTCAGTGCAGCGCCGACGCCCGAGCCGCCGCCGGTGATATAGACCGAGGCGCCGTTCAAGTCGTGAAATGTGGCGGGTTGATCCATCAGTGGCTCTCTCTGGTCACAAGGCGGGTGTCTTTGCCGACGAGGAAATCGAGGTCCGCCCCCTGATCCGCCTGCAGGACGTGGTCGATGTAGAGTTTCGCGTAGCCGCGCGTGTAGGGCGGATCATCCGGCTGCCAGGCGGCACGGCGGGCATCCAGTTCGTTTTCGTCGACGAGCAGCTCAAGCTCGCCCTTGCTGGCTGAAACGCGAATACGGTCGCCGGTTTTCACTAACGCGAGAGGGCCGCCCGCCTGTGCCTCGGGGCTGACATGCAGGATGACGGTGCCATAAGCGGTGCCGGACATGCGGGCGTCGGATATGCGGATCATGTCGCGCACGCCTTCTTTCACCAGCTTGGCCGGGATCGGCATGTTGCCGACCTCGGGCATGCCGGGATAGCCCCTGGGGCCGCAGCCCTTGAGCACGAGCATGGTCTCGGGTGTCACCGGCAGATCGTCACGATCAATATTGGCTTTCAGGTCTTCGATGTTTTCGAAAACATAGGCCTCGGCTTCGGTTTCCAGCAGCGTATCCGTCGCGGCCGAGGGTTTCACGATGGCCCCGTTCGGCGCGAGATTGCCGCGCAGCACGCGCAGACCGGCGGCGGGTTTCACCGGATCGTCGAACCCGTGGATCACATCACGGTTGTAGCATTCCGCACCTTCGTAATGGGCCGAGATATCCTTGTTGAGAACGGTTTTGGCAGGGCGGAGGAAGGGCTTCAATTCTGAAAGCACGACCGGCATGCCGCCTGCGTAGCAGAAATCTTCCATCAGGTACTTGCCGGACGGCATGCAATTCACCAGCAGCGGGATGTCCGAGCCGATTTCAATGTCCTTAAGTGTCAGGTCAACCCCCACGCGCCCCGCAAGCGCGAGAAGGTGGACGACCGCATTGGTCGAACCGCCAACGGCGGCGTTGGCGAGAATGGCGTTTTCAAACGCTTCTCTGGATAGAATGTCGGAAGGTTTCAGATCTTCATCCACCATCTCGACAATCCGTTTGCCGGTCAGATGCGCCAGCGCCATGCGGCGGGCGTCGACAGCGGGCAGGGCGGCGTTCGTGGGCAGGCTCATGCCCATCGCCTCGACCAGCGAGGCCATTGTCGAAGCCGTGCCCATGGTCATGCACACCCCGGCGCTGCGGGACATGCCGGATTCGGCGTTCATGAAGTCCTGCAGGGTCATTTCTCCGGCACGGACCGCCTCGGAAAACTTCCAGACATCTGTGCCCGAACCGATATCCTGACCTCGATATTTCCCGTTCAGCATCGGGCCGGAACTGACGACAATAGACGGAAGGTCGACCGAGGCGGCGCCCATCAGCTGACCGGGTGTGGTCTTGTCACACCCGCCCAGAAGTACAACGCCATCGATCCCGTAGGCGCGGATCGATTCCTCGACATCCATCGCGAGCAGGTTGCGGAACAGCATGGCGGTTGGCTTCATTTGCGTCTCGCCCAGCGACATGACCGGGAATTCGACCGGGAAGCCTCCGGCCTCCCAGACGCCGCGTTTGACACCCTCGGCCAAATCGCGCAGGCCCGAGTTGCAGGGGGTCAGTTCGGACCAGGTGTTGCAGATGCCGATAATGGGACGCCCGTCAAAGGCGTGGTCGGGGAAGCCCTGGTTCTTCATCCACGAGCGGTGGATGAAGCCGTCTTTGTCCAGTTTGCCATACCAGTTATGAGAGCGGCGTTTGGTCATTTCTGTCGTTGCTTTTCCGGTTGGGTCGAGAATTGAGTATTTTTGAAAAGATGAAGATCAGGCGGCGCGTGCAGGTCGGCACCAATCAGGCAGCCAGTCGGAATGCGCGGTCAGCAGGTCGTTGACAAGGCTTCGGATCTGCCGAAGGTCGAGCTCGGCGGCTGTGTGCGGGTCCATCATGGCGGCGTGATAGATGTGTTCGGGGTTCTGCTCAACCAATGCCCGAACGGTCAGTTCGTGCACGTTGATCTGGGTGCGCATCAGTGCGATCAGTTGAGGCGGGATATCGGTAACAACTGATGGCTGCACGCCGTTCGAATCCACAAGGCATGGGGTTTCAACCGCAGCGCCGAGGGGTAATTGCGGAATCTGACCGGTGTTGGGCAGATTGCCATAGGCTGCATATGGCGCGTCGGTAACGATCGCATTCATCAGGTCCGCGGCAAATTCATGGCTGCGGATCACCGCGATGTCGCGCCCGTCCGTCAGGGTCTTGGCCTGTTCCTTCCAGTTTGCGACCTGTTCCTGGCAACGGGTCGGATACTCGTCCAGTGGGATGCTGAACTGCTCGATCAGGTCCTGCCGACCGTCTTTGATGAACCACGGGACATACTCCGCCAAATGCTCGGAACTTTCGGTGCAGAAATAACCCAGATGGTCCATCACCTCGTAGCGTACCTTGTTGGGACAGCGGGCGTGAAGCAGCGGCGGTTTGGGGAGACGACCGCTGGCGTATCCCTGACGCAGAGCCGGATAGAGGTCGCGGCCCTGATGTTCCAATCTGAGGAAGAAGGCGACGTGGTTCACGCCTGCAACTTTGTGCCGGAGCTCGTCTTTAGGCAGGTCCAGATCATGGGCCAGTTCTTCGACCGTGTTCTGGACCGAGTGGCAGAGACCTACGTGTTTCAGCGCCGGAAAACGCTCGGCCAGCGCCCAGGTGTTGATCGCCATCGGGTTGACGTATTGCAGCAGCGTCGCGTCGGGGCAGAGCTGCATCATGTCCCTTGCGACGTCCCACAGAACAGGAACCGTGCGCAGGCCGCGCATGATGCCACCCACGCCCAGCGTGTCGGCAATCGTCTGGCGTAATCCGTATTGTTTGGGGATTTCGAAATCCGTCACCGTGCAGGGTTTGAATCCGCCGATCTGGAACGCGGTGATCACGAAATCGGCCCCGTCCAGCGCTGCACGGCGATCCGTGTGGGTGGAGACGGTCGCACCTGCTCCGACGGATCGGATCATCGCCTTGGCGACGGCTTCGCTTTCGGCCAGACGCAGCGGATCGATATCCATCAGCGCAAAGTGGCTGTCTGCGAGCGCAGGGGTCAGCAGCGCGTCGCCCACGATGTTCTGCATGAAGATCGTGGAACCCGCACCAATAAAGGTGATCTTTGTCATGAGGCAAACCTCTGGTTTGACGTTATTTTACGGCACCGAGGGTCAGACCCGCGATGAAGTGTTTCTGCATGAGGAAGAACATGGCCACCGGCGGCAAGGCCGCGACGATGGAGCCGGCACTCATCAACTGATAGGCGGCCCGGAATTGGGCATTGAAACTTGTGATCCCTGCGGTGACAGGCTGGCTTTCCGCGCCCTGGGTCAGCACGACGGCCCAGAAATAATCGTTCCAGATAAAAGTGAAGATCAGCACGCTGAGCGCGGCGATGGCGGGTTTCATCAGCGGCAGCACCACGTACCAGAAGATGCGCCATTCGCTGATACCCTCGACCCGCGCGGCCTCGATCAGTTCAAACGGCAGGGCGCGGATGAAGTTGCGCATGAACAGCGTGCAGAACCCGGTCTGGAAGGCGATGTGGAACAGGACCAGACCGGTTTTGGTGTTGTAGAGGCCCAGTTGCAGGGTCAGGTCGCGGACCGGAACCATCAGGATCTGGAAGGGCACGAAATTGCCCGCGACAAACATGAAGAAGATCCAGAGGTTCGATTTGAACTTGTAGATTCCCAGTGCGAACCCGGTCATGCAGCTGAGCGCGACGGCACCGATCACCGTGGGGACAGTGATCAGGAACGAGTTCAGCAGGTAACGCGGCATGTCCGAGTTGAAGAACACCTGCCCGTAGTTGAACGCGCCTTCGAAGCTGGACGGCATGCCCCAATAGTTTGCGTTGGTGAAGTCCGCAGCCGGTTTGACCGAGAAGAGCGCGACGGCCAGAAGCGGCCCGAGCCACAGCAGCAAGGCCAGCGGCAGCATGGCCTGATAGGTGATCTGCGCCGCGCGGGGCTGTTTTTCGATGGGTTTGGGAAACATCTCAGTGCCCCTTCTCTTCGCGATACATCGACCACAGGAAATAGGCGATGAAGCAGAGCATGATCAGGAACAGGACGACCGCGATGGCGGCACCATATCCCATGCGGAAGCCATATTCAGAGAGCGCGACCTCGAACATGTAATAGGCCAGCACGCGGGATGAACCGAACGGGCCGCCCTGGGTCATGATCGAGATCAGGTCGAAAGACCGAAGCGCGCCGATAATGGTCACGACAAAGGCGATGAAGGTCGCCGGGCGCAGTTGCGGCAGGATGATATGCCACAGCATGCGCCAGCCTTTTGCGCCGTCCAGACGTCCGGCCTCGATCTGTTCCGGGTCCACGGCATTCAGGCCGGTCAGGTACAGGATCATGCAATAGGCCGTTTGCGGCCAGAGGCCGGCAAAGATGATGCCATAGGTGACGAACCGCTCGTCACCCAGGACATTCAGCGGGCCGAGGCCGAACAGGCTCAGGAATTCATTCAGCAGGCCGAAGGTTGGATCGTAGAACCATGTGAAAACAAGGCCAACGACCACCTGCGAGATCACAAACGGGAAGAAAAACAGCGACTTGTACAGCCGGATGCCCCAAACGGTCTGGTTCAGGAACAGGGCGATAAACAAACCCGCAGGGATCGCCAGTAGGTACAGGATCAGCCAGATCAGGTTGTTCTTGAGCGAGACGTAGAAAGCGTCCCGGTCGACCCATTCCCAATAAAGGTCTTCGTAGTTGCGAAAGCCGACATATTCGGCCGCCCCCAGCCCGTCCCATTCATAAAGCGACAGGTTGAAGGATTCGAACACCGGGAGGATCACATAGACCATGAAGAACAGCAGGCCCGGCGCCAGAAACAGCCAGGGCGCAATGCGCTGTTGGTTTCTGTGGAACCAGCTTTCCTGTTCGGGGATGTCGACGGCAACGGTCATGACAAATCTCTGGTTTGTGGGGCAGGGCGGGCTGACACCCACCCTGCGTTTGGGTTGCGTTCAGGCCGGTCGCTACCCCGGCCCGAACTGCGATCAGTTGTCGTAAATGCGCTGACGAGCGCGTTCCAGCTTGGCCAGAATCCGGTCGGCATTGTCCGGCTTGACCATGAATTCCTGGAAGCCCTCCATCGAGACCTTGGCCATTTCCGCAGGCGCATCACGGTCCCAGAATTGGGCAACGCCACCGGGGCTGTTGGACGACAACATCTCAAAGCCTTGCTGTAGGAATTTGTCGTTATCGACTGACGATTGTGCATTCACCGGCAACTGACCAAGGTTCGCACCATTGTTGATCTCGGTCTGTTCATCGGGTGAGGCTACAAAGCGCAGGAACTCGCGTGCCGCTTCCTTGTTCGACGCGTTGGCCGGGATATGGAAGGTGTCGGTTGGCGCGTCTTCGGCCAGTTCGACATCGGGGTTGATGGCAACGAACTGATAGAAATCCAGTTGGTCGTCGGTCAGTCCTGCCTCACGCAGCGGTGCCACAGCGAAATTGCCCATCAGGTAGGCCGCTGCCTCGCCATTGACCATGAAGGGCAGGGCCTCTTGCCAGCTATAGGTCTGGTGGTTGTCGATGAACGCGCCCATGTCGATCAGCTGCTTCCAGTTGGCGAAGGTCTGCTTGACCCGGTCGTCTTCCCAGCTAACCTCGCCATTTGCGAGTTGCTGATGGAAGTCGAAGCCGTTGGTGCGCATGTTCAGGTAGTCGAACCAGCCACCCGCGGTCCACAGGAACTTGGTGCCGATGGTATAGCAGGCGCGACCGGAATCGATGATCTTCTGGCAGTTTGCCAGCTCTTCTTCCCAGGTGGTCGGCTCGCTCAGGCCCAGTTCGTCAAAGATGTCTTTGCGATAGTAAACACCCCACTGGTAATAGGTGTAGGGCACACCCCACTGTTTGCCATCGATGGTCATCGCGCCTTTGGTCGAGGCCAGATTGTCGGCAATTTCAGGCTCGGCCCACAGGTCCGACACATCTTCGAACAGGCCCGCCTCGACATAGGGCTTCATCCGGTTCGCGGCGTACCATGTTGCAACGTCTGGCGTGTCCGCGGTCAGGAAGTTTCGGATCTGCGTTTTATACGCCTCGCGGTCGATCACCGTGGTTTCAATTTCCAGACCCGGATGCTGTTCCGCGAACCGCGCGATCATCGCTTCCATCGTCGCTCGCGGTGCGGGGTTCGACGTGTCGAGAAAGATCCGCAACTCACCGGTGAGTTCGGCTGATGCCGGAGCAGCAATTGCCACACTGGCAGCCAACGCCGCCGCCGTGCGCTTGAACATGGAATGCATGGTTTCCTCCCTTAGCTTCCATTTAGAGGTTCCAAATAGTGAAACCAAGTTTTATATATTGAAAACTACACATCGAATCGGTTAGCGTTGTCAAGACCCTCGCAGCGGTGCTGTGGGGAAAGTGGAGGAGGTCAGGCACCCGTGGCTGGTGACGGAACAATAGGCAAAGCATGCAACGTGCTTGAACAGGTCGCAGCGTTTCAACGCCCGGTGCGTTTTGCGGAATTGCTGGACAGCAGCGATTTTCCCAAGGCGTCGCTGTATCGGTTTCTGCAATCCCTGACCAATCAGGGAATGTTGTCTTATGACCCTGACAGGCAGACTTATGCTCCGGGGCTGCGGCTGGTCCGTCTGGCTCACGCGGCCTGGACGCAAAGTTCGCTGGCGCCCATTGCGCGGCCATTTCTGGATGCGCTGAGCCGCGAGACCGGAGAGACCGTGCATCTCGCGCAGCTTGATTCCAGTCAGGTTCTCTATGTCGACAAGCGGAACGCGGCGCAGCCGATCGAGATGTATTCGCAGGCTGGCAAGGTGGGCCCGGCCTATTGCACCGGCGTTGGCAAGGCGATGCTGGCGTTCCTCGATGAGAATGCTCTGAACAAGGCGATGTCACAGCAGAGCTTTCATCGCTTTACCGACAAGACACTTACGACCGAGGCGGCCCTGCGGGCCGATCTCGACCTGATCCGCAGCCGGGGATACGCCATCGATGACGAAGAACACGAACCCGGCATCATTTGCATCGCCTGTCCGATCCTGACATCGGGCGGACGGATGCTGGGGGCAATTTCAGTGACCGGTTCCACCGGGCGTATGGATTTTGACCAATTGGAGGCCTGGATTCCTCGTGTACGGCACGTGGCGGATCAAATCGGGGCCGAAGCACAGGCATGGCGGTTCCCCGAGAGCCGGCAAATGGCCAGTAACGACAGGATGCAAGCGACATGACGGGAGTAAATCTGAACCGGGCGATCAAACGGTATGGCCAGACGCAGGTCATTCACGGCATTGATCTGCAGATCGAAGACGGCGAATTCTGCGTATTTGTCGGCCCATCGGGATGCGGTAAGTCAACACTGCTGCGGATGATAGCCGGGCTTGAGGAGACGTCCGAGGGCGAGATCCACATAGGCCCGCGCGACGTCACCCATATGGACCCGGCCAAACGTGGCGTGGCAATGGTTTTCCAAACCTACGCCTTATACCCGCATATGACCGTGGCCGAGAACATGGGCTTTGGTCTGCGCATGAACGGTGTGGCCAAAGGCGAGATTGACAAGAAAGTTCAGGAAGCGTCGAACATCCTGAAGCTGGACCAGTATCTCAAGCGCAAACCAAAGGCCCTGTCGGGCGGGCAACGTCAGCGTGTTGCGATAGGCCGTGCCATCGTGCGCGGCCCCGAAGTGTTCCTGTTTGACGAACCTCTGTCCAACCTTGACGCCGAACTGCGCGTGGAAATGCGGGTCGAGATCGCGCGGTTGCACAACGAAATCGGCGCGACGATGATTTACGTGACCCATGACCAGGTCGAGGCGATGACCATGGCGGACAAGATCGTAGTGCTGCGTGATGGGCGCATCGAGCAGGTCGGCGCGCCGATGGACCTGTATCGCGATCCGGACAACCGCTTTGTGGCAGGTTTTATCGGGTCTCCGGCGATGAACTTCCTCGAATGCGACGTCGTGGACGGTCTTGTCCGGCACCCTGCACTGACGGACTCTGTTCCGGTTACCAATACGGTGCCATCGGACGCGACCAAGGTGACATTGGGCATCCGCCCGGAACACATCCAGATCGATCGCGCTGCGGATACGTGTACTGTCGATCTGACCGAGGCGCTGGGTGGTGTGTCTTATTCCTATCTGCTGACACCAAACGGCGACAAGCTGATCGTGGAAGAGCGGGATGATCAGCGCAGCAAGCAGGGCGAGAAGATCGGAATCTCGGTCCGCCCGGAACGCGCGATGCTGTTCGATCCGGATACCGGGCTAAGGCTGCGATAAGCGCAAAGACCTGAGCGGAGTTAGACGCGGCGTCCGACAAAGGGCGCCGCCTTTTTCTTTGCCAGGTGAATCTTGTGGATTTTGTATCCAATATCCGATATGGCGAGTCGAAATACGTGAACTGCGTATGCGCAACTGCCCCTCAAAGGATGAATTTCATGCAATCAGATGTATTTACCGGCACCATGCCCGCACTCATGACCCCGTGCACGCCAGCCCGGACACCGGATTTCGATGCGCTGGTGCGCAAGGGTAAGGAGATGATCGAGGCCGGCATGTCTGCCGTAGTCTATTGCGGCTCGATGGGCGATTGGCCCTTGCTGACGGACCAGCAACGCATGGAAGGGGTCGAGCGCCTGATCGATGCGGGCTTGCCGGTGGTGGTCGGCACCGGTGCAATAAACTCGAAATCCGCAGTGGCCCATGCCGCGCATGCGCAGAAGATCGGAGCGGCAGGACTGATGGTGATCCCACGTGTCTTGTCGCGGGGGACGTCGCCGATTGCGCAGAAAAACCACTTCAAGGCCATTCTGTCCGCAGCGCCGGATGTACCCGCAATCATCTATAACAGCCCGTATTACGGGTTTGCCACGAAGGCTGATTTGTTTTTTGCCTTGCGGGCCGAGCATCTGAATCTGGTGGGCTTCAAGGAGTTCGGTGGCAAGGACGATCTGCGCTACGCGGCGGAAAACATCACCAGTCAGGACGATCAGGTCACGCTGATGGTCGGCGTCGATACCGAAGTCTACCACGGTTTCGTCAATTGCGGCGCAACAGGTTCGATCACCGGAATCGGAACCGCTCTGCCGCGCGAAGCATTGTTGCTGGCTGCCCTGTCGCAAAAGGCTGCCGAAGGTCATGCCGAAGCGCGCCAGCGCGCACAGGAACTGACCGAAGCCTTTCACGTTCTGTCCAGTTTTGACGAAGGGCCGGATCTGGTTCTCTATTACAAACACCTGCTGGTCTTAAACGGCGAACCCGAATACCGTCTGCATTTCAATGAAACTGACGAGCTGACCGATGCGCAGCGCAACTATTGCGAGCAACAATATGATCTGTTCCGCAAATGGTTCGACGACTGGTCGAAGCAGGGTGGAGTGATCGCTGAATGCATGTGATCGACAGCCATACCGGAGGAGAACCCACGCGGGTGATCCTGGACGGCGCGCCCGACCTGGGATCTGGTCCGCTGACCGAGCGCGCCCGCCGGTTGGCGACAGAGCACAAGGAGTTTTATCGCTCGATCATGCTGGAGCCGCGCGGTCAGCCGGCAATGGTGGCAGCATTGCTGGTCGAGCCGGTGGACCCGACATGTGCGACCGGCGTGATTTA
Source organism: Ruegeria sp. HKCCD9138 (assembly GCF_057220975.1). Taxonomy (NCBI): domain Bacteria; kingdom Pseudomonadati; phylum Pseudomonadota; class Alphaproteobacteria; order Rhodobacterales; family Roseobacteraceae; genus Ruegeria; species Ruegeria sp. HKCCD9138. Next base: position 205,659 of record NZ_JBWVAZ010000006.1, on the reverse strand, counting down.
TTTTGACGTGGATGCGGTGCTGGGCATGTGCGGTCACGGGACCATCGGATTGGCAGTAACGCTGGCGCATCTGGGACGGATCGATGTTGGTAGCCATCGGATCGAAACGCCGGCAGGGGTGGTCACAATCGAATTGCACGATGCCAACACGGTGACAGTCACGAATATCGAAAGTCGCCGGGTTCACGGCGCGGCCACGCTCGATGTGCCCGGGATCGGCGTGGTGACCGGAGACGTCGCCTATGGCGGCAATTGGTTTTTCATCGTCGATCCCAGCCCCATCCCGGTCGAGCCCGCAAATATTCGTCAGTTGTCCGACACAGCGATTGCAATTCGTAAGGCCTCGATCGCGCAGGGGCTTGGCGGTGAGAAAGCCGAGCCGATCGATCACGTCATCTTTCAGGGCGCATCACAAAATGAAGGCGTGCACGGCCGAAACTTTGTGCTTTGCCCGGATGATGCCTATGACCGGTCCCCATGCGGGACGGGCAGTTCCGCGCGTCTGGCCTGTTTGGCGGCCGAAGGCAAATTGGCGCCCGGAGAAGAGATTGTGCAGGAAAGCGTGATCGGCAGTTCCTACCGCCTGTCCTATCAGCCGGGGCCGGGCGGGGGCGTCATCCCTTCGATTACCGGGAAAGCCTTCGTGATGGCTGAGGCGCGGTTGATTTTTGCCCCTGATGATCCGTTCAAAGGGGGCATTGAACCCTGATGCAGCAGGTCATTGTCATTGGGGCCGGCGTCATCGGGATCAGCGCAGCGCTTGAGCTGCAACGGCTGGGCCATTCAGTCCGTGTGTTTGATCGCGCGGGCGTGGCGGCGGAGACCTCGGCTGGCAATGCTGGGGCATTTGCCTTTTCCGAGGTCGAGCCGCTGGCGACACCGGGCATAATGCGCAAGGCTCCGAAATGGTTGCTGGACCCGCTGGGGCCGTTGTCGATCCCGCCGGCTTACGCATTTCAGATCGCCCCGTGGATGTACCGGTTCTGGCGCGCCAGCCGCCCGGATCGCTACCAAAGCCTGTTGGGCGCGCAGGCCAGCCTGATGGAACTGTCCAGCATCGCACTGACCCGTCAGATCGCTTCGGTCGATGGCGAGGCCCTGATGCAGCGCGACGGCCAGATGCAGCTTTATGAAAGCGAAGCGGAATTTCGCGCCAGCCTGCCCACATGGGAGTTGCGCCGCCGTCATGGGATCGATTTCGAGTTGTTGGAAAGCCGCGAGGCCATTGCCGAAAAGCAACCGGGCCTGAGCCCGCGCTTTACGCATGCGGGGTTCACGCCCAATTGGATGAATACCGTCGATCCAAAAACATGGGTTGAGCATCTGGCACGGGCATTTCGCGACCGCGGAGGTCAGATTGAGCTGCAGGAGGTGCTGGGCCTTGCACCAACCTCGAAAGGTGTTCGGTTGGCTTGTGCGAATGGCACGGTCGATGCGGGCAAGGTTGTGTTGTCGGCGGGCGCTTGGTCGCATCATCTGGCGCGAACCCTCGGCGATCACATTCCGCTCGAGACAGAACGCGGATATAATACAACCCTGCCCGAGGGGGCGTTCGATCTGCGGATGCATCTGACCTTTTCAAGGCATGGCTTTGTAGCCAGCCGTATCAATGGTGGTGTTAGGGTTGGGGGTGCGGTCGAGCTGGGTGGGCTGAAGCTGCCGCCGAATTATGAACGGGCTGATACGCTTCTGAGAAAGGCGCAGCGGTTCCTGCCGGGTTTGAAGACCGAAGGCGGTACCCAGTGGATGGGTTTTCGCCCGTCGCTGCCGGACAGTATTCCGGTAATCGGCGCGTCCCCAAATTCGCCGAACGTCATATACGCGTTCGGGCATGGCCATCTGGGTCTGACGCAATCGGCCGGAACGGCCGAGATGGTGGGGGCGATGATTGGCGGGCAAGAGCCACCAATTTCATCTGACCCCTTCTCTGCAACACGGTTCTGAAAGGGTAATGATGCGCAGCAGCAAGACCATTCACGTCATTTCTGCCCATGCCGAGGGCGAGGTTGGGGATGTAATCGTCGGCGGTGTGGTGCCGCCACCGGGCGACACGCTGTGGGATCAGCGCGCCTTTATCGCCCGCGATCAGACCCTGCGCAACTTTGTGCTGAACGAACCGCGCGGGGGCGTGTTTCGGCATGTAAACCTGCTGGTGCCGCCCAAGAACCCCGAAGCGGACGCCGCCTTTATCATCATGGAGCCCGAAGACACGCCACCGATGTCCGGGTCAAACTCGATCTGTGTGTCGACCGTACTGCTGGATGGTGGCATTATCCCGATGCAGGAGCCGGAAACCCGAATGACGCTTGAGGCGCCGGGCGGTCTGGTCCGGGTTCGGGCCGAATGCCGCAATGGCAAGGCCGAGCGCATTTTTGTGCAGAACCTGCCCAGTTTTGCCGACAAGATCGCTGTTCCGCTCGAGGTGCCGGGTGTGGGGACGCTGACAGTCGACACGGCCTATGGCGGGGACAGTTTTGTTGTTGTCGATGCATCTGCGTTGGGCTTTGACATCGTCGAAGCCGAGGCCCACGATATTGCCCGTCTGGGCGTCGCGATCACTGATGCCGCGAATGACCAGCTGGGGTTTTCTCACCCTGACACTCCGGATTGGGATCATATCTCGTTCTGTGCGTTTTGCGGACCTTTGGAAAAGACGGCAACCGGCCTGCGCGGAAAATCTGCGGTGGCGATCCAGCCGGGAAAGGTTGACAGATCCCCGACCGGAACCGCGGTGTCGGCGCGCATGGCGCTGATGGCGGCAAAAGGAGAGATGCAGATCGGACAGAGTTTCGAGGCGGTTTCGATCATCGGCTCGCGGTTCACGGGCCGAATTATGCAGGCCACGCGCATCGGCGATCGCAACGCGATCGTCCCTGAAATCTCCGGCCGGGGCTGGATCACCGGACTGCATCAGCACATGCTGGACCCGGACGACCCCTGGCCTGGCGGTTACCGCCTGAGCGACACTTGGGGGGCCGGTTCGCCCCCGGAAAGCGGGTAATCCGATGGCAATGAAACGCGCAATAACACGTCAGAGTCTTCCCGACGTCATAGCCAACGACCTGCGCGACCGCATCCTGAGCGGTGAATTGTCCGAAGGCGAGACCATTCGGCAGGAGGCATTGGCCGAGGAATACGCTGTCTCGCGCATGCCGGTGCGAGAGGCGTTGAAGCAGTTGGACGCCGAAGGGCTGGTGGTGCTGACCAATAATCGCGGTGCCTCGGTGACCGAGCATTCCCTGGCCGAAATTGCCGAAATCTTCGATTTGCGTATCTTGCTTGAGGTCGATCTGTTCCGCCGGGCAATTCCGGTGATGACGGACGGGGACATCGACCGCTGCGCTCGGATTCTGCAGCAGATGGAAGCCTCTTACGATGCCAATGATGTGGGCCAGTGGGGCGCGCTCAACCATCAGTTTCACGCGGCGTTGTATGCGGCGGCCGGGCGCGGGCTGACAAACGACCTGCTTCATCGGGTGGCACTGCAATCCGACCGCTATATCCGCATGCACCTGAGTGTCATGGAGCAGCGCGAGTCGGCCCGCCAGGACCATCGCGAACTGCTGCGTCTGGCGCAGGCCGGTCAGGTCGAGGCGGCCTGCGCGCTGTTGGCGACGCATATCGGGCAGGCGAAAGAACAGTTGCTGACGCTCATGGCCGCCCGACGCGGCACCGATCAGCCGTCCTGACTGAACATCAGGCGTGCGGTGACCGGAACGGTCCGCGTGATGCCCGGCAATTGGGCCAGTTCCATCAGCTTGTCCACGCCCGCCGTGACGCCGGCATCTTCGGCGCTGATAAAGACCATGTCGTTGGTCGAAACCATCACGGATGTGTCCGACAGGCGCAGCACGAACATCCCAGTCGTGAAATCCACATCAGTGCCCGCCAGCATGAGTTTTGCATCTACTTCGAAAGTCTCGCTTTTCCCGACATCGAGTTTCGATACGGCGTCCATGTCGATCGTTGCTGACAACGTGGCCGTGGCGGCCTTGCGGAACACGTGTTCGATCATGCGTTCATTGCGGATGTCGATACTGGTCTCGACCGAAGACAAGTCGATCTGAATCTCGACCCTGCCGTCATCACCCACGTGACCGGACAGATTGGTGAAGGAATTGACCTCTCCGATATCGTCGATCTTGACCGTGCCGTAAGCCAGGTGCGAGGCATCCGAGTCCAGCGTCCAGTTGGCCGCAAAGGCCGGAGCTGCAATAATCGTCGACGCAATCGTGATCGCCTTGAACAGAAGTTTCATTTCATTCCTCCAGAGTCTATGTCAGTCCTGAACCCACGGGCCCGGCTCGTGAAAGACAAACACACACAGGTCACGATTTATTCGATGAGCGGTGAGATGAGTTCCGAACAGGCCGTGCGCGGCGCGATCCAGACGCATTCGAAACGCGTCTGGCGGTTCGGGCTTGCGCTGTCCGGCGTCTCGGACATTGCCGACGATCTGTTGCAAGCCACGTGCCTGCGCGCGCTGGAGCGGCACCATCAGGTGACATCGCATGAGCGGCTGGACAGTTGGCTGATGACCATCTGTCGCTCGATCTGGCTGAACGAACTGCGCGCGCGATCCGTCCGCAAGGCACAGGCCCTGTCGGTGACACCCGAGGCCGAACTGGTCGCGACCGGCCCCGACGCAGAAACGAATATTTTCGCCGCTGAAGTGTTTACCCAAGTGATGCACCTGCCGGAAGCGCAGAGGGAAACGGTGATGCTTGTGTTTGTCGAAGGCTATAGTTACCGCGAAGCTGCCGCGCTGCTGGAGGTTCCTATCGGTACGATCATGAGCCGCCTGTCCAACGCGCGGCAGAAACTGAAATCCGCGATGCAGCACGACGCGACAGGCGCAATTCGGCGGAGTGGCAAATGACGTTTTCCGACGAGACTTTGCGGGCATATCTGGACGGCTCACTGGACGAAGGCCAGAGCCGCGTGATTGAAGCTGCCGTCGAAGGCGACCCCGAGATTGAGGCGCGTCTGATGGCGCTTGATCCGATAGCAGGCGTTGTTCAGGACGTATTCCGGGACATCCCAGCAAAAACGCCCGCAATGGATATGCCCGCGCCGCCGCCTGTCTCATATTCCTCGGGCCCTCTTCGTCTTTTCGCGGTGGCGGCTTCGGTCGCTGTCATTGCCGTGTCCGCAACATTCTGGGCCACGCGCCCGCCCGAACTGGGCTGGGCTGCGCAGGCTGCAATTTATCAGTCGCTCTATGTTCCGGACACGATTGCCGAGCTGGACAATTCGCCCGCTGCACTCGATGCGCAAATTGCGCAGGCCGAAGCTCAGTTAGGCCGGTCCTTGAACCGTGAAGTGTTGGAAAACCTGCCGGGGCTGGATCTGAAACGGGCGCAGGTTCTGTCGTTCAAGGGCAAACCTTTGATCCAGGTTGTCTATGCCGATGAACAGGGGCAGCCGTTTGCGTTCTGTGTCATCCGTCAGGGTCCCGCAGCCGAGAACAAACCGGTCAAACATGCGGTGCTCAGCGGTCTTGCCACGGCGACTTGGGCGCAGGATGGTTATGGCTACATGGTGCTGGGCCATGATGCGCAAACCGACCTGACAGGACAGCTGGATATTCTGACCACAGGCTTTGCCGGGTGATCGGAGCACGGTCATAAAGATTCCTGCGGACGGACCGAAGCGGTGAGCCTCTATCGCCTTTGGATTTCGGCGCTGTAATCCAGCAGCCAGTCGCGAAATATGCGGGCGACAGGGCGCAACGCGGTTCGGGACGGATAGACCAGATGATAGGCCTCTTGTCCCGGGCAGGCGATGTCGGGAAGACAGGGGACAAGCCCGGACATGCGCATGATCCGATCCGACGCCGGTGCACGGGCCAGAGCGATGCCGCCGCCATTCGCTGACAGCTCGGCCGCCATCAGGGAATTGTCGGCAAAGAAATAGCGGGCCTGAGCGGTCGGCAACCGAAGCGTCTCGAACAGGTGCAGCCAACTTGCACGGTGGGTCGAAACCTCAATCAGAGTGAACCGCAGCAGGTCTTGCGGCCCGGTGATCTGAGCCGCGACTTCTGGTGGCGCGACAGGATACAAATGCTCGCGCAGTAACTCGTCGTGTTCCGTACCGAACAATGCCGGATTTCCAAAGACGATCTGCAAATCGGTGAATCGGTTGGCAAAATCCGAAATCAGATTGCCGGTCGATAACGACAGATTGATCTGAGGTTGGGCGACCTGAAACTCGGGCAGCCCCCGCGCCAGAACGCCGTGCGCAAACAGCAGAACAGATTGCACAAACAACCGCTGTTCCCGCGTTTCCCCGAACAATCCGGTGGTGGCGGTTTCCAGCATCAGCAGCGATTGCTGCACGGATGGAAGATAGGCACGACCGGCTTCCGTCAGTGTCACCGCATGGGCATGTCGGTGAAACAGCGGCGTGCCCAGACGCGTTTCCAGCGCCTTGACCTGTTGGCTGACGGCTGCGGCGGACATGTTCAGCTGCACCGCTGCCCGTGCGAAACTTTCGGTGCGGGCCGCTGCCTCGAACACGCGCAACCAGTTGAGAGAGGGGATACGGGTTGTCATGAAGCGAGGCTAAGCAAAACTTGGCCTGACCTGCAAGACATAGCGTTCTGGGGTGTGCGCGAATGCAAGTACAGTTTCCGACAGCGAACAGAACTGATGAGTTAAGCCATGACTGAACCGGCCTTGCCCCCGCGCCCCAAACGTAAGGTTTGGAACTACACGCCACAGTTGCCGATCCAGACCTCTCCATACTGGGATTGGCCGATGAAGCCTCTGGCCGCGTTGAAATACCTGCTGCAAAGCTGGAACCCGCTGGCGCTGCGTGCGTTTCTTTTGGTGTTTGCCATCATTACATGGACTTACCTGACGCCATCTCTGGCGCGGATCGAGACGTTCAGCTGGGATTGGGTGGCCGAGATCTGGTTTCGCAATTTCTGCATTCTGATGGTCGTTGCAGGCGGTCTGCACCTGGCCTTGTGGAAGTTCCGCACACAGGCAGACGAATACCGGTACGATATGCGCCCGATGATGAAAGGCGCCAAGGTTTTCACCTTCAAGAACCAGGTCTGGGACAACATGTTGTGGACCCTCGGTCCGGCGCTGACCTTCTGGACGTTCTGGGAGTGTTTCATCCTGTATTCTTATGCCAATGGCTGGGTCACGATGATCACATTCGACAGCAACCCGGTCTGGTTTGTAACGATGGTAATTTTCATCCCGATCTGGGCGGGCTTCCATTTCTACTGGCTGCATCGGCTGCTGCATGTCGGGCCTTTTTACACCAGGGTTCACGCCTGGCATCACCGCAACATCAACACCGGCCCGTGGTCCGGGCTGGCGATGCATCCGGTCGAGAGCTTCTTTCTGATGTTCGACACGATGATTTTCTTCCTGCTGCCATCGCATCCGGTCCACGCCATCTTCCTGCTGTTCCACCACGGGATCGGCGCTCCGACCTCGCATGCCGGGTTCGAGCATGTGAAGTTCGGGAACAAGGCCAAGTTCCAGGTCGGAGACTTCTTTCACCAGCTGCATCACAAATTCTTCGATTGCAATTATGGCACCTGGGAAACGCCCTGGGATGAGTGGTTCAACACGTTCCACGACGGGACTGACGAAGGGAATGAAATGGTCAAGGAACGTCGGCGCAAGATCTGGACAGCCGAGTAATCCAACAAAAAAGCCTCAGGCGCCGTGCCTTGCGTGGTCCGGCGTGGTCAGCGCCCGACAGCGACATAGGCGGCAAAGCCGGATTTCAACACCTGGGTTTCAGAATAGATGTTGCGCAGATCGACCATGCGGGCGGTTTGCATAGTTTCGGCCAGTTCGGTCAGGTTCAGCGCTCGGAATTCGTTCCACTCGGTCAGCAGTACGACGGCATCTGCATCCCTTGCTGCCGCATAAGGATCTTCGACCCAGTCCACACCGGGCAGCAGCGCCTCGCCTTCGGCCCGGCCCTGCGGGTCGACGACCCGAACCTTGGCGCCACCGCCGATCAGGGCGGGAACGATGGTCAGTGACGGTGCATCGCGCATATCGTCGGTATTGGGTTTGAACGTGACCCCCAGAACCGCGATGGTCTTGCCATTGAAACTGTCGTCGCAAGCTTCGCGGATTTTCTCGATCATCCGCTTTTTGACCTCGTCATTCACCCGAATGACTGTCTCGGTGATCTGCATCGGATAGGCGTGCTCCTGCCCGATCCGGGCCAACGCGGCGGTATCCTTGGGAAAGCACGACCCGCCATATCCGGGGCCTGCATGCAGGAACTTGTTGCCGATGCGGCCGTCCAGACCGATGCCACGCGACACTTCCTTGACATCCGCGCCGACCCGTTCGCACAGGCCGGCAATTTCGTTGATGAAGGTGATCTTGGTCGCCAAAAAGGCATTGGCGGCGTATTTGATCATCTCGGCGCTTTCCAGGTCCGTGGTCAGGATCGGAAAGTCGCGCAGATAGAGGGGCCGATAAATTTCGTTCATAACTTCGGCGGCATGATCGGATTCAACGCCCACGACCACCCGGTCGGGACGCATGAAATCGTCGATGGCTGCGCCTTCACGCAGGAATTCGGGGTTCGAAGCAACGTCAAACTCGGCCTGCGGGTTTGTTTGCGAGACCACCTTATGGACCATGCGATTTGTCCCGACCGGTACGGTCGATTTGGTGACAATCACTGTATAGCCTTTGACGGCCTGCGCGATTTCCTTGGCCGCGGCAGTGACATAGGTCAGATCCGCATGGCCGTCACCGCGGCGGGTCGGTGTACCGACGGCGATGAATACGGCATCAGCGCTGCCCACAGCGGCGGCCAGATCGGTCGTGAAACTCAGCCGGCCAGCGGTCACGTTTTTGGCCATCAGGACATCCAGACCGGGTTCGTAAATCGGAACCTTGCCGGCCTGTAGCATCTCGATCTTGTTGGCGGCCTTGTCGACGCAGACCACATCATGGCCGAAATCCGAAAAACACACACCCGACACGAGCCCCACATATCCGGTGCCAATCATCGCAATGCGCATCACTCAAATTCCCTTTTCGTCGAAACCGCCTTTAAGCACCGCACAGTCCAAGAAACCGTGAACGGATTCAATCCCTGATCTGGCCTTGGGTTGCTTTCCTCGGCTTCTTACTGTCTTTGGAACAGAAGAAAAGCGTTATGGAACAGGGCGGGGCGTAATCATGGCCAAGACTGCGTTGATTACAGGCATTACAGGTCAGGACGGGTCATACCTGGCCGAGCTGCTGCTGAGCAAAGGCTACGATGTCCATGGTATCAAGCGACGCGCGTCTTCGTTCAACACGCAGCGGATAGACCATATCTATCAGGACCCGCACGAACCCGATCCCAAACTGCGTCTGCACTACGGCGATCTGAGCGACACGTCGAACCTGACCCGCATCATTCAGCAGGTTCAACCGGACGAAGTATATAATCTGGGCGCCCAGTCTCATGTCGCAGTCAGTTTCGAAGCGCCGGAATATACGGCAGACGTCGATGCGTTGGGCACGCTTCGCTTGCTTGAAGCGATCCGGTTTCTTGGGTTGGAGGAGAAGACGCGGTTCTATCAGGCTTCGACGTCTGAATTGTACGGTCTTGTGCAGGAGAAGCCGCAGCGCGAGACAACGCCGTTTCACCCGCGCTCACCTTATGCCGTGGCCAAGCTTTATTCTTATTGGATAACCGTGAACTACCGAGAGGCATATGGGATGTATGCCTGCAACGGCATTCTGTTCAATCACGAAAGCCCGCGCCGTGGCGAGACGTTTGTGACCCGAAAGATCACCCGGGGTTTGGCCAATATCGCGCAAGGCCTCGAAGATTGCCTTTACATGGGCAATATCGACAGCCTGCGTGATTGGGGCCATGCCAGGGACTATGTGCAGATGCAGTGGCTGATGCTGCAGCAGGACACGCCCGAAGACTTTGTGATCGCAACCGGCAAGCAGTATTCGGTACGTCAGTTTATCGAGTGGTCTGCCACCGAGCTGGGTATTGTTTTGCAGTTTTCCGGCGAAGGGGTGGACGAGATCGCGACCGTTTCAGCGATTGAGGGCGAAAACGCGCCCGCCCTGAAACCGGGCGATGTGATCATGCGCATCGATCCCCAATACTTCCGCCCGGCCGAGGTCGACAGCTTGCAGGGCGATGCCTCCAAGGCGAAACAGAAACTCGGTTGGGAGCCAGAGCTTTCCGTTCAGGAGATGTGCGCCGAGATGGTTGCCGAAGATCTGACCACCGCCAAGAGGCACGCATTGTTGAAACGGCATGGCTACGAATTGCCCGTCACTTTGGAAAACGGCTGAGGGGGCGTGATGCGCAGGATCTACGTCGCAGGACATCGGGGAATGGTGGGCAGCGCCATTCTGCGCCTGCTTCGGGACCGGCAGGCCGGGGGTGAGGCCATTGACCTGATCACGCGCACTCACGACGAGCTGGATCTGACCGATCAATCCGCTGTGCGTGCCTTCATGCAGGCCGAACGCCCCGATGTCGTGATCCTGGCAGCGGCCAAGGTCGGAGGCATTCATGCCAACAACAGTTATCCCGCGGCCTTCATCTATGAAAACCTGATGATGGAATGCAACGTGATCCATCAGGCTTTTGAAGCTGGGGTTCAGTCTTTGTTGCAACTGGGAAGCTCGTGTATCTATCCGCGCGATGCGGCCCAACCCATACGTGAAGATGCGCTGCTGACCGGAGTGCTGGAACCCACGAATGAACCCTACGCGGTGGCCAAGATCGCAGGGATCAAACTTTGCGAAAGCTACAACCGGCAATACGGGGTAGATTATCGCTCGGTCATGCCGACCAATCTGTACGGTCCCGGAGATAACTTTCACCCGGAAAACAGCCATGTCCTGCCCGCCCTGATCCGCCGCTTTCACGAGGCGCGGCGCGACGGGCTGGACGAGGTGGTGATCTGGGGCTCCGGCACGCCGCGCCGCGAGTTTCTGCATGTGAACGACATGGCCGACGCAGCGCTGTTTGTTCTGGATCTGCCAAGGGATGTTTACGAGGCCAATACCGAACCGATGCTGAGCCACATCAATATCGGATGTGGTGAGGATATCTCGATCGCTGAACTGGCTGCCTTGATTGCCAGGATAACCGGTTTCAAGGGGCGTATTACGCAGGATGCCAGCAGGCCAGATGGAACACCACGAAAGCTCATGGACGTTTCGCGGCTGCGCGATATGGGCTGGCAGGCCCGTATCCGGCTTGAGGATGGGCTACGTGAAACCTATGACTGGTTCTTGAAACAGGCTGAGACGGATCTGCGCAGCAAATAGCCGCCCGAACATATGCCCAGGCGGCGCATGACGTCAGAACCAGCGACCAATTGCAACAACCGTCGGGGCCACAGTCGTGGTATCCGAGGTTGCCGACAGAACCTGACAGGTCACGTCCGTGGTTGATGGGGTTTCAAAGCTTAGGAAACGTGCGATTTTTCCGCCACTGCCGCACAGGACAGGCGTGCTGCCTGCAGCGAAGCTGGCCGGGAAGTTCCACACCACCGAGCTGCTCGCAAACAGAGCGCCCGTGACAGATGTGCATCCGACCGCGTTCAGCGAGGCCGAACAAATCTGCGTGCCATCGGCAAATCGAACATAATCTCCGTCAGCGGTGCTGCCCCGTTCGATCACTGCGCCAGTGGGTGTTCCGTTGCTTTCCGAGACCGCTCCCAACAGGTTGCCCGGCCCATACCCGTAATCTGCACGCATGAGGCGGCCTGCTGTGGTGTCATCCGCGCTGGCCTGAACGGCCGCTCCGCCGGCAGCGCCAGTTGTGGGATCAAAGCTCAACGCTTCGGTCCAGGTGCCTCCGTCCGCCGAGACCTTGATGGAAAAACCGGTGTTGCCGGCCAGACCCATTTCCGCGTGGCCGGTCCAGTTCGATTGAAACAGAAGTGAGGCTGTATCGCTGTCGCCAGCCTTATTGATCTTCAGTTGATGACCGGCGCCGTCATGGCTCAGTAACGTGGCCGGTGACCGCACGGACAGGCGATTGGTGCCGTCGGAACCGGTAGCGATGCCCAGACCATCCAGGTTCTGGGTTGCCATCGGTGGGTCGATCCAGCCCGTGCCATCCCAGACTTTGAGTTGACCGTTCGCCTGATCCCACGCACGCCAGCCGGGTTCGGGCGAAACGAAATGCCATGCGTTGTCCAGCCATGCGGCCAGTTTTCCCGGTTGCCCGCTCCAGTCACCCGCTGGATTGGACCCCAGCGCATGTACCTCTCCCTGAGCGGGGACAGCGGGCGGGGTTGTTGCGTTCGTCGTTGCAACAGTCAGTTGCACCACCAAATCCAGGTGGCGCAGCGCTTCGTTATGGGTGACGTGTTTCTGAGCCTGCGCCGGTTGCAGATAGGGCAGGTTCAATCGGGGTGAGCTTTGCGACATGGGCGTCCTCCTGAGACCGTCGGTCCGACAATGATTGCGCGCCAAACTGCCGTGGCAGGACTGAATCTCCTGTGACCAGGACGAACGCCCCGGAAAGGTATTGTTAATCGATAAGTGCAAAAACGGAAACAATGCCAGCGAAGGCACCAAAATTGTTTCCTTGTTTGCCGCAAGAAGGATGGCTGAACCGTCAATCACTCGACGGTGCAGGTGTCACCAGTGGCCCGTACCGCGCGCCCTAATCCCGGGCGTAGATGTCTTCGTATCGGACGATGTCATCCTCACCCAGATAGGTTCCGGTCTGCACTTCGATCAGCACCATCGGAACTTTGCCGGGATTCTCCATCCGGTGAACTTCGCCCAAGGGAATATAAACCGACTCATTTTCCGAAACGAGGCGCTCTTCTTCGCCGATCGTGACCTTCGCTGTGCCTTCGACCACAATCCAATGCTCGGACCGGTGATGATGCGATTGCAGGCTCAGCGCCGCGCCCGGATGGACGTGAATGCGTTTGACCTGAAACCGCTCTCCGACCACAAGGCTTTCGAACCAGCCCCACGGGCGGTGATCGACGGGCAATTCTTCGGCCTGTTTCGCGCCTTTTTCCTTGAGCGCCGCAACCGCCAGTTTGACGTCCTGCGCTTTGTCCATGCTGGCAACCAGAACAGCGTCAGGCATGGCCACGGTGATCACGTTCTCCAGCCCCATCGCAACTACCTCTTGCGATGACGCTTCTGAACGCACCAGCACATTGCGGCAATCAATTGCCGTGACTTCGCCAGTGGTGGCAACCCCGTTAGCGTCAGGGTTACTCAGCTCCTGTACAGCGGACCAGCTGCCGACATCCGACCAACCCGCGGCATAAGGCACCACGCTGAGATTGCTGGACTTTTCCATTACCGCATAGTCGATCGAGATATCCTGAACTTCAGCCCAGGCTTCGGCATCAAGTCGCAGGAATCCAAGGTCCACCTTGGCTTTTTGGACAGCCGACTGAACCGGTTCCATCAGGTCCGGTGCGTGCTGTTGATAGGCAGCAATGATGTCTTTGACGCCAAACAGGAATATGCCTGAGTTCCACAAATATGTGCCTTCGTCCACCATGGCCTGGGCGCTATTCAGATCCGGCTTCTCAACAAACCGGTCCAGAGGCACCGTGCCATTGGTCGCATCCGGCGCGTGGCGGAGCTTCAGGTAGCCATATCCCGTTTCCGGTCGGTCTGGCGTGATGCCGAAAGTCACCAGATCGCCGCGTTCTTCGATGGCCTTGGTGCCTTGAACGACGGCCGCGTGAAATGCGGCCTTGTCCGGAACGACATGATCGGACGGGGCCACCAGCATTACCGCGTCAGGATCAGACTTTGCCAAATATAGAGCGGCCGCAAGCACTGCAGGAGCCGTGTTGCGTCCCCCGGGTTCGATGAGCACCGGGCCGGGATCGATTCCAACGGCTGCCAATTGTTCCGGCACCACAAAACGAAAGGCTTCATTTGTGAGGATCAGCGGCTTTGCATAGCGCGCCTCTGCCGGTCCGCGCAGCCTTTCAGCACAATCCTGAAGCAGACTGGTGTCGCCGATCAGCGGAACGAATTGTTTGGGATAGCTTTTGCGCGAAAGCGGCCAGAGACGCGTGCCGGAGCCACCGCACAAAATGACGGGATGGATATTTTTCATGGTGTGCCCGCCTTCCGACAGCATTGACACTCAGGCTTCGCAAGCGTTTCCGGTTCCGTGCACGGCATTTCGTTACTGTGCAGCCCGGTTCGCAACAATGAGGTCGTGCAGGTATCGGTTCAGATCATCGCGCAGATCATCTCGGGCCAGTGCGAAGGCAACCGTGGCCTGCAGGAACCCTGACTTTGATCCACAGTCAAATCGCTGACCGTCGAACTTATAGCCGAATACCGGGACACCGTTCCCGATGTCTTCGGCAATTGCGTCTGTCAGTTGGATTTCGCCGCCGCTGCCTTTCTTTTTCTGGTTCAGATTGTACAGAACCGACGGGCCAAGAATGTAGCGGCCAATCACCGCAAGATTGGACGGAGCCTCTTCGGGATTCGGTTTTTCCACCATACCCTTTGCGCGGGTCACGGTGCCAACCCCGCCATTCACGTCCAGAATACCATATGAGCTTGTCTTCTCGTTCGGAACTTCCATGGCGGCGACCATATTGCCACCGGTTTCCTCATAGGCTTCGATCATTTGCTGAAGGCAGGGCTTGTCACCTGCGATTACGTCATCGGGCAGCATGACGGCAAAGGGTTCGTCACCGATCAATCTGCGCGCGCACCAGACAGCGTGTCCCAGACCCAGGGCTTTGTGCTGACGAATGTAAGCGATGGCGCCACTTTCCATGTTGGTGGCACTCAGTGTCTCCAGCAGCTTGTCCTTGCCCTTGGCTTTCAGTTCCTGTTCCAACACCAGATTGTGGTCGAAGTAATCCTCGAGCGCGGACTTGCCGCGGGACGTGACAAAGATGAACTCCTTGATGCCGGCGGCACGGGCCTCGTCAATGGCGTATTGAACCAGCGGGCGGTCAACCAACGTCATTATTTCCTTGGGAACAGACTTCGTTGCCGGCAAGAAACGCGTACCCAGCCCCGCTACGGGGAAAATCGCCTTGGTAACCTTGCGTGTCATGTGACCTCTCAAACTCAATCTACTGTTTTCAATCCGTAGCGCATTCAGAAATGCTCTTAGGCTGCGAAGCCGGGATTATCAATGTGGTGCGGCATGACCGACGCTCGCAAGTTAAAATGTGCCATTGAGGACTGGGTAGAGTCAAAACTTTGCGGGCGGGATATCGCCGGTCGGGCACCGTACCAGCCGCATATTGGCGAGGTCACGCGGCCTAGGTAAGACATAAACCTGCTGTTCACGAAAATGTTGGACACTTGGATTGGGCAAGCCCCCAAAGCCGTTTGGCCGGCTTTGGGGGACACGGTCAGGCGGTGCCCATGATGGCTTCAAGCGGATCGTGTTCGGCTACGAAATGGTCCGGAGCAACCTCGCTCAACTTCGGAACGTAACTCGTCTGACCAGCCGCTAAACGACTGGGCAAAAACCGAAGTGCCGCCTTGGGATCCATCGGAGAGGGCAATTCACCAGGCAGTTTCAGGCGGGTGCGGGTGCGCTCTACGTCCGGGTCCGGAATCGGCACGGCCGAGATCAGCGATTTGGTGTAGGGATGAATGGGTTCGGAACAGATCACCTCACCATCTCCCAGCTCGACAATGCGGCCCAGATACAGAACCATGATCCGGTTCGACACTGCCCGTACGACCGACAGGTCGTGGCTGATGAAGATCATCGACAAGCCGAATTCTTGTTGCAATTCTCGCAACAATTCCACGATCTGAGCCTGAATGGACACGTCCAGAGCGGAAACCGCTTCGTCACAAATGATCAGTTTGGGCTTGTTGATCATTGCGCGCGCGATTCCCACTCGCTGGTTTTGCCCGCCCGACAGCTCGTGCGGGTAGCGGTTGATCATGTTGGCCTTGAGCCCGACCCTCTCCATCATTTCCGCGACCATGTCCTTGCGTTCGCGTTCGGTCAGGTCGGGGCGGTATGTTTTCAACGGTTCCGCAATCGAGGCCGAGATCGTCATGCGCGGATCGAGACTGGCCAGCGGGTCCTGGAACACGATCTGCAGGTCCTTGCGGTACTTGTTCAGTTCCGCTCGCCTGAGACCGACAATCGGATGGCCCAGCCAGCTGACATTGCCCGCGCTGGGTTCGATCAATTGCAGAACGGCCCGCGCCAGCGTGGACTTGCCACAGCCGGATTCACCGACCACACCCAGCGTCTCGCCCTTGCGGATGTCGAAGCTGACACCGTCCACGGCCTTCAGTGGCACCTTGTGACCGAACAGGCCGCCCGGAACGTGGATCGGAAAATGAACCTTGACGTCATCGACGGTCAGCAGCGGTTCATCCACCTTGCCCAGTGCCTTGGGTGCGTCGCCGGCATCGATACGTGGCATCGCTTCCAGCAAGGTGCGGGTGTATTCGTGCTGCGGTGCACGGAAGATTTCGCGGGTATCCCCCGCCTCCACGAACTGCCCGAGGCGCATGACCTGAATGCGGTCGCACATCCGCGCGACAACACCCATGTCGTGCGTGATCAGGGCAATCGCCGTACCTTCGTCCTTTTGCAGACGCACCATCAGGTCCAGAATGTCGGCCTGTACGGTCACATCCAACGCCGTTGTCGGTTCGTCCGCGATCAGCAGCTTAGGGTTGCACAGCATCGACATGGCAATCATGACCCGTTGGCGCATACCGCCGGACAGCTCATGCGGGTACTGATCCAGACGGCGTTTGGCCTCGGGGATGCGCACCCGGTCCAGCCATTCCAGACAGCGTGCGCGGGCGGCAGAGCCCGTCAGACCCTCATGCACCTGCAACACTTCACGCATCTGTTGACCGATCCGCAGATGCGGTGTCAGGGCGGTCAGCGGATCCTGAAAGATCATGCCCACGTCATCGCCGCGGATCTGGTTCAACTTGTTCACAGGCAGGTTCAGGATTTCCTGTCCGTTCAACATGGCCGATCCGGTGGCGCGCCCGGCCGGCGGCAACAGCCCCATCGCCGCCATGAAGGTCTGGCTTTTGCCCGAACCGCTTTCACCGACAATGCCCAGACATTCGCCCGGATTGATGTCGAAACTGATGCCTTTGACGGCCTCGACCACGCCATCAGGAGTATCGAACCGGACGCTCAGGTCCTTTACGGAAAACAGACTCATATCAGCGATCCTTCGGGTCCAGAGCGTCGCGCAACCCATCGCCGATGAAGAACATGGTGATGATGATGGCGACGTAGAATGTCAGGGGATACATTAGCTGCCACAGGGTGCCATAGCTCATGGTCCCAGCCCCTTCGGCAATCAGACGGCCCAGCGAGGTGTAGGGTTCCGAAATACCCAGGCCCAGGAATGAGATGAAGCTTTCGGTCAGGATCATTTCGGGCACCAGCAGAGATGCGTAGACAATCACCACGCCCAGAAGGTTGGGCAGGATGTGGCGATACATGATGGTGAACTCGCTGACACCCGCAGCGCGCGCGGCCTCGATGAACTCGCGGTTCTTCAGGGTCAGGGTTTGCCCCCTCACGATCCGCGCCATGGTCAGCCAGCCAACTGCGCCGAGGGCGATGAACAGCATGAAGAAGGACCGACCCGCCACGACCAGCAACAGGATGATGACCAATGTTGCCGGGATCGCCAGAAGGATGTCGACAAAGCGCATCATGACGCTGTCGGTGCGACCGCCGATATAACCCGCTGCGATGCCATAGCAGGTGCCGACAATCAGCGCCGTCGCGGCACCGATCAGACCAACCAGCAGTGACGTGGTCGTGGCCTGAATGACACGGCTGTAGAGGTCGCGCCCCAGATCGTCGACACCGAAATAGTGGCCGGTCTCGACCGATGGCATGCCCATGCCGCGCACGTCACCCATGACATTCCAGTCGATCTCTTCGTTGTTCCAGACAGCGAAATAAGGTCCGATGATCGTGAACAGCACGATGAGACCCAGAATGAAGACGCTGGCCATTGCGGCCTTGTTGCGGACAAAACGCATCCGTGCGTCCTGCCACAGCGATCGCCCCTGAATGACCGTGTAATCAGTGATCTCTTCGGCCAGATGGGCGGCTTTTTGTGATTTTCCTAGCATTGCCTGCCCCTCAGTAGCGGATTTTCGGATCGAACCAGGCATAGGCCAGGTCGGTCAGCAGGTTCACGATGACGGTCAGCGCGCCATAAAGGATCGTGACCCCCAGCAGCACGGCATAGTCGCGCGACAGGGCAGATCCCACATAGGCCTGTCCCAGACCGCCGGTCGAAAAGTAGATGTCGACAAAGACCGAACCGGTCAGAACGTAGACAAAGACCGGTCCCAGATAGGATACGACCGGCAGCAGCGTGGGCTTCAGTGCGTGACGCCAGATCACGGTTCTGGTCGGCAGTCCCTTGGCGCGTGCGGTGCGGATGAAGTTCGAGTTCAGAACTTCCAGCATAGACGACCGGGTGATCCGTGCGATCGACCCCATGTAGGAAGTTGCAAGCGCGATGACCGGCATGATCAGGTATTGCCACTGACCGCCGTTCCAGCCGCCGCCCGGCAGCCATCCCAGCCACAGGGTGAATGTCAGGATCAGGATCGGGCCCATGATGAAGTTCGGCAGCGCCTGCGCCGCAATGCCCAAACCAACAGCGAAATAGTCGATCCAGCTGTTGTGCTTGATTGCCGCAGCGATGCCGAGGCTGACGCCAACCGCCGTCGCCACCAGAAACGACAACGAGCCGTAGGTCAGCGAGATCGGAAAGCCCTGCGCGATGATGTCGTTCACGTCCCGGTCCTTGAACTTGAAGGATGGGCCGAAATCGAAATGCACGACGATGTTGTACAGGTAATCCCAAAGCTGCTTCCACAACGGCTGGTCCAGCCCGTACCGCGCCTCGATATTGGCCAGAACCTGCGGTGGCAAAGGCCGTTCCGAGGTGAAGGGCCCACCGGGCGCAAAGTGCATCAGAAAGAAACAGGCGACGATCAGCAACAGGATCGTCGGAATGGCAACCAGCAGTCGCCGCAAACTATAGGCAAGCATTCCATGCCCCCATGTTTTTTGGCCCTGCCCCGAACTGTTTCGGGACAGGGCGCGGTCCAAAGACGATTACTCGGCGATCTTGTAGAGGTTCTTCGAGTACCAGTTCTGCTCGACGTTGTTCACCGGCCAGTTCCCGACGTCGCTGTCCATCATGTAGACACCGGCATAGTGATAGATCGGGATCACTGGGGTTTCCTGCGCAATGATACGCTCAACCTCAGTGTAAAGGGGTGCCGGATCGTCCGAGGTTTTGGCCTCGGCCAGCAGCTCGTCTACGCGCGCGTTGTTGTACTTGCCGTCGTTATAGCCGGAATCCGACTGCAACAGGTCCAGGAAGGTGGATGCTTCGTTGTAGTCTCCACACCACGCACCGCGGGCCAGATCGAAGTTCTGGTTGCCGCGCTCTTCCAGGAACACCTTCCATTCCATGTTGGCCAGCTCGGCCTGAACACCCAGCTTCTGTTTCCACATCTGGCTCAGCGCCACGGCCACCTTCTTGTGGTTTTCCGAGGTGTTGTAGACCATTTCGAAGCTTAGCGGATTGTCAGGACCATAGCCTGCCTCGGCCAGCAGCTCCTTGGCCAGCTCATCGCGCTCGGCCTGAGTCATCGACGCCATTTCAACTGCCGGCACGGTGAAGCCCGCGGTTGCTTCGGGTGCAAATGTATAGGCTTGGGGTTCACCGCCGGCCATTACTTTTTCAGTGATGATTTCGCGGTCGACGGCAAGCGACAGGGCCTGACGGACATTGGGGTCCTTGAAGGCTTCGGGGCCACCTTCCGAAAGGTTGAACGTGTAATAATAGTTACACAGGCGCGGGAAGCTGATGGCCTCTTCCGGGTGCTCTTCCTTCAGGCGCGGGTATTGACCGGCAGGGATTTCGGTGCGGTCCAGTTCACCGGCCAGGTAGCGTGTCAGGGCAACGTTTTCGTCGTTGATCACCAGTGCCACGACCTTGTCGATGATGGTGTTGTCGTTGTCCCAGTACATCTCGTTACGCTCACGCACGGAACGTTCCTGCGGCAGGTGTTCGGTCAGGACATAGGCGCCATTCGAGATGATGTTTTCAGGCTTGGTCCAGGTATCGCCAAACTCTTCGACCACTTTCTGCGGGGCAGGGAAGGTGGTCGAATGCGTGGTCATCTGCGGGAAATACGGCAACGGCGCGCTCAGGCGAACTTCGAGAGTCTTGTCGTCGATGGCTTTGACGCCCAATTCGTCAACCGGCTTTTCGCCCGCGATGATGTCGGCGGCGTTTTCGATCGACATCAGCTCCATGTACCACGCGTAAGGCGAGGACAGTTCGGGATCGACAGCGCGTTTCCAGGCGTAAACGAAATCACCTGCGGTTACCGGGTCGCCATTCGACCACTTTGCATCGTCGCGCAGGGTAAAGGTGTAGACGTCCTTGGTGTCGTTGACGAAAAACTCGGTGGCCACACCCGGCACCAGATTGCCGTCTTCGTCCTGGTTCATCAGGCCTTCAAACAGGTCGCGGACGATTTCCGCACCCGAAACATCCTCGACCACCTGCGGGTCGACCGAGCTGTGCTCGTCCAGAATGCGATAGGTAAAGGTCTGGTCATCCGCCAGCGGCTCGCCGGTTTCGGGATGGGTGCCGGCCGCCAGCGCAGCACCGGTGATCATGGTCGTGGACAATAGCCCCGCCAGTGAGGTTCGGATAATTCTGTTCATTCGTGTTACTCCCATTTTTTTGGCGTCGGGTACTCGCATCTTCGGGATGCGGGGCGGCCCTGATCCGTTGTATTTCCGGTATCCAATAGGGTTTTGCTTTGATCCAGATCGTGCAGGAACGCGAGAGTCCGGTCGTGTCGGCTCCAGTTGAAATGTCGGAAATCCAGTTGCGAAAGCCATCTTTCACTGCCGCAGAACGTGGCACCTTTTTAACAAAGGTGAAAGGTTATGTGAGGAAATGAGCGGGGGAAGGCCGAATGAAACCGTAACAGGGTAGGCTGATGAAATAATATTCTGAAACACCTCGCAGCCATGACATTTTTGTGAAGGTCAAATATTCAGCTGTCGAGATGGGTGCGCGCGGTAGGGCAATCCGTCGCGAATCACCTGGGTGTTCAGGGTACCAGATGGGCTTTCATTCGGGCCTCGGGAAAGCAGGTCGGCGCGCGACCGGTTGATTGCTGCCAGCGCCCGATGGACCTTCGGGTCTTGTAGCCCGGCAACCCGTCGGCACCTCCGACGTCATGCCCCTGTTGTTCCAGAGCCTGCTGCATCCGGGTGATGTCCGAACGGTAAAGGCCACCAACCTTGCCCCAACCGCCGCTGAAATCCCCGACACCGTACTGAATTCGATCCCCAACATGACCCACGAACAACGCATATAGGTCGCTGGTGTTGTATTCCTTGAGGACATAGAAATTCGGCGTGACGATAAAGGCCGGGCCGTGGCGACCGGCTGGCAACATCAGATACCCCTCGGCCGGTAGTTCATGCGCCGGGAACGGCCGTCCGGAAACTCTTTCAATTCCCATAGCCACCCAGTCTTGAATGGGTCGACCCTGATCCGGGCCTTCCAACGCGCAGGACACCGTGTCCGGTACGACCACCTCAAATCCCCAGTCGCGACCTTCGACCCATCCGTGCCGGTCAAGGTAGTTTCCGATCGATGCAAGCGTGTCCTCTGGCGACCCCCAGATATCGGCGCGCCCATCACCATCACCATCGGCGGCATAGTTCAGAAAACTGGAGGGCATAAACTGCGGCTGCCCCAGAGCTCCAGCCCAACTGCTTTTCATCCCCCGCCCCGACACATGGCCCGCTTCGGCAATCTGTAGGGCGGCTATGAGCTCATCAGTGAAGAAGTCGGCCCGTGTGCTCATGAACCCTTTTGTGCCGAGAACCTGAATTGCATCGTGGCGGATCGGCACCTGGCCATACCCGCTTTCGCGGCCCCAGACCGCCAGCAGAATGCGTGGCGGGACACCGGTCTCCGCCTCGACACGCGCAAGTACCTGCGCATGCCGCCTTGCCATCTTTCGGCCTGCGGACGTGGCACCTTGCACCGCGTTTGCGTTGAAATACCGGGCAGGGGAACCAAATTCGGCCTGCCGTTGTTTTTTCCGCTCCGAAGGCTTGTAACCGGGTGGCACCAGATCCGGCAAATCCCAGTTCAATGTCACCCCGGAAAAGGCCTGTTCGACAGTTTGGCGTGATACGCCCTTGGCCCGCGCCTGCGGCCAGACAGTTTTCCAGATCCAGCTCTGAAACTGTCGCTCGATTGCCGCGCGATCCCGCGCCGGCGAAGCCGATGCGCACAGGCAAAGCATTAAAGTGATTGCGATCCGAAACATCACCTTCAGGTCTCGCCCGCGGATCGCAACAAGTCAATAATCTACCGTTTCAGGACGCGCCTGCCTGTCCCGCATCGGCACCATCTGGAAAATACCTTGAGAAATTGTCTGACTCTGCCGATAGTTGACCGTATTGGACTTATTCTTTGAGGGCGAGCAGGCGTGACCATTTTCAGGATGTTCGGTGTGGCCATTCCAGCACTTTTGGGTGCTTCGTTGGTGCTTGCATCCGCACAGGTCGCCTTGGCCAGCGATAGCTTCATGGATCCTCAGGGCCCGATTGCGGCCGTGCAAAGGACTCATCTCTTGCGTGCAACGGCGTTGATCCTGATTGCCGTGGTTCCTGTGCTCGTTTTGGTCCCGCTGATTGCCTTGCGCTACCGCCGTCGCAAGAACAGTGCCGCCGCCTACACGCCCAATTGGGATTTCTCGCCCGGGCTGGAATTTCTGATGTGGGGTGTTCCGGTGGTGATCGTGGCCCTTTTGTCCTTCTATCTCTGGAAGGCCACGCACCGATTGGATCCCTATTCCGCCCCCTTCGGCGAAGAACCAGCGCTGCGGGTGCAGGTCGTCGGCTTGGACTGGAAATGGCTTTTCATCTACCCAGACCTTGGCATTGCCAGTGTCGGAGAGCTGGGTATCCCTGTGAAACAGCAGATTGCGATGACGCTGACGACCGACACGGTCATGCAATCTTTCATGATCCCGGCGCTGGCGGGGCAGATCTACGCCATGCCGGGGATGACGACACAGCTGCATTTGGTGGCAGACGCGCCCGAGACAATGCAAGGAGAAAACACGCAGTATAACGGGCGCGGTTTCACCAAGCAGAAATTCAACACACTTGCGATGCAGGCGGACGATTTCAATGCGTGGGTCGAAACCGTACGTCAGAACGGTATTCCACTTGATCCGCCGACCTACAAGACGCTCGCCATGCGCACGGATCGGGAGGAGGTACAGGCCGCTCTTGGAACCGAAAACATGCCCAAGACCGCGTTGTACTTTACGGTGGAGGGTGGCGATCTGTTCCACAGTATTCTGCAACGTTACCACAGCGGCAAATCCTTGCCGCTGGACCAACAACCGGGAACCGCAGTCTTCGGGCAGGAGGCAAGTCAATGACTACCACCGATACCGGGTTCTTTGGCCGCCTCACCTGGGACGCGTTTCCCGTCGCCGGGTTGATTCAGAACCCCACGACCAATGAGATCATCGCCAACGCAGCCGCGGCTATTGTCGTTATCGGTGTCGTGGCGGTGCTCGGGCTGCTGACATATTTCCGGCTTTGGGGGCCCTTGTGGCGGGACTGGCTGACCAGTGCGGACCACAAGAAGATCGGCATAATGTATATCGTCTTTGCCATCGTGATGCTGGCGCGCGGTGTGCTGGAAGGCGTCGTGATGCGCGCGCAGCAGGCAGCGGGACCAGGGGACGGGTTTCTGGAACCGGAACACTTTGCCGAGCTCTTCAGCACGCATGGCACGATCATGGTCTTCTTCGTAGCCGTTCCCTTTGTTTTCGGCGTTGCGAACTATGTGATCCCGCTGATGATCGGAGCACGGGACGTCGCGTTTCCGAGGCTGAACCAGATCGGGCTTGGGGTCACGGTCTCGGCCGGGATGATGCTGATGGTTTCTCTGGTTGTCGGAGAGTTTTCGACCGGCGGCTGGACAGCCTATCCACCCTATACAGGGGCTGCGTTCAATCCGGGCGTTGGCCCGGACTACTGGATCTGGGCCATTGTCGTTTCGGGCGTTGGTACAACGCTAACAGGTATCAACTTCGCTGTCACGATCTACAAATTGCGCGCGCCGGGGATGAAGTTCATGCGGCTGCCGATGTATTGCTGGACGATCATCTGCAGCTCGATCCTGATCATCTTCGCGATGCCACCGCTGGGCGTTGCCGCGCTGTTGCTGGCGGCCGATCGGTATCTGGACTTCCATTTCTTCACCAACGACCTCGGCGGCAACATGATGAACTATGCCAACCTGTTCTGGCTGTTTGGCCATCCCGAGGTCTACCTGCTGGTCCTGCCGGCTTACGGAATTTATTCCGAAGTTTTCGCCACATTCTCGGCCAAGCGCCTTTACGGCTACAACTCGCTGGTCATCGCCACCATGTCGATTGCAGTGCTGTCCTTCACGGTCTGGCTGCACCACTTTTTCACCATGGGTCAAAGTGCGCTGATCAACGCGGTGTTCGGCATCGCTACTATGCTGATCGCCATCCCGACCGGTGTAAAGGTCTATGACTGGATGGCGACGCTTTGGCGAGGGCGAATACGGTTTTCGGTGCCAATGCTATACGGGCTGGCGTTTCTGATGCTGTTCGTGATCGGTGGTCTCAGCGGCGTCGTTCTGGCCAACCCGACGGTGGATTATCAGGTTCACAACACACTGTTCCTGGTGGCGCATTTCCACAACGCGCTGCTGCCCGGTGTGCTTTTCGGTCTTTTGGCGGCCTATAACTACTGGTTCCCCAAAGCCTTCGGGTTTCGCCTGAACGAGTTCTGGGGGCGGGTGTCGGTGTTCTGCTGGACTGTTGGGTTCCTGCTGACGTTCATGCCTCTCTACTTTGTCGGGCTCATGGGCATGCCCCGGCGGTCATTCAGCTACGCCGACCCGTCGTTCCAGCCCTTCATGATCGTTGCCATCATCGGTGCGCTGATCATCACCTGCGGGCTGTTCTCGGTGTTGATCCAACTGTGGGTCAGCATCCGTGATCGGGACAAGACCCGTGTGCCGGTGGGCGACCCGTGGGATGGGCGCACGCTGGAGTGGTCGATCCCGTCGCCGCCGCCGCCCTACAATTTTGCAATCATCCCGCATGTTACCGATCGGGACGATTTTGCAGCCGCCAAAGAGCGGGGCGAGGCCTATCCTTCGCCGGACGCCTATGAAGATATCGAGATGCCGCGCAACACCGGAATCGGATTCATCCTATGCGTTCTAAGTGGCATATGGATGTTTGCATTGGTGTGGTGGATCTGGTGGCTGGCGGCGCTGATGACCGTTCTGATCATCCTGTCCATCATTGTCTGGACCTTTGATACCAGCACAGAACTGGTCATCCCGGCAGAAGAAGTTCGAAAGGACCACGAGGCCTGGCTGGATCTGGTGCACAGCTCGACAGCTGTCGACCGCGACCACGAAACAGCCCCGGAAAACCGTGGCCTTGCCCGCCCCGACATGGAGGCCGTGACATGAGACGTGCACCATCGCACAGCTATCCTGGCCTGAACCTTGGCGAAGACCACGCCAGCGCCGACAAGTTCTCGGAGGTTGTCACCTTTGGCTTCTGGGTCTTTCTGATGAGCGATCTGGTCTACTTCGGACTGATGTTCGCCATCTACATCACGATGATCGATGCGCAGGCCGGTGGGCCCGGGCCGCATGAGCTGTTCGATCTCAACAGCATCTTTGCCCAAACCATGATCCTGCTGACCAGCAGTCTCACGGTAGGGCTGGCCATGTTGGCACTGAAATACAATCTGCCACGAGCGCGCATCGTTCTTTGGTTCGCAGTGACACTGGTTCTGGGCCTCAGCTTTCTGGTTCTGGAAATCCGTGATTTCATCGCCATGGCGGAAAAGGGAGGTGTTCCTCAGCGCAGCGGCTTCTTGTCGGCATTCTACGGGTTGGTCCCGCTGCATGGTCTGCACGTCGCGGCAGGTTGTCTCTGGTTGATTGTGCTCGGGATCCAGTTGCGGGTGATGGGCCTGACCGACTTGCTGATGTCACGGGTCGTGCGGCTGGCGCTGTTTTGGCATTTTCTGGACCTGATCTGGATCGGCATCATTACAATCGTGTACTTCGGAGGGCTGGCTTATGGATAGACGGACCGAAATGCACCACCGCGAGCGCCGGCGCTATGTGATAGGCTATGGCGGGTCCCTGCTGCTGACACTGGCGGTATTCCTGATCGCCTACTGGTTCGGTATCGAAACAAAGGGCGTCTACCTGACCATCGGTTTGCTGGGGTTGGCTCAGCTGGTCGTGCAGCTGGTTTATTTCCTGCATATCGATCGACGCCGCAGCAGCCGGGAGGATCTGGACCTGATCCTTTTCTCAACGCTGGTCCTGCTGATCATAATCGGTGGAACAGTCTGGATTTTGGGGAATCTTGCCGTCCGCATGCATATGCACGCTATGTGAAATCACCTGTCAGAACCAATCCAACCCACAAGGCCAGCCAGCACAGGACGAGGCTGAGCAGGATATTCCCTGCGGCAAATACAACTGTGCGATTGCGGTGCAGTTCCAGCGATTGGTACGCAAAACTGGAAAACGTCGTGAAGCCGCCGCAGAAGCCAAAAACCAGCCGTTTTTCTTCTTCTCCCATCTCGACAGGACCGCCGAGATACCCGATCCAGAGACCCAACAACAGGCTGCCGACGACATTCACGATCAGTGTCGAGAAGGGCAGATCATGGGTCACACGCTGCGCAAGCCAGTGACGCAGCACGGCGCCCGAACCTCCGCCCAACGCGAACATGGCGTGCAGATAGAGGTCGGTCATTCCCGGGCTCTCCCCATCCGGGACCTGCGGCCCAGCGTTTCACCCAGCATGGCTGCCCCAAGGCCAAACACAATCTCGGCCATGATCGCAACGATAACGGACCATCCACTGGTTTCTGCAATCCGCTCCAACTCGGCCACGAATGAGGAAAAGGTAGATAGCCCGCCGCAGAAGCCGACGGCGCCCAGATGCAGCACATGGGCATGGACCCGGTGACGCAAGGCATATAGCCAGCCCAGAACGAAACAGGCTACAACGTTGATCCCGAAAGTCGCCGTCAGCAGAGGCGCGCCGGGGATTTCCAGCGCAAACACCTCGCGCAGCAGCGACCCCGCTGCCCCGCCGATGAAGACGGCACAATACATCAGCGTGCGATCCATGACATTGGATGCTGGCTTTGCCACAACGATAGACCCTGCCCCGGTACGTGTTCTTTTCGGCATACAGATTGCGCATCTCCGGATCAATGTCCGGCGTTGGGGCGAAGCATTCGAAGGTTGAATAGCAAATGCACGTCAGAGCAAGGCCTTCAATTGCTTGCAATCTATGACCTATCTGTTTCACGATTGAACATGGAACCGGCCGGGGCCTGCAATTTCGCACATCGCGCCCAGAGGAGATCGTTCATGATTGTTCGCAGAATTTATTTCGCGGTGACATTTTTCATTCTACCCCTGACGGTTCTATTCGGGGTGTTCTGGAACCCTGCCTTCTGGCTGCTGGTCCTCGTCGTTCCGTATGTGCTGATCGGTTATTTTGACCTGAATACAACCAAGCACAATGTGCTGAACAACTATCCGGTTCTGGGCCATTTCCGGTACATGCTGGAATTCGTCAGCCCGGAAATCCGTCAGTATTTCGTGGAAACCAATGAAAGCGGGCGACCCTTCAATCGGATCACCCGCGCACTTGTCTATTCGCGTGCCAAAGGCCAGGTCGATACGCAACCATTTGGAACCCAATATGACATCATGACCGTTGGTTATCACCGCGCCAACCACTCGCTGGCACCCAAGAATGTAGATGTCAGCGAAGAACGCATAATGCTGGGCGGCCCGCAATGCGAAAAACCATACAGCGCGTCGCGTCTGAATGTATCCGCAATGAGCTTCGGCGCCCTCAGCGCCAATGCCATCCGCGCGTTGAACGGGGGCGCAAAAGATGGTGGATTTGCCCACAACACCGGCGAGGGCGGTCTGTCACCGTATCATCTGGCCGAAGGCGGAGACATCATCTGGCAAATCGGAACCGGATATTTTGGCTGTCGCACGTCTGACGGCGGTTTCGACAAGGACAAGTTTGCCGAAAACGCACAGAAGGATGTTGTGAAGGCAATCGAAATCAAGCTGTCTCAGGGTGCCAAGCCCTCTCATGGCGGAGTGCTGCCAGCCGCAAAGGTAGATGAAGAAATTGCCGAGATCCGAGGTGTGCCAGAGCATCAGGACGTTATCTCGCCGCCGATCCATTCGGCCTTTGACGGCCCGACAGGGCTGATGGAATTTGTGCAGCACCTGCGCGAGATGTCGGGCGGCAAGCCCGTCGGGTTCAAGCTGTGCATCGGCAATCCCTCCGAGTTCATGGCGATATGCAAGGCGATGCTGGAAACGGGAATCCTGCCCGATTTCATCACTGTGGACGGTGCCGAAGGGGGAACCGGTGCGGCGCCGGTCGAATTTACCAACCGACTAGGGATGCCGTTGAACGAAGCCCTGATTTTCGTGAGCAACTGCCTGCGCGGTATTGGTGTGCGGGACAAGGTTCGGGTCATCTGCTCGGGCAAAGTTGCCACCGGCTTTGACATGGTAGAGAAATTCGCCTTGGGCGCGGATATGTGCAACGCCGCGCGCGCGATGATGTTTGCGGTCGGATGTATCCAGGCTCTGCAGTGCAACACCAATCGCTGCCCCTCCGGGGTGGCGACGCAGGATCCGATCCGAGGGCGCGCGATCAGTGTTCCGCAAAAACGAAAAAGAGTGCATCGCTTCCATGACAGTACACTGGAGAGTTTCCGGGATATTCTGGGCGCGATGGGCAAAGAAAAGGTTTCGGAGTTGCGCCCATCGGATATACGGCGGCGCACAGCGGATGAGCACGAACGATCCTATGCCGAACTCTATGAGTTTCTCGATGATGGCGTTCTGCTTTCGGATCAGGTTCCGCAAACCTATGCCGCTGATTGGAACCGAGCTTCGTCAGACCATTTCTGACTGATTTCGCCGCTGTGATGGCAGCCGACAACTGACCGCGATGTTCGCGTTCAAAACCGCGAGTCGCGCGGATTATTGGTCGAATGTGTATGGATTCTGCGCACGCTCCATTCGACGGCGTCCCGCATGGTTTTGCCAAGTGCGACATCGAAGGCTTCGACCAGATCGGGTGTTTGGTCGCTTGCGGCCACCACGTTTTCCCGGAATGAGCTTGAGGCGATGATCTTGTCTTCGTACTCGTCGATGATCTTGATGTTGATGCGCACTTCCACACGAACAGTTTTCGTGTCTTCTGTTTCGCTGACCACCATTCCCTGAAACTCGCGCAAGTCCGGTGCGATGACATAGTCAGCCCGCAGTCCTACAGTCGACCGGCCAACCGCCGCGACCTTGCCCGAGTTCTCGTAGCTTTCGACCATCAATGCCTGCACAATCAAGGGCGCGCGATCCACCCATCGGGCACGCGGCAGATATTGCACCTGCAACGCCGTAGGCTGAACCGCGATCTGGTCCGTGTTGACCGCCGCTGTCGCAGTGGGTTCTTCGACGACGATCTGTTTCTGAATTCGTGGCAACGACGAGGAAAACGTGCTTTTGGGTGTCAGCAGATACAGATCGTTGGGCTTGGATGCCTGTCGCAACGTGCCAAGACCAGCGCATCCGGCGAGCGAAGCAAGAACCAGAGTCAGAATAATGGGCCGGATCATTGACGAAACTCCGATGCTTGGGTGCCGAGTAGGAAGCGGGCCGGATCGCGTTCCACCTTGTCGACCAGCCGGTCGAGGCTGATGACCAGACGCTGGGATTCTTCGACAAACCGGACAAATTGCGGAAGGCCGACGCGCAGGAAGTCCGAAACCTGCCGGCGGTTGTCCTGAACAATACCGTCGATCGTTCCCAGCAATTCTGATGCGGATTGCGAGGCGCTGAGAATGTCATCGGAAATCGAGTCGATTTTCCCCGTGATGTTCGACACGGTCTCGGCCACCTGGTTCGCAGCGTTACGAACATCTGCCGCGACGGACGCAATATCTTCGTCCATCACGCGATTGGCCGAGTCAAAAGCGCGTTCGGCAGACGCCAGAGCTGCCTTGGCAGTGTCCATTGCCGAGTTGATCGCCCCGAGCGTTGTGTTTGCGTTTGCAAAGGTCTCGGTAATGACTCCAAGGGAAATGCTGCCTTCTTCAGACAGAACAATCAGATGGTCCGCCAGCTTTGAGCCGCGCTCGATAAAGGGGCGGATGTCCTGCGTGATGACCCGTTCGGCGGTTTGCAATGTCCCGTTTGCGGTGTCCAATGCGGTTTTGGCGGATTCCGAGGCCTCCTTGAGGCTGTTCAGTGTATCGGTTCCAGTCTTCAGAGTTGTCTCGGCCGTGTCCGCCAGAGTGTCCAAACGTTTGGTGAAGGCCCCGATTTCCTTTGCGGCGCTGCCCAGATCACCGGACAGAGACTCAAAGTCTGACAAGGTTTTGTCCAGCCTGCCGGAAGCCGACGCCAGATTTTCGAGGATATCGGACACCGATTTGCGGTTTTTCTCGTCGACGACTGCGTTCAGGTCCTCCAGCAGGGTTAAGGCCTTTTCCAACACCTGCGGGGCGCCTTCCAGCAGAGATTGTATCGGGCTGCGCTTGCTTTGGATAACGCTGTTTTGCGGCAGGCGTTCGGCATTGGCTGAACCGCCCGATAATTCGATATAGGCAACGCCAGTTACGCCCAACGATTGCAGTTGGGCGATGGTTTCTTTGGTCACGGGAATGTCGGCGTCCACTTCGATGCGGACACGGACTTTGGAAGGGTCGTCTTCATCCAGGTTCAGCGAAATGACCTGACCGACGGGCAAGCCGTTGTAATTCACGCCACCTGCTGCAGAAAGGCCCGAGACATTGTCGAACAGAATCTCGTAATAGGCGTATTGCCGGGTCACCTCGAATTTAGCCAGCCACAGGAAAAAGCCAAAGACCCCCAGGATACCTGCAAGGGTGAACGCGCCAATCAGGATGTAGTTCGCTCGGGTCTCCATCGCCTCTACCTGCTTTGCCCCTTCTGTTGTGCCGCACGGGCGCGGGGGCCTGTGAAGTATTCCTGAACCCAAGGGTGGTCGACCTTGGTCATATCTTCAATCGGACCTTCCACCAGCACGCGCTTTTCTGCAAGCACTGCGACGCGGTCGCAGATGGCATGAAGACTGTCCAAATCATGGGTTACCATAAAAACGGTCAGACCCAGCGCCTGCTGCAACTCTCCGATCAGATCATCATAGGCGGCTGCGCCGATGGGGTCCAACCCAGCGGTGGGTTCGTCCAGAAACACGATTTCGGGGTCGAGAGACAGGGCACGCGCCAACGCTGCCCGCTTTCGCATACCGCCCGACAGTTCCGACGGGAACTTGCTGCAGCTCAGCTGTGGAAGGCCGACAAGGCTGATTTTTAGCCCTCCGAGCGCCTCCATCAGGCTTTCGCTGATGCCGGTATGTTCCCGCAAGGGAGCCATCACATTTTGCAACACGGTCAAGGAAGAAAACAGCGCGCCGTCCTGAAAGGCCACACCCCAGCTTTTTTCGATCCGCTGACGTTCCTCTTCAGGTCCGTTCAGAACGTCGACGCCCAGAACCTCGATACTGCCGGCGGCCGGCTTGTTCAGCCCGACAATCGTCCGAAGCAAAACCGACTTGCCTGTACCGGACCCGCCGACGACGCCCAGCACCTCGCCCCGCCAGACATCAAGGTTCAAATTGTCATGCACCACCTGTTCGCCAAACCGATTGGTCAGGTTGCGAACCCGGATTACGGCCTCGCGTTGGGCATCGGCTTTGTTGGCGTCCTGCATGACAGTTCCGTCCATGTCAGACCCCGATCTCAGAAAAGAAGATCGAAAACAGCGCGTCGATGGCGATGACCATAAAGATGGATTGCACGACCGACGCAGTGGTTCTTTGCCCCACGCTTTCAGACGAGCCTTTGACCTGCATCGCCTGCCAGCAGGCAATCACCCCGATCACCAGCGCAAAGAACGGAGCCTTGATCAGCCCCACGGCCAATTGCCAGACATCCGTGTTTTCTTTCAGGCGGGTGAGAAACATGCCCGGGCTGACACCGAGGTCAATCCAGCTCATCAAGGCGCCGCCAATCAGCCCGGCCATATCGGCCACAAAGGCAAGGATCGGCAGCATGATCAGCAGGGCGACAACGCGCGGGATAACAAGGACTTCAATCGGATCCAGACCCAGCGTGCGCATGGCGTCGATCTCTTCCTGCACCTTCATTGATCCGATCGAGGCGGTAAAGGCTGATCCCGACCGCCCTGCAACGATGATCGCGGTCAGCAGGACGCCCAGCTCACGCAGCACAGAGATCGAGATCAGTTCCACCACAAAAATCTCGGCTCCGAACTGTTTCAGCTGTGTTGCGCCTTGAAATGCCAGGACAACGCCGATCAGGAATCCCATCAGCGAGACAATCGGTAGCGCCTTGAACCCGGCCTGTTCCATCTGAGAAACCAGCGCCGCGCGGCGCAGGCGCCACGGCATAACCAGAGTGCGCGCGAGGCGATGCAGTGTCAGACCCAGGAAGTCGAGAATGGACAATGTGTCCTTCCACCCCGAGGCCGTGCGCTGGCCCAACCGCGCAAGCCAATTGACAAAACCGCCCGGCGGCGCCTGCTCGCCGATTTCTTCGGGGATGTTCCGAGCGACAGTTTCAATCAAATCGGAATGTGCGGGTTGTGCCCCTTTGATTTGCACGTCCGCGCCACCCGAGGTCAGTCGCTTTTGCAGGTTTGCAATCAGCCACGCCCCGCCGGTATCCAGACCCTGAACCTGCGACAGGTCCAGAACCACTTCCTTACCGGAAGGTTTGACATTCCTGAACGCGCCTTCGACAAACTCGAGCGATTGCGTCAGCAAATCACCGGTAATCCGAATGCAAACACCAGTTGCATCGCTGTCCGAGGTTATCGTGGGTCGTGTCATGGGCATATGTGAAGTGAAACGCCGGAACGCTGCAACGTGTTTGTGCCAACCTGCTGGAAATTTTGGGATCAGGGTGCTTGGTGGATACAGTAGAACCGGTTTGCCGAATTCCCAACATATTCCAAAAAATGTAGACAAACGAGATACTAAAGGTATCGTTGCCTCCGAGAATTCTAGTTTTGATTGAGTGGCGTCCGGCAATTGACCGGGTCATCTGAAGACCTGCCCGTGGACGTTTCTACCGGTCTGTTGCATGCGTGTGCTTAGGAGGAATTCATGATCGATTGGCTTGTGAATATTCTGCAAACCTATCCGGAACTGGCGGTATTCCTGTCGATCGGCATCGGGTTTCTGGTCGGCCCCTGGAGGCTTATGGGTTTCAGCCTTGGAACCGTGACCGCGACATTGCTGGCAGCAGTGGTGATCGGGCAGGCGCATATCAATATCGATTCCGCAGTGAAATCGACCTTCTTCATACTGTTCATCTTCGCAGTTGGGTACGGCGTTGGCCCGCAGTTCATACGTGGTCTCAAAGTCGACGGCGCGCGCGAGGTGTTCTTTGCGCTGAGCGTTCTGGTTCTGTGCCTGATAATTCCGGTTGTCGCGGCCAAGGTGGCAGGGCTCGAGCTGGGCTATGCGGCAGGTCTGTATGCCGGGTCGCAGACAATCTCGGCGGCTATCGGCGTGGCCACGGATCAGATTGGCCAACTTGGTTTGTCAGCCGAACAAGCCAAAACGTACGCCAATCAGATCCCCGTCGCCTACGCCGTAACCTACATCTATGGCACCATTGGTTCGGCGATCATTCTGGCAAAAATCGGCCCGCGTCTGATCGGTGTCGACCTGGTTGCCGCTTGCAAGGAATACGAAGCCAAGCTGGGCGGTGGCGCCAATCTGGAAACCGGCGAAGGTATCGTGTCGGCCTATCGCGCAATCGAGGCGCGGGCTTTTGAAATTCCTCAAGGCAGCGATCTGCTGGGCCGGCCGGTCAAGAATCTGCTGCCGGGTGTTCGCATCTATGCGGAACGGCTGCGCCGGGGCGACCAGATCATCGAAGTGGGTGATGACACGGTGCTGGAGGCCGGAGATGTCGTGATGTTCTCGGGCCGACGGGCCGATCTGGTCGGGCTGCTCGAGGCCAATCTGAAGGAGGCCGACGCACCGGATCTGCTCAGCATCCCGTCGGAAAAGCTGGATGTGCTGATCACCAGCAAGGACGTCCATGGCAAAACGTTGGAAGAGCTCAGCAAGATGTCGCGCGCACGCGGCGTCTACCTGACCAAACTGATGCGGAACATGGTCGAGTTGCCGTTGTTGCCCGGCACCGTCGTGCATCGTGGTGATATCATGACCCTGCAAGGCAGCAAGCGTCATGTCGAGGCCGCAATTGCCAGAATCGGTTATGCAGATCGACCAGTGGACACGACCGATCTGGCCTTTGTGGGATGGGGTATCTTCATTGGTGGCGTAGTCGGGACAATTGCCATCATGATGGGTGGCTTTCCCATTAGCCTGTCGACAACGGGCGGTGCACTGCTTTCCGGGTTGGTTCTGGGTTGGCTGCGCACGGTGCATCCGACCTTTGGGCGCATTCCCGGACCGTCGTTATGGTTGATGAACACTCTGGGCCTGAACGTCTTCATCGCGGTGATCGGGATTACTGCCGGCCCGAGCTTTGTCGCCGGATTGCAACAAGCGGGCGTGGCCCTTTTGTTGTGGGGGATCGTTGCTACGTCGCTGCCAATGATCTTCTCGGTCTATGTCGGTCACTACGTATTTAAATTTCACCCCGCCATCCTGTTCGGTGCCTGTGCAGGTGCGCGCACAACCACTGCCGCGCTTGGGATGATACAGGAGGCCGCGCAAAGCCGCATTCCGGCGCTTGGCTATGGCATGCCCTACGCCATCGGTAACACGTTGCTGACCATCTTCGGCATGGTCGTTGTTTTGATCCTCAGTTGATTTGGAAAGGTCTTATTCATGGATAGAGTGAAGCTGCACGATTACGAGGCGCTCAGCCCGTTTCAGATCAAGGATGAACTGATCCAGCTGGCCTCGGCCGAGGCGCGCAAGGCCAATACTGTCTTTCTGAACGCAGGCCGCGGAAATCCAAACTGGGTCGCCACCCGCCCGCGCGAGGCATTCTTTGCATTGGGCCAGTTTGCCATCACGGAATCCAAACGAGTGATGAACCACCCCGCAGGTCTGGGTGGGATGCCAGCCATGAAAGGGTGCCACGCGCGCTTGCTGGACTGGGCGGCAGAGAATGCCGCTATACCGGGCGTCGATACCTTGGTCGAAGTCATCGGCCATGCCATCGCGGCCTTCGACTTTGATGCGGATGAGTTTGTGCACGAACTGACGGATTCCATCATCGGCGACAATTACCCGGTGCCCGATCGAATTCTGAAGCACAATGCCGCCATTGCGCATGAATATCTGATGTGGGCCATGTGCTCGGGCCACCGCCCCGATGCGCAATTCGATCTGTTCGCCGTCGAAGGCGGAACAGCGGCAATGTGCTATATCTTCAAAACGTTAAAGGCCAACCGGCTGCTGAATCCGGGCGATACGATTGCACTGTGCACTCCGATCTTCACGCCGTATCTGGAGATGCCCGAGCTGGAAGACTACAGCCTGGACTCTGTGCATGTTGAGACCGACGAGGCGGACGGGTTCCAGTTGACCGATGCTGCGGTCGAAAAGCTCAAAGATCCGAAGGTCAAGGCATTCTTTCTGGTCAATCCGGGCAATCCTTCTTCGGTTGCGCTCAGCTCGGCGTCATTGCAGAAGCTGGCGGATCTGGTGGAAAATCACCGCCCCGATTTGATTGTTCTGACGGACGACGTATACGGGACATTCGTGCATGACTTTACCTCGGTCATGGGGCAATTGCCGCGCAATACCATCGGGGTTTATTCCTATTCCAAGTATTTCGGGTGTACCGGCTGGCGATTGGGTGTGATCGCGGTGGCGCAGGACAACATCTTCGATCTCAAACTGGCGAACCACCCGGAAGAGATCAAACAGACGCTCGACAAACGTTATGGCACGCTCAGCCTGACGCCGCGCGACATTCGTTTCATCGACCGGCTCGTGGCTGACAGCCGTGATGTAGCCCTCAACCACACCGCCGGTCTGTCTTTGCCGCAGCAGGTCATGATGACGCTTTTTTCGCTTTGTGAGCTGGTGGACACGAAAAAAGCTTATCAAACCGCTTGCATGGAACTGGTGCACCGGCGCTTCAAATTGCTGACGGACGCCATGGGGATCGACGTCACGGCGGGCGCGCATTATGACGCCTATTACGGCATTCTCGATTTCGAATTCTGGCTGCGGAAATACGTCGGCGAAGATGTCGTTACCTGGATCAAGCAGAACGTTCATCCATTGGATATTGCGTTCAAACTGGCAGAAGACTACGGCATCGTGCTGCTCAATGGCAGTGGCTTCGACGCGCCGGGGTGGTCGGCAAGGGTATCCTTCGCCAACCTGCCGGACGAGGCTTATTCGCAAATTGGCACTGCGGTACGATCGGTCGCTCGGGGCTATGTTCAGGCATATCGCGCGGCCAACAACCTGCCGCTGCACGGCTGAATCAGACCCCTACACCTGCGTCGGAACTGGTGTTACCCATAGGCGCAGGGGAGGATGATTTGGACGTCAGCGAACAACGCATCAAGGCGATGACCACGGCGGGTCTGAACCTGATCGGTCAGGCCCTGTCGATCTATGACAGCAAATTGCGGCTGGTGCTGTGCAACCAAAGGTTCCAGGAGATGTTCGATTTGCCTGAACATCTTATCCAGCCCGGCGCCCTGTTCCGGGATACGATTCATTTTCTGGCCGACCGTGGCGAGTATGGTGATACGCCCGACATTGATGAAATGGTATCGCAACGGGTCGAACAAGCCTTGGCATTCGAGCCGCATTATATGGAGCGTACCCGCCCGAACGGGCAGGTGATTTCCGTTGAAGGCGCACCCTTGCCCATGGGCGGTTGGGTGGCTGTCTATACGGACATCACCCGCACAAAACAGG
The DNA here is from genome assembly GCF_057220975.1 of Ruegeria sp. HKCCD9138. Classification (NCBI taxonomy): domain Bacteria; kingdom Pseudomonadati; phylum Pseudomonadota; class Alphaproteobacteria; order Rhodobacterales; family Roseobacteraceae; genus Ruegeria; species Ruegeria sp. HKCCD9138. The sequence goes on along the minus strand of NZ_JBWVAZ010000006.1, from coordinate 168,580 downwards.
CCGAAGACATGCTGCGGGCCCGATCCGAGGAACTGTCCGGTCAATTGCTGAACCGGGCCGAAGAGTTGTCGGCTTCGAACCGGAAACTGGCCGCCACCATCACGGCGTTGGAGGAGGCCAAACGGCAGCTTACTGAAATCGAAGCCCGCACGCGCCTGACGACCGAGATGATGCCTGCCCATATCGCCCATCTGGATGCTGACGCGCGGTATGACTATTCCAACCGCCGCCTCAGCGCTGTCATGCCCGGTCGTCCGTCGGATATTTTGGGACTGCACGTTTCGCAGGCGCTGGGGGCAGTCGCATTTGAACGGGTCAAACCTCATCTGGACAAGGCATATGGCGGCCAAACTTCGGTTTTCGAGTTTACCGAGGATCAGGATCAACGCCGCATTCGCGTGTCTTTCACACCGGATGGAGCGGGCGGCGTTTACGTGATGTCCGTGGATATTACCGAAGAAACGCAAGCGCGCGTTGCCTTGCAACAGACGCGTCGCAGGGAAATGGCAGCGCAGATGACCAGCGGGCTTGCGCATGACTTCTCGAACCTTTTGACGATTATTCTGGGGATGCAATCGAAACTGGCCAAGATGGATCTGCCGGACGAGGCCGAAACGCTGATCGCCGCCACGCAACAGACCGCGCGCCGTGGCGGTCAGCTGCTGAACCGGATCGCGGACATGACGGGGCACCGCACACCACAGCCACAGGCAACGGATATGAAGGCCCTGCTGGAGGATCTTCGCACGCTGGCTTCGCCCTCGTTGCCACGGGGCATGGGGCTTTCGGTCGTCAATACACTGCCAGACAGGGCGTTGATGCTGGATCCCGGCATGGTTCAGGACGCGCTTTTGAACCTTGTTCTGAACGCGCGGGATGCTTGTGGCACCTCGGGACAGATCACAATCAGTGCTCATGCCATCGGTCAGATCTGGGCGGAGATTACCGTCTCGGACACCGGGCCGGGGTTTTCGCCCGAGGCGCTGGACAAGGCTTTGAACCCTTTTTTCACGACCAAGGGCAGCGACGGGTCCGGATTGGGCCTGCCGATGGTCTATGACACTGTCAAACTGGCCGGCGGCGACCTGCAATTGCGCAACACACCTTCGGGTGCTTCCGTCATTCTGCGGTTGCCGTACAGGCCGGCGCCACCCGCGCAGTCCGGTCTTGTGCTTCTGGTCGAGGATCAGGACGATCTGCGCAGCCAGTTCCGCGACATGCTGGTCGATCTGGGTTGCGCGGTGATCGAGGCGACGTCGGTCGATGAGGCAATGGCGCTGATTACCGATATCGGGGATATCGCGCTTGTGCTTTCGGACATTCGCCTTCAGGGTGCGGAAACCGGGCTTGACCTTATCAAACAGGTGGACGGCGCAATCCCTTGCATTCTGATGACATCGCTGTCCTACACCGATCCGCTGCACCGTCAGGCCCTGGCCCTGGCACCGGTGCTGCGCAAACCCTTTTCCCGCGCACAATTGTCAGCGCTTATCAGAACCGAGGCCGCCTGATGACTCAACCGCTGGTGACCATCCTTGACGATGAACCCGAAATACGCCGCATCCTGACCGATACTCTGGAAGAGGCCGGGTTTCGCACCCAAAGCTTTTCCCGCGCCCGTGAGTTCGAAGCTTCGCTGAAACGGGTCACTCCGGATGTGTGCCTGGTTGACCTGTCGCTGCCCGACACCGATGGGCTGGCGCTTGTGCATCGCCTGGCTCTGGAGCAAGGGGCCGCAGTGATCATAATCTCGGGTCGCGCTCAGGTTCAGGATCGGGTAACCGGGCTGGAGCTTGGGGCGGACGATTACATCACCAAGCCATTTGATCCGGCCGAGGTTGTAGCCCGAATTCGCGCCCGCCTGCGCGCGCCGCGAAGCGGAGTGCAGGTCTCGGATGTGGCGAAGTTCAATGGGTGGACTGCACATTTCGATCGCTACGTCCTGATCAACTCCGAGGGTTCAGAAACCCCTTTCAGCCACGCAGAGGGAGAAGTTTTGCGGTTGTTCCTTGAAAGCCCGAAAAGGCTGATCAGTCGCGCCCGTATGCAGGAAATGTTGGGGGGCGGCGCGGGCGACAGTTTCGACCGCGCTATGGATGTGCGCATTTCGCGATTGCGCACTAAACTTGGCGAAGACCCCAAAAACCCGAGATTGATCAAGACGATATACGGAGCGGGATATATATTTCTCGGCGATGTCGAGTGGCGGTGATGAACTGAAACTAAGCCAGTTGTTCAAGGCATTTCGCAAGAGCCCGATAGCGATCAGACAGCCGTAGACCCTGAATGTGACCGGAAGCTATTCGCGCAATGCCTGATCCTTGACCTTCAATACCGGCTTAATCAGGTATTCCAGAACAGTTTTGCGGCCCGACAGAATGTCGACTTCGGCGATCATGCCCGGAATGATCTCGACGGCGACACCGCCAGCGTCAAGCATGGTATTCTCAGTGCGGATTTCAACGACGAACACCTCCTCATCGCTGCGTTCTGATCGCGTGATCGTGTTGGCCCCGATGCGAATGATCTCACCGTGCAGACCGCCATATCTTGCAAAATCATATGCTGTGATCTTGACCTTGACGCGTTGTCCCGCGTGCAGAAACCCGATGTCTTCCGGCCGGACATAGGCCTCGACCAGCAGGGAATCGTCGAGCGGGACGATTTCGATCAGTTCTTCGCCGCTGCGTGCCAGCCCTCCGATGGTTGAGCGATAAATCCTGTTGACCACCCCGCGAACAGGCGCGCGCACCTGAGCCCGTTCAGCGCGGCTGCGAAGAGCCGGAAGGGACGGTTGCAGTGCCGCCAGTTCTGCCGTGACCAATGCCAGATCGGTTAGCGCTGCGGTGCGAAACCGGCTGCGGACGGATTTGATACGGTCATCGACCTCATCCAGACCAGATTTTAACCGAGTTATGACGGCCTCGGCCCGGACCTTTCGACCCTTCCACTCTGCTTCGCTGCGGCGCAGGGCGAGCAATGTGGTGGCAGGCTCCATGCGCTGCTCGACCAGTGGTGCCATCATCGCGCGCTCTTCGGCCAAAACCAGCAAGGTTTCTTTTGCCATCACCTGATCAACCAGACCTTCTTCATATTCCTGTTGCCGCTGCTGACGTTGGCGTTCAAGGATCGCGATCTCTGCCATCAATTCTGCCATCCGCCCCTGATACAATGCGGTTTCCGACCGGACGACTTCTGGCGCCTCTCGGATCAATTGCGGCTGGAACAATAGGTCGGAACCGTCGATTTCCGCCTGCAGACGTTGAGCGCGGGCCATCAGGCCAAAGGCGCGCTGTTGCTCCTGGCTGAGCTCGCTGTCGATCTGGGTCGCGTCGAACTCCATCAACAAGGTTCCGGCGTCGACGACCTGCCCCTCGCGAACATGAATAGCCTGCAGAACGCCGGGTTCGGTGGCCTCGATCAACTGAATGTCGCCCGACGGTACGATGCGCCCATCCGCGCGTACGACATCATCCAATTCGGTGAAGTTGGCCCACAGTCCTGCTGTCAGCAGACATCCCAGGATCACCATCAACAACATCGACCCGCGCAGTGAAGAACGCCCGCGCATATCGCGCGCCAGCATATCCAGATCAGGATGCCGCGACATTCAGATGCCCCCGGGATTTGTCGGCGTGCTGGGTCAGCAAGCTTTTCGGCCCATCGGCTCCGACCTTGCCGTCCTCGATGACAATAACCCTGTCGACCAGTTCAAGAAGGCTGGTGCGGTGCGTGACAATTACCATCGTCGTGTTTTTTGTGGCCTCCTTCAGGCGGGCGATGACCTCTGCCTCATTTTTCACGTCCATTGCGCTGGTAGGCTCGTCCAGCAACAGAACCGGCGGGCGCCCGATCAGGGCACGGGCCAGGGTGATGGCCTGTCGCTGACCGCCCGACAGACCCTCGCCTCGTTCAGCCAGCTGCATGTCATATCCGCTCGGGTGGCGGGCCACAAACTCTTCGACCCCGGCAATCCGGCCCGCCCGGATCAGGTCTTCGTCGCGGGGGCGTATGGCCCCCGCGCTGATATTGTCCCGTATCGTTCCAGAAAACAGCCAGACGTCCTGCAGAACCGAACCGATGTTGCGGCGCAAATCGCCCGGATCGATCTGTCGGATGTCCAGACCGTCTACCATCACCGATCCGACCCGTGGTTGATAAAGGCCCAGCAACAGCCGTGCGACTGTGCTTTTCCCCGAGCCGATACGTCCGAGGATTGCAACCTTTTCACCGGGAGCGACAGAAAAGGATACACCTTTCAGCGCGTCTTCCGTCTGATCAGGATAGTTGAAATGCACGTTGTTGAACGTGATGCGGCCATCAAATCTTGGCCGACTGATCCAATTTCGCCCGACAGGTCGTTCGCTTTCTGCCTTCATCAACGTGTCCAGATTTCGAAACGCGCTACGCGCCTGATTCATGCGGGTCAGCGTTTGGGCCAGCTGTCCCAAAGGCGCCAACGCGCGGCCAGTCAGCATGACGGAAGCAACCAGCGCGCCCATGCTGGTTTGGCCCTCTGCAATCAGAAAGACGCCGTAGAACACGATCAGAACCTGTGCGGCTTGTTGGGTAAAGCCGGTCAGGTTCAACGCAAACTGGGTCACTGCCCTGCTGCGCATTCCGTGGTCGGTCTGCCGTTCAATCGCACCTTCCCAGCGGTTGCGCATGTGTCGCCCCGCTGCGGTCGTCTTGATGGTTTCAAGACCCGAGACTGTTTCGACCAGCACAGATTGTTTGGACTGCCCGTCTGCAAAGCTCTTGTCCGCCAGGCGGGACAATACGGGTTGAATCGCAACACCGGTCAGCAGGACAACCGGAACCGCCAATGCGGGTATCATCGCCAGTGGGCCGCCCACCAAATAGATCGTAAAGACAAACAGGCCGATGAAGGGCAAATCTACGACCGCAACCAGAGTGGCCGAGGTAAAAAACTCACGCAGGGTTTCAAATTCCCGCACCGTGCTGGCCATGGCGCCCGTCGACCCGGTGCGAGAGGTCATGCGAATGTTCAGCAACTGATCGAAAACACGCCGGCCTATGAACATGTCAGCATTCTGGCCCGCGCGGTCAATGAAGCCCGCGCGTAGTATTTTGAGAATAAAATCAAAGACAAGGGCCAGGCAGACACCGGTGGTCAAAGCTATCAGGGACTCCGTCGCCTCGTTGGGCAGAACCCGGTCATAGACAATCATAATGAAGACAGAGGTGGATAATCCCAGAATATTTGCAAGCGCGGCCGCCAGCGCGACCTGCGTGTAGGACCATCGGTTTGCCGCCAATGCGGACCGGAACCAGTGGCCATTCTGTACTTCGGAGCCGGATGCGTTGGTGTCACGATGCACGCGCCGAAACAACAGAGCATACCCCGTATAGCTGTCACGAAGTAGGCTTTCACCCAGTTCACCGATGCCGTCACCGATAGCTGGGTCAAATATCAGCATATCCCCGGCCGGGGTGCGGCCGTGATAAACCACAGCTCTGTCGTTTTCCAAAAGCAGAATGGCCGGAGCCAGGGCTGCATCGAACGTGCCCAGCCTTCGCGCCCCGAAACCTGCCTGAAGCCCAACCTGGTTTGCTGCGGCAATCGCATCGCGGACTGTAACGGCGCGCTCTGGCCCGGTCTGCACCGCATGCAAAGCAGCAATCGTCATCGGATGTTCAAGAGTGCTGGCCACATGCAAAACGCATGCTTCCAGATCAGTCAGACGCAAGCCGGTCATTGTGGTTTCTCCCAGGGATCAAGGGCAATACCGAACAGATCCAGAATGTCGCCTGTCAGACTCAGCGCAGCGTAGTTTGTCAGAAAGAAATTCTGCTTTGCCAAAATCAGACGTTCTTGTGCATTCACATAGTCGCGTTGCGCGTCCAGAATCTCGATCAGACTTCGTCGACCGATAGTGAACTGCGCCCGAGCCGCAGCAACGCTGTCTGCATTGGCGCGTACTGCAATTTGAGCATCGCGCAAACGGTCAGCGCCCGCCTTCTGGTCTGAGCGAATGAAATCCAGCTCGCGCTTGATTTCCCTGATCAAAGCTTCGCGGCTGGCTTCGGCTTCCTTCACACGGGCTTCGGCAGCTGCAATGGCCGCGCGCCGTTTGCCTGTACTGTCCAGCTCATAGTTAAAGGATAGATCGACACCAAAATTTGCGTCTCTGCTGTCATCCTGATTGGCGAAGGCGGCAACCCGAATGTGTGGTTGGCGGCGCGCCTGTGCAGCTGCCCATTCGGCCTTTGCGGCCACCAGGTTGGCATCTGCTCGACGGATTTGTGGGCTGTCCATGACGACTTGAGCATTGCTGCGCTTTATTTCCGGCGCCGCAACCGGAGGGGATAATTCGCCCGGACTTGCCCCGAACACCTCACGAAATCGGGCTTCGGCACGATCTGTCCGGGCTATGGCGTCGGCAAATCTGGTTCGAGCGTCGGCGACCCGGGACCGCGCGGTCAGCACGTCCGCATTGGACCCCAGCCCACCGGAAACCCGGTCAGTGATCTGCTGTTCGATCTCTTCGTGGACTTTGACGTTCTGGCTTGTGATCTTCAGGATTTCGCGGCGATCCAAAACCAGTACATAAGTTTCGATGGCAGCCAGAGTTGTCGCCGCCGCTGTCTGAATCTGATCCCCTCGACTTTCCAGAACGCGGGCGCGCGCAGCCGTCAGATCGCCACGCGCTGCGCCCCCATCGTAAACCAACTGAGAAACCCGAAGATACGGCGACACGTCCGCGACATCTGAGTCAATACGTTCCGACCGGGCATTTACACCCAGCGAAACCTGCGGCAGAAACGCCCCTTCCGCGGCGTCCCGTTCCGCTTGCGCTATGTCCATCCGCGTATCGCTCTGCGCCAGATTTGGGCTGTCCTGCACGGCCAGACGCACCCGTTTTCCGAACAAGCTTTCCGTAATCCGACTTGACGTGTTTACGGCTCCGGCCCCGGTGCTACCTTCGGCAAAGGACATCTTTACTGCCGACAAATCCGGCGCGGGGGTGCACGCAGAGACCAGGAGTATCAAGCACAGAGTGGAAATCACACTTGCGATCCATCTAAACGGCATGGCTGATCCTCAAATCCGATTGAGAGAGAGCGGAGTCTGTGGCCAACGCTGAAAGGAACCCGTTCAATTCAAACTTGGGTTCAGCAGGTTGAGGCTGAAAAGAAACGCGTTGATGTGCCTGAGACAGCCATTTGCAATGGGAAAGGGAAACCTGATGCGCATGGACGATTTGCATAGCTCCGCTGTTGAACAGAACGGAAATGTGTGATTGGGGCAGGCGCCCCAGCCGCGATTCATCAATTCCGAGCAGGTTGTTGGGAAGGGGGATGCTTTCGTGCCGCTCAAGAGGTGTGAACAGCTTCATCTCATCCAGGATCTTGCAGGTTTGGCGGGTTTCAACTAGTGAAAACTGGCGGTTCTGAAAAAACCTGAATACGCCCTGCAGCTCGTCTGTAAGTGTGCCGTCTTTGGTAAAGAAAGCCAGATCACGTTTGTCAGTTGTGACAAGACCAGACGCTTCATTGACATACAAACGAGGCGTATGGGGCCCAGATGACTTAGATCTATCTACCGGTTCAGCCAGAAACGGATAGCAACGCAGATCGGACGGCACATATGTCGCCAGCCAATGTCCCTCAGGTGACACAAACGGAGTTTTTGCACCCTCGACCATCGAAAGCAGGGCAAACGGAAAAACGCCTTGCGCCTCTTTTCGAAACACAATGGGGAACGTCGCAGCAGCCAGCAGGATTTCAGCCCTGACAAGGAGGCATTCGCAGATGTGACGTGCGAAATCATACGAGGTGTAGCGACGCCAGAAGCGATCGCGGTGGCGATCGATGCTGACTGGGAAAAGGCCATTCTGTGCCATGTGAACCCTTCGTGTTTGTGGAAGCGATGCGTTCGGGATCGCATTGCCATTATTTCGATCCGCGGTCAGGCTGACGCGCCCGTAGGATCCGTGTGCAGGATGTTGTCGGAACTCAGACCACTCAGATCAGAAAGCCCGTCGAACTGAGCAAGCGTTTCAACGGACGCCGAATCCGGTGCGGAGTAATCGACTTTGACCAGGACACTATCGGTTCCATCGGTTGCCATGACGTAAATCTCGTCGCCGGTTTGAGCGCCTGTAAGCCCCTCGACCGCGCTTGCTATGGTGCCCGCTGTCAAATCTGAAAGAGTCGTCTGAAGGCCGACAAATCCGGTATTGGTTCCCAGGACATCTCCGACATTCAGGGTTTCGACTCCTGTTCCGTTCCCGCGTAACGAGGCTACGTCCAACCCATGGAAAACCAGCGCGTCGGATATGTCCGCAGCCGGACCAAGCGTGAAGCCGCTGATTGTATCTACACCGTTGGCCGTCGGGTTGGCTTCAATGATCACGACATCGCGGCCTGAGCCGGAAATGTCGATGGTGTCGTCGCCTCCTCCTCCGCGGATTACGTCATCGATATTGGACCCGGTCAGAGTGTCATCACCGCTGGTGCCCAGTAGAAACTGCGATGGGCCACCGTCAGGTGTCGTGATTGTCAACTCGATGGGCTTGGTTGGATCCTGAACCGTCATGGTAAAGGTGACGACTGGTTGAGACAGGTCGCTATAGCTTGTTGCCGCACCCGCAAAGCTGATTGTGGACGGACCGGAGGGATTGGTGAGGAACAGGTCGAAATCGCTGTTCTCGACATCTGACCCGTTGTCAAAGGACACGACCGATGGGTCAAATCCAAGATCGGCGGTGACGGCCAGACCGCTGGTAATGTCCCGGTCCGTGTCGGCGAGGAGTTCGAATGTAATGGTCGAACCGCTTTGGCCGGTTTGAGTGATGACATAGGCCGCAGGCACATGTGCGGTGGCCTGATCGGATACTGGGTCAGGGTCTGGCCCGCCAGAGACCGTCGCCTGAGCCTGGAAATTCATCGCGTCCCCGGCGCCAAGCGCTGCGAAGGCCGATGCTGGCGCATTCAGGCTCCAACTGCCGTCCGCTGCGACGGTGGCGTTTCCGATGGATACGGAATTGAGCGTCACATCCACGGTTTGGCCTGGCGACAGGCCTACCGAAGAACCGGTGACAGCCAGGCCCGCGGTCTGCGCATTGCCCAACGCAACAGCATCGTTTGTGCCGACCGGGTCAATGCTCAGGATTGGCCGGAAATCCGTTGTCAGTGAGGCAGTTGCGTTCGGCGCGGCATTTCCGGCGACGTCCTGAACAGAGGCCGTGACCGTAAAGTCAGTTCCGTCTGCCAAGGCCGCCAGGTCTGCAGAGGGAATTGTTGCCACCCATGTCCCGCTGGAAGCAATGGCCGTGTAGTTCTGTCCCCCCAGATTGACTGTGACGGTCTGACCGTCCTCGGCAGAAGTTGTTCCGGAAACGGCCAGATCCGCTCCTTGTTCCAGGATGTCCAGCACTGCACCTACAGGTAGCGGATCAAATGCAATTGTCGGAGAAGTGAAGTCTGTTCCGAAACTGGCCGAGGTATTGGCGCCGTTGCCCGCCGCATCCGAAACCGAGGCGTTGACATCGTAGGACACGCCGTCCTGCAAACTGCTCAGCGAAGCGGCCGGGGCTGTAAATACCCAAACTCCGCCGGTAACCATTGCGGTGCCGCTGACATCAACTGTACCGTCAGGGCGAACAATGTCGATTGACACCATCGTGCCGTCAGATGCGTCAGACGTGCCGGTTATCGTCAGATCAGTGCCTTGTTCGGCCGCATTCATCACAGCGCCGTCAGACAGGGCGGAAATTGTCAATGTGGGGGCTGTGAAATCCGTATCGAAACTGCCCGTCGCTTGTACGGCGGGGTTTCCGGCTGCGTCGGCGACGTCTGCTGTAGCCGTAATTGTAGCGCCGTCCGGCAACGCGGTTAGATCGGCGGCCGGGACCGTTACGCTCCATGCACCGCTGATTGCCGCACCTGTGTAGGTCTGGCCATTCAAACTGACAGTTACGACCTGTCCATCTTCTGCTGTAGTCGACCCGGAAATGGTCAGGTCCGTTCCCTGTTCCGCCGCACTCATCACGGCGCCGTCCGAGAAACTGTCGATACTCAGGTTTGGGGCAGTGACGTCCTTGGATACACCGACACTGGCCTGCGGAGCAGCGAGACCATCGCTATCCGAGACGTCGGCCGTTACCGTGAAGTTCCCGCCATCGGAAAGTGTGCCCAGGTCGGCGCTGGGAATGGTCACCGTCCAACTGTTGCCAGCAACGGTTCCGGTGTATGTTTGCCCGTCAAGAGAAACGGTAACCTGTTGACCGTCCGACACATTCCCCGTCGTGCCGCTGATGATCAGGTCAGATCCGGCCTCAGCCGCATTGATGGCGGTACCCACGGGCAGAGGCGAAATCGCAATTGAGGGCCCGGTCAAGTCAACCGGCACATTTACAGAAACCGGAGTGGCGGGATTCCCGGACGTGTCGCTGACCGTCACGCTGATCGAAGCCGGGGTCCCGGTCGACAAGCCCGCCATATCGGCGCTTGGAACAGTAACACTCCATGTTCCGCCTGAGGCGGCACCAGTGTAGACCTGCCCGTCAAAGGTTAGGGTGACGGCCTGCCCGTCTTCGGCGGTTGTGGTGCCGGTCAGAACCAGATCGCTGCCCAGGTCCACGAGGTCGATCGAACCTCCGGCCACGGCATCCAGAGTGATTGTGGGTGCGCTGAAATCGGTGTCGAAGCTGCTGGCAGCCTGACTGGCCGGGTTGCCTGCCGCGTCAGAGACGTCTGCGGTCACGGAGATTGTCGAGGCATCAGGCAGCGAAGCCAAATCCGCCGCCGGGACCGCAACGCCCCACGTCCCGTTCGTAACAGTGCCTGTATAAGTCTGCCCGTTGATCATAACGGTTACGGACTGCCCGTTTTCAGCATCTGTGGTCCCGGTGACACTCAGGTCTGTGACTTGCTCTGCGGAGTTCAGGATTGTCCCTGCTGAGAATGCGGAAATGCTGAGAGTCGGTGGAACTGTATCAACAACGTATTCTACTGTCTGAGTTGATATTTCCGTGCCGCCGCTGTCCAGATTCCGGATTGTGACTGTCGAAACCCCTTGCGATAGACCCTTGGCTTCACTCTCGGTCAGCGACAAGCTCCAGTTTCCGTCAGCGTCCGGTGTGACGACCTTTGTCAAAGACCCGATCGTGATTTCGACTGAAGCAGTGCCCTCCGGGACAGTTAGATTTGCGCTGCCGTTGTTCAGTGCGCTCGCCTGCAGTTCAGCAAGGTTGAGACTGGGAAGCTTTGGGGTCGGAGGAGTGACCGAACTGCTACCTCCATCGCTGTCTCCTCCACCACCGCCGCCGCCTCCGGCGCCAGCTGCTGCGGCGCCAGCCAATCCGACGCCACCCAGAACAGCACCTGCTCCGCTGATGCCGCCAGTTGCAGCCGCAGCGCCGCCTGCCTCGGCGGCAACGCTGAATTCCACGATCTCGCCAACGGCGGCGTCGGCAATCATAACCGCGCCATTTTCAAGGACGTGCACATTCTCGGCGGCCACGATCACGGTTCGACCGTCTGCCATTTTCAGTTGCAGATCGCCGTTGGACAGCAATTTGGCCGAGCGGACGCCCGGTATGGATTCCGCAAACTGATAGGCTTCCAATTCGGCATCCGTGGCCTGCGCCAGTGCAGGCAGGGCCATCAGGGTCGAACCCAGCCCTCCGGCCAGGCTGCGACCGACCCATTTCCGGAACTTTCCATCGATCCACTTTCGGACGTGGCGATTGCGCCCTGTTTCGGTAAGGTTTTCCGAGGTCGCGCGTGTCGTCGAAACGGGTTTCTTGGTCATGATGCCCTCACATTTGACGGGTGCAATAAGCCGGGATATGCCCCGGAAATTGCAGGAATTTGTTAATCAGTCTTGCGGCCGGGTGTTCCATGAGGTCGAACCGAAAAACTTGAGTTAAACTGAAACCGAACTCCTCGTTTTCACCACATTCGTGCTCTGGTTTCGGCCTAGGCATCAGCTCAACCTGTTGTCACAGCCAGGGGTGGCTTGGGGTGAGTGTGATGATGCTTCAGTTCGAAAGTGTGGTGGCAACGGGGACCGCGGCGCTTGATTCAGGTATCGGCGATACGGCTTTAAAAACGTTTAACGGGGAAACGTATCTCTTCAGCACAACCGGGCCCGGCGGAGGCATTGTTTCGTGGCGCCTGGTGGACGGGGCCGTTCCGATCATTCAGGATCAGCAGTATTTCGACGTCACAATCAGTCATCAGGTCGGTCGCAGTGGTGTGCCAGTGACACTGTCCGGTGAGGATCATCTGCTACTGGATGTGGATACGGCGACCGGGCTTGTCAGTTACGAGCTGAATACGGACGGAACTTTTGGCGCACTGAGGGAAACGGGAATCATTTCCGGCGGCGGGGATATCTCGGCTGCGGTGCAGGTATCGCTTGGTGCAACCGACCTGCTGACCCTGGCACATTCCGATACCGGGCAACTCAGAACGTATCATATCAACATTGACGGTTCCTTGACTGCAGCCGGGTCGGCGATGTCACAGGCAGATGTTCTGCAAACGCTGCAATCGGGAGCCAACCAGTTCGTGATTGCCGCAGACACAACCAGCAGCGCCATGTCCACTTTTTCGGTCGATTCGAGCACCGGGCAGCTCACTGAAATCGCCACGAGCAGCGCAATTCAGACGCTGGGAATCAACGCACCCACCGCTGTCGAGGCCATTCAAGCCTATGGTGAGTCTTGGGTGGTCGTGGCAGGGGCGGGCAGCAACTCGCTGAGTGTCATGGAGTTGGGCAGCGATGGTCAACTGACAGCGAAGGATCACGTTCTGGATACTCTGCACACTCGCTTTGGGGCCGTACAGGACATGTCTCTGGTCGAGGTTTCGGGCCGTGTCTTCGTTGTCGCGGGCGGTGGAGACGACGGAGTCACCCTGTTCACGCTGACACCGGATGGTCAACTGATCCACATGGACAGTTTCGCGGACACACTGTCCAGCGGGTTGCAAAATGTCGGTTCCCTGAGCGTCGCGCATATCGGAAATCAGCTGCAGATTTTCGCGGCATCCCAGCAGGACGCGGGACTGACTCAACTGAGCGTCGATGTCTCGAATCTGGGCGATGTACGTCAGGGCTACGGTACCTTAACCGGCACGGTGAAGGATGACATTCTGAGCGGCGGCATTCTGGACACAACCCTGGAAGGCGGGGCAGGGGATGACATGCTGATCACCGGCACCAGCGCGACGACAATGACTGGCGGCGCGGGTGCGGATATCTTTGTTTTGCGTGAAAGCAGCGGTCCAACAACGATCACCGATTTTGAGGTTGGCACGGACCGGCTGGACCTGACCGATTTCCCTTTCCTGCGGTCACCGGCCCAGCTGAGCTTCACGTCCACCGCTCAGGGCGCGCAAATACAGTATCGGGATGAAACGATCGATGTAACCTCGGCCTCAGGCGGGCCGTTGACCATTACAGATGTCTTTGGGGCAGGGTTCGACGGCCCGGACCACATCCCGGTGGATCTGAGCAGCGGCCCGGACAACAACGCAGCGCCCGGCGTAACAGGCCCGGTGAGGCTGGACTCCAGTACCACAAACCCCGCGCTACAAGGAGCAGAGGTCCAGTTTACGCCGCAAGGGGGATCGACCATCACTGCACAGGCAAACGATCAGGGAGAGTTCACTCTGGATATGCCGTCGGGCACCTTTTCCGGCGAGCTGGATATCGTCAAATCCTATTCCACGGCCAGTGGAGAAATAACAGCGCTGGATGCGCTGCAGGTTTTGCGTATTTCGGTTGGCCTTGACCCGACATTCGGGCCGGCATCCGCTGAAAACCTGATTGCGGCGGACATCACGCGCGATGGGACGGTCAATGCACTGGACGCCCTGGCGATATTGCAGGTCGCCGTCCGGCAGCCAACGGCCCATGATGCGGAATGGGTGTTTCTGGACGCCGCAGCCGATCTGTCGGCGATTACCAAATCCAATGTGTCATATGATACGGGCGTTTCCGTCACAGTCGTGGATGGAGCGGTGTCGGCAGACATGACCTCGATACTGCTGGGCAATATCGAGGCCGCCTGAGCGACGCGCAAGCTTGCTTCCGCTATTCGCGGAACGCCCGGTAGAAATAGTCGGACATGGGTTTCACCAGATAGGAAAGCGGTGTGCGCTCATCTGTCTTAATCATCGCCTCAACCGGCATTCCTGGCAGCAGCTCCTGGCCTTCAAGCCTTTCAAGCTGGCCATCATCAGGGACGACTTCGGCCCGGTAGAAGGTGAACCCGGTTTGTTCGTCCGTGAAGGTGTCCGCCGAGACGTTGATCACGTGCCCATAAAGCTCGGGCGTTTCACGCTGGTTGAATGCAGGGAATCGCAGGGCAACTTCCTGCCCGCGATGCAATTGGTCGACATGCAGGGCGTCCACACGCGCGGCCACAACCAGTGGCGTATCCTGCGGCACCACATACATCATCGGTTCGGCCGGACGGACAACGGACTGTATGGCAAAGACCTGACTGTCGTAAACGGTTCCTCCGACCGGGGCGCGAATGTCCAGCCGCGACATGCGCTCGGACAGCGACAAGCGCTGTTCCGACAGTTCGACGACCCGGGCCTCGACATCCCGCAGTTCGGTTATCGCTTCCTCGCGACGCGTTGCCTTCAGCTCGACGATCTGAATTTCGGTGGTGGCAATCTGCCCTTTCAATCGAGCGACCGATGCCTCCAGACGCCCGATCTCACCCGTCAGGCTAGCCTGTTCACGCTGCAGCGCCGAGACACGGCTGGCCTGGGTCAGCCCCTTTTTCAGAAGCCCTTCCTGATCGGTCAGCTCGTTGGCGATCAGCTCAAGTTGAGTCCGCAAGGAGACCAGTTGAGCCTCAGTTCCTTCGATTTCACTTTCAATCTGGATCCGTTGTTTGCCCAGTTGCTCGGTCTTCTGGTTCAAAGTCTCGAGCCGCGCAGCAAACAACCTCAGCTGCCCGTCCAGCAGTTCGGGGGCGATGTCCTCTTGAGACTTCAGTTCCTGCAGCCGTGCGGAAAGGCCCGCTTCGTCCGCGTCATCGCGTTCCGCCTCGAGTCTGGCCTTGCGGGCCAGAAGCTCGAACAACTGCGATTCCACAATGGTGTTTTCGGACGCCAGAAAGGTATCATCCAGCCGCAACAACAGATCCCCGCGCTTTACCGTATCGCCATCACGCACGAAGATTTCGCCTACAACACCGCCATCGGGGTGTTCGATCACCTGCCGGTTGCTTTGCACTTCGACGATACCTTGCGAGATGACCGCACCGGCCAGCTCGGTCCGAATGCTCCATACTCCCAATCCGATGACCAGAACGGCCAGAGCCGAGAACCCGATGATAGCCGGAACCGTGATGTTCCAGGCCGTACGTTCAAATGAGCCGATCATTTTTCACCCACCTTGTTCAGGTGCCGTTTGATGACATTTGCGTTTTGCACCATCGAGTTGAGAACCTCGTCCCGTTGGCCGGATTTGACGATCTGGCCTTTTTCGACCACGACCAGATCATCGCATTCCGAAATGGCCTGCGGTCTGTGCGTCATGATGATCGCAGCCTTTCCTTCTGACTTGAGGCCACGAACGGCCGCGTTCAACGCTTCCGTTCCTTCGGCATCAAGGGCCGAGTTGGGCTCGTCGAGGATCAGCAGAACCGGGTCGCCATACAGCGCGCGCGCCAGCGCGATCCGCTGTTTCTGCCCACCCGACAACTGGCTGTCGTTGCCTTCGAGAAAGGTGTCATACCCTTTTTCCAGACTCAGAATCATCTCGTGCGCGTTCGCCTTCTTGGCCGCGGCGACAACGGCCGCTGCGTCCGGCGTCTCGGACATGCGGGCAATGTTTTCCGCAACTGTCCCGTTGAACAGTGTCACCTGCTGCGGCAGGTATCCGATGTGATTTCCCAAATCGTCGGGTTCGTACTGATCCAGAGTTGCTCCGCCCAGACGAATTTCACCCGCCGCAGGGGGCCAGAGACCCAGCAGTGCTTTGGCCAGCGTGGTTTTGCCCGAGCCACTTTTTCCAATCACACCAAGGGCGCGCCCCGGCTCAAGAATTAACGAGGCGTTTCGCAGGGTCGGGGTTTTGATGCCGGGCGGGATCACCGTCAGCCCTTTTGCCACAAGGCGGCCTGATGGAACCGGAAGCTTGGTTCGCGGTGCTTCGGGAGGCGTGGAATCAAGAAACTTGTTGAGCGACAGCCACGCCGTGCGGGCGCGTTCAACCATCGCCCACTGGCCCACCGCCATTTCCACGGGTGCCAGAGCCCGCCCAAGCAGGATCGAGCCGGCAATCATGGCGCCTGGCGTCATTTCGTTGCGCAAAACCAGCCAGGCGCCCAGAGCCAGCATCGCGGATTGCAGGAACAGCCTCAGCGACTTGGTCAGCGAAGAAAAGCTGCCGGTCCAGTCATTTGCGGCAATGGATTGTGAAAGCGCTGCGGTTCGCTGCTTGAGCCAACGGGTTGTTACGTCTTTTTGCATCCCTTGTGAACGCACGACTTCGGCCGCTTGCCGCGCGTGTTCCGCAAAGGAGTTTGCCTGCGCTGTGGCGACCTGCGCCTCGGCCACTTTACGGTGAGTCATGGCCTGGTTCACAGCGGCTATCGCGATCAGAAGCGCGCCGCCGGCGACGGCAAGCCATCCCAACAACGGGTGAAACAGGAAAATGGCCGCCAGAAAGATCGGCGTCCAGGGAATGTCCATCACAGCAAGAAAGACCGGAGACGCAAATAAGGAGCGGATCGATTCCAGATCGCGCAAAGCGGTTGCCGGAGCGGACCTGACCTGCGGGAACAATGATCGGCGCATGGTCGCATCGAACACCCGCTCGTCGAGCATGGACTGGAATCGGGCGCCAAATCGCGCCACGATCCTGCCACGCGCGTAATCAAGCATCGCCATCAATGCGTAAAGCAGCGCCACCAGCAAGAACAGAGCGGTCAGCGTCTCGACCGAGCGTGAGCCGAGAACGCGGTCGTAGATCTGAAGCATGAAAAGCGGCCCTGTCAGCATCAGCAGGTTCACAAATATGCTGAACAGAAAGGCGAGAGCTATGAACGCGATCCCCTGATTGCCCACATTCAGCAGTTCCTGTCGCCGCGGCGCGGACATACGATTTCTAAAAATCACGACTGTTGGTCCTTACTATCCCCAGTTGAGCCCGACCGGTGGTGACGGCCCAATTCGATGCCCGACATATCAACACTGTATATCGATGCGCTCAACACGAACAACGGGGGTTTGTAATCTCACTGATTTTAATGGGCCAGTTCCATAAGCCGGAAAGTGAAAATCCAGCAAAAATATGCCGAGCAAACGCCCGGCAAAGTCGTATCGGCGATGGATTCGCGAACACGAGACCAGAGCTCAGAAACAGAGAAATTGAAATCATTTGAAACAGCTCCAACCGGATGGAGCCGTTAGGCGACGCTGGGTCACGAAGTTTTGGGTCCGATCAGCAACATCGTGCCGGTCTTGGTTTTGACTCTACCCTTCCACAAGAACCGGACAGAGCTTTCGTCTTGGCCGTGTGGAATCTGAGCCTTCTTTCGAGAAGACTCCGGCCAGCGCGAGTCGCGGTGAACCCCGTGTTGTCCTCCGGCGGCGCTATTCTGGCCGCAATTATGCTGGCTTTCTTGTGTGGTGCTTCGAAACAGGTGGGCCGGGGCGCACCAGAGCCAGTCGGACCAACCCGCTGGACAGTGTCCAAGGGCGGAACTACCGTAGCTGCAAAACTGCCTAACAGGAGGTTTGAATTGATGTCCAGGATATTAGCGATCACCGCAGCTTCGTTTGCGTTTGCAACGGCGGCTGTTGCTCAGGAGAACTGCGCCGCCGGCAAAACCCTGACAGAAGGCAAATTTACCGTGGCGACCGGGAATCCTGCCTATTATCCATGGGTGCTTGATGACGCTCCGGAAAAGGGCGAGGGGTTCGAGGCAGCCGTGGTTTATGCCGTGGCTGAAGAAATGGGGTTTTCCAACGACGACGTGGTTTGGGTGAGATCGTCCTTTGATGAGGCAATTCAGCCCGGTGCAAAGGAATTTGACGTCAATATCCAACAGTACTCGATCACGCCTGAAAGGGACCAGGTGGTCGATTTCTCGGCACCTTACTACACTGCCCCAATGGCCGTTCTGGTCAGCCCGAACGCAACTGAAACGGCTCCGACGCTTGATGCATTGAAAGGGTTGAAATGGGGTGCAGTCGGCTCAACGACGGCTGTACCGAAATTGGCGGACGTCATTCAGCCGGACAATGAACCGCTTCTCTACGGCGACAACGCGGATGTGAACGCTGCGATGACCGCAAATCAGATCGACGCGGCGCTGTTTGATCTGCCGACGGCCCTGTTTCTGAGCGCGGTGATGATCGAAGGCTCCAAGGTCATTGGCCAATTCGCGCCGGATCAGAGCGATAACCCAGATCAGTTCGGTATGCTGATGGAGGAAGGCAATCCTCTGAAGCCCTGCATCGACGACGCTCTGGCGAGCCTGACACAGAGCGGCAAACTGGCCGAGATCGAGGCGAAATGGCTGCAGGACACCACGGGTGTTCCCTTGATCAAGTAACATGACCAGGTACCGTGCGGCGGGGATGACCCGCCGCGAACGCTATGAGGCGCAGCAGAGGCGCCGATCCATGGCGATCGCCGCAACAAGTACGATTACTGTAATTGTCACTCTCTACTTTCTGGTGCCATTGGCACCGGGCTGGGCCAAGGTGCAGCAAAGCTTTTTCAACGGCGAGGTGCTGGTCAAGACCTTCCCCAAGCTGCTGGAAGCCTTTCGGGTCAACGTCATGATCTTCGCATGGTCGGCGCCAGCGATTGCTATTCTTGGCCTTCTCATTGCGCTGGCTCGCGATGCAAAATCCCCGGCCCTGTTCCCCTTGCGTATTTTTGGCGCGGCCTTCACGGATATTTTTCGGGGTGTTCCGGTGATCCTGACCGTGTACCTGATCGGGTTCGGCATCCCCGGTTTGGGGCTGCCGCGCCCGTGGAACTCACCGTATATTTGGGGGTCGCTCGCTCTGATCCTGACATATTCGGCCTACGTGGCCGAGATCTTCCGGTCGGGAATCGACAGTGTCCACCACAGTCAAAGGGCAGCGGCCTTGTCTCTGGGACTGTCCGAACGGCAGGTGATGCGTGATGTGGTGCTGCCTCAGGCGATACGCAACGTGGTTCCGTCGCAAATGAACATGCTGATTGCGTTGCAAAAGGATGTCTCACTGCTGAGTTTCATCGGACCAGTGGAAATCTTCCGACAAGCCGGTGTGTTCAAATCTCTTCTGGCCAATTTCACGCCATATGTCGGGGCGGCCATCATCTTTCTGGTCGTGACGATTCCGGCGACGCGCTATGCGGATCATCTGATGGCCCGACAAATGCGAGAGCGCACCTGATGGCCAAACTGAATTTGCAAGGCGTGGTCAAACGCTTTGGTGACCGCACTGTCTGCGATGGAATCGACCTGACTGTTGAAGAAGGGCAAATGGTCTGTCTGATCGGGGCTTCAGGCGGCGGAAAATCCACGCTTCTGCGTTGTATCAACCTGCTTGAACCGATCGAAGATGGGGCGATTTTCCTGGATGGAGAGGACATTTCTGTCCCCGGCCGGGACCCGCAATCTGTCCGGGCGCGGATTGGTATCGTTTTTCAGAGCTTCAATCTGTTCCCGCACATGAATGCGCTTGAGAACGTGATGCTGGCACCCCGTCGCGTGCGGGGTTTGTCGCGCGCAGAGCTTCAGCCGGATGTCGAAAGCCTATTTGACCGGTTTGGGCTTGCAGACAAGATGTACAACTATCCCGATCAGCTTTCGGGTGGGCAGCAGCAGCGCGTTGCGATTGTCCGCGCGCTTGCGATGCAGCCCGAAGTCATGCTGTTCGACGAGATTACCTCGGCGCTCGATCCGCAACTGGTCGGAGAGGTTTTGGACGTTCTGTTGATGTTGAAAGGGCAGGGGATGACCATGGTCATGGCCACACATGAAATGGGATTTGCGCGCGAGGCGGCTGACAAGGTGTGTTTCCTGAAGGATGGCCGCATTATCGAGGAAGGTCCGCCTGATGTCCTGTTTGGATCGCCGTCGCAAGATTCGACACGCAGATTTCTGGCCAGAGCCTTGAAATAGGATCGGAAGCGGTTGGTTTTTTGCCGACCCGCCTTGTTCGCTCGGAAGGTGCCTGAAACCAGGTCAAATCTCGCGCGTGTACTGCACGTTTTCTGTTCCGGAACAGCGGCTGAGCCAGCACCGCATCACTAAATGCGGTATCAAAGATACCTGCATCAAACCCTGTCATGGCGTCGCGACGGGGCATCACTTTCCCGGCTTGGCCGATCATATCAGCCAGTGCTTCCGGGTCATGGGCATTCTCGCCCTTTGTCCCATGGCTCCAGCCGTGGCAACCATCCCGTCGAAGCACCCGTCCGAGAGAGCTTATGTGACCAATTTAGCGGCACTTCCTGAGATAAGGCGCCTGAGGGTCTGAATTGTTTACCGCTCCGCAAAAGCTGGGCAGTTAACAGGACGTGATTTGCTACGTACGCGTGGCTAAAGGCGTGATGTGCACATTGGAACCGGTTTGGACCGCGCCATCCAAACGCCGGTTGACAAGAATGTCTCATACCTGGTTCGGAAGGCGTCTGCTGAGGATGGTGAGATGGTCCGCGTTTCGGCGAATAATTCTGTTTTGCGCCACCCTTGGCTATCACTTCGGTTGAAGAAACGATGATCCTGTCGGCTTGGATACCGGTGAGTGTGTAGGGCATATCGAGACATTGCAAGATATCGGTGAAGTCAGACCTTCACAGCCTGTAATTCCTCAAGCAAGTCCAGCAGGTGATCGAGCTTTTCCCGTCCCATCTGCGCTTCGATGCTACTGGAAATCGCCAGCGAAGTCACAAGGTTGTCTTCCAGAATACGGCGGCCTGCTTTGGTGATTGTCACCATGGTCCGGCGCCTGTCCTGATTGTCCTGGCGGCGTGTAATCTGCCCCTCCGCCTCCATCGTGCGCAGAATGCGGGTGAGGCTGGGCAATAACAGACAGGCCTCATTGGCGATGGTGCTTTGTTCCACTTCGCCCAGTTCGTCCAGAACGCGCAGGATACGCCATTTCTGCTCGGTCAGATTGATGTCCTGCAACATGTCGCGAACAGGCGCCATGACGGTTTCCCGTGCGCGCAACAGCGCGATCGGAAGGGATCGGGACGTGCTTTTTGTGTGGCTTTGAGTGTTCATGACGCCTTCTAGAGTGTCATTTTGGGAATTGCAAAGATTAACAAAGCAAGCTCTTGACAGGCGCCATTCTATTTACTAAACATGTTAACGAAAAGGGAGAGGTCATGCCGCATTTCCATGTCGAATATTCAGGCAATCTGGAAGACCGGATCGACATGGGTGGTTTGTGTGAATGCATTCGGGAAACGGCCGCAGGGATCGACACCTTTCCGCTTCCCGGTATTCGCGTTCGCGCGACACGCGTGGATCATTATGCCATCGCTGATGGTAATCCGGAACATGGCTTTATCGATATTTCGGTCCGCCTGCGCGCGGGGCGGTCCGACGACGTCAAGCAGGATGCATCTAATCGCATCTTTGATGCCGTGAAGGTTTTTCTGGCCCCGGCCTTCTCAAAGCACTCAATCGCGCTGTCACTTGAGATGCGCGATATCGACCCCAACCTTTCGCCCAAGACCGGCACGATCCGCGATCACTTGCGCGCGACCACGCAGGAGACCTGAAAAATGAGCGCCCTGGACACGAATATCGAAAAATTGAAGGGCTTTCTGGCCCGGTTCAAGAACACAGGGATCAAGAACCGCATTGCGGGTGAGGACCGGGAGGGCGCTGCGGGGGTGTTCCAGTCCGTCTCGCCAGTGGACAAATCGGTGATTTGCAATGTCGCCCACGGCACTGCAGATGATATCGACGCCGCTGCCAAAGCTGCGCATGCTGCATTTTCCGAATGGCGCGACATGCCCGCAACCGAGCGCCGTCGTATCCTTCTGAATGTGGCGGACGCCATCGAAGCCCGCGCCGAGGAAATCGCTCTGTGCGAATGCTGGGATACCGGTCAGACTTTGAGATTCATGTCCAAGGCGGCTCTGCGCGGGGCAGAGAACTTTCGGTACTTCGCTGATCAAGTGGTGCAAGCGCGGGACGGGCAGCATCTGAAATCGCCAACTCTGATGAATGTTACAACCCGCGTGCCGATCGGCCCGGTTGGCGTGATCACCCCGTGGAACACGCCATTCATGCTGTCCACCTGGAAGATCGCACCAGCATTGGCCGCAGGCTGTACAGTGGTTCACAAACCTGCCGAGGATTCGCCTCTGACGGCCCGCCTGCTGGTGGAAATCGCCGAAGAGGCCGGTCTGCCCGGGGGCGTGTTGAACACCGTGAACGGTTTTGGCCCGGATGCCGGCAAGGCGCTGTGTGAACACCCCCTGCTGAAGGCCATCGCCTTTGTCGGTGAAAGCCGCACCGGCAGCCTGATCGTGAAACAGGGGGCCGATACCCATAAGCGCAACCATCTGGAGCTGGGCGGCAAGAACCCGGTCATCGTCTTTGACGATGCCGATCTGGACCGGGCGTTGGATGCGGTGATCTTCATGATCTACTCGATCAATGGCGAACGTTGCACGTCTTCTTCGCGCCTGCTGGTGCAGGACACGATCAAGGAGGCGTTCGAAGCCAAGCTGATCGAACGGGTGAACAACATCAAGGTCGGGCATCCGCTGGACCCGGTCACTGAAATCGGCCCGCTTGTAACCGAGGAGCATTACAACAAAGTCACCAGCTATTTCGATATCGCCAAAGAGGACGGCGCGACCGTCGCGGCCGGTGGCGAGACGGTTGGTGACGAGGGGTATTTCGTGCGGCCGACCCTGTTCACCGACGCCAAAAACCATATGCGTATTGCGCGCGAAGAGATTTTTGGGCCGGTCCTCACATCAATCCCGTTCTCGACCGAAGAAGACGCGTTGCAGATCGCCAATGACACGCCTTACGGTCTGACAGGCTATGTTTGGACCAACGATCTGACCCGCGCGCTGCGTTTCACCGACAGGCTTGAGGCGGGGATGATCTGGGTGAATTCGGAAAACGTCCGCCACCTGCCGACACCCTTTGGCGGGGTCAAGGCGTCGGGCATCGGTCGGGACGGCGGCGACTGGAGCTTTGAGTTCTACATGGAACAAAAGCACACCGGTTTTGCCACCGGTCAGCACAAGATCATGCAATTGGGCAAGCTGTAACAAGCGACCTTTTGGAAACGCGCCAACCAACGTCAACTCCGGGAGGAGATTATGGGAGAAATCGTTCTTGCCGCAAAAATGACCCACGTTCCGACCCTGCTCATGTCCGAGCAGGAGGGTCCGTTGAAAGGCAAGCGCCAGCCGGCCATCGACGGCCACCGTGAAATTGCCCGTCGGGCAAAGGAGCTTGGCGCGACCACGGCGATCATCTGCGATACCCATTGGGTGATAAACGCGGGCTTTCACATCAACGCCAATGACAGGTTCGAGGGGCTTTTCACCTCGAACGAGTTTCCACAGTTCATTCAGGATCTGCCGTATTCCTACAAGGGGAACCCTGAAATGGGCGATGCGATTGCGAAAATCGCTTCGGACAAGGGTGCCTATACGCTGGCACATCACCTTGACAGTCTGGAACTGGAATATGGCACGCTGGTCCCGATGCGGTTCATGAGCCGCGAGCACGAGATGAAGGTCGTTTCGGTCGCGGCCTGGGCCACGGTACACGGCCATGACGAAAGCCGCATTGTAGGTGAAGCCATTCGCGAGGCGGTCGAGGCCAGCGACGAAAAGGTGCTGCTGGTGGCCTCCGGCTCGCTGTCCCATAAGATCTGGGCCAACAAGGACTATGCCGCCAACAACGGCACTTTCACCATCAGTTCCGAATTCAACCGTCAGGTGGACCTGCACGTGCTTGAGATGTGGAAGAACGGTGATCACGCCACCTTCCTGAAAATGCTGGGTGAATATGCCACCTATTGCTGCGGAGAAGGATCGATGCATGACACGTCGATGCTGTACGGAGCGCTGGGATGGGACGCATACAACAAGAAATGCGAGGTCGTGACCGAGTATTTCCCCAGTTCAGGCACCGGCCAGACCAACGTCGTCTTCCCAGTTTGACAGGAGGCTTCCATGCCCGTTCCCGCCCCCAATCTATACCCGGATTTCAATACCATACGGCTGAGCCATGTCTGTCTGAATGTCGGTGATCTGGCCGTTTCGCGCAAATTCTATTCCGAGGTTCTGGGCCTTCAGGTCTCGGATGAAGGCGACAGCCATGTGTATTTGCGCGCGATGGAGGAACGCGGGCATCATTGCGTGATCCTGCAGAAATCCGATCAGCCCGGTACGGTCGAAGTGATGGGGTTCAAGACCTTCGACGAAGAGGATCTGGACCGGGCCGAGGTCTATTTCCGGTCAAAAGGGCGACCGACGGAATGGGTTAAGCGCCCCTTTCAGGGTCGCACATTGCTGACATCGGACAATATGGGGATACCGCTGGAATTCTATCACAAGATGGACCGGCTGGGGCCTATCCACCAGAAATATGCGCTCTATCGTGGGGTAAAGCCGCTGCGGATCGACCATTTCAACTGCTTTTCGACCAATGTCGATGACAGCGTGGCGTTCTACAGCGATTTCGGCTTTCGCGTGACGGAATACACCGAGGATGAAGAGAGCAAGCGTCTGTGGGCGGCCTGGATGCACCGCAAGGGGGGCGTGCATGACATGGCCTTTACCAATGGCAGGGGTCCGCGCATGCACCATGTGGCCTTCTGGGTGCCAACGCCGCTGAACATCATCGACCTGCTCGATCTGATGTCCACCACCGGTTATGTGGACAATATCGAACGCGGGCCCGGGCGACATGGGATTTCGAATGCGTTTTTCCTGTATGTCCTCGATCCGGACGGGCACCGGATCGAGATCTATTGCTCGGATTACCAGACCGTCGACCCGGATCTGGAACCAATCAAATGGGACCTGAAAGACCCGCAACGACAGACGCTTTGGGGCGCGCCTGCGCCGCGCAGTTGGTTCGAACACGGCACGCCCTTTGTCGGCGTGAATGTGACCGAGGCTGATCTTGCCGCCTCACCCATTATCGCGCCGTAATGTTGACGCGGAACACTATGCGCCAAGGAGGCCAGATGCGTTTTGCAACCTATTCCGCCAATGGTGAAACCTACTTTGGCGCGATCACCCATGAGGGCGCGATTGCGCTGAATGACGCATTTCCGGCTCACGCCAGCCTGTATGAGGTGATTGCCGCGGGTGCATTCGACCAACTGAACAAGGCGGTGGCGGGAAGGTCCGTGACCCATACCGATTTCACCTATGAGATGGTGATGCCCGATGCCCGCCGCATCCTGTGCGTCGGGGTGAACTTTCCCGATCGGAACGCCGAGTACAAAGATGGCAGTGCGCAACCAAAGTTCATGTCGCTGTTCCCGCGTTTCGCCAGCGGCTTCACCGGCCATGACCGACCTCTGATCCGCCCGCCGGAAAATCATACGCTGGACTATGAAGGCGAAGTGGCCGTTGTAATCGGAAAGGCCGGGCGTCGGATTTCTCAGGACAAAGCCTATGACCACGTCGCCGCACTGACACTGTGCAACGAAGGGACCATCCGCGACTGGGTGCGACATGCCAAGTTCAACGTCACGCAGGGCAAGAACTGGGACAATTCGGGCGCGATTGGCCCGTGGCTTGTTCCATTCACTGATGCCGCTCAACTGGATGAGGCCCGCATTCAGACCCGCGTGAATGGTGAGCTACGACAAGACGATACATTGAACCGCATGATGTTCCCGATCCGGCGCGAGATCGAATATATCTCGACCTTTATGACCCTGTTGCCCGGTGACATCATCGTCACTGGCACGCCGACGGGCGCGGGCGCGCGGTTTGATCCGCCCAGATACCTGGCCCCCGGCGATGTAGTCGAGGTCTCGGTCGAAGGCATCGGCACCTTGCGCAACACGGTTGAGGATGAGCAGGTATGACCCCTGAAGATCACGCCCGTGCGGCGGCCAACCTGCTGGCGGCCGAACGCAACCGCGAACAGATCGGCCTTCTGTCCCTGTGCCACCCGGAGATGGGGATGGACGACGCTTACGCGGTGCAGAATGCCATCTACCGTCTGAAACTGGCCGAGGGGCGCAACGTGATCGGGTGGAAGATCGGGCTGACGTCGAAGGCAATGCAATACGCGCTGAACATCGACATCCCCGACAGCGGAATTCTGTTCGATGACATGGTGTTCGAAACGGGCGGCACCGTCCCCGCCGGCCGATTCATCCAGCCAAGGATCGAGGCCGAGATCGCCTTTGTCATGAAATCCGCTGTGGGTGGAGAGGACGTAACCCGCGATGACATCCTCGCCGCGACTGAATATGTCGCGCCGTCTATCGAAATCCTCGACACCCGCATTCAACGTGTGGACCCTGAGACGGGCTCGGCCCGCACGGTTATTGACACGATCAGCGACAATGCCGCCAACGCGGGCATCGTTCTGGGCGGCGAGCGTCACGCAGTAGACGCCTGTGACCTGCGTTGGGTCGGCGCGTTGACTTTTCGCAGTGGCGAGATCGAAGAGACCGGACTGGGCGCGGGGGTGCTGAATGATCCCGTGGAAAGTGTCGTCTGGCTGGCCCGTCGCATGGCGCAATACGGCCAAAGCATCGCGCCCGGTCACGTTATTCTGTCCGGCAGCTTCATCCGCCCGATCGAATGCCCGCCCGGCACAGAGATCCATGCAGATTTCGGACCGTTTGGTTCGGTCGACATCAACTTCGCGTAAAGGAGCGCCGTGATGCCCGCGCCGAAGAACACGTTCAAGGCCGCGTTAAAGGCCGGAGATCCTCAGATCGGATGCTGGGTCGGGATGGCAAATGCCTATGCCGCCGAAATCGCCGCGACCGCGCGCTTCGACTGGCTGCTGATCGATGGCGAACACGCACCGAACGACTTGCGTTCGATCCTCGAGCAGGTTCGGGTGATCGAAGGGTCCGGCAGTCACCCGGTGGCGCGTTTGCCGATCGGTGAAACCTGGCTGATCAAGCAATACCTCGACGCGGGCGTACAGAGCCTTCTGGTCCCGATGGTCGAGAGCGGGGATCAGGCGTGCGCGCTTGTGCGGGCTGTCCGATACCCTCCGCACGGCGTCCGTGGCGTAGGGTCTGCTTTGGCGCGCGCTTCGCGTTTTGCGGGTATCCCGGACTACCTGACGACGGCTGATGACCAGATCTGTCTGCTGGTTCAGGTCGAAAACCGTCTTGGGTTGGAGGCGCTGGATGACATTCTGGCCACCGATGTGGATGGCGTGTTTATCGGGCCCTCAGACTTGGCGGCAGATATGGGTCACATTGGCAACGCCGGACACCCTGATGTGGTCGAAGCGGTCCTGGATGCTTTGAACCGGATTGTTGCGGCCGGCAGGGCCGCAGGCATTCTGACGCTGGATCCTGCGATGCAGCGCAAATGCCTGGAACTGGGCGTTACATTTCTTGCGACCGATATCGACGTGACCTTGTTTGCCAAGTCATTGCGCGAAGCCGCCGACCGAGCGCTGACCCTGTTGCCGGATCAGAAGATGTCCGGGATTGCCCGAACGCCATCGGGCGGCAAATACCTGCAGCAACTTTGCAAACACTGGTCTCATAAGGCCGACGTTTCTTTCGATGCAAATCAGGGGAGGGTGGCTTTTCCCGGGGGAAACCGGGTTACAATGCGCGCCGATGACTTCAGTTTGACGCTTATGGCCGAAACCGGACCAAGGGGCGATATGCCCAGTTGGCAGGGGGTGATTGAATCCCATCTTTCTCGGTTTGCGTTTCGCGAAGACTTCAGCATCGACTGGGCTGATTAAGCTCAGGTTTTTTACCACCAGAACTGAGAAAAAGGACCTCCATGACAGATCCGATATATGCCATCGGAGATATTCACGGTCAGCTGGGCATGCTTGAGGATGTCCTGTCACGGGTTGAGAAAGATGGCGGGCCAAACGCCAAGGTTGTCTTTCTGGGCGATTACACCGATCGTGGCCCGCAAAGCCGCGAGGTTCTGGATTTGCTGATTCAAGGGCAAAACAGCGGGCGAGACTGGATTTTTCTGCGCGGCAATCACGATCAGATTTGTGCGATGTTCTTGGAAGATTATCCACGCAGCGACGCCCGGTTCCTGGTCGGGTACCATTGGCTTCATCCTCGGATCGGCGGCGTTGAAACGCTAAAGTCCTACGGGGTGGAAGTTGAAGATGGGGACCGGGTTT
Organism: Ruegeria sp. HKCCD9138; assembly: GCF_057220975.1. Classification (NCBI taxonomy): domain Bacteria; kingdom Pseudomonadati; phylum Pseudomonadota; class Alphaproteobacteria; order Rhodobacterales; family Roseobacteraceae; genus Ruegeria; species Ruegeria sp. HKCCD9138. The sequence goes on along the minus strand of NZ_JBWVAZ010000006.1, from coordinate 140,273 downwards.
ATCAAGTCCACGCAAGGGCAAAAAAGGCCGTACCTCAGTCCCACATCGACTTTCTGACCAATTTGACCCCGTATCATCAGGAAAACGGCTTGCTTTTCGTTCATGCCGGAATCCGGCCCGGAACAGCGCTAAATGAACAGGACCTCGATGACCTGATCTGGATCCGCGAAGAGTTTCTGAATGATCGCCGCGTGCATCCCTGGCTTGTTGTGCACGGGCATTCTCATGTACCGAAACCCGAACATCACGGAAACCGTGTCAACCTTGATACAGGTGCAGCTTATGGCCATGCGCTGACCGCCGCCGTTTTTGAGGGGCACGATTGTTGGGTCTTGGAATCTGAAGGTCGAAAGTCCTTGCAGCCCGAAACTGGAGTATCGCTAGTTACAGGCTAGGCATGCGAATTTTCACTACAGCGGCGTATGCGTTCGGTTCGACAATCAACGCCTACCAAAGACCCGCTGGCCGGTAGAACGAAAAATTGTAACCCAGCATCAGCAAAAAACCTGCTCCGAACACCACAAATACTGAAACCAGTGCAAAAAGCCATCGGCCAACGTTTCTTGGTGCAAGCGAAAAGGCAAGCAGCAGTATCAATGATGCCGCTGGGACAAGCGTCATATAGTGCTTTGACTGGCGCCAATCGATCAAGCTGTAGACAAGTACACCAATGGCGATTGCAATTGCAGGAATTGCCCAGCGTGGCTCCAACATGTCGCGGTTTCGCCGAAGCAGAAGCAAGGGAATTATTACCAGCGCAAACAGCAGTTGTGGGGCTTCAACCAAGACATTTAGAAACAGTTGGGACAGACTGGTCAGGTGCTCGTCCGGCAAAGGGTTGAGGCGGTCCAATACGTGGACATACAGGAAGAATACTTTGAACTGCCAGGCCGCAACCAGATAACCGTAGAGTCCAAATAGCATGAGCCCTGTCGCCCAACCCATGTTGATCGGGTTGAACCATGCGAGGCGGATCGTGTTTACCAGCCCGGCCCAGGTTCTGTCGGCGACAAGGTAACGAAGCCCCAAGTAGGCGCAGATCGCGATAGGGACAACAATCGACTTTTGATCGCACCACGCTGCAAATATTGGCGGCAGCATGAGAAACGGTGAGGCTTTCCAGCTGTCGGATTCACGCTGAGACCAGTTTTGAAGGAACAGCATGAGAATGGCGAGTGACGAGATGCCGACATGCCCGGCCATGACCGAACGCGTGAAAATCCCGACCGACAGAAGGTATGCAAGTGCCAAAAGCACTGCAGGCGGCGACCGCCCCAACACCAGCATCGCGATCTGAAAAATAAGAAGCGCAGCAATTGCCGTAGGAAACATGTTTCCGGTGCGGACAGTCAAAATGGGGTCCAGCCCCTTGAATCGCTGCAGGTCGTGGGCAAAAAAGAACTGCGAAATTCGGTCTTTATGAAACTGGTAGGTTATCGAGTTTTCGGTCTGCTGGATGATGTCCACATCTGATGGCACCCATTGACCGCCTTCGACGAAAAGGTCGGTCAAATTCCCTCTTTCGTTCGTTTCCGTAACCCTGACAAGCAGGTCGGGAAGTAGTTCGGACACAATTCTGGTTTCACCGAGACCTGAACCCGCATCCGGGTAAATTGCTGTTGTGCGTTGCTCAGCGGCTTCAACAACCTTTCGGCTCGCTTTTCCTGATATCAGATAAAATTCGAACTCATTGAGGCGGTCTTCCAACAAAACACCAAGACCTACATTCACGATCCCCATGGGCGGGTGCGCAAAGTACAGTACGTTATTGTGCAAGTTATAGGCGAAGTACGGCTTGAATTCGGTGATCATTCCGGGTGCCGCCCCTGGGACCTCATAGTCATGATCAATGCCTGGTCCATAGAACGCCGCTGCCGTGTAAAGTGCTGCGAAGGACCCCAGGAAAAGGCTCAGCCCTGTGCGTGCATCGGATGAATCGCGCAGTCGCACCAGAAAAAAACCGCTGAGGTCGGCCCGGCGTGTGACCAAGAAGCCAAGATTGGTAAGGCAAAACAACGCAATAAGAAAGGTTGCCTTCTCTGGCGTGAGTCCAAGCGCATAAAGCGCCAAGATGATGATGCACCAGGCGAGCGCCGAAAAAACGACTGCAAAAACTGTAAGCATGAAATCATGCTTGATGCGCGAGGCAACCAGACCCAGCCAAGCAATACCGGGTACGAAATAGATCAAAGCATTGATAAGAAATGCAGTGGCGAAATTGGTTGGAAGCAATGCGCTGAATAAAATGAAAAGAAGAATTAAGCCATTGCAAATGGCAGCAAGCCGACCAACCGAATGTGACATGAAAGATCTCGTCATTGGCAGAGGTTGCGGAGCTCGAATACTGGCCAGGCCGCTACAGGTTTCAGATTATTCATGACAGGGTTCCTTGATTCAGCCACTTGTGTGTTTTTGAGGCACGACAGAAGAGCCTTGCGCAAACGGTGCGAACAGGGTGCTTGATGTGCTTGCCGATTTTTCTACCTCTTCAGCAGCATAGGCTTCTACTTCCTGCATCGAAGACTCGAACGCCGCGAAGTTGTTAAGGCCGAGAAATACGCTTGCAAATACCGTGGCAGCCAAAACCAATTTGCGGGCCCTGGTTAGTGCACCCATCGCCACAAGAAGGATGATCCCGGGTAAATAGTTCATCGAGTACAGAAACGTTTCATCACCCCAGGCGGAGTGAAATAGGCATTGCAGGGCAACAAATGACAATATGGCTTGTCCGACCAAGCGAGAGGGGTTCGCACCGCTCAAGGCGGTCCAGACACCCCAAGCCAGCAACGGAATTGCCGCAGCAAGACCGATCAAACCGGTCCATCTCATTCCCCATAGTGATGAGCCCTGAAAGCTCAGGTAATGTCCGATCAGGCCGTCATTTTCTATGTGGACCTGGAAGTCGGGAAACGGCGCGGCAAAGGCATAAAGGAAGAATGCGCGCAACTTCTCTGGTATGCCGAGCGAATAATCATGGAACATATAAGTCATTTCCAAACTGACGTTTGGAACGAAAAAGACGGTCTTTGCGATCAGCATTTTCTGAACGGCAAAAGCCAGCGTGACGATCAGCAACGCGTCAAAGGTGATACGCAGAAACCGCCGATAGTTGTTTCCCGCCATTGTGACAAACCATCCGGCCATCCAGTTGGTGGTCGTCATCGAAAGTGAAAGCGCGCTTGTCACGGATTGCATGAACTGGGGCAACCTTCCGCTTGGGATCAGCGTACCCAATGCCAGTGTCAACAAGACCGTGAGCGACGCTGTGCTATACACCTCGACGATCGGCATCCAGAATATGGCGCTTGCAGTCGTGTTTCCGAAAATCGTAAATACAAGCGCATCGGTGCGCCGAAGCGTCAACCCGCGAACCGCGGCATAAAGCGCCATTGTCCACATCAAATTGATGGCAACCAGGTAGGCAGTTAAAGCGTCACGTTCTTCGACCCCGGCCATTAGCATGATTTTAGTAGGCGGATACATAATGATCGACGCCAGCGGATGCACCTGGGTTCTGAAATGTTCCCCTCCAAGGCTGATCATCGTGCTCTTGACTCTCAGGGTGTCTGCATTGAACCAAAGCCACAGGTCCATCTCGACGTCATAAACTGCGTCGGGCACGCGCTCGGCCAACGAATACGTTACAGCAGCAGTGACGATCCCGATTGCCAAGGCGATCAATATGTCGACCCTGACCGCAACCAGCCATGCCATGAAGTCACGAATTGTCTGACCGAGGTTCCTGGTTATCGTGGGAAGATCTGCCCAGAACTCGAAAAAAAACTGACGCAGCAAAATGGCACTCCAAGTCAAAACTCATTAAATACACTCGAGAAACCTAACACACTGGTCCCCATTTTCACCCCATAAACTTAGATAGGATGGAAACATGTTTCGATTGCCATATTTGTTGCGGGCAACCACGATCGAGTGATCCACGCACTCTAAGTGGAGCGTAATACCCACATCGGGAATGCCATACTGTACGCTGACCCATGACCAGGCCCGGTTAACGGTAAGCCAAACAATGTGTGAAATTCTGACGCTGTTCGGTAATCGTTCACCAAATGGATACAGTTCAAGTCCATGACATTGAGATAAGTGGCTGCGATAATCACTGCATTAGCCGACTCAAACGCCACTCTCTTTTTCGCTCTTGCACATCCATGTCGCCAAGTATAGATCACCCGCTACGGTCGGAGTGTAGCTCAGCCTGGTAGAGCACTGTCTTCGGGAGGCAGGGGTCGGAGGTTCGAATCCTCTCACTCCGACCAATAAAACAAGGCGCTCAAGGGCGCCTTTGTTGTTTTCAGACATCTATTCGCTACGATATCTGCGACGTTTCGAAAAGTAACTGTGCGAAGTTTGTTCGCAGCCAGTTGGATTCGAGAAAACCGCGCCAGCGAGACTCTTGGGTGTTCCAATTGAGCATTAAGCTGAGCAGCACAGCACTGGTAGCCCCGTGTTTCTTGAAATCTTATGCTGAAATGAAGTATCCGGGATTTTTTTGTTAGAAGCTCGTGTTCAAATGACAATGTCAATAATTGCTTCTGGCCCAGCTTCACCTTTGATGAAATCCATCGAAACCATATCGACTTCAGCGTCTGACATGCGATTGAACAATCCGTCGCGCGCATTGTTTGGATTATTTTTGATATAGAACTGGGTGGTCAGCAACTCGCGCTTACCTTCAAGTACTTTTACATGAATGTGCGGTGCGCGCCCCGGGTAGAGCTCTGGCTTTATCGTGCGAAACACGTATCTTCCGAACTCGTCCGTTATGTCATGACCAAACCCTTGAAATGCGCGATCATATTGGACGTTTCGTCTATCACCTGGATGCAGATACTTGCCGTTCATGTCGCACTGCCAGATCTCGATGCGGTGTCCGGCAAGTGGCCTTCCGTTTCGGTCCGAGAGTTTGCCGCGCAGGATGAAGATTTCGCCGCCAGCCTCCTCAACCAATACATCGATTTTGACAAGGTCATTATCGATATCGGGCATCCGCATGGAAGGATTGGGATAGAAGGGCCCTTCTGCGGCTGCAGGAGTTAGGACGGTAACAGCGCTGCCCGCAAGGGCGCTACTTCCAACCAGGCCCGCAACTCCAGCAAGCAAACTGCGGCGAGACTTCCTTAGGGTCGACATTTTTTTCTCCACACTGGGTCAAGCGAGACCTTTGCACCCAACTGCTCTATCCAATGCGCTAGACTTAGCCCAATGTGTATCGGTCTCAATGCCTGCCTTGAACCAAAACTTTTCTGTCCGCTTTGCGGTAGTGTTCGCATAGGGCCCAATGTCTCCGTTCGACCGTACAGATCAGTCGTTATCCGGAAACAGCGGAAATGATCGAACCGGTATCCCTTGGCGACTGTCGGCAAATCGCCTGATGCGAAAATGTAACCGCACTTGTGGCTCTTTGAATGAACTCCGAAAAAGGCGATGCCGCAGTTTTCCAAGTGAAAAAGTGCGGGGCGTCTGGTAGCCTACCTTGAAGCCGAACTCAGGTACCGCAATCACATCAGTGACGTATATTTTTGTCATCCGGAACTTTGTTCCCAATGGATCTCTTTAAAGCCTCTTCATCGATGACCAACGATTTGAACATCTGAATTGACCAGTGCAAGGCACCCGAGGTCAGAAGAAAAGTCTCTGGCACTACAATCCACTCACAAATCCAAACACCCCCAGACCGTTCGTGCTCATGCATCGTCAATTCACCAATTTGTTCGGCGCGCTGGCGCCCCAAGCGGGCAACGGCCTCGCCGAATTCCGACGCCCGCTGATTTCGTTTGTGGGCCATGGCCGAGGACACTCCCCTGCCGGTTTCATGCGCCTCGGAGAATTCGCCGATGTCGGACGATGACAGCTGATTGATGTTGTGTGCGATTTTGCAAAGTGTCCCACATAGGGCACCGAGGGCTGCGACAATGTCAACCACACCGTCGCGGGCATTTTGCCAATGCGGCTCGACAATATTCAGTCCAAGCGAAACCGCAACGCCCTGTTTTACCTGCTGGCCGGTTCCGTTTTCATATTCGCGCAGGTCTCCGACCGGTCCGCCAATCTGAACGTTTAGGCCCCTTTTTGCCGCGTCTTCCAAAGCTTGTGACCGACGGTCCAGTTCAGATCGCCAGACTTTTAGTTTCGTCGCTAGGTGCATGGGAACGGCATGTTGTCCGTTGGTGCGGCCCATCATCATTGTGTTCGGATGGCAGGAAATATGTTGGTCGATGGCAGCAATTACGACGCTAAGGGACGCGTGGATATGCTCAAGCCCCAACTTCATTTGAAGAACCATTGCGGTGTCCATGACATCCTGCGTGGTCGCGCGAAAATGGACATGATCCGCGTGGTCCGGAACGAGCTTGCGAAGCTGTTTTGTCAAACCAACGATAGGGCGACCCACGAGATTCATCTCGTTCTGCAATTCGAAGCGGTTCAAGTCGCAAACGGACAAAGCCTTGATCGCCACAGCCGCTTCGGCCGGGATCAGGCCGGCGATTGCCTGATGCTCGGCAAGCGTCTGTTCGACTTTGAGCCACGCAGAAATTGTTGCCTGCTCGGACCAGATCGAACGCATGTCTGCGCTGGAAAAGCAATCCCGGTAGATACCATAGTCAAGCATCTTCCAACCCTCCGCGCGCGATACGGCGTTCTTTGACGATGCCTCGGATTCGGAACGCCATAGCTGCAAAGCCGACGATGATGAATGCAAGGGCAATTGGACGTTCCACAAAGATCATCGCTCCACCTTCGGACATCAGCAGGGATTGGCGGAAGGTTTCTTCGGCGCCTTTGGCAAGAACGAAGGAGATCACGAAGGCTGCGACGTTGAAGTCGTATTTCCGCATCAGCCAACCGGCAAACCCTGCAAATGTCATTACTGTCACATCGAACATCGACCCGCGCGCGGAATAGGCTGCGACGAAGGCGGTCAGGAAGATCAGCGGATACAGAACGTTGGTCGGGATCTTCAAGATCAGGCGCGCGACCTGTGTGGCGCCGAAGTAACCGATCAGGCCGTAGGCAAGGATGCCCAGCATGCCACAGGCGAAGAGTTTGTAGACCAGCTCTTTATCCGTCAGGAACAGGGTCGGACCAACCTGAATGCCATGGATCAGGAAAACGCCCAGCAGGATCGCCCCGATGGTCGAACCTGGAATGCCCAGAGTCAGCAACGGCGCCATCGACGGGCCGGAGACAGCGTTGTTGGCAGCCTCGGGCGCGGCGACGCCTTCCAATGCGCCTTTGCCCCACATCTCGGGGTATTTGGCGCGGCGCTTGCCTTCACCGTACGAGATGAACGCCGCGATGGCCGATCCCAGCCCGGGCAGCACGCCGATACCCGCACCGATGAATCCACCGCGGACCGCGTGCGGCAGGCAGGGTTTGTATTCTTCCCAGGTCAGCGTATTGCCGTCTTTGGTGCTTTCATTTTCTTCGGTCTCTCCGGTCGCTTTGCGCCGCGATTCCAGCTGGGCGAATACCTCGCCAAGAACGAACACGCCGATCATCAGTGGCACCAGACCTATGCCGTTGGACAATTCGAATGAACCGAAAGTGTAGCGCTCTTCGCTGGAGATCGGGTCGAGGCCGATCATAGCGATCAGAATCCCCATCAGCGCGGACGCCAGACCTTTGACGATGGAATTTCCGATGACCGATCCGATGACGACGAAGGCAGCGAAGTAGATGGCAAAGGTTTCGGGCGGTCCTAATTTGAGGGCGATGGCCGCGATGAAACCAACGCCGATGACCAAAAGGATATCGCCCATCAGGTCACCTATGATGGATGAGATGGTCGCCACTTTCATTGCCTTTCCGGCCTTGCCAGCTCGCGCAAGAGGGTAGCCGTCGATCTGTGTCGCCGCACTTGCCGCCGTGCCCGGGGTGTTGAACAGAATGGCCGCGATTGAACCGCCATAACGTCCGGATTTTCCGATCACATAGAGGAAAGCGAGCGCAAAAATTGGCGACATGTAAAAGGTGATGGGCAACAGCATCGCAATCGCTGCCGAGGCCGTCAGACCGGGTGTTGCGCCGACAACCATACCCACGACTGCAGCCAGGACGATTGCAAAGAGCAGCGTGGGGTCGGTGATCACCGAAAGAAGGGCGGGAAATATTTCCATGATGTTTTACCCCTGAATCCAGCTAAGCAGATCGAAGACCTCGCCATAGGGCGGGAACACGCCAAGAAGGACAAAAAAGATGAGGTGGAAAACCAGCGGGCAGAGGACAACTGACAAGCTCAGCCCGATCCAGTTGCGCACTCCGAAGAAGTATAGGGCGATCGGCGCAACAATAGCCGTCGGCAGCAGGTAGCCAAACCAGCGGAAGGACTGCTGATAGATCAGGGCGATGATGAACAGGCCGATGATCTGCAGTGTTGCTCCGTCATCCTGCTCATGGCCAGTAGACCCTGCGGTTTGACGGGCGGCTCCTGCAAGCATCAGGCCCGACAGGAACAGCAGGGCGATCGACGCAGAGAACGGCACGATCCCGGCCCAGGTATCCCCCGGAGACGCAGCTGGCACCTGCCACGCACCCCAAATGGCAACAATCGAAATAAGAGCAAGAACCAAACCTTCTGCATAGGAACGCATGACTTTCCTCGCGAGCTTCTGTGGGTGGAAAAAGGCCGGTGGGTCACGACCCGCCCGGCCCCGAGGACATTAGTTGGTCAGACTTTGGACCAAGGGAGTGGCGTCCTCTTTCATGGCGGAGAGCGTCGTTTTGGCATCTGCACCATTCTGATAGACCGGCCCGGTCCCGCGTGAGGCGAGAAGCTCGGCAAACTCGGGCTTGGCGGCGATCTGCTCCAGCGCGGTTTCCATCGCCGCAATCACCTCGGTCGGCGTATCCTTTGGGGCAAACACGATAACCGGCGAAGAAACGGCGGCAAATGGAATGCCCAACTCGCCGAACGAAGGGACATCTGTCATGATACCGTCGCGGTCCTGACTGTTGACGGCCAGTGCGCGCAATTGCTCTTCGAATCCCGCAAGCTGCTGAACGCCGAGGAAGCCAAAATCAGCCTGCTCACCGATCAGAGCGGCACGGGTTGGCCCACCCCCCTTGAAGGGAACATCCTGTGCCTCGATCCCGTTGCTGGCCAAGAAGCCCATGCCGCCCACGTGATGGAAACCACCGCGACCCGAATGTGCCCACCGCAGTTTACCGGGGTTCGCCTTTGCCGCGTCGATCACATCCTGAACAGTCTGGAACGGGCTGCTTACCGGAACCATTAACGACGTTTGCAATTGCCCGACCTGAGCAACGAAATCAAAGCTTTCCAGTGCATCGATGTCTGTGTCACGCGTCATGGTTGACAAGAGAAACGACCCGCCGGATGTCATCATCATCGTGTAGCCATCGGGGCGCGCACCAACGACAGCATTGGCGCCGTTCAGCCCTCCCGATCCGGGTTTGTTAACAACGACCACCGGCACATCCAGCACGCCCTCAGCAGCTGCCGAAATGGCGCGGGCGTAGGCGTCAGTGCCTCCGCCGGCTTTGTATGGAACAACCAGATTGATCGGGCGTTTCGGCCAGTCCGCCGCAAGGCTTGTTGTGGCCGCTGCGGTGACTGCGATGGCAGCGATTGCGGCACCAAGTAGAGTTCTGCGTTTCATAAATTACCTCCCAATTTCACTTGGGTTCAATCTACGTCAATTCTTCAATTGTAAAAAATGCAAAGGTGTTATCTACTCTTGCAAAATTAGAAAGCAACGGAAAATGAACATAAAAGCCCTCCGTGCGTTTCGCGCCACGTTATCCGAAGGCTCGCTGGTCGCCGCATCGGAAATACTTCACCTCAGCCAACCCGCAGTCAGCCGTTTGATTTCGGGGCTTGAGGCGGAACTCAAGCTGACACTCTTTGATCGCAGTGGGCGCAACCTGACACCAACGCCCGAGGGATTGGCATTTTATAAAGAGGCAGGCAGGATTCTCGACAATCTTGATGAAGTTCCCCGTATTGCCGCAGAAATCAAGGCTGGTCGGACGGAAACGCTCCGTATCGTGACCATGCCCAGGATTGCGCAATCCCTGTCTGCCCCGGCCGTGGCGCGGTTCATGAAGGATAACCCTGACACCAATATCAGTCTCGATGTCCGCGCGAGGCGAGAAGCAGGAAAGTGGTTGGCCGGCAGGGAGTATGATATCGGAATTGGTGCGTTGCCGGTCGATCATCCCGGCATTGTCACCAAACCTTTGTTGAGGGTAAGGGCACAAGCCGTTTTACCTTCGGATCACCCACTTTCATCCAGACCGCAGCTTACAGCCGGTGAATTGGCACAGGAAACCGTCATTCGCCTTATGCACGGGCTATTGTTGCGCGACCAACTGGATGACATCTTCCGTTCAGCAGGTGTGACACCGAGGCAAACTTGCGAAGTCGCCGCATCTCAGCTTGCCTGCTCGCTGGTGGCTGAAGGCGCCGGTGTGACAATTGCAGATGAATTGGTCGCCGCTCAGTCAAAGCCAACTAAGCTTACCCTCGTTCCGGTGACACCTGAACGCTGGATGACGTTTGGCCTTCTCTACCCCGTTTCCGATTCAAAACCTCACTCTTTGACTATGTTTGAGAGTGCATTGCTTGATGTTGCGGAAACTTTGGCACAGCGAAGTCCAACGCTGGATCTTGTGTAATAACGGATTCTTGAATCTGCGATTTTTTGTGTCACGGCTCCGTCAGGTCTTGAATTTTGGAGTGTATACGGTCGCGAGTCGCTGTAGCGCTAAATATGTCTGCTCCGCAGTTCCACATTCGCACTTGGCGCTTTGTTGTCTTCGATTTCCAAGGCTAATTCTTGCTAGTGCGGGTGCTTTCGACCATCCATGAGAGGTACTCCTCGTTGACCTGTGCCACCTCAATCGCGAGGATACTGGGCGCATCGTATGGATGAATGTTTCGGACCGCGTCGGCGACATCCTCAAAAAGGTCTTTTCGGGTTTTTAGCAAGAGAGGGATCTCCCGAGCTGTTTCAATGTTTCCTTTCCACACATAGCGGCTGGTGATTGCCGCATATCGATTAGCCGCAGAAATCAGACGTTGCTCAAGAAGTCGATCGGCAATTTCATCGGCAATTTTCTCCGAAGGACAGTTGACCCAGATTTTCAACACCATCTCAGACCGTTCCACAGACAACAATTCCTAGACTGTTTTTTTAACCCTTCTGCACCCATCTTTGGAAGTTCAGACAGGTCACCTGGTAGCATAGATCATGGGTTACTTGGCGCAGAAGGCTTCGGACCATTTCACAGCGCATAACCCTTGGCGGAGACGTGCGATGCCGGAAGCGGCAGAAGGCCACCAGTCAGCTATTTTTCAGCCTCGAACTTCGGTGGAACCATGTCGACCTTGGTCAAGGTTGTGTTGATCGATCCGGCCCGATCGTTTTCCAGGTTAAAGCTTGTGAACAAGGCTGTGTCATCGTCCACAGTGTGTAATTTGCCATTTGCTGCGCCACCAACCACGTTTAGCGCTCCTGCGGTCTGGAATGAGAACCCGCCGGCGCCGTCAGGAACGAATAGCAAATGTTGAAATTCACTCAGGTGCTCTTCCGGGCTGATCCACCGAACCCTTGCCACCAGTACCCCATTTTTTACCTCCAGAAATTCGACATAAAAATCAGCACCTGAAAATGACTCAACGACCCCGTCGGTGGTTACCGCGACATAAGAGTATCCACTTTCGGTTACCCAAATCGTATCTACCAAGTCCTCTGTCGCAGGAAGTTCGTCGGCCTGCAAGCTGCCACTCAGGATAGAAAGCAAGCCGAGCGAACACAGAGTATTCAACGCGGTCCGTCGAAAGAAGATTGGTGCCGTCGAAACCTTTCGAGCAGGCCGGGGACGGAGTAGAGGGGGGGTGCGCGCGTTCATCATAAAGCTCCAAACTGAGATATGAAAAAATGAACAGTCGTCTCAACCAAACCTACTGCCCGCCGGTAAATCGCGCAACCCGGCGAGTCCAGCACAGACCAAGCCGCCCTTCATCTGAGATCGAAGATATTTCGGAGTAGCTGATCAAACCTGACATTCGCCGCAACTGTCCAGCCTTTGCTTTGGCAGCCGCACCCTAATGGTCCACGGATCTGAGGAAGTTGATGGCTCATGCTCCAACCGGCGTCACGATGCGCTATCTCACAGTTTTCTTCAGCCGAAAAATTTGACTGAAAGGTTTTCGTGCGGCCAAGTTTAATGAGATAATGGATATTAAATATATATTTCAAAAAGACGTCCAGCTTCAATGCAATAGACCTGCAGCTCGGATTTTGCTTCTGCGTTGCTTTTTGAGTTGGAGTTTTACTAACAGCAAATTCAGTATTCGGGAGACCGAAGCGAATTCCGAGTTATACGTTGTGAAAAACATTCAATAGAAAGTGCGCCGCGGTGAGAGCTTCTATGCTTTCGGCATTGGAGAGCTCGACGCCAGATTCGTCGGCGAGTTCTGGCGCGACAATTAAACCAGAATGGCACTTAGTGACAATATCGCCTCAAATTTGTTCCGATACTGGTTGAGCGATTTGTGACCTGTTCGGCAGTTTTTGCCGTGAGACTTGTGCTAGCCAACGGCTCGATACTCCGAATGGAATGTGCTTGCGTGCGTTACCCCCAAATCATGCCGACAGTTTTTCTCTCCGGGCGCCAGTGACCGATGTGATAGTAGGTCTTCTTGATGAAGAGATGGCACCGCTGATCGAGGTCGGAAACTTTAAGCACAAAATATTTTAACTTGAAGCGTTAATCGACTCGGTCTACCGTTCCTGTCAGCGACACTGATAGGAGAACGCCAGCAATGCGCATTGCATGTCTCGGTGGTGGCCCGGCCGGTCTCTATTTTGGGATTTCGATGAAGCTTCGCGATCCTGAGGCAGAGGTCGTTGTGTTCGAGCGCAACCGCGCTGATGACACGTTTGGCTGGGGTGTGGTCCTGTCGGACGAAACGCTGGGCAACCTTCGGCGGAACGATCCCGTCAGCGCTGAAACCATCCGCAACAACTTTGCGTATTGGGATGATGTGGCGCTTGTCCACAAAGGTCGGCGAACCGTATCGAGCGGACATGGATTCTGTGGCATCGGACGCAGGAAGTTGCTGTTGATCCTGCAGGAGCGGGCGCGTCAGTTGGGCGTGGACATGCGTTTTGAGACCGAAGTCGAGGCGACTTCAGTGTACATGGATGACTTCGATGTTGTTATCGGTGCCGATGGCCTGAATTCGAAGACGCGGATGGAATTTGCCGACGTCTTCAAGCCCGATATCGATCAACGTTTGTGCCAGTTCGTGTGGCTGGGAACGCATCAGAAATTTGATGATGCGTTTACCTTTATCTTTGAAAACACAGACAAGGGTTGGGTTTGGGCGCATGCCTATCAGTTCGATCCGGACACGGCGACCTTCATCGTGGAGTGCACGCAAGAGACTTTTGACGCCTATGGCTTTGGCGACATGAGCCAGCAGGAGTCGATTGCCGTTTGCGAGGAGATTTTTAAGGAACATCTGGGTGGTCACAATCTGATGACCAATGCCAACCACATTCGCGGCTCTGCTTGGCTCAGGTTCCCGCGGGTGTTGTGTGAAAAGTGGAGCCACAAGAACGTGGTTCTTCTCGGCGATGCGGCGGCGACCGCGCATTTTTCAATCGGCTCAGGCAGCAAGCTTGCGATGGAAAGTGCCATTGCATTGGCCGAATATATTGTTGGGGAGGACACGCTCGAAGCGGCGTTTTCCCGGTACGAGGATGAACGCCGTCTGGAGGTTCTGCGCTTGCAATCGGCGGCCCGGAATTCTTTGGAGTGGTTCGAGGATGTAGAGCGTTACCTCGATCTCGATCCGGTTCAATTGAACTACTCAATGTTGACTCGGTCGCAGCGGATCAGCCACGAAAATTTACGCGAACGGGATGCCAACTGGCTGGGAAGCGCCGAGGCCTGGTTTATGGAACAGGCAGGAGAACGTGTGAACGGTCCTGCCCGCGCACCGATGTTCGCACCGTTCCACCTGCGAGACATGCGGCTGAAGAACCGGATCGTTGTTTCACCCATGGCGCAATACAAGGCGGTCGATGGCTGTCCGACCGACTGGCATCTGATCCACTATGGCGAACGAGCCAAAGGTGGTGCCGGCCTGATCTATACTGAAATGACCTGTGTCTCGGCGGACGGGCGAATTACGCCGGGTTGTCCTGGGCTTTACGCTCCGGATCATGAAGCCGCGTGGCAACGGCTGACGACGTTTGTGCATTCGGAAACGGATGCAAAAATCTGTTGTCAGATTGGTCATGCGGGTCGCAAGGGATCAACCCGGGTTGGCTGGGAAGGGATGGACGAGCCATTGATCTCGGGCAATTGGCCGTTGTTGTCGGCCTCCGCGATCCCATGGACGGACAAAAACGCTGTGCCCAAGGCCATGGACCGCAGTGATATGGATGCCGTGACAGCCGAGTTTGCAGCAGCGGCTGAAATGGCCGATCGCGCAGGATTTGACATGATCGAGCTGCACGCGGCCCACGGCTATCTGATCTCGTCCTTCATCTCGCCGCTTTCGAACCGGCGCGATGACGAATACGGAGGCAGCCTGGAAAACCGTATGCGCTATCCTTTGGAAGTTTTTGCCGCAATGCGTGCCGTCTGGCCCAAGGAAAAACCGATGTCCGTGCGCATTTCGGCCAGCGATTGGGCTGGAGATGAAGGAGTGACCGCAGAAGACGCCGTCGAAATTGCGACGATGTTCGAGGCTGCCGGTGCGGACATCATTGATGTTTCAGCGGGTCAAACGTCGACGCTGGCCAAACCTGTTTATGGCCGCATGTTCCAGACGCCCTTCTCGGACCGCATCCGCAATGAGCGCGGCATCAAAACGATGGCAGTCGGCAATATCTACGAGCCGGACCACGTGAATTCGATCCTTATGGCGGGTCGAGCGGATCTGGTTTGTCTGGCACGCCCACATCTGAGTGATCCCTATTGGACATTGCATGCGGCCACGGCGCTTGGCGATCGGCAGGAAGCGTGGCCCAAACCCTACGAAGCTGGTCGTGATCAGGCCTGGCGCCTTGCGGATCGCGAAGCAGAAATGGTGGGCAAGGTATGAGCCATGTTGTGATCTCTGGCGGGGGAACCGGTGTTGGGGCAGACATCGCGCAAAGCTTTGACAAGAACGGATCGGCCGTCACGATACTGGGTCGGACCGAGGCAACGCTAAGGACCCAGTCATTACCCTACGAGGTCTGCGACGTGACGGATGCGGGGCAGGTGAAATCTGCGTTTGAAACGGCGCGCGCGGACCGGGGACCTATCACCGCCGTGATCGCAAATGCAGGGGCAGCAACGACGACTCCGTTTCATAAAATGACGTCGGACGACCTGCGCGTGATGATTGAGGTCAACCTGATTGGTGTCTTCAATGTTTGGCAGGCCGCGCTGCCGGACATGCTGGATGCGGGCAACGGGCGGCTGGTTGCTGTCGCATCGACGGCAGGATTGAAGGGCTACCAATACGTATCCGGCTATTGCGCCGCAAAACATGGGGTGGTTGGACTTACCCGATCACTTGCAATTGAGTTGGCCAAAACAGGTGTGACGGTCAATGCCGTCTGCCCGGGATTCATAGAAACGCCCATGCTGGAACGTTCGATCAATACTATTGTCGAGAAAACGGGAATGAACCCGGATCAGGCAGCAGCAACGCTGCATCAGGGCAACCCTCAGCGTCGCTTTATTCAACCGGGCGAAGTGACAAGTGCTGTGATGTGGTTGTGCTCAGATGCCGCAAAATCCGTAAACGGGCACACGCTCAGCATTTCAGGAGGCGAGATATGAGCCAGAATCTTGCTCAGATGCCGCTGGAGGATGCTTCGAAGGAAAGGCTGCGCTTGTGGCTGCGGTTGCTCAAGACCACGCGGTTCATCGAGGCGACGTTGCGCGAGAATTTTCGCGATCAGTTCAAAACGACCCTGCCCAGATTTGATGTCATGGCGGCATTATCCCGCTTTGAAGACGGATTGAAGATGAGTGAAATCTCGGGTGTGTTGCGGGTATCGAATGGCAATGTCACCGGGATCGTGGATCGCCTTGCGGATGACGGACTACTGGTTCGGATGGCCGTGCCGGGCGACAGGCGCGCGCATCGCGTCTTGTTGACCCAAAAAGGACGCGAGGAATTCGCGCGTCAGGCAGCAGCCCATGAGGCGTGGATCAACGAGTTGTTGGGTCATTTCTCTGCGGAAGAAGCCCGCGCGATTACCACAGAATTCAGCTTGCCAGAGGTTTCCGATGCGAAGTGACGTCAAACATTTCCGGTGCGAGATCAGCGACCGCGTGGCAACCGTCAGGCTGGACCGGCCGGATCGCAAGAACCCTCTGACCTTCGACAGTTACGCAGAGCTTCGCGACTGGTTTCGGGATCTGGTCTATGCAGATGACGTAGACGCTGTGGTGTTTGCCTCAAACGGTGGAAATTTCAGTTCGGGCGGGGACGTGCACGATATTATCGGCCCTTTGACGCGCATGAATATGAAAGACCTATTGGCGTTCACGCGAATGACCGGGGATCTGGTCAAGGCGATCGTGAACTGCGGTAAACCGGTTATTGCGGCAGTGGATGGTGTCTGCGTCGGGGCAGGGGCGATCATCGCAATGGCCTCGGACCTGCGCATCGCGACGCCCGAGGCCAAATGTGCGTTCCTCTTTACCCGCGTCGGGCTTGCAGGGTGCGATATGGGAGCCTGCGCCATCCTGCCTCGTATCATCGGACAGGGGCGCGCGGCCGAGCTGCTTTACACCGGCAGATCCATGAGTGCGGAAGAGGGTTCCGCCTGGGGATTTTATAACCTGGTGGTCGAAGCCATTCAGTTGGATGCCGAGGCGCAAAAAATGGCGCGCCGCATCGCTGCGGGTCCAAATTTCGCGCACATGATGACCAAAACCATGCTTGCGCAGGAATGGTCCATGTCGATCGAACAGGCGATCGAGGCCGAGGCGCAGGCACAGGCCATCTGCATGCAGACCGGCGACTTTGAACGGGCCTACAACGCCTTCGTCGCCAAAGAAAAGCCGGTGTTCGAGGGCGACTGATGGCGGATCAAATCTTTCTTTCGTGGCCATTTTTTGAAGACCGTCACCGTGACTGGGCCAGACGGGTCGAAGAGGTGGCGCAGGGGATCGCGATTGATCACTCGGACACCGACGCGGCGTGCCGTGTGCTGGTTAAGGAACTGGGCGCCGCAGGTATCTTGCAACCAACAGCAAACGAATCCGGTGCTTTGGATGTGCGCACGCTGTGCCTGTCTCGCGAGATTTTGGCGCGCCATGATGGGTTGGCCGATTTCTCATTTGCGATGCAGGGATTGGGCACAGGTGCGCTTTCCCTGTTTGGATCAGAGGCGCAAAAATCCGCATGGTTACCTCTCACGCGAAGCGGTGAGGCGATTTCGGCATTTGCCCTGACCGAGCCCCAATCGGGGTCGGATGTGGCAAACTCGACCATGACAGCGACCCGCGATGGCGACCAGTTTGTCCTGAGTGGCGAAAAGACCTGGATTTCAAACGGCGGTATTGCCGATGTCTACACACTCTTTGCCCGCACCGGCGAAGCACCTGGCGCAAAGGGGCTTTCGGCGTTTGTAGTGACACCTGATCTGCCGGGTTTCGAAGTGGCCGAGCGGCTCGATACCATTGCGCCTCATCCACTTGCGACGCTGCGCTTTGATGAAGTCCGCGTACCGGCATCGGCCATGATTGGGGCGCCCGGGGCTGGGTTCAAGATTGCCATGTCGGTGTTGGACGTATTCCGCTCCACGGTCGCGGCTGCCGCCCTCGGCTTTGCGCGTCGCGCAATGGATGAGGCCTTGTCGCGTGTTGCTGATCGGCACGTCCAGGGCGCGCCGTTGTTCGATCTGCAAATGGTGCAGGGCCACATCGCCGAAATGGCGCTGGATATCGATGCAAGTGCCTTGCTGGTTTACCGCGCAGCATGGACGAAGGACAGTGGTGCAGCCCGCGTTTCGCGAGAGGCGGCCATGGCCAAACTGTTTTCGACCGATCAGGCGCAAAAGGTCATCGACAAAGCGGTTCAGCTTTTTGGAGGTGACGGGGTTCGGTCCGGAACCGCCGTCGAAACGCTCTATCGCGAAATCCGAGCCCTTCGCATCTACGAGGGCGCGTCGGATGTGCAAAAGGTCATCATCGCCCGACAGGCCATGATGGCCCATCAGGGAGGTTTGTAGTGCTTAGCCAGTCAGCTCATACCGATACGTTTGCGCGCGATAGTCTGCCCCCGGTCGACCAATGGCCCGATTTCCTGCTTGAAGGGTTCGAGTATCCGGAACTTCTTAACGCTGGATATGAGCTGACGGATGCAATGGTCGGGAAAGGGTTTGGCGACAACACCGCACTGATCGGCAACGGACGGCAACGGACCTACAAAGAACTTACCGATTGGACCAACCGTCTGGCCCATGTGCTGGTCGAAGATCTTGGGGTCAAACCCGGCAATCGCGTGCTGATCCGGTCCGCCAATAACCCGGCCATGGTTGCGTGCTGGCTGGCGGCGACAAAGGTTGGTGCGGTTGTGGTCAATACCATGCCGATGCTGCGCGCGGGTGAGTTGACCAAGTATGTCGACAAGGCCGAAATCCAGTTTGCCCTCTGCGATACGCGCTTGATGGAAGAAATGGACCTTTGCGCCAAGGACAGTCGATTTCTGACCAGAGTGATCAGTTTTGACGGTACTTCCAATCACGAGGCCGAGCTTGATCGACTGGCGCTTGAAAAACCGGTGAAATTCGATTGCGTCCAGACCGGACGCGATGATGTGGCTCTGTTGGGGTTCACCTCGGGCTCGACCGGTGAACCCAAGGCAACGATGCATTTTCACCGTGACCTGTTGATCATCGCCGACGGCTACGCGCGCGAAGTTCTGGGGGTGACGCCGGAGGATGTCTTCGTGGGATCTCCACCCCTTGCCTTCACCTTTGGTCTTGGCGGGCTTGCCGTGTTTCCCTTGCGATTTGGCGCGACTGCAACATTGCTGGAACAGGCATCGCCTCCGGGCATGATCGAGATCATCGAGAAGTATAAGGCGACGGTCTGCTTTACGGCGCCGACTGCCTATCGCGTGATGCTGCAGGCAATGGACGAGGGCGCTGATCTGTCCAGCCTGCGCGCCGCGGTTTCGGCCGGGGAAACCTTGCCCAAGCCCATCTACGACGATTGGATCGAGCGGACCGGCAAACCGATGCTTGACGGTATCGGTGCGACCGAGCTGCTTCATATCTTCATATCGAACAGGTTCGATGATCATCGGCCCGCCTGCACCGGAAAACCTGTCGCAGGCTACGAGGCGAAAGTATTGCGAGACGATGGATCCGAGGCCGAGATAAATGAGGTTGGCAGGCTGGTCGTGCGGGGTCCCACCGGTTGTCGTTACCTGAACGACGAACGTCAGGCGGATTATGTGACGGATGGATGGAATATTACCGGCGACAGTTTTTTCAAAGATGCCGATGGTCGCTTCCATTTTGCGGCCCGCAATGACGATATGATCCTTTCGTCGGGATACAACATCGCCGGGCCGGAGGTCGAAGCGGCCCTTTTATCGCACGAGGCCGTCGCTGAATGTGCTGTAATCGGAGCACCGGATGAGAAGCGGGGTAACATCGTCGAAGCGCATGTGGTTCTGACTGAAAATGCCGAAGCGTCGGACGAGACAGTCAAGGCCCTTCAGGATCACGTCAAATCCGTCATTGCGCCTTACAAGTATCCCCGTTCAGTTCGCTTCTGCCAGACCCTTCCCAAAACACCGACCGGAAAAGTGCAACGATTCAAGCTGAGGACCTCTTCCGGAGGTGCGCGGTGATGTGCCTGAGATTTCGTCCGAGAATGGGTCTCGAACGGGTGTGCAGAACGCCCGAGTCTTGTATGAAATAGAAAAGACCAACAAGGGAGAAACACATGAATAAATTGCTATTGGCCGCTGCGGCATCGGCCCTCTGCGCGACAGGCGCATTGGCCGAGGTCAAGGTCGGGATGATCACCACGTTGTCCGGTGGCGGCGCGGGTCTTGGAATTGACGTTCGTGATGGTTTCATGCTGGCGATCGCACAATCCGGTCGTGATGACATCGAAGTCGTAATCGAAGACGACCAGCGCAAACCCGACATCGCCGTCCAGCTTTCGGACAAAATGATTCAGTCCGAGCGCGTTGATGTGATGACCGGGATCATCTGGTCCAACCTTGCGATGGCGGTCGTTCCGGCGGCGGTCAACCAGAATGTCTTCTACCTGTCGCCCAACGCCGGACCTTCGCCACTTGCGGGTAAAGGCTGCCATCAGAACTATTTCAACGTGGCGTGGCAGAACGACAATCTGCACGAGGCCGCAGGGGCCTATGCCAATGATACAGGGTACAAGAAGACCTTTATCATGGCACCGAATTACCCCGCCGGCACTGACGCGCTGACCGGCTACAAGCGGTTTTTCAAGGGCGATCTGGCAGGCGAGGTCTATACCAAGCTGGGTCAGACCGACTATGCGGCAGAAATCGCTCAGATCAGGGCGAGCGATGCGGACAGCGTGTTCTTCTTCCTGCCCGGCGGCATGGGGATTTCGTTCCTCAAGCAATACGCTGACAGCGGCATCGACCTTCCGGTCGTTGGGCCTGCTTTCAGTTTCGATCAGGGCATCCTGCAGGCGGTAGGTGATGCAGCACTTGGCGTTGTGAACACCTCGCAGTGGAACAAGGACATCGACAACCCGACCAACGCGGCTTTTGTCGAAAGCTTCCAGGCCGAATACGGTCGCCTGCCTTCGCTTTATGCGAGCCAGGGGTTCGACACCGCAAACCTGCTGTTGTCGGCGCTTGAGAAAGCCGATCCGTCGGATGCCGACGCCTTCCGCGAGGCGCTGAGGGCCGCTGATTTCAACAGCACGCGCGGGGATTTCGCCTTCGGTCCGAACCACCACCCGGTGCAGACGATCTATGCGCGTGAAGTGATCAAGGAAGGCGACGTCTTCACCAACAAGATCATCGGCACGGCGCTGGAAGGTCATTCGGACGCCTACGCGGCTGACTGCAAAATGTGATCGATCACTGCCTGCCTTCGACCACGTAGGCAGGCAGCTACCCGGAGTTTTCATGTCCTCGATCCTGATTATCGAGCAGATCCTCAACGGACTGCAATTCGGCGTTATGCTCTTTTTGATGGCTGCCGGCCTGACGCTGATCTTCGGTGTCATGGGGCTGATCAACCTGGCCCATGGCTCGCTTTACATGGTCGGGGCTTTTGCTGCGGCGGCTGTAGCAGGTGCGACAGGCTCTTTCTTTCTGGGGCTTGTTGCGGCGCTTGCGGCTGCCGCACTGGCAGGCGCGATCATCGAAATGGTGGTCATTCGGCGGCTCTATGATGCCGCGCACCTGGATCAGGTTCTTGCAACCTTTGCCCTGATCCTGATCTTTTCAGAGGGCACGCGTTGGGTATTTGGATCCTTTCCCCTGTTTCTGAACATACCAGAGGCCCTGTCCGGCCCCGTGACTTTGCCCGGCGGGATCGAATACCCGCTGTATCGCCTGACCCTTATCCTGATCGGGATGGCGGTTGCGGGCGGGCTTTGGCTGCTTATCGAACGTACCCGAATTGGGATTCAGATACGCGCGGGCGAAAATGATCGCGAGATGATCGCCGCATTGGGTGTCGATATCTCCAAACTCTATACACTTGTTTTTGCTCTCGGCGCCGCGCTTGCCGGTTTGGCAGGGGCGCTGGTCGGCGCGATTCAATCGGTTCAGGTCGGCATGGGTGAGCCGGTGCTGATCCTGGCCTTTGTCGTCATTGTTATTGGCGGCATCGGCTCGATCCGGGGGGCTTTCATCGGGGCGCTTCTGGTCGGGTTGACCGACACGCTGGGCGGTGTGTTCCTGCCCGAACTGTTCAAACTGTTCATGGACACAGGCGCGGCCCAGAAAAGCGGCGCGGCCATCGCATCCATGGGAATCTACATCCTGATGGGATTGGTCCTGATCTGGCGTCCCACCGGCTTGTTCGGAGCGCGCGCATGAGGCTAGATGAACGACATATCAACACCGTCGTGCTGCTGGGTCTTCTTGCGCTGCCGCTTTTGGCGCTGGTTATGGACGAGCCATTCACAATCACGCTGGTGACCCGTGCGGTGATCCTTGCATTGGCGGCGGTTGGATTGAATCTCATACTGGGCATTGGCGGAATGGTCAGCTTTGGGCACGCCGTTTTCTTTGGGATAGGCGGTTATGCGATGGGCATCCTTGCCTATCATGCGCAGACCTACACGGCGCTGGATCTTGGGCTCTTTGAGACTGATGGCACCAATTCAATGCCGGTCATCTGGCTTGTTGCGATGATACTGTCGGCGATTGTTGCATTCTTCATCGGCCTGCTGTCGCTGCGAACGTCCGGCGTGTACTTCATCATGATCACGCTCGCATTTGGTCAGATGTTCTTTTACTTCGCGATCTCATGGGCGCAATATGGCGGCGAAGACGGGCTTTCAATCTATGTCCGCAACAGCTTTCCGGGATTGAACACGCTGGTTCCGATCCAGTTCTTCGGCATCTGCTTCGCCCTGCTGTGCATTGTGCTTTTCCTTTTTGCGCGGCTTCAGACGTCACCTTTCGGTCTGGCTTTGAACGCGGCTCGTCAAACCAACGCGCGGGTCGAGACCGTTGGACTGAACCCGATGCGCCTGAAGTTAGTGGCCTTTATCATCTCGGGCGCGATCACCGGGCTCGCAGGAGCATTATTTGCCGACCTGAACCGATTTGTGTCGCCCACGATGTTCAGTTGGCAATTGTCCGGCGAACTGATCGTTCTGATCATCATCGGCGGGGTCGGTCGCCTGATGGGGCCGGTGATTGGTGCCTGTGTGTTTGTCGCACTCGAGCATTTTCTGGGTGAGCTGACAGAGTTCTGGCATGTTTACCTGGGCATTATCCTTCTGTGCATCGTCCTGTTTGGTCGCGGCGGTGTGACGGGTTTGTTGACTGGCAAGGAGGGCGCGCATGTCTGAACCGATCCTTGCAACTCATGGCCTGAACAAAAGCTTCGGTGCGCTCAAGGCAACGATCGACGTGTCGATTGACCTGAAGCCACAGGAAATCCACGCGATTATCGGGCCGAACGGAGCTGGAAAATCCACGCTGATCAAACAGATATGTGGTGGCCTCAGGCCGGATTCCGGCCGTGTTACGCTGTGTGGGCAGGACGTGTCCAACACAACGACCCAGGCGCGCGCGCGTGCCGGGTTGGGACGCACATTCCAGATTTCTGACCTTTGCATGGAAGATACCGTTCTGGAAAACGCGGTGCTTGGTGCCATGGGTGCCGAAGCCGCAGCCTGGCGGTTCTGGCGTGGTGCGCTGAAGACCTGTGCCCTACGCGAAAGAGCCGAAGCCGCACTGGAACGCGTTGGCCTTGCAGATGAACGCGATACACGCTGCGCCAATCTCAGCCACGGGCAACGACGACAGTTGGAAGTCGCCGTTGCCCTGACGCTTTCGCCGCGTGCTTTCATCATGGATGAACCGATGGCGGGACTTGGGGCGGAAGGCTCCAAACGGCTGACGGGCTTTCTGGATGGGTTGCGTGCGGAAGCTCCGATCCTGCTGGTCGAGCACGACATGGATGCGGTCTTTGCCTTGGCGGATCGGATCAGCGTGCTGGTTTACGGCAAGGTCATAGCCACCGGGACAGCGGATGAGATCCGCAGCAGCCGTGAGGTGCGCGAAGCCTATCTGGGGGACGAGGCATGAGCTTTCTGACCGTCCGGAACCTCACAGCCACATACGGCGTCAGTCAGGCATTGTTTGGTGTCGATCTGTCCATGACCGAAGGGGAAGTGACTGCGTTGATGGGGCGCAACGGAATGGGCAAAACAACCACCGTCAAAGCGATCTGCCGGATGATCAGGTCCGAAGGGACACTGACGCTGGATGGATTGAATCTGCACGATCTTCCCAGTCACAAGGTTGCCCGCAAAGGTGTTGGCCTCGTTCCCGAAGGACGCCGCTGTTTCGCCGACCTGACCGTGCGCGAAAACCTGATTGCTGCCGCGCGCCCTGGCGACTGGACCATGACCAAAGTGACGGAGCTGTTCCCGAGACTGGGTGAGCGAGAGGGGCAACGGGCGGCGTCTCTGTCGGGTGGGGAACAGCAGATGCTGGCGATCGGTCGAGCGCTGATGACCAATCCACGCTTGTTAATTCTGGACGAAGCGACTGAAGGTCTTGCGCCGATCATACGGCAAGAAATCTGGGCGGCCCTGCGCCGGCTAAAACAGGAAACCAGCGTTGCCATTCTGCTGATCGACAAATCTCTGAAAGAACTCGCATCCGTTTCGGACAAGGCCGTTATTCTGGAGCGCGGCAAAACTGTCTGGTCGGGTCTCATGGCGGATCTGACACCCGAGATTTCCGAAAGATACGTGGGGGTTTGATGGCTTTCGAGTTTCAACAGAAAGTGTTGTTCAAACACTGCGACCCGGCCGGGATCGTTTTTTATCCCCGATATTTCGAGATGATGAACGATTGCGTCGAAGCGTTTTTTGACGAAGTGCTGAACGCGCCCTTTGAAGAAATGCATCAGAGCGGTGGAGTGCCCACGGCGCAGATCGAGACCCGGTTTACCGCGCCCAGCAGACACGGCGATCACCTGTTTCTGCGACTTGTTGTTGCTAGGATTGGCCGAAGCTCAGTCGAATACAAACTGACCGCACATTGCGGAGGTGAGTTGCGCTTTGCCACGACAGCCACGCTTGTGCATGTCGGCGCAAACGGTCGTTCTACGGCGTGGCCGGAAACACTCCGTACCAAGTTAACCGAATTCAAGGACCAAGCGTCATGAGTCATCAAACAATCCATCCAAGCGGTTGGATGCCCGCCAAAGGGTATGCCAACGGTATCCTGACCAAAGACGGAACCCTGCATATCGGCGGCCAGATCGGTTGGGATGCCAACAAGAACTTCGTGCCAGGTGGATTCATCGAACAGATGAAGCAGGCCCTTTTGAACATTGCGGCCATTGTCGAAGAAGCAGGAGGGCAGGTTTCTGACGTAACCCGGTTGACCTGGTTTGTGACTGACAAAAGTGAGTACCTCGCCCGTCAAGCCGAAGTAGGTGCGGCGTATCGGGAAGTATTTGGAAGGCACTTCCCGGCCATGTCGATGATTATCGTTGCAGGCTTGGTCGAGGATGAAGCTCTGGTCGAGATCGAAGCGACAGCTCATCTGACATAACCGGACCGGGTTGTTGGGCAAATGCGTTTGTAGCCGAGCGGGATGGCACAAAGTGACGTAAGCTGGGCCAGCCATTAGTGCATTCTTTCAATCGAGCCATCCGAATGGGAGCCCCGCGCAATGTCTCGGATCAAAGTAAACCTCATTGGCGCAGGACGCGTCGGAAAAACGCTGATCAGTTTGATGAGCGACGATCCGAATTGTGAAATTCAATCAGTTCTGAGCTCAAGCCCCAGATCAGCAAATGAAGCAGTGCAATTGGCGGGGTCGGGGCACGTAGTCTCGGGGTTTCACGAGCTTGAAAGCGCGGATCTATGGATTCTGGCAGTGCCCGACGGTCAAATCCGGACTGTCGCTGCTGACCTCGCCAGAGCGCGACAAGGAAAGGAGGAACGTGGCGCAGTCGTCATTCATTGCAGTGGTTTTTTCCCCGCGTCGGAAATGGCTCCTCTGCAAGATTTGCAGTGGCGGCTGGCAAGTGTTCACCCCGCAATGTCCTTTGCTGATCCGGCAACCGCCAGGGAGCAGTTCAAGGGTGCTCTTTGCGGATTGGAGGGTGACGAAGACGCCAAGGTGTTTGTCCGCCCTGTTTTTGAGCATCTGGGCGCCCGGTGCTTTGACATCCAGTCGGCAGAGAAAAGTCTCTACCATGCAGCCGCCGTTTTCGCGAATAACTTCACGGTTGTCCTGCAATCAGTTGCACGCGAGGCTTGGGCTCAAGCCGGGGTGCCAGACCACATCGCAGAACAACTCAATCAGTCGTTGCTGCAGGGCGCGGCCGACAATGTGATGTCATTCGGTCCGCAAAAGGCGTTGACGGGGCCTGCGTCCAGAGGTGATGAACATGTCGTGACCCAACAAGGCCGCGATGTCAGCGCGTGGCACCCGGTCGCTGGGTCGATTTACAAGGAAATGAGCGCTCTGGCACGGGCCCTCAAGGAGACAGGCAAAACACGCGACTGACCGCACGTTTTCACTGTGGCCGATAGGGCGGCCGATTTCAGATTGACTCCGTTCAGAACTGTATACAGAAATGTCTACAAATCTTCGATGAAGAAGGCAGGGCCTCAATGCACAACTGTCACGGCGGCAAAACCGTTTATGGCGCCAATCTTGGCATCCTCATGCTTGAAACTCAGTTCCCGAGAATTCCCGGAGATATCGGCAACGCCACGACATGGCCCTTTCCCGTACAATACCGCATCGTGCGCAGCGCGACGCCGGATCGCGTCGTGCGCAACGATGCGCGCGAACTTGTTGATGCTTTCATCGACGCCGCGCAGGATCTGGTCGCAAGTGGTTGCGACGGCATCACCACAAATTGCGGGTTTCTTTCCATCGTGCAGGATCAACTCGCCAAAGCGGTCCCTGTTCCTGTTGCAACCTCATCCCTGATGCAAACCCCGATGGTGCAAGCCATGCTGCCACCGGGCAAGCGGCCCGGTATTCTGACCATTTCGAAAGAAACTCTGACTCTGGAGCATCTGGAGGCAGCGAATGTTCCACTGGATACGCCGATCGTCGGGACAGAGGGCGGGCGCGTCTTTACCCGCGATATTCTGGGCGATGCGCCCGAAATCGACTTTACAGCCTGTCGTGAGGATATGCTGGATGCTGCGCGGCAACTGATGACACAGCACGAAGGAATTGGCGCCATTATTCTGGAATGCACCAACATGACACCTTACGCCGCCGACGTTCGCAGGTTGACGGGACTGCCGGTGTTTTCAATCTACAGTTTCGTTCGATGGTTCCACCAGGCGTTGGTACCGGATCGCTTTCCGAGCGAACTCGATGATCCGTTGCTTGGTCTGGCCGGGCGCAATTCCTGAGGTGACTCCTTTTGGAACTGCAACACCGTTCGAGACCAAGGCCGGTTTAAATACCCGGTACGTAAAGCTGGGAATAGGCGACACGGACCAATTCGACAGTCTGTTCGCTGCGCCGTTCAATGTGGCCGCGTAAGGCCGCCACTGCTCGATCCTTGTCCCGCGCTTTGACGGCGTCCAAAATGACCCTGTGTGCTGACATCGAGGCCTGATCAGTATCAGCTTTGTCACGTCGACTTTGCAGCAGGCGGAGGTTGATAAACCTGACGTAGCGAATGCGCTCATTAACATTGAACAGCAGTCTTATCAGTTCCTGATTTCCGGAAAGGGAGGCCAGTTTGATGTGAAACTCCTCGTCCATCCGCAGCAACTCATCCAAATCACGACATGTTGAATAGGAATTTTCCACTTCGTCGAGATAGGCCACAACCGAGTCGATGTCCTGTTCTGCGGCGGATTCGATTGCGCGGATCAACGCCTCGGTCTCAAGCGCGCATCTCAGCTGGTATAGCTCTAACACCTTATCGGGGCTCAGTGGTCTGCAAAAGAAACCCTTGCCAAGCTCAAATGTCAAAAAACCTTCGGATACCAGCCGGTTAAGCGCTTCGCGCAGCGGCGTCCGACTGACGTCCAGCCGTTTTGTCAGCGCTGTTTCATTCAGCCGTTCGCCCGGTTTGAATTCGAAACTAATCGCCATTTTGCGCAGCGCCTCATAGGCCCGTTCAACACTGCCTTCCGTTTTGGACATCGTACTCTCTGGCTGGTCTCAGTTGCCCTTATTTAACAGAGATCGCCGCGAAATAAACAATTGTCTTCACAGAATCCTACAAGTCTGTATACAGGACAGAATATAGTACCCGCCCAAATGATTCTGGGTACGGTGAGGGATGATGAGCTTCAGCGGCGAACAAGTGGTCATTATCGGTGCCGGGATCGTCGGCGTGTCGACGGCCATCTGGCTGCGGCGCAAGGGCGTCAATGTCACCATCGTTGATCGCAACCCCCCTGGCGATGCCAAAGCCACCTCCTACGGAAATGCCGGCGTATTGGCTGCCTGTTCCGTAGCGCCAGTGACGGCGCCGGGCCTGATGCTCAAAGGCCCGCGGATGGCGTTGGATCCAGATTTCCCTTTGTTTCTGCGCTGGTCCTACCTGCCGCGCCTTTTGCCCTGGCTTCTGAAGTATATGTCGAATGCCAACGACAAGGATACGCGGCGCATTGCGAAGGGGCTTACACCGCTAACCAGTGACTCGGTCGAACAACATTTGTCCCTGGCCAAGGATACTGGGGCGGCGGAGTGGATTCAGACCAGCGACTACAGCTTTGTCTACCCGACGCGGGAGGCGTTCGAGGATGACGACTACACCTGGATGCTGCGCAGGATAGCAGGGTTCGAGCCCGAGATTCTGGAAGGTTCAGCAGTTCGGGAGTTCGAGCCCAACCTATCCCCGAACTTGAATTTGCTCGCGGTAATGCATGATCATGGGTTCAGCCGAAATCCGGGTGCCTATGTCGCTGCATTGGCCGGCGAGGCCGAAAGGCTTGGTGCCATTTTTCACCAGACAGAAGTTGTAGATTTTGAGCTGACCGATGGGCAGGTCACGGCTGTTGTGACCAAAGACGGCAGATTGCCCTGCACCAAGGTCGTTCTGGCGACAGGTGTCTGGTCCAAGCCGCTGGCCAAGAAGCTTGGGATTTCCGTGCCGATCGAAAGCGAGCGCGGCTACCACATGGAATTTACCGCACCAGAAAACGGCCCGGCGACCCCGCTGATGGTGACCACTGGCAAATTCGTAGCCACACCGATGGAAGGCAGGTTGCGATGCGCCGGTGTGGTCGAATTTGGCGGTCTTGAAGCGGGGCCGTCAAAAGCGCCGCTGGACCTCTTGAAACGCAAGGTGTTGGAGAGTTTCCCGAACCTGAAATTCGAAAGCGAAACCAGCTGGCTTGGGCATCGCCCGGCTCCGTCCGACAGCCTGCCGCTGATTGGGGAAATTGGAAAAACCGGCGTTCTGGCCGGGTTCGGGCATCATCACATCGGTCTTACTGCCGGGCCCAAGACGGGCCGGATTCTGGCAGGACTGATCACCAACGACCGCACCAATATCGACCTGAGTTCTTATGATCCGATGCGGTTCTGACTGAATAATCAAGAATGCTCTGCCAGCAGAGCAAAACCAAGGCAACAAGGGAGCCAAACATGTCAACCACACTTACCAAGCTCGCCGCCAGCGTCGCTGTCGTCACCGTATCAAGCGTTGCTGCGTCGGCGGAAACCTGGGATATGCCAATGGCGTATTCGGCCACCAACTTTCACTCGGCAACAGGTGCGGAATTCGCGGAATGCGTGACGATCGGGACAGGTGGTGCGCTCACCATTCAGACCCATCCCGGTGGTTCGCTCTATGCCGGTGCGGAAATCAAACGCGCCATTCAGACCGGTCAGGTGAACATTGGTGAACGCCTGTTGTCCGGTCACCAGAATGAAAACCCGCTGTTCGGATTTGACTCGGTTCCGTTTCTTGCAACTTCGTTTGACGACTCCGAAAAACTCTGGGAGGCCGCCAAAGGTCCGCTGACAGAGTTGTTGGCCGAGCAAAATCTGCATCTTCTGTATTCCGTTCCGTGGCCGGGGCAGGGGCTCTACTTCGACCGTGAAGTGAACTCGTTGGCGGATGCCGAAGGCTTGAAATTCCGTGCTTACAATTCGGCAAGCGCCCGTCTGGCCGAGCTGGCCGGAATGCTGCCGGTGCAGATCGAAGCCGCCGAAATCAGCCAGGCTTTCGCTACTGGTGTCGCACAGGGGATGGTATCTTCGGGGTCCACCGGCTACGACCGGAAAGTCTGGGAAAGCCTCTCGCATTATTATGGCGTGGACGCATGGATGCCCCGCAACTACGTGATGGTAAACATGGACGCCTGGAACGGTCTGGACGAGGCCACCAAGAACGTCGTGAACGGCTGTGCCGTGCTTGCCGAATATGCAGGGGACTGGCGCTCGATCCAGTATACCGAGTTCACCGTGAACGAACTGGCGAAAAACGGGATGACCACTGGCCCCGCGGGTGACGCGCTTGCGGCCGAGCTGCGTGACATTGGTGAGACCATGACTGCCGAATGGCTGGAATCGGCGGGTGATCAAGGCAAGCAGATCGTCGACGCCTTCAAAGCGGCCCAATAAACCCAACCACTTGATAATTGCCCCGGTGCCGGATCGATGCCGGGGCACACATAAAGGAGGGTGGTCGTGACGTTTTTCAGTCTTCTGCGCACTGTATTGGACACCATCTATCGATGGGCCGGATACGTTGCAGCTGTTTTTTTGATCCTGATCCTGTGTTTCGTCTCCATGCAAATGGTGTCCCGCTGGGTCGGTGAGATTGTTGTCGGTGGGCCTGATTTCACTGGGTATTGCATGGCGGCGGCGTCGTTTCTGGCATTGCCCTACGCCATGAACAGCGGCAGCCATATCAGGGTGAATTTGTTGCTCAATGTGATGGGGAGATACCGCAGATACGGCGAGATCTGGTGCTGGGCCATCGCCAGCTACCTGACTTTCCTGTTCGCGCGTTACGCAATCAAACTGACCTACGAAAGCTACCGCTTCAACGACATCAGCCAGGGTCAGGATGCCTGGCCGATCTGGATCCCACAGATGTCAATGGTGATCGGCACGGTTCTGTTGGCGATCTGTGCCTTGGACAATCTGATCTGCGCCCTCTTCGCGGGTAAGGACAACATTCGATCCCTTGGGGTCGACGCGCACGCGGAGTGACGTCATGGATCAAGTTTACCTCGTACTCATCTTCCTGTTCGCTCTGTTTCTTCTGCTAGGAACTGGCGTTTGGGTGGCACTGGCGTTGTTTGGGGTCGCTTATCTGGGCCTTGAAATGTTCACGTCCCGCCCTGCGGGCGACGCAATGCTAACCCGCATCTGGACCGGCTCGTCCAGTTGGACATTGACGGCTTTGCCGCTGTTCATCTGGATGGGTGAAATCCTGTTTCGAAGTCGATTATCACAGGATATGTTCCGCGGTCTCAGCCCATGGATGCAGCGCATGCCAGGCGGTCTGGTGCATGTCAACATCGTCGGATGCACGATATTCGCGGCTGTTTCCGGTTCTTCCGCAGCGACGCTGACCACCGTTGGGAAGATGTCAATCCCGGAGCTTCGGGCGCGCAAGTACCCGGAATACATGATCATCGGAACGCTGACCGGCGCGGCAACGCTGGGTCTTATGATCCCTCCGTCGCTGACTTTGATTGTATACGGTGTTGCGGTCGAGCAATCGATCTCGAAGCTGTTCATGGCGGGCATTCTGCCCGGTATTTTTCTGGCCGGTATGTTCATGGCCTATGTCGCCGGGTGGTCGTTCATCCGGCCAAAGGAAGTGCCGGAGATCGCCGACAAGATGACCTTTGGTCAAAAGCTGAATGAAAGCCGGTTTCTGATCCCGATCATCCTGTTGATCCTGGTTGTCATCGGTTCGATGTATGGCGGTTTTGCCACTGCGACCGAAGCCGCGGCCATCGGCGTTGTCGGCGCCTTCATTCTGGCCGGTTTGCAGGGATCGCTGACCAAGGAAGCCTTTATCGAAAGCCTGCTGGGTGCGACGCGGACATCGGCGATGATCGCCTTTATCCTGATGGGTGCGATTGCTCTGACACTGGCCATGGGTTTCACCGGTCTGCCGCGTGCATTGGCGGAATACATCGAAGCCCTGAACCTGTCGCGCTTTTCGCTGCTGCTGGCCTTGATGCTGTTCTACATCGTGCTGGGCATGTTCCTCGACGGAATTTCCTCGGTGGTTCTGACCATGGCGATCGTTCAGCCGATGGTCGAAGGCGCAGGGATCGATCTGATCTGGTTCGGCATCTTCATCGTTGTGGTTGTGGAAATGGCACAGATCACCCCACCGATCGGATTCAATCTGTTCGTCATGCAGGGGATAACCCGACACGAAATGGGGTACATAGCCAAAACCGCGCTGCCGCTTTTCTTGATCATGGTGGTGATGGTGTTCGTCCTGATCGGCTTCCCCGAGCTGGCGACCTATCTGCCGGATAACATGGTAAACTCGGTTGGCCGCTAGTCGGCCAGCCCCCTTCTCGGAATAATCGGCATCAAGAGGGCGGTAAGATGACCAAAGGCATTATTCTCGCGGCCGTGGATCTGGTCCACAAAGACGCAGACAGTCTTGTTGTCAAAGAGGCAATCTCGCTGGCGCGAACCCATGACAGCAAGGTCGAGCTGGTGTTTGTGATCCCGGATCAGCAGAACAGTTACGTTCAGGAATACATTCCGGCCGACATGCGGGAAAAAGTGCTAGTTGAGGCGCTGGATGACCTTCAGAGCTATGGCCAGACCTTTGACTGGCACGGGGTGGAGCACAACGCACAGGTTTTGCGCGGAGTGGTCTATGAAAAGCTGATTGAGCATGCAGATCAAGTCGGCGCCAGCTTTGTTGTCATCGGTGCCAGCCGGCCATCGGTGACGGATCTGTTTATCGGCCCGAATGCGGCGCGTGTTTCTCGTTACGCATCCTGCAGCGTTCTGGTTGTCCGGCCGCAATAAACCGCACCCCGCTTATTCTTGATGGAGACCAGTGTGAGCGATCACAAGATAGAGGAAATTCGCGTTCACCGAATTTCGATCCCGGCCAAGGCTGTCCACTCCCACGGCAGCGGCGATGTGGCGGGGATCAACGTAGCGATTGTGGAAATCGTGACGGACACGGGCCTCACCGGTTGGGGGGAAGCCTCGCCCTGGCCGGTTTTTACCGGAACCGCCGAGGGCAATGCCGCAGCCCTGCACGTTCACTTGCGGCCACAATTGATCGGTCAGGATCCGGTGCGAGTCGAAAAGCACATGAACATGGCCGATAAGGTGGTGGTTGGTCATCCCGAGGCCAAGGCCGCGCTGGAAATGGCGTTGCTGGACATCACCGGTCAGATCTCCGGCCTTTCGGTCAGTGAACTGGTCGGCGGCCGAATGCGCGACAGTATGGGCATGAGCTTTTCTGTCGCCAACCCGGATTTTGATGCCGATCTCGATGACATCGCGGCGATGTGGGAAGACGGTGTTCGAATCTTCAAGTTCAAGACGGGTTTCGCAGACCACAAGTTCGACCTGATGCGTTGCGAAAAGCTGCGCGAAATCTATGGCGACGAGGTAGATATCCGCATCGACTATAACCAGGGTTTGCCGGCCTATGATGCAGTTCGATGTATTCGCGATCTGGAAGCATTCCGCCCGACATTTGTGGAACAACCGGTCAGGATGCACGAACGCGAGGTGTTGGCCCATATCACCCATGTGATCGACACACCGATCATGGCGGATGAGAGCGTGTTCGACCCCAAGGGCGCGCTCTATGGTGTCCAGTACAGGATCGCAGACATCTTTTCGCTGAAGATCATGAAATCCGGGGGCATCCGCCGGGCGCTGGAAGTTGCGGCAATTGCCAGGGCGGCCGGGATCGAAGTCTACGGCGGTTGCATGTTTGAAACCGGACTTGCCCATGCGGCTGGCGCGCATTTGATGGCGGCGGTGCCGGACCTTCTGCTGCAATGCGAATTCTACATGGCAACTTACTACGCCGCCGAAGACATCCTGACCGAGCCTTTCCCCGTCAAACACGGAAGGGTTCACGTTCCTACCGGTCCTGGTCTGGGCGTGAAAGTCGATCCCGAAATGCTCGAGAAATACGCCGTGGACACCCCACTGGCTTAACTAAAAAACTGCGAAAAATCTGCATACCAAATTGTATGCAGTTCGCCCCGGAAAGGTGCAAACCAATGGAAAACTCAGAATCCAAACGCATGAACGGCGCACAGATCATCCTTAAAATGCTTGAGCTTCATGGCGTCAAACACGTGTTTGGTCTGCCCGGCGAAACAACAATAGGATGGTACAAGGAATGGCGCGAGCACAGCGACATCGAATTCGTGCTAACCCGTGATGAACGCACAGCCTCCTTCGCCGCTGAAGCGTATGCCAAAATTACCGGTCGGCCTTGTGTGCTCGAGGCACCCAGTCCGGGCGTGACCCATTGTACCCCTGGCATCACCGAGGCCTTCCTCAGCTCTGTTCCAGTAATCTTTTTCAGTTCCGACATCCCAATCAATCAGGACAAAAAACATGGGCTGACCGGTGTTGATCAGACCAGACTTTACGACAGCATCTGCAAGGAGTCATTTGTGCTGACCAATGCGCAAGAAATCCCCTTCCTGATGCGCCGAGCGTTTCGTGTTGCGACCTCAGGTCGGCCGGCGCCGGTACATATCCGTGTCCCAATCAACATCTTTGGCGAAGAAGCTGAGGTCGGGGATCTCTATGCCGAACCGGATTACAGCTTTTACCCGGCTCACCGGCCGGTGGCCGATCACTCCAAGATCCGGGCTGCCATAGATGTTCTGCTCGCGGCAAAAAAGCCTGCCATCGTCTGCGGGCAGGGCGCCTTGATCTCCAATGCGACGGACGCGATTCTGGAGCTGGCTGAGCTGTTACAAATACCGGTTGGCACCACCACCCCGGGCAAGGGAACAATTCCGGAAGACCACCCCCTTGCCCTGCGGGTGATCGGAGGCCGTGGTGGCATGGAATATTCCAACCAGTACGTATTCGATGCGGATACCATTTTTTTTATTGGTTCGAACACGGATAGCGCGGCGACGGATCATTGGAAGCTTTATGGTGACCCCAGAAATAAAACTTTCCTGCATCTGGACATTGCCGAGGCACATGTCGGCAACAATTTCCCGGTCAAGGTCGGGCTGGTTGGCGACGCTCGCGCCAGCGTGGAATACATGGTCGCGATTCTAAGGTCGGAATACACGGCACTTTCTCGCGACCCGATCAATCTGAACCCGGTCAAGCAAACCGCTCTGAACAAGGTGTTCAACTCGAACATTCCAATGCCAGAAGGCACGATCTCACCGGTGAAACTGTCTCAGGTTCTGGACAAGATCATGCCTGAGGACGCCGTGGTGACGTCCGAACCGGGTGTCAGCGCGATCTACCCCTCCGCCTTGCTGACCTTCCGAAAGCCCGGCCGCCGTTACATCACCAACTATTCGATGGGGGCTTTGGGGTATTCGGTTCCGGCAGGTTTGGGCGCTGCCTACGCCAATGACGGGCCGATCATCTCTTTCACGGGCGATGGTTCCCTTGGGTTCGTAATCGGAGATATGGAGACACTGAAGCGCAGCGGCAAAAACATCACGGTGATCCTGACCCGCAACGATACATTCGGCTGGATCCGGGGAGAAGCGATATTGCTGGATGACGTTGACGAACCCTGGTCGACCGATTTCGGACGCGTCGATTATGTCAAGGTGGCAGAGGGTTTCGGCTTCAAGGCTGCGCGCATAACAAGCGAGGCGGATATCGAACCGATGCTGACAGACGCCATCGCCAATCCCGGTGCAAATTTCATCGAGATGATGGTGCCGTCGCAGGACAAGATCGTCCCATTCGTGCCCAACTGGGTTCGTGCCGCGCGTGCAAAAAACCTGCCCCACTTTTACTGAGCAAGTCCGGTTTTGGGATCGCAGGTTGCTCTGCGGTCTCAACTGCCGGCAGATGCCTATTTTGTCTGGCAAACAGTGCAACGGTGATCGGTCATCCTTGACAGATCACGGCCCGTTCTGTCCGATCCAGTCCAAAAAGTGACTGGCTCCGGGTCTTGCAGCGCCCGATGTGGTAACCGAACAGAAATACCCTCGGTTGGTTTTGTTTTCGTGCTCGCAGGCCAGTGCCAGTGAGCCGTTGACAAGATACTCGTTCAGCAGAGGGCGCCATCCAATACCGATGCCCAGACCGTTCTGGATTGCCCGCAGATAAACCATGTAGCTTAGATAGCTGTCGTGTGGTGGCGGTTTCGGAATGTCTATCCCGGTTCCCTCGAAAAATCGCTTCCAGTCGCCATTGTGATCCGGGCCGGACAAGTGAATGAGTTTGCGGTCGGCCAATTCCGATCGGGTGAATGGTCGACCGTTTTCCAGAAGACCGGGATGGCAGACGGCAACCATGTTTTCCCCAAAGATTTTCCTGCTGGCCGCGCCTTCCAGGCCACTATGACCAAAAAGAATGATTGCATCACATGCACCGGCGTCGAAATCGGCGTTTTGATCCCGGGTGATGATTTGCAGTTTGGTGTCTGGATACTGGCTTTGAAACTCCGCCAGTCGAGGCAACAGGTAAAGGCTGGTGAATCCGATACTGGCGCTGACGATAATTGTCCCGTCATCTTTATGCGCGCGCAGAGTTTCCAAACCTTTCCGTATGGCGTCAAATCCCTGTGACACAGCCTCTGCCAGAATTGCTCCTTCCTTGGTCAGGGTCAGGCGCGGCTTGCTGCGCAGGAAGAGTTTCAGCCCCAGCTCGGCCTCCAATGCCGAGACATGCCGGC
The DNA here is from genome assembly GCF_057220975.1 of Ruegeria sp. HKCCD9138. Taxonomy (NCBI): domain Bacteria; kingdom Pseudomonadati; phylum Pseudomonadota; class Alphaproteobacteria; order Rhodobacterales; family Roseobacteraceae; genus Ruegeria; species Ruegeria sp. HKCCD9138. The sequence continues at coordinate 103,758 of NZ_JBWVAZ010000006.1, read as the reverse complement.
TGATGGCGGGTTGCTGTACGTTCAACTCCTCCGCTGCACGCGAAAAACTCAGGCGTCGCGCCGCTGCCTCGAACGCGTTGATCTGAGGTACCGGAATCGGTCGTGACATCATCATACCTTTGGCGAATGATTGTCATTCACCATTTCCGTCTTTTTCGATCACATCAAGTACGTAATCCTGCTGCTGGCGTCAAAGCAGGAATGATCGGTGGAAAAGACACTTCTGGCCCTTGGTGGCGATGGGATTGGTCCGGAAATCCTGGAGCAGGGATTGCGCGTCGCCGGACGGCTGGCAGAACTTTCAGGCATCAGTTTGTCCGTTCGGCACGGCCTTTTGCACGGCGCGTCCTGGGAGGTGCATGGAAGCTTTTGCACCCCAGAGGTGCTTGATCAGGCGCGTAAATCCGACGCGATATTGGTTGGGGCAGTCGGCGGCCCGAAATGGGACAGCATCCGGGTGCCCGGCGGCGCCGAATGTCAGGACGGTTTGATGTATTTGCGCCATCATTTGCAAACCTATCTGGGGTTGCGCCCGGCCCGTGCTTGGGTGCCGCTCATGTCCAAAACCCCGTTTCGACCCGGACTGGCTGAGAACGCGGATGTTCTGATCCTGCGCGAGATGTGTGGTGGCGCCATGTTTGCCACCGAAAGGGGGCAACGCCGGGTGAATGGTCTGCGGCAGGGTTATGACATGACTGCCTACGATGAGGCCGAAGTTGCTCGGTTTGCGCATGGCGGGTTTCAATTGGCCAGGTCGCGACGGAGTCGGTTGGTGAGCTGTGACAAATCAAACGTTATGGAAAGCTACAAACTTTGGCGCACGGTCGTGACCGAGGTTGCGCAAGAATATCCGGATGTAATCTTCGAAAACATGTTTGCGGACAATTGCGCGTATCAGCTGATGCGGCGGCCCGAGGATTTCGACGTGGTGATCGGCTGCAACCAGATGGGCGACGTGCTGAGCGACCTGACGGCAGTATATGCGGGCTCACTGGGTATGCTGCCCTCGGCCTGTCTGGCTGCGAACCCGGCGGACGGACCAGTATTCGGCATGTATGAGAGCACCGCGGGGTCCGCGCCGGATATCGCAGGTCTGGGTACTGCCAACCCTGTGGGCACGATCCTGTCCGTCGCGATGATGTTCCAATACAGTTTTGACCAGCCCCATGTCGTCAGTCTGCTGGAATCCGCAGTCGAAGCCACGCTGAACGTGGGCATCATGACACCTGATCTGGGCGGGCAGGCCACCGGGGCCGAGATGACGAATGCCATTCTCGAAAGGCTCTCGGGGTGAAGGCGTTCGATTATGTAATCGCTGGGGGCGGCTCGGCCGGTTGCGTATTGGCGGCACGGCTGGCGGAAGACCCGAAGGTTTCGGTCTGTCTGGTCGAGGCCGGTGGTCGGGGTCGAGACCTGTTCATCCGGATGCCAGCCGGGAACGGGTTCGTCTTCGGCAACCCCAGGCTCGATTGGGGTTATCATTCTGTGCCACAGCCGGGATTGAATGGTCGCAGCATCTACTATCCACGTGGTAAGGCTTTGGGAGGATCCTCCATCGTCAACGGCATGATTTACATGCGCGGTGTGGCGGCGGATTACGACATGTGGCGGCAGTCGGAGCTTGAGGGCTGGTCCTATGCGGACGTTCTTCCGTATTTCCGCCGCTCAGAGGGCGCACGCGACCGCTGTGACGATTGGCATGGGCGCGACGGCCCGTTGAAAACCGAGCCCGCCAGAAATTTCGGAGAGTTTGAGCGCGCATTCATAGCGGCGGCCAGGGCTGCCGGGCATCGCGAGATCAGTGACTTCAATGGGCCCGAGCGGACAGGCGTGTCGCGAAATGACTCGACTGTCTGGAGAGGTGTTCGCCAGTCGGCGGCCATCGCATATCTGAAAAATCCACCGAAGAATCTGACACTCTGCACCGGGCGCCAGATTGCGCGAATAGTTTTTGACGGGCGGCGTGCGATCGGTGTGGAAACACTTGATGGCGAAGTGATCCGTGCGCGTCGCGAGGTGATTGTCTGTCAGGGCAGTTTCGGCACGCCACATCTGCTGATGCTGTCCGGCATCGGGCCGGGCGATCATCTTTATCAGCACGGGATTAATGTTGTGTCTGATCTACCCTCTGTGGGGGCGAACCTGTCAGATCATCCCGATGTTTCGATGCAATACGCTTCGGACCGGCCGGATCTCAGTCATGCCCGGCATCAGAGGCTGGACAGGGCGGCGTTACTGATGGGGAAATGGCTGCTGAACGGTTCAGGCCCCGGCGGAGGAGCATTCTTTTCGACAGTGTTGTTCCATGCCTTCGACAACCCTGCGCTGCCCGAGCTAGAAGTTTTCATGACCCCGATGGTTGTCGAAGAAAACCTTGGCAATGGGTGCGAAGAACGCGCGCCGCTGACGCAGCGGCTTGGTCGCAGGCTTTTGGTACGCGGTCGCAAGGTGGCGAAACCGGGTGTTCAAATAGACATAAACCTTGAGCGGCCCCGCTCGGTTGGGACAGTTCGCCTGGCAAGCGCCGACCCAAGTGAGAAGCCTTTGATCGATCCAAACTATTTCGCGGATCCGCAGGATACCGAACATCTGAAACGCGGTGTTCAGGTTATGCGAGACGTGATGGCGCAGGAACCGATTGCAAGCCTGGTTTCGGGTGAGACTGGGCCCTGGAAAGACGCCCACACCGATGCCGCGATCGTTCAGGCGATCCGTCAGACGGCCTATACGGGTCACCACCCGGCCTGCACCGCACGTATGGGCGACGTGCTGGATCATGAATTAAGGGTGCATGGGGTCGAGGGGCTGCGTGTTTGCGACGCTTCGGCGATGCCGATGCAAATCACTGGCAACCTGTATGCCACAGTGGTCATGATGGCGGAAAAGGCTGCCGACATGATCCTTGGCCGCCCACCATTGCCACCGGAATACCCAACGGAGCACACTCGATGACCGACATCCGCACCTTCGATTTCTTTGCCGGCAACGCATGGCACGCACCCGCAGGCGGGGGATATATCGACAGTGAAATCCCTGCCACCGGCGAAGTCTGGGCGCGTATCCCCGACTGTCGGCAGGCGGATGTCGATCTCGCTGTGGGTGCGGCGCATTCAGCTTATTACGCAGGTCATTGGGGCCGGATGCAGCCAGCCGAACGGGGTAGGCTACTGCGACGCATGGGTGACGTGATCTCTCGCCATGCCGACCGATTGGGGGCGATCGAAACCCGCGACAACGGCAAGCTGCCGTCGATGATCACTCCGGGATTGCGCGCGGGTCAGTGGCTGGTTGACAGTTTCCACTATTACGCCGGTATGTGCGACAAGTTTGAGGGCCGGATCATCCCCGCCGAAGCACCCGACATCCACAACTACGTAAAGTGGGAACCCTTCGGCGTTGTCGCTCAGGTACTGCCCTGGAATTCGCCGCTGGGAACCCTGTTCTGGAAACTCGCCCCCTGTCTTGCGGCGGGAAATACGGTCGTAATGAAACCTTCGGAACATTCCAGCGCATCGACGCTGGAGCTGATGGAGGTTCTGCTCGAGGCCGATCTGCCGCCCGGGGTGTTGAATGTGGTCACCGGATTAGGGGCGACGACGGCCCAGCCGATGATTGAACACCCGGATGTCAGGATGGTGAGTTTCACGGGCGGTACAGCGGGCGGTCGAGCGGCCGCAATCGCGGCGGCGCAGCAAGTTAAGCCGGTGGTGATGGAGCTTGGTGGCAAGTCGCCGCAAGTTGTCTTTCCCGATGCCGATCTCGAGCTGGCTGTAAACGGGGTTGCTGCGGGAATTTTCCCTCCGGGTGGGCAAAGCTGCATCTCGGGTTCACGCGTGCTTGTACATCGCGACATCATCGACGACTTCACCGAAAGGTTGGTTGATGTGGCGAAAAAAGCCCGTGTGGGTGATCCTCTGGATCCGGCAACGCAGATCGGGCCGATGGCCAACCGGCGGCACTACGAAACCGTTCTGGCGCGCATTTCTGCGGCCGAGCAAGCGGGTCACAGGCTGTTGCTGGATGGTCGGACCGCGTGCCGGGATAGCGGTTATTACATCGGGCCAACGATTTTCGCAGATGTCCCCAACACCTCCGATCTGGCACAGAATGAGGTTTTTGGGCCAGTGGTCAGCACCGAGGCTTGGGAGGACGAGGCAGAAGCAATTCGCATCGCCAACGACACTATCTACGGGCTTGCCGCAGGTATCTGGACCCGCGATGTCGCCAAAGCGATGCGCATTGCCGACCGGATCGAGGCCGGCACGGTTTATATCAACAACTATTTCAACGCTGCCACACAATCGCCGGTCGGTGGCATGAAACAATCGGGCTACGGCCGCGAAAACGGGTTCGAAGGGATGCGCTGCTTTCTGCAGACCAAATCCGTCTGGTTGTCCACAAATCCCCAGCAACCCGACCCATTTGCCTGAGCCCGCAAAGGCGCCGCAACCGAAGAATGAGGGAGGAGAATGTATGAAACGTATCTATGACTTCGGGCGACGCCCGGCGGCGCGCAATTACACGATTGCCGACTTGAAAGCCCTTAAAGGTACAGGCCGGAAACTGTCGATGTCGAACCCGTCTACCCCGGACGAGCTTCAGGCCTGTTTGGACGCAGGCATCGACTTGTTGGTGGTCTGGGACGAACATATCGAACACACCCGCGAGGTCGCGCCGGACATATTTGCCGGGGTCGGCAGCACCTGGGCGGAGTTCGGATCGACGCAGGAGATCATGGACCACGCCTTTGACATGATGCGAAAGGGCGCGGACATGTATTACACCCTGCGCTCCTTCGATGTGATGGAGGCCCTGGCCAAGGAGGGCGTTCCGGTGCAGTCGCATATTGGGCTGATCCCGACCTTCAGCCATTATTGCGGGGGGCTGCGCGGTTGGGGCCGCACGGCGGGCGAGGCGATGGAGATATATCGCACGCTCAAACGCATGGAAGACGTGGGCGTTTTCGCGGTTGAGGCTGAATGTATCGCCGAAGAAGTGCTGGAGGCGGTGAACGACAAAACTTCAATCGTCACGTTCTCTCTGGGCTCGGGTAATGCGGGTGATGCGATCTTCAGCTTTGTGAAAGATATTTGCGGGGAGGCCAGTGAAGAGGACAAGCCGCCAAAGCACGCCCACGCGTTCGGCAACTTGCAGCGATTGCACGATCAGATCCGCAGCGAACGCACTGCGGCGATGTCCGCCTTCGGTAGCGCGGTAAAGGACGGTAGTTTCCCTTATCCGCAAAACAACATCCGCATGCATGCTGAGGAAAAGGACAAGTTTCTCGAAGCGCTGGACAAGGTGTCGTGACTGCTGCCGAGCGGCTGGCCCGGTTTGCTGTTTCCGCTGATCCGGGACCAGAGTTGACCGATGTGATCGCGCCAGCCGTAGCAGATTGCTTTGGGTGCATTCTCGCCGGGGCGGACGGTGAAGTTGCCAGTCGGGTGCGTTCTGCGCTGGAGCCTTTTGGTGCCGGGCCGGTTGCACTTTATGGTCACACAAAGAGGCTGAACGCCCCCTATGCGGCGATGGTCAATGCTGTGGCCGGCCACGCCTGGGATCTGGATGATTGGGAGGAGCCGGGAAACACGCATCCAACGGTTGTTCTATTGCCCGCTCTTCTGGCGGCCGCGCATCTGAAACCGGCGAGTGGCACTGAACTTGTTGCCGCTTACGCCGTGGGGGCAGAGATCATCATGCGCCTTGGCGAGGCGTTGACGCTGGATCATTACGCGCGTGGGTTTCATTCGACGGCCACCCTTGGGGCAATCGGCGTGGCCGGAGCAGCGTCGCGGCTTTTGAAGTTGTCAGAAACACAGGCCGCCCACGCGATGGCTTTGTCCGTGTCACAAGCCACCGGTTATACCTTGCAATTTGGTTCAAGTGCCAAACCGCTTCAGGCGGGGTGGGCTGCGCGCAACGGGTTGGAAGCCGCGCTGCTGGCTGCGCAAGGAGTTTCGGCGCAGCTCCATGTGCTGGACCATCCACGGGGATTTGCAGGATTGATGGGTAGCCCCGAACCGGATCGGTTTTGTCGTGCCCTGTCCCGCTTGGGGTTACCTTGGGCGATTGACGACTATGGCCTGATCTTAAAACCCTGGCCGTCCTGCGGATACACGCATCGGCTTATGACGGCAGCATTGGAGTTGCGGCCCAAACTGTCGGGCAGACTGGATAGGGTGATCGCGATTCAGGCGTATCTTCCGGATTTTCACGCTGAAATCCTGCCGTTCAACTCGCCCACCACACGCAACGAGGCTCTGTTTTCAGCCCCTGCTTGTGTTGCTCAGGTTTTGGTCAACGCAGGGCTGACCCTCGGCGACAGCGCTCGCGCGTTCTGGCTTGACCCGTTGGTACGCCGGCTAATCAAGTCTACGACCGTCATTCCGGAACCGGCCCGAAACCGCGCCCTGAACTTTGACCCGGCTCAGCCGGACATCCTGCGCATTACTTTGGAAGGTGGGGATGTGCTTGAAACCACCTGTGCCTATCCGCTCGGCGCGCCGCAAAACCCAATGAACAGTGTGCAGTTGGGTGAAAAGTTTACTGCCCTGACTAACCGCCCGACCGAAGGCTTCACAGAGTTGCTCGACTGGCCTCACGCTGCCGATATTGCAGAGTTTTTTCAAAGGATGTCCAGATGACAGACCGCAAACGCACAGGCGGGCGCGCCGCGCGCAGGCAGGCAAGGGTTGCGGGGGCCGGTTCGGGGCCGACCACGGCAATCTGGCCTGGGATTGAAGGCGGGCGATACCGGCCTCTGACTGATGCTCAACTCGCCATGGTCGACCAGACAGCAATGCGAATTCTCGAAGAGATTGGCCTCAAAGGAGCGACGCAAACCTGCGTGGATACGATTTGTACCGCGGGCGGGTCCCTGACGGACGACGGAAGGCTGCTGTTGCCCGAAATCCTCGTGCGCAAGGTGTTGAAGACAGCCGGGCGTGGTTTCAAACTGTGCGGGTTGAAGCACAAACATGACATCGACCCTTCCGGGTCGCGCATTCATTTTGGCACTTCCGGCGCAGCTGTGCACATCATCGACAGTGAAACTGGCCAGATCCGCGATACGACCCTGCGCGATCTGTACGACATGGCAAGGCTTGCCGATCAGTTGCCCAATGTTCACATGTTCCAGCGCACGGTTGTGGCGCGGGATATCTCGGACCCGCGTGAGATGGACCTCAACACCGCTTATGCCTGTCTCAAAGGTACTGCAAAGCCCACCGGCACGTCCTTCGGCTCAGCCGAGGTGATGGAAGAAGCTGTTGGAATGATGACCATCATCATGGGTGGCCCGGATGCATTGCGAGCCCGCCCTCCACTTTGCGTTTCGACCTGTTTCATTGTTCCGCCGCTCACTTTCGCCCAAGAGGCGTTAGGTGTGATTGAATGTGCCGCGCGTCACGGCATGCCGCTCAAGCTGGTATCAGCCGGGCAGGCGGGTGCAACCAGCCCGGCGCCGCTGGCCGGAGCTGTTGCACAACAAACGGCCGAGGTGCTGGCAGGGATCGTATACGTCAACTTACTGAACCCCGGCCATCCGGCCACGTTCGGCGGGCTTCCCTTCGTCAGCGATCTGCGAACGGGCGCCATGTCTGGTGGATCAGCCGAGCAGGGATTGCTCATGGCGGCCTGTGCTCAGATGGCCCGGTTCTACGACATCCCTTGTTCCGTCAGCGCAGGTATGACCGATAGCAAGATGCCGGACTTTCAGGCCGGATATGAGAAAGGCTATACCGAGCTTCTGGCCGCGCTCGCCGGTGCCAATCTTGTCTACGAAGCTGCCGGGATGTACGGCTCACTTTTGGGCTGCTCATTGGAAAGCTTTGTGCTGGACAATGATTTGATCGGCTCGGTCATGCGGGCGGTACGCGGTTTCGAGGTGACGGAAGAAACGCTGTCACTGGAAACCATCCGGGATGTGTGCGTCGGCGGGCCGGGGCATTTCCTCGGGCACGATCAGACGATGAACCGTATGGAAAGCGACTATTTCTACCCCGCGCTTGCGGACCGGCGCACCCCGCAAGAGTGGGCCGCTGCACCGGACAAAGATCTGCTGGAACGCGCTCGGGCGCGTACGCGCGAGCTTCTGTCTAATCCGCCGCCGTCGCATATCCCGGAAGACTTGGACCGCGAAATCCGGCGTTGCTTTCCAATCCGAGAGCTCGGGAACACCGCAGTCGGCTAGTCATGCAATACAGATTGCACGCTGGTCAGCCCAGGCGCTTCTTGAATCTGAGTGTTGCTGCCAGCAAGCCGAAGACGGCAAAGCCAATCATCCAGAGGATTTCCCAACGCAGGGCATAAAGGGACGCGTCCCGCAGAACTACTCCTCGGATCATGTCCATGAAATGTGTTGCCGGCAGAATCTGAGCGATGATTTGTACGGGTTTTGGCATTCCATCGAACGGGAACATGAACCCCGACATCAGGATCGAAGGCAGCAACACGAAAATGGTCATCTGCATCGATTGAAGCTGGTTCTGGGCCAGGGTGGAGATGACCAACCCCAGAGACAGACTGGCAATGATGAACAACAGCGTCACCACAAAAAGTGCTCCGAGCCCGCCATTGATCGGGACGGCAAACAGCACGTGCCCGAGGCCAAGAATGATCACGACCTGTATCAGGCCCAGAAAGATGTAAGGGATGATCTTTCCTATCATCAATTCAATCGATCGGATCGGCGTATTGATCAGCATCTCCATGTTCCCTCGTTCGCGTTCCCGAACGATCGCGGCCGAGGTGAACAGGATCATCGTCATCGTCAGGATCACTCCGACTAGACCCGGTACGATATTCACCGCAGATCTTTGCTCGGGGTTGAAATAGAGCGTGACCTCGAATGTCGGAACCTGCCGGTTCGGTGGCATTTTCAGCAACTCGGTCAATGGCATCACGCGCAGGGATTTGATCGCGCTGGCCACCATCGTATCCGAGCCGTCGACGATCCAATGTGCGACCGGGCGGCTGCTGGTCAGGTCCGTTGCATCAGGAAGACCCAGTCCGACAGAGGGGCTGCGCGCGATCCGGTTGTCCACGTCCGGCGGGATAATAAAGGCAGCGCGCACTCGGGATTCCGTGATTGCCTGTTCAGCTTCTTGCGGGTTTACGAGCTGTTCGGTCACGGTCACAACTTGCGTGGCCTGAACCAGTTGCACCAGGGTTCGGGACAACTCTGTATTGGCCTGGTCGACAACGGCAACCGGGACGTGGCGCAGATTGGTGTTGATTGCATATCCAAACAGCAACAACTGGATCAGCGGGATCATGATCACCATCGCGAAAGTCATCCTGTCGCGGCGCAGTTGCAGCAGCTCTTTCCGCAGGACAGCGGTGATGCGGCGCAGAGAATTCATGACGCCACCCCTCGTGTCGCGCTGACAAACACGTCTTCGAGATTTGGACGCTGGGGGGTCAGCGAAAGATCCGGAAACGCACCGAGAAGCGATTGCAGCATTGCAACCGGTTCGGATTCGGATTTGTCGACCAGGACCCGCAATCTTGATCCGACCTGAGCGGTCGACAGAACCTTGGATTTGCCGTCCAGCTCGTGCTTGACCTTTCGCAGGTTCGGGCCTTCGACTTCGACGACAACGGCCTGCAGGTCCTCCATCAACTGCCGGGGTGAGCCATCGGCTTTTTTGACACCATGTTCGAGGATGGCCAGCCGATGACACCGTTCTGCTTCGTCCATGAAATGTGTGGACACGATCATCGTTGCGCCGTCGTCGACCAGATCGAACAACTGCTCCCAAAAAGTGCGGCGGGTTTCCGGGTCAACGGCCGAGGTCGGTTCGTCGAGAAACAACAGCTTCGGGTGGTGCATGACCGTCGCCGCAAGGGCCAGTTTCTGACGCTGCCCGCCACTCATGCTGCCGCTTAGCTGATTGACGTTGTCGGTCAGGTCATAAGTGTGAAGCAGTTCATCTATCCGGGGTGCGGCTTTTTTCCGGGGAATGCCGTAAATCTCGGCTGCAAACCGAAGGTTCTCCATCACCGTCAGGTCGCGGTAATACGAAAAGATCTGCGTCATGTAACCGATCTCGCTTTTCAGCGGCTCAGCAGCCTCGGGCATCGATTTGCCCAGAACCGAAACCGAACCGCTGCTCGGCGTCAGCAAGCCCGTCAGCATTCTCATTGTTGTGGTCTTGCCGCAGCCGTTGGGCCCGAGGAACCCGTAGATCTGGCCGGTTCTGATTTCCAGATCCAGGTTATTGACGGCCGTCTTTTCCCCGAACTGCCGGGTCAGACCTTGCGTCGAGACCACCAGATCCGTCATGGCATCCTGACCTGCACCGGGACTCCGGCCGGTAAATCCGGCGAGGCGCCGGGGAGGTCGATTTCCGCCAGATAAACCAGGCGGTTCCGGTCATCTTTGTTCAGCCCGTAATATGGGGTGAAAGAGGCATCATCGCTGATCCAGCGGACGATGCCCTCCAGCGGGTCATCCAACCCATCGACGCGGACCTCAAGACTGTCACCCGTTTTTATGTTCACGCGATGCGGCTCAGGAACATAAACACGGGCATAAGGCGTCTGACCGGTAACCACGACAGCAACCGGGCTGCCCATGGTGACCCGTTCGCCAAGGTTCCAGGGCAGGGAGTCCAGCACGCCTTCGCGGGTTGCAACCACGGTCAGGTCGTTGAGCACGTTTTGCTCGGCTTCGACCAATGCGTTCGCAGCCCGGACATTTGCCTCGGCCACGGCAAGATCCTCAGGGCGTGTGCCGTTTTGCAGTTCCTTCAGAGACTCCCGCGCACTGGCCAGTTCAGCCCGCGCAGAATCCCGCAAGGCCAGATCATTTGCGACTTGCGCTTCTGTAACGACGGAATTCTCGACCAGTTTGGAGTTTCGGTCGTAAATGGCTTCGGCATCGACCAACCGTGCGACGGCGCCAGCGACCTTTGCCTCGGCAATTGCGATCTCTTCCACGCGCGGACCAACCTGAAGCTTGAGAAGCGTGGCCTCTGCCTTCTCAAGCTCTGCCTGCGCCAGATTTAGCTTTGCAGTCTGCAGCGTACCGTCAAGCTGAACCAGAACGTCGCCCGCCTTGACCAACGTCCCTTCGGGAACGGGCAGGTCCACGACAATTTCGTTGGCCGTTGCTGTCAGTGCCACCCTGTCACGCGCCAGAACACCCAGTGCAGTACTCGTGTCCGTTCCGGAACATCGCTCCAGAACCGCCGGCAGCGCGGCAGCGAGGATCAGAGGGATGGGGAGCGTCATATTCAGCACGGGTCACCTCCTATGGCAGGGCACCGACAATGGTCGGGGCGATGCCCAAACATACAATCGTGATTTTCGAGTTGTATATACCAGTTTCGCAGATTTTCCCTATTCCTGTACGGTTTAGGGTTTCGACCGTGCTGGAAATCCAAGCGACATTGGCGGCCGAACGTGGGGTCTGGCGTGCCAAAGCGCTGGTGCTGAAAACGCGACACCTCAGCAAAACCGGCGAGATTTTTCATCAAGTCACATTGCCTGCCAAAACTTGGATCAATTCTGTGAAGCTGCTATCGAACGGCGGTGTGATCGCAAAACCAAGACTCCAGGGGTCAGGATCGAAAAATGTCCAACAGTGGTGAAGTCGAAGGGTTCTGGAATATTGCCACCGAGCGCAGCGTGGTGATGCGGGCGCTTAGAATTGCGTTCATTGTTGGTGCCGTACTGGCAGTAATCAATCACGGAGACCGGGTATTAACGGGGGCCGTCGATGCGGGGGTGATCCTAAAAATTGCCCTCACCTTTGTCGTGCCATATTGCGTATCGACGTATTCCTCGGTTCTGGCCGTTCGCGAGAGGTTGCAGCGAGTGGAGCCCGCGCCGGACTAGGAGCCGTTCCGGATGATAATCCATGCTTGGTTTTGCGGTTTACGCTTATTGCATTGACGTGAAACAGTGGATCTGTCTCGACAGGAGGGCTCAGACAGCCAAAGGGGGCATTCGTGACATCGGATCCGGAACTGATTGCCGAGCAGATGGTGCCGGGCACGGTACTTTTACAGCGGGGCCGAGCCATGGCCGCAGAGTGGGCTCTGGGTCGAAACCCGTTTCTGGACAGCAAGAATGTGGAATCCGAAGCAGAGTACAAACGCGCACAGGCCGCCAAAGGTTGCATCATGCAACACGCCCATATCGGATTTCGCAGCATTGACCGCACGGTGAACGCGATGACCCGATTGCACGAGATGGGCTTGGCGCGTGGTTTAGAGATCGACCGTTTCGGCATTACGTTGGATTGGTCGATGGGCTATCCGCCCGAGCATCGCGCGACCGCCGGGCGGGGTACCGGCATCGTGCTGTCCGGACCCGAGGATTTCGAACGGATCGCCAATGCCAGCCCCGCCGCCGCGCATTTCGGAGATTTCATGCTTGGGTTACCCGGGGCTTTGGAAAACACAAAAGCTGCCATCGCAGCCGGGGTGACAGCCATTGGCAATCTGGGGCAGTATTTCACGTTTCGACTGCCATTCTGGGACGACGAGGTGGCCACAACCGAGGCAACCGTCACATCGCTTGGGCTGATTGCCGCGCAACCGGTTGAAATTCTGGTGCATTCCAATCTGGATGATGGATTTGCGGGCCTGTTTCTGGACGTGACAAGTGCCTTTGGCATGATGCTGGTCGAAAAGTACATCGTCGAAGATCTGATCGGAGCCCGGGCCTCATTTTGTTTTGGGCACCACTTTTGCGACCCGCTGACACGGTCGGCCTTTCACGCCGCGTTGGCGCAAGAGATTGAAACGCCGGGTACGATGATCTTTGGCAACACGGTCGCTTATCAAGGCGAACCGGCTGCAAATTATGCCAGCCTCGCCAATTACCTGCTGACCGATATTTGTGCGCTGACAAATGCTCATACCGGTCACGCGATCAATCCGGTTCCGGTCACGGAAAATATCCGGATTCCGGATGTGGATGAGATTCTGGATGCGCAAACTCTTGCGGCGCGGCTGGTGGAACACGCTCCGGGCCACGCACAACTGATTGATCGTGCGTTGGTTGATGCCATGGCACAAAAACTGGTCCGGGGTGGGCGTGGTTTTGCAAGGGCAGCGTTGGCTGGTCTGACCGAGCGTGGGGTCGACATCTCGGACCCCGCTGCTCTGATGCTGGCCATTCGCAGGCTGGGTGCCAAACGGATGGAAGCGCTGTGGGGGCAGGGGCATCCGACCGATGCCAACCACCGGCCGCTCGTCCCGGCGGATTGGGCACGGGAGTTGGATGAAATGGCGCGGGGTTGGGTTCGTAGGAACCTCCAGCGGAGCGAAGGTCTGAAAGGCATACACGTGGTTCTGGGAACAACAGATGTGCATGAGCATGGGGCTTATCTAGTGCGGCAAGCGCTCGAAGGACTGGGAGTGCGGGTCACGGATGCTGGAGTTGCGCTGGACCCGGAAATACTTGTGGCCAGCGCTTGCGAGGCCGAGGCAGATGTAATTGCGGTCAGCACCTATAACGGAATCGCGCTTGGCTACGCCAATGAGGTTCAGAACCAGCTTCGCCGTCGGGGGCAGGTGATGCCCGTTTTGATCGGAGGTAAACTGAACCAGATTGCCGACAATTCCAACTCGGATATGCCTGTGGACGTTTCGGATGAGCTGACGGCCCTTGGGGTAAAGCCTTGCCACGGGCTGGATGATATGTTGCAGGCCCTTCAAATCCTGAGTAAGCGCAGTGCCTCATAGTCACATGCAACTCTGGAAGTAAAACAAGGCGCACGAAACGCCTTGTTTGGATGGCTGGAATTGCCCGATCAGGTCTTATTGTGAAAGATGAACCCGATGAAGTTCAACAATAGCTGCGCGGCCAGTATCTGAGTGCTCTCGCCAGGGTCGTAAGCCGGCGCGACTTCGACCAGATCAATGCCGACGACGTCACCGCGTTTGGTCAGGCCCTGCAGGATTTCCAGTACGTCGTAATACTGGAACCCACCATGGCTGGGCGTCCCGGTGCCCGGGGCAATTGATGGGCAGAAGGCATCAATGTCGATTGTCACGTAATAGCGGCTGCCTGCCGGTATGCGATCCAGTACGCCTTGAGTACCCAGCTTTCGCACCTGGCGCACTGACAGGATATCCGAGCCGCGCGCGCGGGCATCATCATAGCCCTCTTTCGCGGTGGACGAGACGTTGCGAATCCCCAGCTGCGTCATGCCTGAGACATAGTCTTTTTCGATCGCGCGCCGCATCGGATTGCCGTGTCCGACCGTCACGCCGTGACGTTCATCGACGAAATCCAGATGGGCGTCGATCTGGACGACGTGGATCGGACCGTTCCGGGCACAATCCTCGGCATAGGCATTGATGCAGGGGATGTTGACCGAATGGTCTCCGCCGATCGTGACCGGGATGGCGCCCGCATCCAGGATCTTCTTGACGCCGTATTCTATGTTGGCGTGGCTTTCTTCGGTCTTGGTGTGGATGATATCGGCGTCGCCCAGATCGACGATACGCACATCACTGCCGAGATAGGTGGCGTCATCCTCGTGATCATAGGCTCCGGCGTGTCCAAAGCTGAACAGGGTCGAAGCCTCGCGAACAGACCGCGGCCCGAACCGTGCGCCGGATCGGAACTGGCAACCAAAGTCAAACGGTGCACCAAGGATCGCGACATCCGCATCAATTTCGTCCCAGTTCTCGACATAGGGTTTCTTGCCAAAGGTCGAGATGCCGACGAAGGGCAGGTTCAGGCGACCAGATTCATAACCATGTCCCGACATGAATTCTCCGTTTATTGTGGTTCAACGATAGGCCAGTTCCGGAAGGAACAGGGCGATTTGAGGGAAGGCTACCAGCAAGCCCGTCACAATCAAAAGGATGATAAGAAACGGGGGCACGCCGCGCACGACCTCGACAAAGGGGCGGCGGAAGACGGCGATGGCGGTGAACAGGTTGCAGCCGAAAGGTGGTGTGGCCGCTCCGATGGCGACCTGAAGCGTGATCAGGACGCCGACCAATACCGGATCCAAACCACTGGCTTTGATCATTGGGGCGAAGATCGGGACGAGGATCAGGATGACTACGATCGAGTCCACGAACATGCAACCGACAAAAAAGGCCACGTTGATGGCAAGCAGCACCATCAGCGGGCTTGCCTGTTCGAGCCCCAGCGCGGCGATGATGGTTTGTGGCACCTGAGCAAAGCTGAGCGTCCAGCTAAACGCCGCACCTGCCGCGATCAGGATGAAGACGACCGAGGTGATTGCTCCGGTGGACAAGGCAATATCAAAAAGGTCACCAGCCTTAATCGAGCGGAAGATCACAACCTCCAGCACGACGGCATAGAGCACACAGATCGCCGCCGCCTCGGTCGGAGAGAAGACGCCGCCATAGATGCCGCCAACAATGATGGCAGGAAAGCCCATGGGCCACAGTGCCTTTCGCAGGGCTGTGAATCTCTGCCCCCAGCCCTCGCGGGGCAAGACGGGTATGTCATGGCGATAGGCGTAGACCATGCAATAGGCTGAGAACAGGACCACGATCAGCAGACCCGGCAGGATGCCAGCAATAAACAGCTGAGAGATCGAGGTGCCTGACACCACACCATAAATGATCATGCCAATCGAGGGCGGGATCAGATAGGCAAGGTCAGCGGCGTTTACGATCAGGCCGATCGAGAAACTGTCGCTGTAACCCGATTTCAGCATCCGGGGCCGCATGGCGCCACCGATGGCCACAACCGTGGCCTGGGTCGAGCCGCAGACCGCGCCGAACAGCGCACACGCGCTGGTGACCGAAATCGCCAGCCCGCCCTTGATATGACCCATGAAGCTCATCACCAGATCGATCAGTCGGTTGGCGGAATGTCCCCGTGTGATGATGTCGGCGGCCAGGATGAACATCGGCACCGCGATCAGCGCGGCGGGTTTCACCCCGCCGATCATCTGTTGGATCAGGATCTGCATGTTCATGTCAGGGAAATAAACAAGGAATCCCAGCACCGCCGCCGCGATCAGCGGCATTTTCATCGGGAAACCTGCCAGCAGCAGGACGATCATGACGACCAGCATCAACTCGGTCATTTGTCTGCCTCCGCGGATTCTTCAAAGCGTTGGATAGCTGCTGCGGTTTCCGGATCTTCGTAACTGTCGACTTCGAGGTAGGAGACGTAGACCTCCTCCTCGGCGAAATTCAGGTTTCGGATCGCCGTCAGCAGATATTGGAACGAGGCCAGTGCCAGACCGATAACCACCCAGACATAGGTTAAATAGAGTGGCAGTTGCAGCGCCGGGGTGATCCGTCCGCGCGAAGCGACTTTCTGAACATACTCAAGCGCGTACCATGCCAGAACGGCCATGACGACGGCAGTTGTTGCAGCGATCACCACCATCAGCCCCTTGCGCATCTTGATCGGCAGTGCGTCATAGATGGCCGACATGCGGATGTGGATGCCCTTGCGGGTGGCATAGCCCAGCCCCATGAAGGTAACGATGACGATCAGAAACTCGTTCAGTTCCTCGGAAAAATAGATGGACTGGTTGAACACATACCGGCCAAAGACATTGGCGATGGTGTTGACGGCCATCAGGATGATCCCCCAGCCCAGGATCCAGACTTCGACCCGTTCGATGACGGCGTCAATCTTTCCCAGAAAGCCGAAGGGAGTGGCAGTGCTGCTGTGCATGGTGTCCTCCCTTTTTTGAATGCCTCACGCGCAGGGCGCGTGAGGAAGCTTTGCGTAAGTGGTGGGGGAGGGATCAGTTGCCCGACAGTTCCGCCTGCAGCGCGTCCAGCAGTTCCTGACCGCGGTCGCCGACGGTCTCGACATAGGCCGCCGAGGTGCCGGTGCTGCGCTCGCGGAACGCGTCACGCTCTTCTTCGCTCAGGACGACCAGACCGATATCCGGCTTGGCTTCCTTGATGATGTCCAGACGCTGCTGATTGAAATCGGTAACTACACCGTCGATGAAGCCGGTCATGTCGGCCATCGTGTCACGCACCAGTTGCTGACGGTCGGGGCTGAGGGTTTCGAACCAGTCGGACCCGGCTACAACTGTGGTGACAAGCTCTTGCTCACCAGCCCAGATCAGGTGGCTGGTGACTTCGTAGAACTTCATCTCTTCGATGGTCGGGATCGGGTTGACCTGACCGTCGACAGCACCCAGTTGCAGCGCACCGAACACTTCGCCAAACGGCAGCGGTGTCGGGCTGGCGCCCATGTTCTTGTAAGTTTCCAATAGGATCGGCGACACCATCACGCGCATCTTGAAGTTGTCGAAGTCTTCGGGCGTGCGAATCTCGCGGTTTGTGGTCCAGACCTGAGGACCTTCGGAATACATGGTCAGAACCTCCAGACCACGCTTGCGGAAATCTTCGTTCAGCGGCCCATAGATGGTTTCCGAGCTGCTGAGAATATTCGAGATCGCAGCCGGATCGGACGGCAGCAGGTAGGGAAGCAGAAAGACCTGACTTTCAGGCACAACGGTACCCAGATTTCCGATCGAGACATTGGTGAACTGGATGACGCCATCGGCGGCCTGCTCGACCGTCTCGGTCGGCGTGCCCAAGGTGCCCATCGGATAGACGGTCACGGTCACTTCGCCATCCGTGGCGGCCTCGATGCGCGATTTGAACTCTTGTGCATAGGCGTCCATGATCGAGCCTGGAATCTCTTCGATGGCGAATTTCCAGTCTTCGGCCACTGCGGTCAGCGGCGCCAGGCTGAGCAGAGTGGCGGCAGCGGAGTTTCTTACGTACCGAAGGGTAAATGTCATGCTGGTTTCCTCCCATTGATCAATTGCGGTTTGGAGATCGAGGGTCAGGACAGCACAGAAATTTACACAAAAAAATATCATATTGATTATGTTCACATAAGGACTTTTCATGTAACTAAAACGAAAGATCTTAAAGGGCGAATACCTGTTGAAACTGCTTAGAAATACGTTGTTGGAGACCTTCGTGACTGTCGTCGAATGTGGTGGATTCACGGATGCGCAATATGCGTTGGGTATCACCCAGTCGGCGATCAGCATACGAATCCGTGATCTGGAAGCAGCGCTCGGCTACCGTGTGTGCGAGCGAGGACGGGGTGGCTTTCGCCTGACTGAACGAGGTGACATTGCATACAGGAAAGCGGGTGAGATTTTGCGAAACGTTCGGGATTTCGATGCAGAGCTGCTGGAACTGCGCGACGCCATTACCGGGGATTTGCGCATTGGAGTGGTGGATACGGTCAGTACACTGGCAGACCTGCACCTGACCAAATCTTTGCAGAGATTTCTGGATCGCCCGAACGAGGTTCGGTTGGAGATCGTGGTCGCCTCGCCAACCGAACTGACCCAGCGATTGATCACTGGCGACCTGCACGTCGCTGTTGCGCCGTTCCGAAATCAGGTGCCCGAGCTCAACTACATCGAACTTTGCCATGAGGAACACCGGCTGTATTGCGGGCGCGGTCATCCACTTTTCGAAACGCCGGACAAGGAGATCGGCCCGGAAGTTTTGTCTCGGTACCAGATTTGCCAACGCTCCTACGACATGTTCGTTTCACCGGAACTGGCAACCTCTGAATTGCCTGCCGTCGTAGCAAATATGGAGGCAATGGCCGCACTGATTGAGACCGGTCATTATCTGGGGACACTTCCTGTGCATTTTGCGCAGAGCTGGGAACACAACGGCAAGCTCAGGGATCTTGCCCCGGAGCGGTTGAATTGGAACTCGACCTTTTTTCTTGCAACCCGATTGGCGCATGCGAGCCGGCGGGCCGTCGAGTTGTTTGTTGAAGACATGCTTCACTTCAATGCGAGCGAAGGCAGCGGTCGCCAGGAAGATGTGAAGCCATAGCCGTTTGGTTTATTTGGTCCTGACAGTTGTTCTTGCTGTTGACCGCCCGCAAAACAGGCAGAGATCGTCATGTCCTTCACATTCGTCCTGAGCTATACGACCGTGGTCAGAAACAGATATTGAATCCTGTCCGATTTGGTGGCCGATCTTGGTGCGGTGGTGTCATGATTCGAATCGACCTGGCGTCAGACAAACTCTGATCCGCGGTCTTCGGTATGCCGGACGGGCATGATGAAAGAAGCACACAATCAGTCCCGGCGCCGCCGGGTGAAACGATGAGGTTCATAATGACAACAAGAATGGCTCTGCTTGGTGCTGGACGGATCGGAAGGGTTCACGCTCAGGCAATTGCAGGCGACCCCGATGCTGAACTGGTTGCGGTCTCGGATGCATATCCGCAGGCTGCGCAGGCTATCGCTGAACAGTACGGTTGCGCGGTTTGCAGCATTGATGAAATCGCCGGTGATGAAGCCGTCGAAGCGGTCATAATATGTACGCCCACCAATACGCACGCAGACCTGATCGAGCAGTTCTCGCGAGCCGGTAAGGCGATCTTCTGTGAGAAGCCGGTGGACCTGAGCCTGGACAGGGTCAAGGCTTGCCTCGCAGTTGCTAAGGAAAACGATGCCCGGCTGATGCTTGGCTTTAACCGCCGCTTTGACCCCCATTTCGGTGCCGTGAAACAGGCAATCGTCGATGGCAAAATCGGTGCAGTCGAGCAGGTCACCATCACCTCGCGCGATCCGGGTTTGCCTCCTTTCGAATATATCGATGTCTCCGGCGGTATTTTCCGGGATATGACGATTCATGATTTCGACATGGCTCGTTTCCTGCTGGACGAAGAAATCGCGACGGTGCAGGCCACAGCTTCGGTTCTGGTCGATCCCAAGGTCGCCGAACACAATGATTTCGACACTGCAACTGTGGTTCTGACAACCGCAACGGGAAAGCAATGTACTATCCTGAATTCGCGCCGCGCCACTTATGGCTATGACCAGAGGATCGAGGTGTTCGGCTCCGAAGGTATGGTCTCGGCTGAAAACCAACGACCTGTTTCGATCGAGATCGCAAATGGCAGCGGGTACACACGCCCGCCACTGCACGATTTCTTCATGACTCGCTACACCGAAGCCTATGCGGCTGAAATCGCGGCTTTTGTCGCCACAATTCGCGACGGCGCGGTCGCTTCGCCATCAGGCTATGACGGAATGATGGCGCTGGCCCTGTCGGAAGCGGCGTTGAAGTCCGTGGCGGAAGGTCGTGTCGTTGCGATGAGCGAAATCCTCTGAGCGAACCGCAGTTTGGGCATTCAATTCTATCGCCATTAACAGTTATTTGGTGGATCTGTACGGTGCACGATCTCAGTGACAGGGACGAACGGAATGAGGTCCGCCAGAAATGCCAAACACGCTTGCGCACATGAGCTGGATGTTAAGTCGGACAGTCACATGATCCTATTCGAAGCACTGAAACAAGTGTTGGGCGCGCATGGGCTGAAGCTCATTTCGGGCTGTCATTCTCTGAACCTGCTGGCGCATTCGGTTGAGGGTGAAAAGGCCGCAATTCAGCCGCATCTGAACAAGCACAATGGCGGCAAACCGTGCAATGTGTGGAAATCCGCGAAATTGGCGAAGGCGCTTGATGCACCCATAGACAACGCACCGGTTCCGGGCGCGAATGAGATGGCGGAGTTTGGAGAAAAAGTCGAAAAGTTTGCTCAATACTGCGGGGAACAAGAGCTTGATCCGGTATATCATCACCACATGGGAACTAAGGTGGAATCTGTGGACGAGACCGACGCCTTCATGATCGCTACCGGTCCGGCGCCTAGATTGCCGTTCTGCTTAGCTCATTGCAATTCCGGAGCCTGTGAAGCCCCCGAGGTTCAAAACACGTTTGGCGATCAGTCCATGGGGCTGGCCGGGCTGAAACAAGCCACCCACGACCTCGGGTTGGATCGGAGCTGAGATCGCAATGTTCGACACGTCTCACCCCTGGTTTCGACCGCTCTGGGTGCGGGTCGCCTTGGTTGTGGCCTGTCTGGGTTGGGCGGTACTTGAATTATTAATTGGCGCTCCGGTATGGGCGCTTGTGTTTGGAGGGGTAGGGGCGTGGTGCGTCTACGCTCTGTTGCTGACTTACAAACCGGAGAACTCGGATGACTGATCTGCTGCGGAAACCAACGTCGTCCACAGGCAAAGTGCATGACATCACCGCGGCCAACGCAAAAGGGTCGCAGAGTCCTGATTGGAGCTATGTCGGATTTGGCCTTTATCATCTTGAACCGGGCGAAACCGTGTCCGAGGCGACCGGTGACCGCGAGGTCATTCTGGTCTTGGTCGAAGGCAAGGCGAAACTGTCCTGCGACAGTTTGGATTTTGGAGAAATGGGCGGGCGGATGAGCGTGTTTGAAAAGACACCGCCGCACTGCGCGTATGTCCCGAATGAAAATGCGTGGTCCGCGACTGCCACCACACGATGCGTCCTGGCCGTGTGCAGCGCGCCGGGCAAGGGCAACTACCCGGCCAGGTGTCTCGGGCCGGAGGGTATCGAGCTGACCCCCCGCGGAACCGGTCAAAACATGCGCTATATCAACAATATCGCCATGGAGGGTCGTGATGTGGCCGACAGCCTGCTGGTGACCGAGGTGTTTACACCGGATGGCAACTGGTCATCATATCCCAGCCATCGTCATGACGAGGATGACTTTCCCAACATGACCTATCTGGAGGAAACTTATTACCACCGGCTGAACCCCGCGCAGGGCTTTGGGATTCAACGGGTCTATTCCGAAGATGGCAGCCTGGACGAAACCATGGCGGTCAAGGATGGCGATGTCGTGCTTGTCCCACGCGGTCACCATCCATGTGGGGCGCCTTACGGGTACGAGATGTATTATCTGAACGTCATGGCCGGACCGCTGCGTAAATGGCGCTTCAAAAACGATCCTGATCATGACTGGATCGCTCAGCGCGATGCGTGATCCAGGGCGCGTTTGCCCCCAGTCTGAATCGAAGGCCACACCCCGATCCACTTCCGGTTAGCGGTCAGATCTGTGTTCTGGGCCGGACCTTGATCAGGGCAAGGGGTCAGTTCGGTACAAACGGATTTTTGTGCCCCCGTGATCAACAACCGGGCCGGGAGGCAGCAAGGGCAGCCGTGTCGCGCGGGCCAGTGTGTTATTGCTGGTGACAATCCCGACGCGCCAGCCGTGGAAACGGCTCATCAGAACCTTTCCGAGGCTGCCATAAAGCGAGCGCAAGCGTTTTTCGTCGCCGATCCGCGCGCCATAGGGCGGGTTGGCTATGACCAGGCCCGGCGGTCCCTCTGGCGGTTTCAGATCACCGACTGAACGTTGCTGAAAACGGGTAATCTCCGCAACACCCGCCCGCGAGGCGTTGGTCGACGATGCCTCGACGGCGCCTGCATTCCGATCCGACCCCCAGAATTTAAGGTCTGTCGAACTCGCGATTGCGTTGCGCCGCATGCCCTGCCAGCCCTGCTCGTCAAACGTCACAAGATCTTCGAAGGCGAAGTGGCGAGACCGGCCGGGAACCAAGCCGGACGCAATCTCGGCCGCTTCGATCACAAATGTACCCGAGCCGCACATGGGATCCAGAATAGGTTCGGTCCCATCGAACCCGCACTCACGCAGGAACATCGCCGCCATGGTCTCGCGCATCGGTGCCTTGGCCACCGCGGATTTGTGACCTCGTTTGTGCAAAGGCTCGCCCGAACTGTCGACCGAGAACGTGCAGATGTCCTTTTCGATTCGCAGCAGGACGCGCAATGTGGCATCGGACGAGATGGGAGCGCCGAGCGTCTCAGCTATGGCTTTTTCCACGCGCTGACGCGCAGCCCCGGCATGGTAGATGCGTGATTTTCGGCTGGTCGCCTCTACTTTGACCGGGATGTCGGGGCGCAACACGCCGGTCCAGGGAAACTTACGGGCGCGCTTATCAAGCTGCGCAAGATGCACGGCCGGAAAACTGCCCAGACGAACGAGAACCTTGTTGGCCCCCCGTAGCACAAGGTTTGCCCGCCAGACTTCAGGCCAGCTTCCCCGGCAAACGACACCGCCAGGAACGATCCGCGCAGCGGCGAATCCGTTTTGGACGGTTTCGGCGAACAAAGGCGCTTCGAGCCCTGGTGTGGCAATCAGGAATATCTCTTGTTCATCGGCATTTTCCATTTTGGCTGCTTACACCGGATAGCCATTGGGTGCGACCGGCAAATGAGTGTGGTCAAACAGCCCGGAATCGCGGCATATCCATAGAAAAAATGCTGATCGGCCACCAGTTTCTGCGGTAACAGGTTTGCGTTTGGCCCCATCCCCGCGTAAAGGAGCCGTAATCGGAATAACGCCTACGGATTTTGGACGGTTTTCGCCGCTTTTGCGACCGTTGCCGAAAAAAGCCAAGCTATTGGATGACCCCTAACGGGACGTCGCAATCAGCGGGCGCAGGAAAAAAGCTTGGAAGAACGTAGCCACATGCAAACTTTCAAACTGAAAAAAGGGTTGGACCTGCCGATAGAAGGCGCACCCGATCAGACCATCCAGCCAGGACCGGAGTTTTCCACGGTGGCCGTATTGGGCGGTGATTACATCGGCCTGAAACCCCGGATGCTGGTGCAGGAAGGCGACGAGGTTCAGCGCGGCACTCCGCTGTTCTGTCACAAGGATGCGCCGGACGCTATGATGGTCGCGCCCCTTACCGGCAAGGTCGTCGCGATCAATCGCGGCGCCCGCCGCGTGTTGCAAAGCGTTGTGATCGAAGTTTCCGACGCCAATGACCCAGGCGTCGATTTCTCGGGCACCGGCGATGCGGGCAGTGCCGAAGGCGTTACCGCAAAACTCTGTGCCGCCGGTTTGTGGACGGCTTTCCGGACCCGACCGTACTCGAAAATGCCGGAACCCGGTAGTAAACCAGCTTCGATCTTCGTCACTGCCATGGACACCGATCCGCTGGCGCCTGATGCAGCCCTGATTATCGCTGATGCCGGTGAGGCATTCGCAGCGGGTCTAGCTGCCGTGTCGCAATTGACGGATGGCAAGACCTATCTCTGCCAGAAGGACGGTGCCGCGATCCTCGGCGCCGATCTGCCGGGTGTCGAAACAGCCGGGTTTTCCGGCCCTCATCCTGCAGGGCTGGCAGGTACGCATATCCATTTTCTTGAGCCTCTGGCCGGGGATAAGCAGGTCTGGACCGTCGGCTATCAGGACGTAGTCGCCATTGGTCGCCTGATGCAATCCGGGCATCTGGATCCGAACATCGTGATCGGCCTGACAGGGCCGGGTGCCCGGCAGCCGCGCCTGATCCGAACCGTTATGGGGGCCTCGACCGAGGATCTGACCCGTCATGAGGTCAATATTGACGGGGCGGCGCGCATTATTTCGGGATCGGTCCTGTCCGGGCAGCATGCGGAAGGACCGACCGCGTATTTGGGGCGTTTTGCGCGCCAGATCACCATCATTCGCGAGGACCCCGACCAGATCCCGATGGGCTGGATTCGTCCGATGCCATCGAAATACGCCGTGCAGCCGGTTCTGGGCTCGGCCTTTGCCAAGAAACTGTTTGCTTTCACCAGTAACCTGAATGGTGGCCGCCGGGCGATGGTGCCCACCGGCACGTTCGAGGAGCTGATGCCGCAGGATTACCTGCCGACGCAGTTGCTGCGCGCGCTGCTGGTGATGGACACCGACACCGCACAGGCGCTGGGTGCGCTGGAGTTGGACGAAGAGGATCTGGGCCTTGTCGGCTTTGCCTGCCCGGCGAAATATGAATACGGGTTGGCGCTGCGCGACTGCCTGACCAAGATTGAAAAGGAGGGCTGATCCGAATGGGTTTGCGCAACTTCTTTGACCGGATCGAGCCGAACTTTACCAAGGGCGGCAAGTACGAGAAGTTTTTCCCCATCTACGAGATGGTGGAAAGTTTCATCTATACTCCGAAAACCGTAACCACTGTCGCCCCCCACGCGCGGTCTTATGTGGATATGAAGCGGATCATGACTTACGTCGTGATCGCGACGATCCCCTGTATCTTGTGGGGGATGTGGAACACCGGCTATCAGGCCAATTCGGCCATTGCCACGCTGGGTCCGGACTCGGCCACCGGCTGGCGGATCGCCCTTTTGCAGTTGTTCGGCATTTCTCTGGACCCGTCCAGTATCTTTGCAAACGTGGTGCACGGGTTGCTGTACTTTCTGCCGATCTACATAGTCACGCTTGTCGCAGGCGGTATCTTCGAGGTTATCTTTGCCACCGTGCGCGGCCATGAAGTGAACGAGGGTTTTCTTGTTACCTCAATGCTTTACACGCTGATTATGCCTGCGACCACGCCCCTGTGGCAGGTCGCTTTGGGCATCATCTTCGGGGTAGTGATCGGCAAAGAGGTGTTCGGCGGCACCGGCAAGAACTTCCTCAATCCCGCGCTTGTGGGTCGTGCCTTTCTGTATTTCGCCTATCCGGCACAAATGTCGGGCGATGCGATATGGACACCTGTTGACGGATTCTCGGGCGCAACCGCACTGGCTGTTTCGGCAGCAGATGGATATCAGGCGCTGGCCGCCGACGGCATCACATGGTGGAACGCCTTCTATGGTACCATTCAGGGCAGCTTTGGTGAGACCTCGACATTGGCCTGTATCATCGGCCTTGCCTTCCTGCTGATCACCAAGATTGCCAACTATCGCCTGATCGTCGGCTGTCTGGCCGGGACAATCGTGTTTACCTGGCTGCTGAACCTGATCGGATCAGATACCAACCCGATGTTCGCGATGCCTTGGTACTGGCATGTTGTATTGGGTGGTTACGCCTTTGGTCTGGCTTTCATGGTGACTGAACCGGTTTCCGCCAGCCACACCAACATGGGCCGCTACATCTACGGCGCGCTGATCGGTGTCATGGTTGTGTTGATCCGTGTGGTGAACCCGGCCTTCCCCGAAGGCATGATGCTGGCCATTCTGTTCGGCAACGTCTTCGCACCGCTGATCGACTATTTCGTCGTGCAGGCAAACATCAAACGGAGGGCGCGTCGCCATGTCTGATACGCAATCCCCGGAACCCAAAGGCGCGATTGCCAAGTTTCTGGCGGCTTCGCCGGATTCCGTCGGCAAGACGATCTTTATCGCCGTCGCCGTCTGCCTTGTCGCGTCGATGATCGTGTCCGCCGCTGCGGTCAGCCTGCGCCCGGTGCAGGAGGCCAACGCGCTAAAGGACAAGCAGGTCAACGTATTGCAGGTGGCCGGTGTCTATGAACCCGGCATCGACGTAACCGAAGCCTTCGCAGCGTTCGAGCCACACGTATTGGAACTGACCACTGGCGAATTCGTCGATGACCAATTCGACCCGGCGACGTTCGACGATATTGCCGCAGCCAGCGATCCTGAGCTGAGCGTGGCACTCGATGATGATCCAGCGGGCATTGGCCGCAAGTCCAAGTACCGCGTGATCTATCTGCTGCGCGACGACGCTGGTGATCTGGACAAAGTGATCCTGCCACTGCACGGCTATGGCCTGTGGTCCACGCTATATGGCTTTATCGCGCTGGAAAACAACGGCAACGATATCTTCGGCCTGCAGTTCTATCAGCATGGCGAAACCCCCGGCCTTGGGGCCGAGGTGGACAACCCGCGCTGGAAAGCACTGTGGAGCGGAAAGAAACTGCGTGACGATGCCGGCGATCTTCAGATTACCGTCGCCAAATCGCAACCCGCCGCCGGACCCGAATTCTATGTCGATGCGTTGGCCGGCGCCACGCTGACCTCGGTCGGTGTCGATAACCTGGTGAAATTCTGGATGGGCGACGCGGGCTACGCTCCGTTCCTGGCCAAACTGCAAGCAGGAGAATTCTGATGTCTCAGACCAAGAAAGAGATGCTGGTCGACCCGCTTGTCGACAACAACCCGATCACGCTGCAGGTGTTGGGCATCTGTTCGGCGCTTGCGGTGACCTCTTCGCTGCAAGTGTCCATCGTGATGGCGCTGGCAGTGATCTTTGTGACCTCGTTCTCGTCCTTCTTCATCTCGTGCCTGCGCAACCAGATCCCGGGTTCGATCCGGATCATCGTGCAGATGGTGATCATCGCCTCGCTGGTGATCCTGGTGGATCAGATTCTCAAGGCCTACGCTTTTGAGATTTCGAAAACCCTCTCGGTCTTCGTTGGCCTGATCATCACCAACTGTATCGTGATGGGACGCGCCGAGGCGTTTGCGATGAAGAACCCACCGGTTGCGTCGTTTATCGACGGCATGGGCAACGGAATGGGCTACGGCCTGATCCTGCTGCTGGTCGGCTTTATTCGCGAATTGTTCGGAGCGGGATCCCTGTTCGGTGTGACAATCCTCGAGACCGTGAACAATGGCGGCTGGTACGTGCCCAACGGCATGCTGCTGCTGCCGCCCTCGGCGTTTTTCATCATCGGTCTGATCATCTGGGCATTCCGCACATGGAAGCCGAACCAGGTGGAAGAGCGTGAATACAAAATCCAGCAGGTAGAGGCGCACTGATGGAAGGGCTCATCTCTCTGGCCGTAAAGGCCATCTTTGTTGAAAACCTTGCGCTCAGCTTCTTCCTCGGCATGTGTACATTCATCGCCGTGTCCAAGAAGATTTCGACCGCGCTGGGTCTGGGTATCTCGGTGATGCTGGTGCAGGCGATCACTGTGCCGACCAACAATCTGCTGCTGAACTACCTGTTGAAACCGGGTGCGTTGGCATGGGCCGGCTTCCCCGATGTGGACCTGACCTTCCTTGGCCTGATCTCGTATATCGGCGTGATCGCAGCGATGGTTCAGATACTCGAGATGATCCTGGATAAGTATTTCCCGCCGCTCTACAACGCGCTGGGGATCTTCCTGCCGCTGATCACGGTGAACTGCGCCATCCTGGGTGGTTCGCTGTTTATGGTGGAGCGCGACTATAACTTTGCCGAAGCCGCGACCTATGGTCTGTCTTCCGGCTTTGGCTGGGCGCTGGCAATCACCGCGATGGCGGGCGTTCGGGAAAAGCTGAAATACTCGGACATTCCCGATGGCCTTCAGGGTCTGGGGATCACCTTCATCACCGCGGGACTGATGGCGATGGCCTTCATGTCCTTCTCGGGCGTGAAACTGTAAGGAGGGGCCGATGGAAACGTTTAGCTTAGGCGTCATCCTTTTCACGCTGATCGTTCTGGCATTGGTGGCGATCATCATGGCCGCCCGGTCCAAACTGGTGTCGACCGGAAACGTCAACATCACCATCAACGGTGAGAAAACAATTTCGGTTCCTGCAGGCGGCAAGTTGCTTCAGACGCTTGCGGCCGAGAAACTCTTTGTCCCGTCCGCCTGCGGCGGTGGTGGCACTTGCGCCCAATGCCGTGTTCGGGTGCACTCGGGTGGCGGCTCGATCCTGCCGACCGAGGAAAGCCATATCACCAAGCGCGAGGCCGCCTGTGGCGACCGCCTGTCCTGTCAGGTGGCGGTCAAGCAGGATATGAACATCGAAGTTCCCGAAGAGGTCTTCGGCGTCAAGAAGTGGGAATGCACCGTTCGTTCGAACGAGAACGTGGCGACCTTCATCAAGGCGCTGACGCTGGACCTGCCTGAAGGCGAAGACGTCAACTTTCGCGCCGGTGGCTACATCCAGATCGAAGCGCCTGCACACCAGCTGGCCTATACCGATTTCGATGTCGAAGAGGAGTACCGCGAAGATTGGGATCGCTTCAATCTGTGGCAATACAAGTCCATGGTGAACGAACCGATCGAGCGTGCCTATTCGATGGCCAACTATCCGGACGAAAAGGGCATGATTATGCTAAACGTCCGGGTCGCTTCACCGCCTCCGGGCTCGGAAGGTATCCCGCCGGGCCAGATGTCCTCGTATATCTTCAACCTGAAACCGGGTGACAAGGTCACGATCTCGGGTCCGTTCGGTGAGTTCTTCGCACGCGAGACCAACAAAGAGATGGTCTTCATCGGCGGCGGTGCCGGCATGGCGCCGATGCGCAGCCACATCTTCGACCAGCTCAAGCGTTTGAAGAACAAGGATCGCAAGATCACCTTCTGGTACGGTGCGCGTTCCAAGAAAGAGATGTTCTTTGTCGAGGACTTCGACCAGCTTGCCGCGGAATTCCCGAATTTCGAATGGCATGTCGCGTTGTCCGACGCGCAGCCCGAGGATGACTGGAAAGGTTACACCGGCTTCATCCACAATGTTCTGTACGAGGAATACCTCAAGAACCACCCGGCGCCGGAAGACTGCGAATACTACATGTGCGGCCCGCCAATCATGAACCAGTCGGTCATCAACATGTTGCTGGATCTGGGCGTGGATCGCGAAGACATCATGCTCGACGATTTTGGCGGATAAGAAAAAAGGAACCGGCACATAAAGCGCCGGTTTTCTTTTTGGGGTGAGGGGCCGGAAGGTCCGGTTTCGAACGTCGTCACTTGCCGTAATAGTCGCGATACCATTTGACGAATTCGTTAATACCGTCCTTGAACGCAGTTTGCGGCCGGTACCCTGTCAGTCGTTGCAACAGGCTGTTATCGGCCCAGGTTGCCGGTACGTCACCCAACTGCATCGGCATATAGTTCCGGATGGCTTTCTGACCCACCGCATCTTCGATGGCTTCGATGAAATCCATCAGGCGCACCTTGTCGCCATTGCCGATATTGACGACGCGATAGGGCGCGACCGGGGACAGGCTGTCGCCTTCCTCAATTTCATCGCTGCTGGCCGGCCGGACCGGGGGAACTTCCATCAACAACCGGATGCCGCGTACAAGGTCTTCCACATGAGTGAAATCGCGAAACATGTCGCCGTGATTGTAGATGTCTATTGGGCGGCCATCCAATATCGCCGCCACAAATTTGAAATAGGCCAGGTCAGGCCGGCCCCAGGTGCCGTAGACCGTGAAGAACCGGAACATGGTTGTCGGAAGGTCCCAAAGATGGGCATAGGAATGGCCCATCGCCTCATTCGCCTTTTTGGTCGCGGCATAGATGGTCAGCTGGTTGTCGACTTTCTGCACTTCGGTAAAGGGCATATCTTCGCTGGCGCCATAGATGGAAGAAGTCGAGGCCATCAGCAGGTGATCCACCTTATGTTGTCGGGCAATCTCCATAACGTTGAAGGTGCCCACGACATTCGAGTCGATATAGCTGCGCGGGTGTTCAAGGCTGTAGCGTACTCCGGCCTGTGCGGCCAAGTGAACGATCACTTCGGGCTGAAACTCCTCGGCCACCTGCATCAGGCGCTCGTGGTTTTCCAGCAGGTCTTCGGTGGCGGTGAAGCCGGGTTTTTGCAACAGCATCTGATGGCGGCGCTGTTTGAGTGCGACATCGTAATAGTCCGTCATTCCGTCGTAGCCATGCACACGGTACCCTTCTGACAGCAGCAGCTCGGCAAGGTGAAACCCGATAAATCCCGCTGAACCAGTGACCAGAACTCGTTTCATGTAACCCTCGGATGCATAACTTACTCTTGGTTCTCAGGGATACTTTCCCTTGAGCAAGGTCAAGAGGTTTTCCCAGTTTGTCAGCCATTCGCCAGATCCACAGCGGCGCTTGGTGACCTTTCTGCGTTTTCGTCAACGGGTTCGGAGTCCCCGTAGAGCCACATATGAACCCACCATTCTGAACGACTTGTTCCGCATCACCAACGGTCGGGATTGAGTTGGCAAGCCAAACGTTATGCTTGACTGAACGAGGTTTGCCCGAAATCTGCGCAACGGACGGTACACGCCGAGCCCCAGGGGACAATTGCCCCGGGATGCGCACCAAGGTACTGATCAAATCTAATGAGACTGACTTGGTTCAAAAAACTGTTCGGTAAACCGGCACCAGAAAGTGAGGAATTGTCGGCGCTTGCGCCTGACGAGCGGTTTTTTGCAATTGGCGACATTCATGGGCGGTTTGACCTTCTTCAATCGCTTCTGGACCGTTTGGATCCCGGGTGCCCTCTTGTCTTTGTCGGAGATTACATCGATCGCGGGAACCAAAGTGCGCAAGTTCTTCGGTTCCTGCATAACCTCGACACGCAAACCGATCGGCGGATCGTCTGTCTCATGGGAAACCATGAGGAAATGATGCTGCAATTTCTGAATACGCCCGAATACAGCAGCCGATTGTGGCTGAGAAACGGGGGGGTGCAAACCCTGGCATCCTTTGGTGTGACAGGGATCGACGAGGCGCTGGACGACGAAGAATTCGTCGATGTTGCAGCCCGGTTGCGACAGGCAATGGGGGGCACGCTTTTGACTTGGGTCCAAAAGCGCCCGCTGATTTGGACCAGCGGCAATGTAACGGCGGTTCACGCGGCCCTTGATCCGGCCCGTCCCATTGAGAACCAGCACAGGCAAACATGCCTATGGGGTCGACGCCAGTTTTCGCAGATCCGACGCAGCGACGGACAATGGGTGGTTCACGGCCATACCATCGTCGCGGACCTAAGTGCTGCAAACGGCGTCATTTCCATCGACACGGGCGCGTTCGCGACCGGACGTCTGACAGCGGTCGAAATTTCCGTCGGTAACGCTCGGTTCATTTCAACAGGCTGATGAACGGTTGTAGTGGCCAGTTGTCATTCAAAACGCCAAGCGTTGGGTGATGGGCCGCAAACCGCGAGAACGCGAAATCCATGAGATTTGGACCTGAATGTGCAATAGCGTGTCAGCCGTATGTGCTTTCCACGCAGATTCAGGCCTCGACAGATCACCGGATGCCGGGTCATCTGTCTCAAGCCCAATTCTGTGCGAGGATGGCCTGAGAACCAATTTGCCAAGAAACGATCGTTTCGTCTGGTACTGCACGATGCATCGGTGATCGCGCAGGCTGGTGTTGCGATTTATTTGACCGATGCTGTATTTGGCACCAGGACAATGCCTGGAGCGCGTAGTCTCAGCTCCTTGGAGCCCGAGGTTAACTAGCCAACGATCATCTGCTTCATTCTAAGGGCTTCATATTCCAGCTCTTTCAGCCGGAAATGCACCACGTCGCCTATGGTTATTATTCCACGCAAATGGCCATCACTGAGCACCGGCATGTGGCGGAAACGTCCTTCGGTCATGGTTTTCAGTACGTCCATCAGCCGATCCTCGGGGGCGCAGGTATGCACCTCGTGCGTCATGAGGTCTTCGACCGATTGCGGCAGGGTTTGCCCCGGCGTGTCTGCCATGCGCCGCACGATGTCGCGCTCCGACAAAATGCCCTGCAGTGCGCCATTCTGATCTGTCACGACAACGGCACCGATACGTTTTTCCTTCAAAATATCCACGACAGCATGAATTGTGTCGTTTGGCCGAACGGCAAAAACCGCATCCCCCTTGCCTTCCAGAAGCCTGGCCACGGTTGACTGTGTCTGCGACAAATTCGACTCGACGGTTTGGCTGCGGGTGGCGGGCTCGCCCTTGTCGCCGCGTGTCGGGGGCTGGTAAGAGCTTGGGGCCATTGGCGGTCTCCTCTTTCACAGAATTTGGCTGTCTGGTTCACCTTAGCGCAGGGACAAACTCTGTATAGGGTGCAAATTCATAAACTGGCGCAACTCCGCCACTTTACAAGGAAATCCGGCCACGTGAGCCAGTTGTATCTCACCCCTCCCATAGCCGCTTTGATCTTTTTCGGCGTCGTGATCTGTGGGCACAATTTTCGGAAGCTGTGGAAACAGCAGCCTCCTGGATGGCAGAAGCGTGCATGGCTGTTCGGAGTTCCGGCGGCCCTCGGACTACTTGTACTCGGGTTCGTGCCGTTGAAACTCTAGGCCGGTTTGACTCTGATTGGGGCCGCTGGCATATGCCGGGCACGGTTTTTTCCAGGAGAACGCCCAATGCGCCTTTTGACGGCTCTGGCCTATGCACTTTTTGTTTCTGGCTGCCTGTTCGACAAAGAACCCGATGTCGTGCGCCTGTCGGGTGAGACGATGGGAACAACCTTCAATATCACCGCTATTGGAGATGATCTGGACGAAACCGCGCTTGGAACCGCCGTGCAGGACACGCTGGCGCGCGTTAATGCAAAGATGTCCAACTGGGATCCGAATTCCGAGGTTTCGACATTCTCAGCCTCAAAAGACACGGGCCCGATTGCGGTTTCCGACGAATTCGCGCTGGTGATCGAAGCGGCGAACGACGTGCATGCCAAAAGCAACGGAACATTCGACATTACGCTTGGCCCGCTCATCGAGCTGTGGGGGTTTGGCCCGCGCAAGCCCGAAGATCCGGTTCCGGCCGAGGTCGATATACGCACGGCCTTGGAATCGGTGGGGCAGGCGCGTCTGCTGAATCTCGACCGTGAGGCCGGCACCCTGACGAAATCCGATCCGGCCGTTGGCATCAACCTGTCGGCTATCGCCAAGGGCTATGGCATTGATGCAGTGGCGGCTGCCCTGCAAGAAGCCGGGGTCGAGAATTACATGGTCGAGATCGGTGGTGATCTGGTTGCCAAGGGCGAAAACGAAAAAGGCGAAAGCTGGCGTATTGGCGTGGAAAAACCCGAAACCGGCTCACAAAGCATTCAGTTGATTGTGCCACTGGACGATTTGGGCATGGCCACCTCGGGCGACTACAAGAATTTCTTCGAACAGGATGGCATTCGGTATTCGCATATCATTGACCCAACCACTGGCCGTCCGATCACCCACAGGACAACCTCAGTCACGGTTCTGGCGGAAGATGCAATGCTGGCTGACGCGTGGGCGACGGCGATGCTGGCGTTGGGGCAGGAAAAAGGGTTGGAACTGGCCGAAGAGCATGATCTTGCCGTGTTCTTCATCTCGCGAGATGTCAATGCTGGAGATGATGCCTATATCACGGTACAAAGCAGCGCATTCAGTGATACACTGGGATCGAACTGAGGGGCGGATACCGAGATGAGCACCTTTATTCTGGCATTCATCCTTTTGCTGATCATTGTGGTCGGTATGTCCTTGGGTGTGCTGTTGATGGGCAAAACCATCAAGGGCAGCTGCGGTGGTTTGAACGCGATTTCCGGCGCCGACAAATGCGTGGTCTGTAAAAAGGACATCGATCCCGACAGTCCCCTGCGCGATCAGTTGCAATGCAAACGCGCCAAGAAGATACTGCAGCAGATGGAAAGCTAAGGCTGGGGCTGCCAGACCAGCCACACAATTCCTCTCCGATTGCCCGAAAGGCGGTTCACGCCAAGGCGGGCAGGGGGTAGAAGATGGCCAAGAGCAGTAACCGGAGTCCCCAATGACCGCGCCCAAGCCAGTTGTTTTGTGCATTCTCGATGGTTGGGGCCTGTCGGATGACACCGCGGCCAACGCGCCCTTTCTGGCAAATACGCCGACTTTTGACGCGATCATGGCCAATGGGCCGCATGCGACACTGATCACCCACGGGCCCGATGTGGGTCTGCCCAGCGGGCAAATGGGGAATTCCGAAGTCGGGCACACCAATATCGGCGCTGGTCGCGTGGTGGCGATGGATCTCGGACAAATCGACCTGGCAATCGAGGACGGGACGTTCTTTGACAATGCGGCCCTGAAGGAATTCATCGCTAAGGTGAAAGCCGCGGGAGGTACCGCGCATCTTATGGGTCTGGTCTCGGACGGTGGTGTCCACGGGCATCTGAACCACATTGTTGCAGCGGCCAATGCCATTGACGACGCAGGCGTTCCGGTTGTTTTGCACGCGATCACCGATGGGCGCGATGTGGCTCCGAAATCTGCATTTTCCTACATTGCGGAACTGGAAGACCGCTTGCCTGAAGGCGCGCGGGTTGTCACGGTCAGCGGACGCTATTTCGCAATGGATCGCGACAATCGGTGGGAGAGGGTGTCAGAAGCCTACAATGCCATTGTCAAAGGGCAGGGGCGTGTGGTTCCGAACGCTCATTCCGCAGTCGATCACGCCTACGACCAGTCCGAGACCGATGAGTTCATTACCCCGAGCGTTCTGGATGGTTACCACGGCCTATTGGATGGCGACGGGTTCTTCTGCCTCAATTTCCGCGCTGACCGCGCCCGTGAAATACTGCGCGCCATTGGTGAGCCTGGGTTTGCCGAATTCGACACGGGTGCGCACCCACACCTGTCGGCCTTGCTGGGCATGGTTGAATACTCTGACGATCACAATGCCTATATGACGACTGTGTTTCCCAAACGCGACATCGTCAACACTCTGGGCGAGTGGGTTGCGAAACAGGGTCTTCGTCAATTCAGGCTCGCCGAGACCGAAAAATATCCGCACGTCACCTTTTTTCTGAACGGCGGCAAGGAAACACCTGAAATAGGTGAAGACCGTTATATGCCCAAATCGCCGAAAGTGGCGACATATGATCTGCAGCCCGAGATGTCGTCGGCCGAGGTCACGGCTAAGTTTGTCGAGGCGATTGGGGAAGGATATGATCTGATCGTCACCAACTATGCCAACCCGGACATGGTTGGGCATACCGGTGATCTGCAGGCCGCCATCAGAGCTTGCGAGGCGGTGGATAAGGGTCTGGCCCAGGTGGTTGCCGCCCTGCAAAAGGCTGGCGGCGCGATGATCGTTACCGCGGATCACGGCAATTGCGAGGTCATGGTGGACCCTGATACGGGGGGTCCCCATACGGCGCATACTTTGAATCCGGTACCTGTCGCTTTGGTCGGCGGGCCAGAGGGTGCGCGCTTGCGGGACGGTCGCCTGTCCGATCTGGCACCCACTTTGTTGGCACTGATGGGTCTGCCCAAACCGCCGGAAATGAACGGGGAAAGTCTGCTGACATGAGGGTAACGGCCGCTGCCGTAGCTTTGTTTCTCTGGGCGGTTCCCGCTCAGGCTCAAAGTGACCCGTCTCAGGCGGCTTTGGAAGCTGCGCGGATGCTGGAAAAAGCTTCGATCGCATTGACCGAGGCCGACAGCGCCCGGGATCGAGTGCGCGCCCTGACAGAAACGATCCAGGCATTCGAGGCCGGACTGACAGTCATGCGGGACGGTTTGCGAAAGGCAACCCTGCGCGAAGCGCAACTCAGCGCCGAACTGAGGGCCAGCGAAAAGGACATTGCGCAGTTGCTGGGCGTACTTCAAACGATCGAAACGACCGCGCCACCTGTATTGATGTTGCACCCGTCCGGGCCATTGGGTGCAGCGCGTACAGGGATGATGCTATCTGAAGTCACGCCCGGTCTGTCTGCGCAGGCACAGGCGCTGTCAAATGATCTGAACGAAGTCAAAACCCTGCGCCAGTTGCAGCAAAGCGCCGCAAAGACCCTGACTGAGGGCCTGACCGGTGTTCAGGACGCCCGTACTCGCTTAAGCGAAGCCATAGCGGATCGGACTGACCTTCCACGCCGCTTTGTGGAAGATCCGGTGCGCACGGCAATCCTGATCTCTTCCACGGAAACGCTCGATGGGTTTGCAAGCGGATTGTCAGAGATTTCAGCCGGTGAGATAATCGAGTCGCACGCCAGCGTTTCAGACAGAAAGGGCGGCATATCGCTGCCGGTACAGGGCGTGTTGCTGCATAGGGCCGGGGAAACGGACGCCGCGGGCGTCACGCGGCCCGGACTTCTTCTTGGCACACGCCCGCGGGCGTTGGTTACCACGCCAACAGCGGCGACCATCCGATACCGCGGCCCGTTGCTGGATCTGGGCAATCTTGTGATCCTCGAGCCTCAACCGGGTTTGTTGTTTGTGTTCTCGGGCCTGCAGGAGGTCTATGGTCAGGCCGGAGAGGTGATTCCCGAAGGCACTCCGGTGGGCCTGATGCCCGGAGAGACACCCGGAATCGGCGCAATTATGTCAACAAGCGGTGATGGCACTGGAACTGATCGGTCAGAAACGCTCTATATAGAGGTAAGACAAGATAACACTCCCGTTGACCCGGAAGCGTGGTTTCAGACGGATAGGAATGGATAGACGAGTATGAAAAGATTTCTGATCGCCGGAATAGCCGGGACCTTGGCAGGGATGATCGCAACAACTCAGATCGCGGGACCGTTGCTTGCGCAGGAGGCTGAAAACAAGGCCAGCGTCTATGAACAACTGGATCTGTTCGGAGACATCTTCGAACGCATACGCGCCCAATACGTTGAAGAGGTAGAGCCGGAAGAACTGATCGAAGCCGCAATTGATGGCATGCTGACCTCGTTGGACCCGCATTCCAGCTATTTGTCGCCTGATGATGCCGAGCAGATGCGCGTGCAGACTCGCGGCGAGTTTGGCGGTCTGGGTATCGAGGTCACACAGGAAGAGGGCTATGTCAAAGTCGTCTCTCCCATCGATGACACGCCAGCAGACGCCGCGGGGATCGAAGCGGGTGATTTCATCACGCATGTGGATGGCGAGAGCATTCTGGGTTTGACGCTGGACAAGGCGGTGGAACTGATGCGCGGGCCGGTCGGGTCCGAGATCGTGATCACCGTCGTGCGCGAAGGTGAACAGGAACCTTTCGATATCACCATCATCCGAGACACAATCAAGCTGACTGCTGTTCGGGCCCGCACCGAAGGTACCAGCGTTGTCTTGCGTGTGACCACTTTCAACGACCAGACCTTTCCCAATCTGGAATCCGGGCTTGAGGAACAGATTGAAGAGGCCGGCGGCATCGAAAACGTCAATGGGATCGTACTGGACCTGAGAAACAACCCGGGCGGTTTGCTGACACAGGCAATCAAAGTGTCCGATGCCTTCCTGAATGAGGGCGAGATTGTCTCGACCCGTGGTCGCGATCCCCAGGATGGCGAGCGTTTCAACGCAACACCCGGCGATCTGGCTGAAGGCAAACCTATTGTGGTTCTAATCAACGGAGGTTCGGCTTCGGCCTCGGAAATCGTTGCCGGTGCGCTTCAGGATCACCACCGGGCCATCGTTGTGGGCACTAAGAGTTTTGGCAAGGGATCGGTCCAGACAGTCATGCCCCTGCGCGGCGATGGAGCCATGCGGCTTACCACGTCGCGGTACTACACTCCGTCTGGCCGCTCGATTCAGGCATTGGGTGTCAGCCCCGACATTATCGTCGAACAACCGCGCCCCGCGCCTGCAAACGAAGAGGAAGACGAGTCGAATGCCCGCACCCGCTCCGAGGCGCAACTGCGGGGCAGCCTGAATAATGACAGCCTCAGCGACGATGAAATTCGTCAGATCGAAGAAGATCGTGCCAAAGCGGAAAAAACCGCCGAATTGCGCAAAGAGGATTATCAACTGGCTTATGCCATCGACATCCTGAAAGGGTTGGCGGCAATGAATCCTACCGGGCCCTCGCAGTAACCGGGAACACGATCAGGGGGCCGCAGCATGAAGCGGCCCTTTTTTTTGGCGTTCAGCCTTCGACTTTGTGCAATTTCTTTTCGTCCAACATCAACGCCAGTACGATCCCGAACGCGACCGAAAATGCGGCAAAGACAAAAGCCATGTTCATGCCGGTATCAAATGCGGCCGCGATTGCAGTTTTGACTTTTTCAGCCTCGGCTGAACTCAGTTTCTGCATGACTACCTGCGCCGAAGCCGTGTCCAGTGTACCGCCGTTTATGGTTTTCTGATCGGCTTCGGACATCTTTATGCCAGCTTCACTGAGCAGATTGCGAAGACTGGACAGGCTGGCGACATACATGATGGCAGTAGCGCACGCGACCGAGATTGCACCGTATACCAGATGCGTCATGAAGCTGAGGCCGCCTACCAGTCCTGCACGCTCGGGCTTTACAGCACAAACCGCTGCAGTGCCCGACGGACCCACAGTAAGGGTTGCGCCAAGCCCGATCAGCGCCATGCCCGGCAGGATCTGGAAATAGCCCAGACTTTCCGGCATCACCACAATGCTTGCCGCGCCCACGGTGGCGCAAATATAGCCCCAAAACAGCAGGCGTTTGGGGCCGAAGTCATTGTACAATGTACCTGAGATGATGGACCCGACAGCCAGCAATACCGTCAACGGCGCAAGCCCTAAGGCGGACTGAAAAACCGACCAGCCAAGCACCTTTTGCATGTATTGTGGAAAATAAAGCAGCGCAACGAAGGCCGCTGAAACGTTGAACATATTCAGCCCCAGCGTGATCAGAAATTCTCGGTTCTGCATCAGTTGAGGCAGCAGCAGCGGTTCCTTTACCCGCTTTTCGACCCTTGGGAATAGAACGAAGAGAACCGCGCTGACGAAGAACAACAGGAGCAACGGAACAGAGGTCCATCCCCAATCCGCGCCAACATCCAGGCCGTAGAGCAACAGCAAAACCGCAAAGGACAGAACGCCCAATCCGGCGAAATCGATATGCTCGCCCTGCTTGTGCTGAGTTTCCTTTTCCATCAGCAGGACCGCTGTCGTTATCGAGATGCTCGAAAACACGACATTCGCCAGAAAGAAAAACCGCCAGTCACCGAAGTCGACAGCCGCGCCGCTGATCATCGGGCCGAAGACATTGCCGGTGGTCACGCCTGCAAGGATCAGCCCCATCACCATCGCCCGGTGTTCAGGTTTGGACACTTTGGTCGCGCCAAAAGCCAGTGTGCAGGGCCAGACGCATCCCGCGCCGATCCCCTGCAACGCACGGGCACCGATCAGATAGTCCAGCCCCGGCGACACAAAGCAAAGAATCGAAGCAAACAGAAAGATCGAAAGACCGATGATCATCACTTTGCGATGTCCGTACATGTCGCCAAGGCGTCCACCGGTAACCATCGTCATCGCAAAGAACAGCGCGTAGATGTTCAGCACCCATTGCGTACTGGTGATATCCGCATCAAAGCTGTTCTCAATGGCCGGGACCAGCATCAGCGCGCCCGTGAAATCGATGCCGATGCCAAATGCCGTCACCATCAGAGTGATGACCTTTACGATGCTCGTGCGGTCCATTGGGTTACCCCGCTTGATCCCGATCCTTTAATGATGCACGGAAAATGCGGAAATAACAGGAAAATTCCTTCTGGGCCGTCACTGATACCCCAAAGTGTTCACCGATCCTGGCTTTGCATTCGACGGAAAGCGCGTTTCAGCATGTCCAGCTCGGCGCGCAACAGGGCGACCTCGGCTTGCAGGTCATCCGCTGCAGGAGACCCGGCAATTACTGAAAAGGACTCCAGTTTCTGACCCGAGGTGGCATCGCAGATAACAAAGGTATGAATGCCTTCGGACAAGGCCGAAACCGGAACGGGAAAGCGCAAATTCCACCCGTCGCTGACTGGCGCGACCTCAATGCCCGGAATCGTTTCGCTGTGGCACAGAACCTCAATCACTGGGGTTTTTGGGCTGGACAGATGTCCTTCCCAAATACCGTTTTCGAACCGGGTCGGGGTCAATGTGATATCGGCCATGGGTTTTCCATTTACATGTCCGCCCGGTGATGGCGACAGAAGGTCAGATCGCGCAGGACTATCCGGTTCATGGTTGGCCGGTCAAGGATCAGGTCCAGCCAGACTTTTTCAATCCTGCGCTCGTTGATGTTCAGGTGCGCGAGATCAAAATCCACCGAAACGTCTGGGTTGGTCATTTCCAGTTCCCTCAGGACCTGCTCGGTGTTGGGCCCGTGCTGGATGTTTAGCCGGGCAAAACCTCCGGTGGGTCGTTCGGCCTCGATGACCGCATCGACCCGCATCAGGTGTTGCCGGGTCAATCCCGCCGCGGCTTCGGTCGGCAACTCGATGGACAGGGACAAAAAAGTCCCCTGAAACTCGAATGCTTCAAGCGCTAGACTGAAAGGCGCCAGATCCTTGTCCCTTCGGTTCCGGATTTGCCGCACGGCAATCTCTGCCAGGTCACAATCGTGAAACAGTGTCGCTTGCCCGTCCATCGCTGCCTTGCGCGAAGCCGACGCTATGCCCGGTCGGGCCAAAGGCCCACGCCAAAGATCCGGGCGCCAGGACCAATCCGTGCCCAGGGGTTTGGGAAATTGCGTTGAACCGATCATTGGACGAAGCAACCGACCATCTGCCTTCTGGATCAAACGATCCAGTTGTACCCGCAGCACCCGAGCCGCATCGCGCTGACGACGCAGCGTGGGCAATGCGGCCTTGTCTGCCTGTTGCCCCGCCAGGCGCCAGCGTGAAAGAACCTTATGGTTCAAGAAACGGTCCAGAAGTCTGCCCATGCTGTTATCGTCCGTAATTGATCCTCTTTAGTCAAAGATCAGGCGCGGGTTAAACCCGTCTTGATAAATTACTTTCGGAAAATGCCTGAATTGTGAATGGG
The DNA here is from genome assembly GCF_057220975.1 of Ruegeria sp. HKCCD9138. NCBI lineage: Bacteria > Pseudomonadati > Pseudomonadota > Alphaproteobacteria > Rhodobacterales > Roseobacteraceae > Ruegeria > Ruegeria sp. HKCCD9138. Next base: position 62,862 of record NZ_JBWVAZ010000006.1, on the reverse strand, counting down.
TCGGATACCAGCGCAGGTATTTTGCGGATTTCTCATAGCCCGCATTCTTGCAATAGGGTGATACGCGGCTTACCGTCTGCGCTCTGGTCGTAGGCATACTCACATGGTGCCGCAGGTCAACGAAACAGGCGATAAGGCAGGGCATGGAACCCACCCTATTTTCATTCATCTGGAAGTACTCAAAAAAACAGCAACTGGTCCTCTTGGTGCTGACCGTGCTGTCTTTCCCGTTTCTGTACGCCTCGCTGGAGTTGCCAAAGCAGATTATCAATGATGCGATTGGTGCGCCTACCAACACGGTAACCATATTCGGATGGACCGTAACTCAGGTTCAGTACCTGATGATCCTTTGCTTTGCCTTTCTGGCTACCGTGATTGCCAGCGGCCTCATGAAAATGCGCATCAATACGATGAAAGGTGTGCTGGCCGAACGCATGCTGCGCCGCCTGCGGTTCACACTGATCAGCCGGTCCATGCGCTTTCCTAAGTCCTATTTTGCCACCACCAGCCAGGGCGAACTTGTCTCGATGATCACCTCCGAGGCGGAACCGATGGGGGGGCTGATGGGCGACGCCATCGCGCAGCCGGTGTTCCAGTTCGGCCAGATGATGACCATTGTCACGTTTCTGTTCATGCAAAGTGTGTGGTTCGGCCTCGCCAGTATCGCACTGATCCCTCTCCAAGCATGGCTGATCCCCAAGTTGCAACGTCAGATCAACTTGCTGAACAAGGACCGCATTCAGGAAGTCCGGCGGCTGAGCTCTGAAATCGGGGAAAGTGCCGCGGGCATCAGCGATCTGCGCACCAATGGTGGATGGCGCTATCGTCTGGCCCAGTTCAGCCACCGGTTGGGCACCTTGTTTGAGATCCGGTACAAGATCTACAACAAGAAATTTTTCATGAAATTTCTGAACAACCTGATCACTCAGATAACCCCGTTCCTATTCTATTCGGTGGGCGGTTATCTGGCGATCACGGGTGAAGTAACGGTGGGCGCCCTGGTGGCCGCGCTGGGGGCCTACAAGGATCTGAGTGGTCCGTGGAAAGACCTGTTGACCTACTACAACCAGGTTCAGGATATGTCCCTTCGGTGGGAGATCGTCACCGAACGCTTCGCCCCTTCGAACATGATCCCGGAAGAGCTTTTTGACGGCGAGCCCGAGACCATTCCCCGTCTGACCGGCGAAATCGAACTGCGCAATGTGACCGTGCGGGATGATGACGGCAAGACGATCCTGGAAGACATCGATCTGACCATCCCACAGGGTGCGCGTGTGGCCATTCAATCCACGCATGCGTCCGAACGCAGTGCTCTGGCACAGCTGCTGACGCGCGAGTTGATGCCGGCGCAGGGCGAGGTCATCATGGCCGGCCATAACCTCAACGACCTGCATCAAAAGGTAATCGCAGCCCGCATCGGTTACGCCTATTCCCGGCCGTATCTGTTTGACGGTACGCTGGGTGATAACCTGCTGATGCCGCTGCGCACCCATCCGCACCACGAAGATGATGCCTTAAAAGTCCCTTCGCGGCGTCAGATCGAAGCCGTGCGCTCCGGAAACTCACCCGATTCACTAAGCGAAGAATGGGTCGATCCGGGGTTGGCCGGACTGGAGGATATTGAGGATATCCGCGACTGGTGGTTCAAACTGGTCGAAGCGATGGGAATTGACGAGTTCATGTTCCGTCGCACCCTGCGGTCGCAGTTTGACCCTGATCTGCATCCGGTTCTGGCGCAGGAAATCGTAAACCTCCGAGGCATCGTGGCTGATCGTCTGCGGGAAAAAGGTTTGGACAAATACGTTTACAGATTTGATCCCGCTGCCTTTAACCCTGCGGTTCCTTTGGGTGGAAATCTTTTGTTTTCGGCCCCGTCCCATGACATTTCTCCGGATTTGCTGGCCGGGGACGGGCGTTTCTTGTCTTTGCTGACCGCGCACGGGCTGGACGATGATGCGCTTGGCATTTCCGAAGCTGTCCTGGAAACGCTGAACCAGACCTTTGGACGCGATGGTGCTGACCATCCGCTTTTCCTGCGGCTGGGTTTGTCAAAGGATATGTTTCACCGCCTTCTGGACATCTGGGAGCGGCGCAGGACAAAGGGTGAGGCCGACCTTAGTGACAAAGACCGCGCGTTGCTGCTGACCGTGCCTTTCATGCTGACAGCCGAACAGATCGGACCGAGTTTCCCGGAGGAGTACAAAGAAAAAATTCTGGCCATTCGCCAAAACCAGGCCGAAGACCTGAGAAACGCCATGGGCGGGATGTTCGTTCCCGTTTCGCCAGAAGCCTATCTGCCGCGCCTGACTGCGCTCGAAAATGCGTTGTATGGGCGGGTTTCCATAATGGCTGGTTCGCATGCCGAAGCAATCGAAGACCTTGTCGCCGAAGTCATGAACGAGGCTGGGCTTCGTCGACGTGCAGCCGCTATCATCTATGATCTGCCGTCAGGTCTGGGTGGCAACAACCTTCCGACGGTGTTTCAGGAACGTGCCTCGTTCTCGCGGGCCGGAATCAAACGCCCCGATGTCCTGATTCTCGACAAGGCGCTGGCCAGTCACGATTCTGAAAGCCGCCTGCGCACGCGACTAAAGCTGCGGGAATTGCTGCCAGATTCCATCATGATCTTCATGGAAGATCACTTTGCCCATCCCGAAGCCTATGACCTGTTCGTAGAAATCAAGGACGGCCGCATCGACGGTGTTTCGCGCACGCGGATCGAGACCGACGACAGCGGCTCGGATGATCTGAGCCGCAAACTCAAGATTATATCGTCTACCGAGCTCTTCTCGCGCCTGGACGGTCGAAACCAGAGATTGCTGGCGTTTTCTGCCCAATGGTACGAAGCCGCCGCCGATCAAATCATCTTTGCGCGTGGTCAGGCCCCGGACGCTGCCTATCTCTGCATCTCGGGCGAGGCAAATCTGTATTGGCAAGGTCAGGATGGTCAAAAACGACTGATATCCACAGTCGAACCTGGCCGCCTAATTGGCGATCTCGCGATCATTACGGGTGAGATGCGCCAAATGGACTTGGTTGCCACCACAAACTGCACCTTCCTCAGGATCGGGGCCGAGGAACTGCGGGCGGTTATTGAAAGTGATGCGACTGTGGCGATGCAATTGCTCGAAACCGTTGCGGGATACCTGACGCTCCTTGCAGAACGGGTGCGCGAATCAAATATGCCTGTTGGAGAAGAGACACAGATTTCGGAGTCTCAAGATGCTGGCTGACCGGACAGGAAGGGTATACGCCAGCCACGAGCAGCTGGTCGCGGACGCCCGACATTACCCGGAAATCTGGCGTCTGGTCGTCGGTTTGGTGGTCGTTACAGTCATCATACTTGCCATGAACGCCGTGCTGTTCATTACCGTTGCAAGTCTTGGTCCTCCGGACTGGGTCGCGGATTTTCTGAACGGCGCGACACCGATTTCTCTGCTTGTTGTTCTTTTCAGCTTTGCCTTTGCGACGCTCGGAGTTGGCATCGCCGCCTGGCAACTGCAGCATCGGACGCTTGGTTCCATCGTCGGAGACCGTATCGAAGCCTTTTGGCAGTTCTGGCGGGTACTGCGGGCCTTGATTCTGCTGGGAGCTGTCCTGCTGATCCTACCCCCTTATGATATGGGGGCTCCCCTGGTGCCCAACTTGTCATGGTCCATGTGGTTGGTGCTGTTACCCCTGTCGATCCCCGCCGTTCTGGTTCAGACCAGCGCCGAGGAAATCCTGTTTCGCGGTTACATTCAGCAAAGCCTGGCGGCCCGGTTCCGGTCGCCGCTGATCTGGATGGTGCTGCCTTCGGCCTTGTTTGCCCTTGGGCATCACACACCTATCGCAGCCGGCGACAATGCGTTTCTGATCACCGCCTGGGCCTGCATCTTTGGTCTGCTGTCAGCCGATCTGACGGCTCGTTCCGGCACGTTGGGGCCCGCGATTGCATTGCATTTTTTCAATAATTTCTCGGCTCTTCTTCTGATTTCCATACCTGACAGCCTCAGCGGGCTGGCATTGTATCATTTGCCGTACACCATGTCGGATACCGGTATCGTCCGGCAATGGCTGTATGTGGATTTCGCCATCATGATTGTGGGTTGGATGACGGCAAGACTTGCGCTCAGGCGTTGATTGCAATTCCTTCCGTTGCGTCTTATTTGACGTCAACGCCGTATTAGCAAGGTTCCGACATGAACTGGATCACAAACTACGTCCGCCCCCGGATCAACTCGATCTTCTCGCGCCGGGAAGTGCCTGAAAACCTTTGGCACAAGTGTGACGAGTGTGGAACGATGCTGTTCCACCGCGAGTTGGCGGAAAACCAGAATGTCTGTACCCAGTGCGATCATCACATGGCGATCACTCCGCGAGAGCGTTTCAGTCACCTCTTCGATGGTGGTATTTTTGCCGAAGTGAAGGTGCCTGCCCCGAAAGAAGACCCTCTGCAATTTCGGGATCAGAAGAAATACCCTGACCGGATGAAGGCGGCGCAGAAAAAGACCGGTGAGAAAGAGGCGATGCTGGTCGCAACAGGTGAGATTGGCCGCACGCCGATCGTTGCGGCCGCGCAGGATTTCTCGTTCATGGGCGGCTCGATGGGCATGTATGTGGGCAATGCCATCATCGCAGCCGCGCAAGAGGCAGTGAGGCTGAAACGGCCCTTGATCCTCTTTTCGGCTGCAGGTGGCGCACGTATGCAGGAAGGCATTCTCAGCCTGATGCAGATGCCACGCACCACGGTGGCCGTTGAAATGTTGAAAGAGGCCAATCTGCCTTACATTGTCGTGCTGACTCACCCCACAACAGGTGGTGTCACCGCGTCCTATGCGATGTTGGGCGACGTGCATATTTCGGAGCCCAATGCATTGATCTGCTTTGCCGGGCCGCGCGTGATCGAGCAGACCATCCGCGAAAAGCTGCCCGACGGGTTCCAGCGGGCCGAGTATCTGCTGGATCACGGCATGCTTGACCGCGTGACCAAGCGCACAGAGATGCGCGATGAACTGATCACCATCACCCGCATGCTGATGAACCAGCCGCCGGCAGTCAAAGGTGACCTGCCAGCGCCCGGTCCTGAAAACGCTGCGGAAGAACCACCTGCCGAAGATACGGACGAGAAATGACCACCCAATCCTCGGACATCATCCTTGACCGGATGATGGCGCTGCATCCAAAGATCATTGACCTGACTTTGGATCGTGTCTGGCGTTTGCTGGCCGCGTTGAACAACCCGCAAGCCAAACTGCCGCCGGTCATTCATATCGCGGGCACAAACGGCAAAGGTTCAACCCAGGCGATGATCCGCGCGGGTATTGAAGGCGCAGGTCTGAGTGCCCACGCTTATACATCGCCGCATCTTGCCCGGTTTCACGAACGCATTCGACTGGCCGGAGAGCTGATCTCGGAGCCTGACCTGACAGCGGTGCTGGATGAGTGTTACGCAGCCAACGGCGGCGAGAATATCACCTATTTCGAGATAACCACCTGCGCGGCCTTGTTGGCTTTTTCGCGCGTGAAGGCGGACTACACGCTTCTTGAGGTCGGTTTGGGCGGTCGGCTCGACGCCACGAACGTGATCGGTACGCCTGCCGTTACGGTGATCACGCCGATTTCGATCGACCACGAACAATTCCTCGGCGACACTCTGGGCAAGATCGCGGCGGAAAAGGCGGGCATCATCAAACCCGGAGTCCCGTGTATTGTAGGCCCGCAACAGGACGAAGCGCTGGAGGTTATCGAATACACTGCAGCGCGCCTGGGGGCGCCTCTTCTTGTCCACGGCCAGCACTGGCATGTGCACGAGGAGAACGGAAGGCTGGTCTATCAGGACGAAACCGGCCTCCGAGACCTGCCATTGCCCAACCTGCTGGGCGCGCATCAGATACAGAACGCTGGTGCGGCTGTTGCTGTTCTACGTCATCTTGAGCTTGGCGATGAGGCGTATGAGGCTGCGGTCAGCAAGGCCGAATGGCCCGCCCGGATGCAGCGTTTGAAGACAGGCCCCCTGGTGGAACAAGCCCCGCAGGCCGAGCTCTGGCTGGATGGGGGCCACAATGCCGCCGCCGGGGTGGCATTGGCCGAAGTTCTTTCCAAATTGCCAAGCTGCCCGACCCATATGATTTGCGGTATGCTTAACACAAAAGACGTGACCGGCTATTTGGCGCCATTGGCCAAGCAAGTCCAAAGCCTGACGGCGGTATCCATTCCGGGTGAGGCCAATACGCTCAGCGCCGAAGAAACCGCCGCTGCGGCTGGTAAAGTAAATCTGACCGCAACGACAGCGGATAGTGTCCCGCAAGCGCTGTCATCGATCATTGCGGAAACCCCGGACGCCAGAGTTCTGATCTGCGGCTCACTATATTTGGCCGGAAACATCTTGCGCGAGAATGGATAGGCATTCTGCGGCAGGGGGAATACAGCGAAAGGTAGTGACGGGCCGACGTAGGGGCGCACCCTAGTGCCCCCAATTTTGGCCCTGCATCTCGCGCAGGCGAGAGGCCGTGCGCTCGAATTCGAAAGTTCCTTCACCCTCGACATACAGCATCTCGGGTTCTGCTGCGGCCGAGCAGATCAGCCGAACGCGTGCCTCATAGAGGGCGTCGATCAACGTCACGAAGCGTTTGGCTTCGTTGAAGTTGTTCCGCGACAAGCGCGGAATGTCCTCGAGTACCAGAACCTTGACGGCTTCGGCGATGGCCAGGTAATCCGCCGGCCCCAGCATTCGTCCGCACAAGTCATAGAAAGTTGCCCGCGCCACACCATTCCGGAAAGCCGGGAGTTCGACCTCGCGCCCATTGACCTTTAGGCCCAGAGGTTCGGCAGGACCCCCTGACAGATCGCCCCACACCGCCCTGATCTTTGCCCGAGCTTCGGGTCCGATCGGAGAAAAGTAAATCGGGGAACCTTCCAACCGGTTTTGCCGGTAATCCGTGGGCGAGATCAACTCCCACACTTTCAATTGTTCCTTTATGTGGTGAATGAAGGGCAGAAACAGCTGCCGGTTCAGCCCATCCTTGTACAGATCGTCAGGGTGCCGGTTCGAAGTCGTGATCACGACAACCCCACCTTCGTGCAGCATGTCGAATAACCGGCCAACGATCATTGCATCGGTGATGTCGGTAATCTGCATCTCGTCAAAAGCCAGTACCTTCACTGATTTGACGACCCGCTGAGCCACCGGCGCCAATGCGTCTTCGACACCTTCCTCACGGGCTTTGTGCAAACCTGAATGTATCTCCTGCATAAACGCATGAAAATGAACGCGTCGCGCCGGAATATCGCCCAGCGTTTCGATGAACATGTCCATCAGCATTGACTTGCCTCGGCCGACGCCGCCCCAAAGATACAACCCTTTCGGTGGCGGTGGTGCCTTTCGAAACAACCCACGCTTGACTGGCTCTGCCAGCGCGCTGCGAATACGTTCGAATTCCGGAAGAACCGCCTCTTGCGCGTCGTCTCGCGTCAAAGTGCCATCCGCGATGCGGGATTCGTAAAGCGAAATCAAATCCGTCATTCCCGAGCCATAACCTTCGCTCCGCATCTTGAAAAGTGGGCATTCCAATCAAGCATCAAAATTGGTTAACCGTAACCGCAAAACTCCTGAATTGACGGATTCTGCATTCTGGCTAGTTTTCCATGGAACTCATGGCGGAGGCCTCATGCTGCAATCGGCTCGTTTGCTGAACCCGATTCTGATCGTTGGATGCATCATCATCACGGTCAGCTTCGCCGTGCGTGCATCATTCGGAGTTTTTCAGATTCCCATTGCCGATGAATTCGGCTGGTTGCGCACCGATTTTTCGCTGGCAATTGCCATTCAGAACCTTGCATGGGGAATTGGACAGCCGATTTTTGCTGCCATTGCCGAAAAAGTCGGGGACCGCCGGGCCATTTTGCTGGGTGCCCTGACTTATGCCGCGGGTATGGTTCTTTCAGCCTGGTCCGTAAACCCGTTTGGGCATCAGATGTACGCCTGGCTTGTAGGTTTCGGTATCGCGGGCACCGGGTTTGGCGTTGTTCTGGCTGTGGTCGGGCGCGCGTCATCCGATGAAAACCGGTCAATGTCTCTGGCGATCGTCACGGCCGCAGGCAGTTTCGGTCAGGTGATCGGCGCGCCGACCGCGGAATGGCTGTTAAGCTTTTTGCCATGGCAACAGGTCTTCATCATTTTCGCGGTGGCTATTCTCGCCCTGATCCTGACGCTACCGTTCATGCGGGCCCCACAACAGGGTACAAAGGCCGAGCTGGACGAAAGCATGAGCCAAATTCTAGGGAAGGCGTTTCGCGATCCGTCCTACACGCTGATCTTTCTGGGCTTTTTCAGTTGCGGGTATCAACTGGGATTTGTGACGGCCCATTTCCCGGCCTTCGTGACCGAAATGTGCGGCCCGATCCAACCCGGCGGTGTGCTGCATTCGATGGGCATCACCACCACGTCCGCTTTGGGCGCGCTTTCGATTTCTCTGATCGGCCTGGCCAATATTGCCGGGACACTGCTTGCAGGTTGGGCCGGAAATCACTTTCCCAAGAAGTATCTGCTGGCTTCGGTGTACATCGGCAGGACTATTGCCGCCGCGGCTTTCATTGTCTTTCCGATAACCCCGATCTCTGTGATAGCATTTTCGCTTGTGATGGGGTCGCTGTGGCTGGCCACGGTGCCGCTGACGTCTGGTCTTGTCGCGCATCTCTATGGGCTGCGCTACATGGGAACGCTCTATGGCATTATTTTCTTCAGCCATCAGGTCGGCAGTTTTCTGGGCGTCTGGCTGGGTGGGCGCTTGTACGATCAATATGGCGACTACACCCTTGTCTGGTGGATCGGCGTCGCCATCGGAGCTTTCAGTGCAATCGTTCACCTGCCCATTCGCGAGAACAGAACCGCAGCGGTTGCGGCCTGAAAGAATATTAGCGTCGCCAACCTCGCTGATGAGAAGAGCGATGACCTGATCTAGCGCAGTTCCGCTTCGGTGTTCCCTCCGTCAACCGTCATGATGTGACCGGTCGTGCGCGCCATCAATGCCAGGGCGACAAAGGCATCTGCAACATGCACGGCCTCTACCTCGCGACCCAGCAGATTGCCTTCCATGTATTTCTCCTCGGTTACACCACGTGCGTCGGCGCGTTCCCTGATGAAGTCGTCAGTCAGCAGGCCCGAGCGAATCCGGTCGGCGTTGACGCCGTTCACACGAATACCGAACTCAGCCAGTTCCAGCGTGAGCTGTCGCAAAAGGAACGACGTTGCGGCCTTTGGCGTCCCGTAAGCGCCCATATTCCGCCCCGGATTAACCGCCTGTTTGGAAATGTTGAACAGAACTTGCCCACCTCGTCCCTGAGCTTGCATTACGCGTGCGGCGTTAAGGGCAAAGGCCTTATGAGCAAAAAAGTTCAGTTCAAACGCAGCGCGAAACGCCTTGTCGTCCAATTCCAGCATCGCTCCGCCGGTTGCCGAGCCCGCGTTGGAAACCAGTATGTCGAGCCCGCCGAACCGGTGAATGGCGGCGTCCATGGCCGCTTGCGCCGCGCCATCCTCGGTTATGTCGCAAGTGAATGAAGCATGCCACGAACCAAGAGTGTCGGTCGCCCGGCCCAAAGCGGCCTCGTCTTGGTCTACCAGCAGAACATTGGCGCCTTTGCTTGCGAAGGCTTTGGCCGTTGTAAGACCAATGGCCCCGGCGCCACCCGTGATCATCACAATCTTGCCCTGAAAAGGCGGCGGAGCGCTTTTGCCAAGCTTTGCCTGTTCCAAAGACCAGTATTCGCAATCAAACCGGTCTTTTTCGCCAAGCGGATAATACCCGCCGGCATCCTCACCGACCGCGCGAACCCTCAAATTTTGTTCTGCCAGGTCTGCGGCGATCGAGGCTGCCTTGGCATTTGGGCCCATACCTATCACACCGACTCCTTCGATCCAGGCATGTTTGGGGTCGGTCGACAAAATTTTCTTGGGTTCATCGGCCTGCGCCGCCTGCCGTTCGAAATAATCGCGATAAGTGGCAGAAAACTCTTCCACCTTTTCCTTCAACCTCGCGCGCCCTCCGGAGAGGTCATCCGAGCGCAGCACCAGGGGGCAGCCTTTCGTGCGCAGCACGTGGTCTGGTGAAGCCATACCGCGTGCTGCCAGCGCTTCGATATCCGGGCGCTTGAAGAACTCCATAACCTCCGAACAGTTGCGCAAATCGAAGACCGGCATCGGGTCATCGCGATCCACTGATGCCTCGGCAATAACTCCACGCAGAACTGGTAGTATGTCCAGGCTTTCTGCAGGTTCGCGAATACCCAGAGGGGTAAGGTCATTCATACCAAAATAGGCTGCTGCCTCGTTGGTATGCGCGACAATCTTGTCATAGCTTTCCTTTGCCGTCTCACCAAAGGCGAAGTGGCCATGCTGTAACAACAAAAGTCCTTCGACCTCCGGGTTTTCCTCGAAGATTTCCGCAGCCTTTTTGGCCAGCCCAAACCCTGGCATGATATAGGGCACGATGCCCAAACGGTCGCCAAATATCTCGCGGCAGACTTCGGTTGCGTTGGGAAGGTTCGCCAAAACGAGGAACGGTGTGGCGTGTGTGTGGTCCACATATTTATGAGGCAGGAATGCATGCAGAAGTGTTTCGACCGAAGGGTTGGGCGAGCCCGAATCCAGCAGGTTGGCGCGCTGGATGTTGACCATGTCGAAATCGGATAAGTGGTCCAGCGCCCGCAATTTCATCAAAGGGTCCAGCCAGACACCGGGCAGGCCCGGCGCCTGGATCGTATCCAGATCCCAGCCTGACCCTTTCACATGAAGTACCCGTTGAGGTTCTCCGAAAATATCCGGGCGCTCTAGTTTGACAGACGTGTTGCCTCCGCCATGCATCAACAGATCAGGGTTTTGCCCGATCAGTCGAGAGGTATAAACGCGTTCGCCCAGTTCCTGATCAGCGGGATCCATACCCGCCTCGCGACGCCATTTTTGCGCGTCTTGGGAGTCGTACCAGTTTTCAATCATTGTTCTTGCCTTTTGAGATCGGGCGACGTTTCCCGGATGCACCTTAACAAAGGGTTAATTGGCCCGCTCAGGGAACAGCGCAGCCAAACCTTCGGCTGAGGCGTCGCACACTCCACGTTCCGTGATCAGGCCCGTCACCAGCCGATTGGGTGTAACATCGAAGGCAGGATTACCGCCTTCGGTTCCTTCCGGCGTGACCCGAACATCCGCAACGCCGCCTTTGCCGCCAACCCCAAGAACATGCGTTACTTCCCGCTGATCTCGTTCTTCAATCGGGATTTCTTGAACTCCATCACGAACGGTCCAGTCGATGGTTGGCGAGGGTAGGGCGACGTAGAATGGTACACCGTTGTCGCGGGCCGCCAAAGCTTTCAGATATGTGCCTATCTTGTTGCACACATCCCCTTGCGCAGTTGTCCTGTCCGTTCCGGTAATGACGGCATCGACCAGCCCGTGCTGCATCAGATGCCCCCCGGCATTGTCCACGATATAGCGGTGCGGGATTCCGTGTTCGCCAAGTTCCCAGGATGTCAGCGCGCCCTGATTACGCGGCCGGGTTTCGTCAACCCAGACTTCTACCGGAATACCCGCCTCATGCGCGTGATACATGGGGCTGGTTGCCGTGCCCCAATCCACGGTTGCGAGCCACCCGGCATTACAGTGGGTCAAAAGGCGCACGGGTTCGCCCTCGGGTTTGCCGGCGGCAATTTTCTTGATGAGGTCCAGACCGTGCCGGCCTATCGATGCGTTGATCTCGACATCTTCGTCTGCGACTTCCTGAGCGAGCTTCCAGGCTTGATCCGCCCGGTCACGGACGGACAACGGCATCAACGCCTCGCGACATCTGTCGAGCGCCCAGCGGAGATTGATTGCCGTTGGTCGTGTCGCGTTCAGAACTTCGTAGGCTGTATTGAATGACTCATCCGAACTGTCGCGGGACATTTGCTCGGCAATGCCGAATGCAGCCGTTGCACCGATAAGCGGCGCACCCCTGACCCACATGTCCCGGATTGCCGCTGCGAACTCGTCCAGCGTTTTGAGAGTCACAATACGGAATTCATGAGGCAACCACCGCTGATCGATAATTCGGACTTCGCCCGCCGCCTTGTCCCACCAGATCGACCGGTAATGATCGCCCTTCACTTTCATAATGTGATCTCCCTAATCGCATGCGCCCATTTGGATCTTTGCAATGTCATTTGCGGTTTTGAAGCCTGATTACAGACCAATCATGAAGACGAGGATCGGCTGAAAGCCCTTGGCCGCGTCTCAAGTGTTTCGATTGTCGATCACCAGCGCAAGTAAAACGTGGTATTGAGTTCCTTTAAGTGTGGGCAGTTATTTCCGTCTGGCCGCGCGCAATTCCCGCTCGAGCGCGTCCAGAAACCGCGAACGATCCGCTTTAGCGAAAGGTTGCCCTCCGCCGCCTGTGCCCAGCGGATTGGCCGCGCGCAAATCAGCCATCAGATCGCGCATGGCAAGTTGCTGGCCGATATTTGCAGCGGTGAAAGCCTCTCCATTCGGGCGCAGGACACGCGCGCCGGCTTCGACGCATTTTGCTGCCAGCGGGATATCTGAGGTCACTACCACATCGCCGGTGCCGCAGCGTTCAGCGATCCATTTGTCCGCTTCGTCGGCGCCCTCTGCCACGATGATCACCTGCACCAGCGGGTTCGCAGAAGGTCGCAACCCGCCGTTGGACACCAAAGCCATCGGAATCTTGTGCCGGGTGGCCACGCGCTCGGCCTCGGCTTTGACCGGGCAGGCGTCACCATCGACATACAGGGTTGTCACGCGCTTTTCGCCTCTTTCTTTGCAGGAGCAGCGGATTTCTTTTTCACCTTGAACTCGTCCGGGATCGGCATCCGGTTGAAGGCGTCCAGACCCGCGATCTTATAGGCCTCGGCCAATGTCGGATAGTTGAACGTGTTCTGTACAAAGTAGTCCACCGTGCCTTTCAGGTTCAGCACCGCTTGCGCGATGTGGATCAACTCGGTTGCGCCTTCGCCCACGATCTGCACGCCCAGAACCCGGCGGGTCTTCAGTGAGAACAGCATTTTCAACATGCCGTGCTCCAACCCCATGATATGCCCGCGTGATGTTTCGCGGAATCGGGCTACGCCGACCTCATAGGGTATCCCGCGCTCCTGCAGTTCTTCTTCTGACATCCCGCAGGTCGAGATCTCGGGCACCGAATAGATGCCATAAGGATACCAGGGGCTTTCTGGCAGGGTGGGGGTCTCAAGCGCGTGGCAAGCGGCAACGCGACCCTGCTGGAGAGAGGTCGAGGCCAGCGACGGGTGCCCGATCACGTCCCCGGTGGCGTAGATATGGGGAACCGATGTCTGATAGGTCTTGCGGTCAACGCTGATGCGGTTGCGATGATCGGTTTCAATACCCACGGCCTGCAAATTCAGTGTCGACGTCGCGCCCATTCGGCCCGCAGCGAAAAGCAGCATTTCGGCACGAACATGGCGCCCATTGTCCAGCGAAACTTCGACATGCCCGCCTGCGTCCTCGATTTTCTCGACGGCTGCTCCCAGCCGCAGATCGACGCCGTTTTCGCGGATTTGATGAGTGAAGTCGTGGATCAGCGTCTTGTCGATGAAATCCAGGAATGTCTCGCGCGGTTCGATCAGCGTCACCCGCACATCCAGCGCTGAAAACATTGTGGCGTATTCCACGCCGATCACTCCGGCGCCGATCACGCAAAGCGAGCGCGGAATCTCGTCCATTTCCAGAAAATCGTCCCCGTCCACGACGGTCTTGCCATTGAAAGGAACATAGTCGGGCCGATAGGTCTTGGTGCCGGTTGCAATCAGAAACTTGGCCGCTGTCAGCCGGGTGGTTTCACCTGCATCCGAGGCAACCTCGATCTCGTGCGGACCGAGGAACTTGGCCAGCCCGTTCATGGTTTCCACGTGGTTACGGTTGAACTGGTGCTCCAGAACATCAACCTCGTGGTCGAGCGTCATATGCAAACGCGCCTTCAGGTCTTCGGCGCGAATCTGGTCCTTGACCCGATAAGACCGTCCGTAAAAGCTGCGTTCACGCCAGCCGGACAGGTTCAATACGGTTTCTCGCAGTGTTTTGGACGGGATAGTGCCGGTATGTACTGAAACGCCGCCGAACCTGTCCTTGCGATCGATGACCAGAACGCGGCGTTGCAGCTTGCCTGCCTGAATCGCGGCGGATCGGCCCGAGGGACCGGAGCCTATGATGATCAGATCGTAGTCATACTTGCTCATGCCTCAGTCTCCGTACAGCGCTTCGGCGTGGAACGACACGTGGTCTTCCATGAACGTCGAGATGAAGAAGTAGGAGTGATCGTAGCCGGGCTGCATCCGGTTGACGGCCTGCTGTCGGCGCTCGGCGATGGTACCGGCCAGCGCTTCGGGGCGTAGCAGATCCATGAATTGGTCTTTGGTGCCTGTATCGATCAGGATCGGGCCAGCGAACCCCTTATCCTTCATCAGCAACGAGGCGTCATGCTTGGCCCACAGGGTCTCGTCATCGCCCAGATACGCGCCCAGCTGCTTTCGACCCCAATCACTTTGCGTAGGATTCGAAATCGGTGCAAAGGCCGAAACCGAGCGGAAGCGCCCGGGCAGCGACATTGCCAGCGTCAGTGCGCCGTGACCTCCCATGGAATGGCCGGTAATTGACTGGCGATCAGCGTCGATGGCAAAATTCTGGGCCAACAGTTCGGGCAGTTCTTCGGCCACATAGTCCCACATCTGGAAATGCGGTACCCAGGGCTCCTGCGTTGCGTTGACGTAGAACCCGGCGCCTTGGCCCAGATCGTAATCCTCGTGATCGGCCACGTCCTCTCCGCGCGGTGAGGTGTCCGGAAAGACCAGCGCAATTCCCTGTTCGGCGGCCCAGCCTTGCGCGCCAGCCTTCGTCATCGCGTTTTCGTGCGTACAGGTCAGCCCAGACAGATACCACAGAACCGGAACAGGGCCGTCTTTTGCCTCGGCCGGCAAAAACAGGCCAAAGGTCATGTCGCACTTGCAGGCCGGTGAGGCATGGCGGTAGACGCCCTGCACGCCGCCAAAACATGCATTTTCCGAAAGGGTTTCCATCTGGCTTAATCCTTGCAGTGGGTTTGTGCCATGGCTAACGATCTGCACGCCCGAGGTAAAGTCCGTGGGCCTTCCGGTGTGAGCATTTTTCGAAAAGGTGAAAGGTCAGAGCGCGCCGACCCAACCAATGACCAGCGGCACCGTCAGTATACTGGCAATGGTCGACAGCAAAATGGCCGCCGACGCGCGCTGGGGCGCGATCCCGTAATTGGCCGCCAGCATGTAGACATTTCCTGCCACGGGCAGAGCTGCGGCTGCTATGGCGATTGTCGCGGGAAACATGGCGACCGGGATCAGCCAAAGCACCATCACGGCGACTAAAAGGGGATGAATTACCAGCTTGCACAGGCTTAGCCAGGCCGCGATCTGAACCCGCTCGGCGGACTTTCCGGCCAGCGAGGCGCCGATCGCAAACAGAGCGCCGGGTGTGGCCGCTCCACCAAGGATTGTGAGAAAATCAGCCAGGGGTAGCGGAACCGGAATCCGCAGGGCCGACCAGATCAACCCGGCGGAGATTGAAAGTATCATCGGGTTTTTAAGCAAACCGATACCAATTTGTCGCAGCGTGCCGAGGCTTAACCGCCCATCCCGGCCACCGTTGATCAGGATCACGATCAGAGAAGAGAACACCACCAGGTCGACCGTCAAAACCAGCATGACCGGACCTATCGCCGCTTCGGTAAAAAGCAATGCAAGCATCGGCAATCCCAGAAAACCGACGTTCCCAATCGCAGCGCACTGAGCCTCGACCGCAGCGGTCGGTATGTCCAGGCCGCGAAGATTAGCGACCAACGTGGCCAAAGCATAAACCCCGGCAGTTCCAAGCAGATAGCCCATGACCAGTCGCCCGTTGAATATCTCGGCAAACGGTAGTGTGGCTGCAAACCGGAACAGCATCGCGGACAGCGCAAAATAGAACACGAACTTGGTCAGATAGGCTGTGGCTTCTTCCGGAAAAAACCTGCTGCGACCGGCCGAATATCCCAGGCCGATGATCGCAAAAAAGGGCAGGGTACGCAGAAAGACTTCGACCATGGCCGAAGTCGTACCACGGTTTGTGCTGCCCGCAAGGCATTGGACCCAAGTTCCAGGACACTTTCAGGCAGCTTTTCTGTGCTGTCGTGGGATTGTATCACCCGCAGCCATGTGCGAATCGTTGAAACTGAACCAATCGGTTTATAATTTAGTAGAAACACCACTCAAGGAGATGTCATGACCCAAGCCACCACCATTCTGCGCACAGGACGTAAGTTCGATCAGGTCTTGCGTGGCGCTAGAGAGGTGTTCATGGCGGATGGGTTTGAAGGCGCAAGCGTCGATGACATTGCCCGCGCGGCAGGTGTTTCGAAGGCGACGCTGTACAGCTATTTCCCCGATAAACGTCTGCTGTTCATGGAAGTGGCACAGACAGAATGCAGCCGGATGGCCGATCGCGTGATCTCGATGATTGATGAGACCAAGCCGGTCCGCGAGGTTCTGACCATCGCGGCCACGCAGCTTGCCGCATTTCTGGTTTCTGATTTTGCACAGCAGGTCTTTCGCATCTGTGTTGCGGAACGCGACCGTTTCCCAGAGCTGGGACACGCCTTTTATCAGTCCGGACCAAAAAACGGGCAGTGCCATATGGCTGCGTATCTTGAAAAAGCCGTCGCCAAAGGCGAGCTGGCCATAGACGACGTTCAGATTGCTGCGGCTCAGATGTCCGAGCTTTGCAAGGTTCGCATCTGGAATCGCGCCGCATTTGGAATTCAGACAACCTTTTCCAAGGAAGAGATTGATGAAGTCGCCCTGCAGGCAGTGGACATGTTCATGGCGCGCTACGGCACCTGATCGATTTATGATTTGTTGGTGCGGGTGGAGGGACTTGAACCCCCACGCCTTGCGGCGCCAGAACCTAAATCTGGTGCGTCTACCAATTTCGCCACACCCGCAACCTGATGCCTTGGCATCGGAATGACGCGCTCAATAGCAAAGCTTGTCTTCGAGCGCGAGAGGTAAAATTGGTCTGACCCAAAGATTATCTCCAACATGCCTGCCGCTTTCATATTTTCAGATTGAACTCGTGCCGCGCCGGGAACTTTCAGTGGCGCTAAGCCGGACGACGGGCCAGAGTTTTTGGCCGAATTGGTCGACGTTGCAACTGCTGCATGGTTGCTTTTGCGCCCAATTAAATAGTCTGTCTCAATTTCCGCACTTTGGGTTTCCAATTAGGAAACGATCCAGCTTTTTTGATGCCAATATGTAAACACGTAAACGTTGAGTGGATCCTGTCGGAGGCTGTTCCGAACCTGGATTGCAGCCGGAAGGACTTCTGCCGATTAGTGAGTAGAGCGTCTACCAGGGCAATGGAAAATATTTAGTAAAATCATATAGACCAGTTGAGATTTGCCTGAAGCGCGGTACCGTGATTCTGATGCGATCCTATGCTTGGGGTAATGTTCCTAGCAATCAAACTGAGCAAAGTTTCCCTCTTAGGTTGAGGCATTAGTATGCTGCCGACATCATAATTGCGCCACATTTCAAACGCCAAAAAATCTTATTCGCGTCAAAATAAGACCGTGGTGATCGTTGTTGATTGAGCACACGGAGTTAATGAGTCTTTTCGCCGCCTGGCATTGTACGAGTTTCAGCTCAACTCCAGTAGCAAGGGTCTTTGTCGTGACCAACCAGATAAATTTCGCTGCCTGCGAGCAAGATGCTGTTGATCTTGCACGTGAAAGTTTCGTTGGCGAGCTGAAAACCCTGAACAGCCAGCATCCTGGCACGGGGTTCGGCATCGCGCTAAAAACTCATTCGGGTAATCGTTACCTGCTGGCCAATTCCCGCATGCCGCTGCCCGCCAACAAATCTCAGGACTTCCCAACCGGACGCCGCGTCGCTTGCCTGGAAAACGGCGAGCACTTCAGCTCGATCGAGGTTCTGGCAGATTCTTTCGCCTATGAATCAATCTCGCCCAAAACCGAAGCGGCGATTCTGGGTAATGCACTGGACCTGATCGCGCGCATCGACAAGTTGCCCGGCAGTCCTGCGGGCGGTTTGCCGGAAGGTAAACAAGCTGCAATCGCCGCAACAGGAACCGGAGGCTGACTATGGCGCGCAACGATCACCTTCTGTCTGTAGGAAACGAAGCCCTGTCGCCGATGACCGAGGCGATGGCTTCGCTGACGACGCAGATCGACCAGCTGACAGAGGTGGCAGATGCGCGCTCTTCGGCGCGTCTGGCAACACTGAAAACCCGCATGGAGAACTTTACGGCCAGCGTCACTCTGGTGGGGCAGGTCAAAGCCGGGAAGTCGTCGATCATCAACATTCTGGCGGGCCGTCCCAACCTGTTGCCGTCCGATGTCAACCCGTGGACATCCGTCGTAACGACGCTGAACATCAACACTCGGACCCAAGGCGACACCCGATCCAAATTCACCTTCTTCGAACAGGAAGAATGGGACAATCTTATGGTCGGCGGTGGTCGGCTGGGTGAGCTGGCCAATCGCGCCGGCGCCGATGACGAAATGGACGATATTCGCCGCCAGATCGGAGAGATGAAAGCGAAATCCGAAGAGCGGCTCGGTAAGCATTTCGACCTGATCCTCGGGCAAAGTCATCAATATGACTATTTTGATGAAGAACTGATCCAGCGATATGTTTGTCTCGGAGATGAGGACGATCCGGACATCAATCCCAAGACGGGCCGTTTTGCCGACGTGACCAAGTCAGCGGAGTTGTTCATGGATATTCCGCAATATCCGATCGCACTGAAACTCTGCGACACGCCGGGTGTGAACGACACGTTCATGGTTCGCGAACAGATTACATTGCGCAGTCTGCGCGGTTCGGAAGTCTGCATCGTCGTGTTGGCGGCCAGCCAGGCGCTGACGACCATGGATATGGCGCTGATGCGGATCATCGCCCAGTTCGAAAACCGTCAGATCATCCTGTTCGTGAACCGCATTGACGAACTTTCAGACCCTGTAAACCAGGTGCCCGAAATCCGAGACCGTATTCAGGACACCCTGAAACAGAACAACATCGACACCAGCACCAGCATCGTCTTTGGCAGCGCGCAATGGGCAGAGGCCGCGCTGACCGGCAATCCGGACATCCTGACCGAGGAATCGCGTCAGGCACTGAACACCTTCTATCTGGCCGCCGGTTTCGGTGATCAGGCCGCGTCGCTGGATAAGATCTGGGCACTCTCGGGCCTGCCGGATCTGCTTCTAGCGATGAATGAGCGCATCGCGGAAGGGGCCGGAGGCCGGTTGCTGGATCGCGTCCGCCACCGCGCGCGCAATATCGCCAGCCAGATCCGCGCCACTGCCGTCGCGAAGAACCTGGCCGGCGGCGAAGGTGTGGTGCGCAATCTGGATGGAGTTGCTCCGGAAGAAGCCATCGCAACCGTTGCTGACGAATACGAAAAGAAAGTGGCCGAACTGACAACCGCTTTGCGGGGCAAAGTGCTGGAGCGTTTGGCGTCCGCTGAATCCAACTTCGTCAAACGCGCAACGGACTCGTTGATCGCGCATTTGGAGCAAAACGGGGAAGAGGGCACCTGGCAATATGATCCGGCAGGCCTGCGGACCTTGCAAAAGGCTGCCTATTTCAGCTTTGCCCGGTCCATGCGCAAAGAGGCCGGCGCGCTGTACACAGCTGCCGCTGCCGATATCGGCGCGCTGTATCACAAACTGTTGGGGAACCACCTGGGCGAATTCAACATCGAAGCGCCGATTGTCCCGCGGGTTCCGCCACCATTGGGAATTGGCCGCACGATTGCGCTGGACCTGCAGAGCACCTGGTGGCGGCGATGGTGGCAGCGGCGAAAAGGATTCGAAGCCTATGCCGCGGACTACACGCGCCTGATCGCGTCCGAGGCAAACTCGATCACCAAGGACATCGAGGAAAACCAGATCGCCGCCGTTCTGGAGAACGTCCGGGCAACATTGGCGGATTTCATGCGGGAGCAGAAGGAAACCCTTTTGAACATCTCGCAGTCCTCCGAGAACGACCCGGCCCGAAATTCGGCGTTGATGGCTGGAATGCAGCCGCAAAAGTCGCGCGATGACATCTTGGGCGACATCCTAAAAGACCTCAGCAACGAAGCAGCATAAGAAGAGTTATGGTAAAAGATTTTCAACCCCGCTTCGTCTCTCCTAAAGCATGGGAACGCATCGAGCAGTGGTCCCGCCGCAAACCTGTGTTTGCGCTTATGGGAGAATTCAGTGCCGGCAAATCGACGCTGATGAACTTTCTCTTGCGCAAGCAGGCCTTGCCGACGCAGGTGACGGCAACGCAATTGCCACCGATCTGGTTCAGTTGGGGAAGACGGCCCGCCTACGTCAAACGTCATGATGGCAGTAAGCAGACGATCGAGCTGGATCAGCTGGATTCAGTTGGTGTGAATGATGTGCAGTTCGTTCGCATTTTTCTCGAGGCCGACATTCTTGAAGCCGTGGACCTGATCGACACACCCGGCATCTCGGATCCCAAGATTTCAACCGATGTTTGGCGGCGTGCGGTTGGTCAGGCCAACGGTGTTTTGTGGTGCACGCATTCGACCCAGGCTTGGCGGGAAACCGAACGGGCGACCTGGGTTTCCCTGCCGGAACGACTTCAGCATAACTCTCTGTTGCTAGTGACGCGCGCGGATGCGCTGAACCAGAAAGACCGGCAGAAAGTGCTGCGCCGCGTGAATCGCGAAGCCGGCCACCTGTTTAACCGTTCAATCCTGTTTTCGGCGCGCGATGCAATCGTTGCCCGAGACAAAACCGGCGATGCGGAAATGTGGGCTCGCAGTGGTGGCGGCAAGATGGTCGACAGCTTCCTGGAGATCACAGAACAGATAATGGACCACCGTGCGGAAATGCTGGCCCGGTATCAGGTGGACAAATCCCTGCAAACTGGCGTCAAAGTGCAGCCCGTTCGCCCGACACGCAGCGGCGAGCCCGAGGTGACCACGCTGAAATTGGTCGAAACGGCCGATCAGGATCCCGCGGAGCGCGACGTTGTTACAAGCTTCCCTGTACGCCCGGCCCGTGTCGAGCGGCGAGAAGAGGAGCACGGGCGCACCCGGATCGGTGCTGAAGAAGCCGAGAAATTGCGTGCTGAAATGGTGCCCGAAGTGGACGAATCCGGCGATGAACTGCGCGCGTATTTTCGGGATACATCCGATGATCCGCTGGATCTGAACATTCTGGCACGTCCCGGAGATGACGTGGACGAGTTCGAGTTTCTTGGCGATGAAGATCAGGATGATGAACCCGAACTGATTGTCATCGGGACAGATGACGCGGATGACGCGCTTGAAGCCGAACAACAAGACTCCAAGGCTGACGAACAAGAAACTGCTTCGGAAATCGAAAGCTCAGTCTCGTCAATCACGGCTTTGCTGTCGGAACAGTCACGGAACGCCGATCAGGAATACGAGCCGGAACCGGAGTCGAATGCTCTGACACCGGAACACGTGGTCAAGATCGCCAGCGAGGAAAGCGATCAGGCGGAAGACGCGACCACCACCGACGAAACCGCCCCGGAGCTGTCAAACCTGCTGAACGTTCCGGCCGGTGTTCCGCTCAGCGCGTCGGATATGTGGCGTGAGGTCGTGGCGAACGAGAATTTGCCCGAGGATGCGCAAGGCCTGCAAAGCGTCTTCACCGCGTTTCTCACCGAGTTCGATCAGATCGCCCGTGAACACAGCAACGCCAAGGAAAATGAGCAGCGTCCGATCCCGAAACTCAAAGAAAATGGCGGAGCAGAGTGGCATGTGTTGTAACAGCCCTGTACCAACAGATCTTGGGTCTCGTTATTTCGAACGAGTTTGAGAGATGTCGATAGAAACAGCTTTGTCCTCGGCCATGAAGACCATACCCGACTGCATCGCAGCCGGGTATGTCGATATGGAGACTGGAATGTTGCTGGGGGTGCAGGCCGAAGAGGCTGAACACTCCAACGTATTGGAAAACCTGGCTTTAGCCGTCGCGAACCTGTTTCAGGGGCGCGGTGTCAGGGCCTTCGAAGAACTGTTGAATGCTGCAGGTGAAGATGACTCAGAGCATCCGGGGTTTGGGGAAATCGCGGTGTTTTCAAACAACCATTTGCATATTTTTCTGCGTACGCAGGATTATCCCGATCATGTCGTCTGTTACATTTGCCGTGACAGCGCAAATGTCGGGTTGGCCCTGACGAAATCGCATCTGAGCCTTGGGCCCGTGGCAGCAGCAGTTTAGACGGGACCAGAGGGGGTCACGTATATGATGGACACTGACATACTGGAGATGCTCGAAGACATCGGGCGATCCGCGACCGCACGGCTGTCACCTGCGGTATTCCTTGCGGGCGAAACAGCGAGCGAGCGGCGCCGGAAAGTGCTGAGCACAATTCGGGGCACGATCCTGCCGCGCCGGTTGGAATTCACCGCCTCAAATGGCGACTGTCTGGCAATCGAGGTCAACAGTTCCCGTATCACTGACATCTTCCGCAGCAGCGTTGGCCCCTTGCCGGACTTTGAAACTGAACCCCGCGCCGAACTTACGGCAAAGCTGGCTCAGCTGGTATCGGACATTGCAGTTGCACCGGGGCCGCTGGAACTGGTTTCGGTGCGCCCGGATACCGCGCTTGAGGCAGACGATGTCGGCATCACGTATTCCGAGATCGAAACAGCCTGCGCACAGATTGAATTAGCCGATGAGCCGCACGTTTCCATCGTTCCCAACAGTTCGGAAGAGCCAGCTTCACCAAGAGAGAAGGATATTGCGGATCAAACCAGCTTGGCCCGGCAGTTTTTCGACGAAGCCGCGTCGTTTTCGCAGGGACAGGCATTGTTCGACGATCAGGGTGCTTCCGAACCTGTGTTTGATGGCCTGTGTACCCCGGACCAGCCAGCGCATCCGGACAGCGATCTTTTGAAACGCTTTGCCCGTGATTTGGCGGGTTGGGACGCTGACACAAAATCCTCCCTCACCCTGCCCCAGCTGGTTGTATTGCGCCCCTCTGGTGGGCAAGGCATGGGTCTTGCCCTGTTGCGGGACGGTCACCAAACAGTTGCGACCCTGCACAATGCCCGCAAGCTGGGCGCCGTTGTCAATTTGTGGAAATCCTTAAAAACCGCCGTCGAATGACCGCGTTCCTGCCCAATAAGTTCCTTTCTGTTATGTCAATCTGAGAATACGAGTTATCAAGGTAAGTATAATGAGTGAGTTTAACCGCCGTGAACTGATCCGCATCGCCGAAGAGATGAACGGGATGAGTAATGACGAGACCCGTCAATTCATCACGCGCATCATAGACGATTTGTCGAATCTCAAGCCGTCAATTGCTTTTGTCGGTCAGATCAAGGCAGGAAAATCGCGTCTAATCAATGGCTTCACCGGTCAGGCAGAGTATTTGCCTTCGGATGTGAACCCTTGGACCACAGTCATTACCGACATGCATTTCGGCCACCCGTCCGGGCGGACATCGGGTGCCGAGTTTCACTTCTTCGACAATCGCCAGTGGCAATCCCTGATCGCCGAGGGGGAAGAGCTGCGCAACATGTTCCCCGATGAGGAGGACAGCTATAAGCGCGAAATGATCGAAGAGCAGGTCGAGGCGATGAAAACCCGCGCCAAGCTGCGACTGGGTGAAAGCTATAAGCACTTGCTGGGTCAGCATCACGATCTGGACGAACTGACCTCGGACGATCTGGCGCGATATGTCTGCGCAGGTGACGATCCGACCGAAGACGGCGAATACGACCCCGGTTCGGACCGGGGACTGTACAGCGACATTACCCGCAAGGCCGAGGTCTATTTCGATATCGGCCATTTCCCGTATCCGCTGACCGTGACCGACACGCCCGGCGTCAATGATCCGTTGCTGATCCGGGAGGAAATTTCGCGTCAGTATCTCAAGGAATCCGATTTCTTCGTCGTGGTATTGTCCGCACATCAGGCCCTGTCTCGGGCCGATCTGAAGCTGTTCCGCCTGATGCAGGCACTGGAACTGGGGCAGATCGTTGTGTTCATCAACCGCGTGGATGAACTGGGCGGTGGTGCTGAAGATGCCGCCAAGGTGCGCCTCGACGTGCTGGACGGTCTGGAGCGGGCGCTTGGCAATTCGGATATCGATGTCCTGATGGGCAGTGCCCAGTGGGCTCACTACGCGCTGACCGGGGACGACGCCGGGATAAACCACGACGAAATTCTGGCCTGGCTGCGGGCTCACCCCGAGCAGATGAAGCAATACCTGGATGGCGTCGAAGAGATCAAGCAGGGCCCCGGTCCGATCAGCCGCGAAGCCGTGCTGCGGTTTGCGGCGATGATCGCCTCGGGCCTGCCGGATCTGCGGCGTCACGTGACTCAGGCCCTGACCAACGGCCCGCGCAATGAACAAATGCGCATGGCCTGGCAACACCTGAACAGCTTTGCGCAAGGTGAGTTGGAACGCAGCGCTGCAAGGCTGCGCGCGCTGGAAGCCGAAGAAGGACCAAGCGCTAGCGACGCCGACAACAACAAGACCCTTTCAGACCTGCGCGCGCTGGTTGCGGAAAAGACCGAAACGATCACCAACGACATGGATGATGTCCTGGCTAACCTGCGCGGTGTCATGGACGACACTGTGGCCGAGGCTGTTTCGATCGTGGTGCGCGGCCCCGATGGTCAGTCGCCCCTGTTGGCAAAGAATGGCGAGACCGAGCTGAACTTTTCACCTTTGCGCGAACGCATGCGAGAGTTGGTTCAAGGGGCTACACAGGTGGTGCGGCAGCGTATGCTGAGCGAGCTCTATGCCATCGATCTGCAAAGCAATGCTGCATTGCGTGCCCTGCCCGGCTGGCAAGAGCCTGTGGACAACCGAATGAACACAAGCGCAGTGCGTTGGTTCCGCCCTGACATGACGGCATTGACCCGCGGCATCACCGTTGAACTGCGCGTCACGTGGTTGTCTCGCTTGATCTCGCGCAAGAGCGTTGTAAACCGGGCAGAACGGATGATCGTGCAAGAGTTCGAGATGATCGGCGATGATCTGATCGACACCGCACGCAGTGACCTGTCCGAACGATTGCAAACCGTTGTGGATCACTATCTGGCGCTGCTGGCGGGTCATCTGGAACACCGTGCTGGTGAAGTTGGTTCAAACGAGCGTACCGAGGCTCAGCATGCGGTCGATCAGGCCCGCCGCATCACAGATGAGTTGAGTACCGTGCTTGGGCCCATCCCAGAAGATAATCGACAGGCAGAGGCTGCAGAATGATCGAATTCCCCGGAACCGAGAAGGAAGTGCGCCAACTCGAGCGCTTTCTGACCGCGACTGAAAAGACACCCGTATCGCCCGAACTGGACGAGATGCGCGCGCGTGCCCTCGCCCATGCCGAGCGCTTGTCCAATGCAGTGGCAATCGGTTTTGCCGGCGAGTTTGGTGCTGGAAAGTCAAGTCTTGCCAATATGTTGGCGGGGGCAGATATTCTGCCAACTGGCCCACATCACCTGAAACTGCCGCTGGTCATTGTGGCTTTTGCCGAGGAACCCGAGACCACAGTTGGATGGTGGGACAAAGAACCCAAGGTCTATTCCGGCATTGCGCTGGATAAAGCGGCTGCTGACGATCCGGACTTTATTTCGGTCGGGGTGAATACCCCTGCCCTGCAAGAAATATCGCTCTATGACCTGCCCGGGTCCGGTGCGCTCGACGATACGTACAAGCAGACACTGGATTTGCTTGAATATGTTGATTGCGCAATCTGGTGCACAAACGGCACCACCGCATGGCGCGAGACCGAGCGGCATCTTTGGGCACAGGTCCCGCAAAAACTGCGTGATAACAGCTTGTTGGCGGTGACTCATGCGGATCTTCTGACCGAAGGGTCTGCGCTTGATCGGGTCGTGAAACGTCTGGAGAAGGAAAAAGGTGACCTGTTCCAGGCTGTTGTGCCCATTGGTACTCCGGTCGCTGTGCGAGCCATGGCAAAGGAACCTGAGCCGGATTTCGATCTGTGGAATTCCTGCGGAGGTCAGAACCTGGCCGAACATGTGCTTGAGGTTGCTTCACGCCTTCGTTTGCACGATCTTGACGCGGCACGATCGGACTTGAAGGATCATTTTCTACCCTATCTGGCGACCCTCGACAGCGCCGAAGAGGAGTCGGGTGCAGCGGCTGAAACCCATATGCAGGCGGTCCAATCCAGCTTGGGTGCTACTCTGCCCCCTCTGGATAATCCGATCCTCGAAGACTGGTTGGCAGCCATTGCCAGCATCTACGACGATCTGCGGGAATCCTCAGATATGGAGCCTGCGGCATTCCTGCAGAGTTGCCAGGAGATCGTCGAGGACTTTGCCGAACGTCTGGAGTCTGGCAGCGAAATCGACCCCGAGGCAGATTGGATTCCCGGTGAGTTTGAAAAGGCGACCGACTTGCTGCTGCTGCTGCAATTCGAAAGCGGTGATGCACCGCTAAAGGATGCGGTCAGTATTCTGGCGCAACTCAGCGACAACCTCGCCTGGGCCGGCAGTACCGTTGCTTCTGCTCCGCCGCGTACCGGAACCTGACGTCTTCCCGCTAAAATTGAGTAGTTGCAGGTCGAATCGGGCGTCCCAGAATCGCCCGTTTATTGTTTCGATTTCGTAGACCAAACCGCAATATTTCAGGAATAAGCGCGTGGCGATTCACCTGCCATTACCACATGTAGGTGCGCCGAGCCTGTTGGTAACAATATATGCGATTTCAAGAATCGACATCCTTAGTGAAGCCATGAGGCGGCCCCAATAAAGTCAAATTTGAAACGTCTAACCGTCTTAAGTGTCCTGCGGTTGTTTTGGTTGTGAGTGTGCGGGCTGATTGTCCGGGTTTTTTGTACCGCATTGTGAATTAAATGGGCGGGAAGACATGAGCCACAACCAGGCGGTCGGCGCGACGCACGACGAACCTCAAATCGAAGGCCTGAAACCAGGCGCAAAACTCTTGCGCGGCCAGTACGAGATCATCCGATTTCTGAGCAATGGCGGTTTCGGAATTACCTATCTTGCGCGCGACAGCCTGGAGCGTGATGTCGTCATCAAGGAGTGCTATCCCGGTGCGCTGTGCCATCGCAACGGCGATCTGGTCGAGCCGTCCAATCCGGACCACAAGGACGACTTGCGCGCGATCATCGACCTGTTCATTCAGGAAGCCCGAAATCACGCCCGGCTGGTGCACCCCAACATCGTCGATGTTCATCAGGTGTTCGAGGACAACAACACCGCATACATCGCGATGGACCTGATCCGCGGCTGCGACCTGCTGGACTATATTGACAATCCCGATAATGAAAGCGGGCCCGGCTTCATCGTCCAGGTTACCGAAAAGATGCTGTCGGCGGTGTCCTTCATTCACCAGAGCGGTATGTTGCATCGTGACATCTCGCCCGACAACATCCTGATCGACGAACATGGTGAGCCGATCCTGATCGACTTCGGTGCAGCGCGCGAGCAGGCGGCTCATAAATCCGCCGCCCTGCTGACCTTGCGCGTGATCAAAGATGGCTATTCACCTCATGAATTCTATGTCCGCGGCGCGGACCAGGGCCCCAGCAGCGATCTCTATGTGCTGGCGGCGACCCTGTATCACGCCATCAGCGGCGAGCGGCCGATCGACGGTCAGACCCGCCTGAACGCATTCAACAACGGTCAAACCGATCCGTACACGCCGCTGGCCGGTCGCATTGAAGGGTATCCTGACGGTTTTCTGGAAGCGATCGACAAGGCGATGGAGGTCCACACCACCGACAGGCTTCAATCCGCATTGGATTGGCTGCGTATGTTCCGGGGTCCGGACGTTATGTTCGAAACCTTTGCCTATCGCCCTGTTTCGGTCATCGTCGGAATGGATCGCAAAGACGAAGAAGCCGAGAAAGCCCGCATCAAAGCAGAGAGCGACAACGCCGAAGCCGTGGTTACGGCACTGCTTGCCGGCAATGCGGATTTGGCATTGGGAAATGAGGACAAACCAGAAGAAGATCTGGCCAAATTCACACCCAAGGAAGAAGCCCCGGTTGCCGTTGATACCATCGTACAAAGCGGCTCGGGTGGCAGCAGCAAGATGATCCTGTTTGCCGGGGTCGCTCTGGTCGCACTTGCTGCTGGTGGATATTTCGTAATGTCGGGCGACAAGACCCCGCCCGAGGCAAGCCCGGCGACAGCGCAGGCTCCGACCACTCCGGAACCCATAGACGCTGCACCGGAGCCGGTCGAGCAGACCGCTGAAGCCGTAACAGAGCCGGAACAGGCCGAACCAGCTTTGGCATCAGAACCGGAAGTTGTACAGGAACAGCCTATCGAGCAGGTCGACGTGCAACCCGAAGAACCGGCAGCGGCGGATACTTCCGTCGAAGTCGCAACGGCCGAACCGACGGCCGCTGAAATCGAGGCTCAACCCGTTGAAACCAACGCGCCACAGGTCGAAACCCCGGTAGAACTGGCCGAGAACCAGGTTGCTTTTGGCCATTGGGATGTTGAGGTTCCATTTACAACATCCAAGCGTCGCGGCACGACCGGAAACGTTCTTGCCGTCACTGGTGTTGACGCCGGTCGGGATATGTCTGTGATCGGTGAATGGGTGCAGCGTGGCGCGACTATTTTCACTCTCAATGGCAATCCTGTGCGTGCGGATGCTTCATTGGCGGCACAGGTTCTGGACGGGTTCTCCGTTGATCCCGACGGATATATCCGCGTTGCTGCACGTTACCGCAAATTGGGACAAACACGTGCGCAGAATGGATTGTTGGCCCTGCCAGCTATCCGCGCATTTGGGTTGCAGAATGGCTATACGTTCGAAGCACGCCACACAGGCGATGCCGGCTGGCAGACGGTTGTTACAACTGCGCCGCAGCAGAATGCAGGTGACCTCCAGCAAGGCGACGTTCTGTTGCGGGAAGCCAAGTCAGGAGCGGCGATTGATGCTCCTGAAAGCCTGGATGAAGTGTTGGCGACCCTTGTTTCCGAAAAATCGCCTCAAGCGGAACTGACTGTTCTGCGCAACGGCACCGAAACGGCTGCAACTATGCAGCTAACCCAGGAGTAGATCTGACCGGTGTGAGTGAAATTCGCCAGTGTGTGTTTGCTGTGAGTGGCGTCCATACCGCCACCCAGTCGGGGGCCGGCCCGTCGCGAAGTAAAACAGTGTCATTGTTTCCCCTTCATCAGTGCCCCTGCGCTCAGTGCAGAGGTGTGTAGCAGCCCCGCGGAATGAACCCCGTGCCAGAATTCGAAAAGGTGTCGACACCATGTTCAAATACAAAAGCCCTCTCAGCCGGCTTCTCGAAGGTGCCGGTAAACACAAAGACGAAGACAACGCGGAAACCAGTGCCGTCGAAACCGGAGAGGCTGAAAAGCCCGCTCCGATTGCGGATTTCGCGGCGTTACGTCAGGCATTGGGTGGCGGTGATACGGCTGCAGAGACTTATGAAGAAGCAGATGAACTGATCCCCGAAGAAAAGATGCCCGAATTTGCCGAAGGCGATGAGGTTGAGGCAGAGGCAGAGACCGATATTGAAGAGGTCGAAGCCGAAGCCCCGGCGGTAGAGGCGGAAAAGGACGAGGATCAGATCGTCACTCTGCATTTGAGTTCAACTGCCTCGTCGGACACAGAGGAAGACATGCTGTCCGCGGTCGCGGAAGCCGCCACCGAGCCTGTGGAGGAGGAGTCTGAAGCACCTGCCGAAACAGTCGTGGCCGATGAGATCACCCCTGAACCCGCTCCGGAACCGGCGCCTGAACCCGTCGCTGAATTGACCCCGGAACCAGTCTCGGTTGCTTCCGAGCAACCGGCACCGGCGCCTGCTACGGATCGCCGTTCCCGCGTGAAGACGACCTTCCTGGGTTTTGAGCGTGCAGACACGCATGTTCAGGAGATGATGGAAACATCGGAGCCTGTTGCCAAAACCGAAACCACTCAGCAAACCTACCCTGTGGGATGGCTGGTAGTGACTGCCGGGCCGGGCCGTGGTTCATGCGTCACGCTGACCGAAGGCCTGATGCAGATCGGTCGCAATGACGATCAGGCCATTCAGCTGGATTTTGGCGACACCGGAATTTCGCGCAGCAACCATGCCGTGATCGCCTATGACCCTGAGGATCGCAAATGCTACCTCGGTCACGGCGGCAAGGCCAATCTCGTGCGCCTGAACGGCAAACCTGTCCTCAGCACCGTAGCCCTGTCCAATGGTGATGTGATCCGCATCAGCGAAACCTCGATCCGGTTCACCGCCTTCTGTGACGACGGCTTTGACTGGCGGGATGCCGACTAATGCTGGCGACCCCTGCATATGACATCGCCCTGATTCTGAATCAGGGTCAGCGCGATGCGCAGGAAGACGCGATTGCAGCCCGGGTTTCGGACTCGGCCAGCGCGGGATATGTCGTCGTCGCCGATGGCATGGGCGGTCATGATGCGGGAGATATCGCGTCAGACCTGGTCATTTCTGCATGGCGAGACGCGATGGACGTTCAGATCAATGGGCCGGACCTTGTAGAGGGTGATCTGCTCGACGCCCTGCCGTTGGCGGCAATGCAGGCCAACGCTGCCGTGGCGACCCACGGCGAAGAACACGGGATCAATCTGGGGTCCACCTTGCTGGGCATGCTGATGCTGGGTCGCCGGGTATTCTGGATATCGATCGGCGATAGCCCATTGTATTTGTTCCGCGACGGCAGACTGACGCAGATCAATGAAGACCACTCGATGGCGCCAGTGATCGACGCGAAAGTTGCCGACGGCACCTTGTCCGAGAACGAAGCCATGGAACACCCGGACCGCAATCAGCTGACTTCAGTCATCATGGGCGCGTCAATTCCCAAAGTAGATTGCCCCGAACAGCCCCTTGCTCTGCGACCGGCTGACATACTGATCCTGGGCAGTGACGGTCTTCAATATCTCAGCAACGCCGAGATCGAGACCGTCATGCGCATCCACGTTCAATCCCCGGCTCGCGATATCGCTGATGCCCTGCTGCAAGCGTTGCAGGCGAAGGGCGATCCGGATCAGGACAACATCTCAATCGCCGTGGTCAAACCGGCGAAACCATAAAAGGCAAAGCAACAGGACCCATGAGAAAACATCTGATCATATCCAGCCTGGCCCTTGCGGCCGCGACGGGTACAGCCTCGGCGCAGGAAGCGTGCTCGACCTATGAGATTCAGCGCGGCGACAGCCTGAGAGAACTGGCGATTGCCGTCTACGCAACCGAAGATTACCGGATTATCTTCGACGCGAACCGCGACATAATCGGCTCGAACCCGAACATCATTCGTGTTGGCGATGTTCTGACCTTCCCTTGCCTCGATGAGATTGGGCGCGCACCCGAGCTGCCGGACACCGAAGCCGGCCGCATGGCTGCGGAAATGGCCGCCGAACTGGTCAAGGCCGCTGAGGAACGGGCAGAAAGAGCCATCGCCGAGGCCGAAGCCCGGGTAGCCGAGGCCGAAGCGGAAGCCAAGAAGGCAAACGAAGAGGCTGTGCTTGCCGCCAGGGCCGCGGCCAAGCAGGAGATCGAAGCCGCCCGGGCAGAAGGCGCAGCGCTGATCCGCAATGCAGATGACGGTGAACGCCCGGAAATTCGCGACCGCCAGCTGCTTTTGATTACCGGTGGCAACTATGCCCCGTTTACCGATGAGAACCTGCCTCAGCGCGGCCTTTACACCGAGTTGGTGGAAACAGCCTTCCTGCGGGCAGCTCCGGAACAAGGTTACAAAATCCAGTTCGTCAACGATTGGTCTTCCCATCTGGACCTGTTGATGCCGACGCTGGCCTTTGATGCGACTTTCCCTTGGTCTCGCCCAGAATGCGAGGCGGCCGAAGCCCTGTCCGATTCCGATCGCAGCCGGTGCGAGACCTACAACTTTTCGAACCCGTTCTACGAAGTTGTGGACACGTTCTTTGCGCGCGACGGCTCAGGCTATGTTGATACGCTGACCTATGCAGATTTTGCCGGTGCCACGATCTGCCGTCCAGAAGGCTGGTCTCTGTCTCATATGAACGCGGTTAGCCTCTATGAACCCGTCGTAACCCTGATGCGACCGGTGTCCCCGGACGACTGTTTTCACGCGGTCATGGAAGGAAAGGCCGATATCGTCGCGATCGAAGCGCATCTGGCCGTCGAAGCCATCAACCGTCTCGGATACGAGCACCAAATCATCGAAAACCCCAACCTGGCGGCGATCAAGTCGCTTAACGTCATGACCCACAAAGACAATCCTGATGGGGAAGCGATCCTCGAGACGCTGAATCAGGGTCTGGCGATCATGCAGCAATCTGGCGAATGGCGGGACATCGTGTCCACAGCCCTGCGTCATCAAATGGAAAATGGATAAGGCTCCGAAGAAGCCTGACAACACAAATCACTGGAGGAAGTGGAAAATGTTTGATCTGAAGAAAATCGCGATGTCGGTCGTTGCCTTCACCGCCGTGAGCGCTGGGGCCGCCGCCGCGCAAGAGGCCTGTACGAATTACACCGTGACAGACGGTGACACATTGGCAACTATCGCGATCGCGGCTTATGGAACGTCAAACTATCAGCCGATCTTTAACGCAAACCGGAACATTATTTCGAACCCGGGCGTGTTGGAACCCGGTCTGGTTCTGGCCCTGCCCTGTGAGGATGGTAGCCTGCCCAACGGCCAGAGCGCGCAGGAATTAATTGCAGCGGAAGAAAAGCGCGCAGCCAGCATCAAGCGCTCAAATGTATACGCGCCGCCGATCAAGATGGTAGCTGGTAATGGTTGGGAGCCGTTTACAACTGAAGCGCTGAGTGGTGGCGGCATCATGACCCGTTTGGCTACGACCAGTCTTCAGCGTGCCGGCAATAGCCGCGATTACTCGGTCAGTTTTGTCGACGACTGGAGTTCGCACCTAGACACTCTGCTGCCACTTGGTGCCTTCGATATTTCTATCGCATGGACTGTACCGGATTGTACCAACCGCTCCTATGAGTGGTCTGCAGAAACTGAAGCCCGATGCACTCAGTTTGTTGCTTCGGTTCCGGTTTATGATGTCGTCGGTGGCTTCTTTACCTTGCCGGAGAACGAATTCGCCACGGCGACAGAATTCGCTGACTTCGAAGGCGCAACCATTTGCCGTATGGCCGGATGGAGCATGGTTGTGCTTGAAGAAGTCGGGCTGAACCGCACAAACACAACGGTTGTTCAACCCAATTCGGCTCGTGAGTGCCTCGACGCCGTATTGACCGGCACAGCGGATGTTGCGGCGTTTGAAGTTGAGCTTTTCGCATCCACAATGAAGGACATGGGTTTGACTTCGTCGGACATTGTCGAAAACCCGTACGTATCCACTTTGTCGTCCATGAGCTTCCTCGCGCACCGCACCAACCCCTTTGCACGTGAATACATCGCGATGATGAACAAAGGTTTGAACGAGATGCGCGAGTCCGGAGAATGGTACGCGATCATCTCGGACACTCTTCGCGAACAAAATGAAAAACTGAACGCAGCGTCGAACTGATCCCTCGGTTCACCTGGGCACTGGGCTGGTCATCCGACCAGCCCTTTTTTCTACAATTGCGAGCAGTTTCTCACACCGTCGGCATTGCCTCGTGGACCACCTCTCTGGTCAAGTGCAGCTATTTCAACGTTTGTATGTACAAATCATCTAAAATGCGCGGTATGTAAGCAAAAAAAACGGACTTACTACGGGAATCCCCCAATATTCAGGGCGAGTATTCAAGGTAGGATAAACTCAACTACACCGGTGAGGCGCAAGCCACACCACTCACTCAGAAAGGGGCGGGCATGGGGGCCGGCCCCTTTCTTAGTTTCTGGGACAAAAAAACCGGCCTGGCGACCGGTCCGCTTGTTTCTGACACCGCTGGACAATGGGTCAGGCCCGCAGGGCCCGACCCCAACACGATCAGTCGATAATTGCGTTCAGCGTCGCACTCGGGCGCATGACGGCTGCGGCCTTGACCGGATCAGTGTGATAATACCCGCCCAGATCGGCAGGCGCGCCCTGCGCCGCCGCCAGTTCGGACAGGATCTGACCTTCCTTGTCGGCCAGTTCCTTGGCAACCGGTGCAAACTCCGCAGCGAGCTCTGCGTCGTCTGTTTGTGTCGCCAGAGCTTCGGCCCAATAGCGCGCAAACCAGTAGTGGCTATCGCGGTTATCTGGCTGACCGACTTTCCGGCTGGGCGACTTGTTGTTGTCCAGTATGCCTTGTGTTGCGGCCTCGGCTGCCGCACCCAGAACACCAGCCTTGGGATTGCCTTTGCTGTCGGCCAGGAAATTCAGTGATTCACCAAGCGCGCAGAACTCGCCCATCGAATCCCAGCGCAGGTGGTTTTCCTCGACCAGCTGCTGAACGTGTTTCGGGGCTGAACCGCCGGCGCCGGTTTCGAACAGGCCGCCGCCATTCATCAGCTTGACGATGGACAGCATTTTTGCCGAAGTGCCCAGTTCAAGGATCGGGAACAGATCGGTCAGGTAGTCCCGCAGCACGTTGCCGGTGATGGCGATGCTGTCCTTGCCGGCAGTGATAGTCTCCAGCGTCTGACGGGTCGCTTCGCGTGGTGCCATGATCAGGAACTTGTCCGCAACTCCTGCCGCTTCGAGCACTGGTTTGACGTATTTGATCAGTTCCGCGTCGTGCGCGCGGTTTGCGTCAAGCCAGAAGATCGCTTCGGAACCGGTCAGGCGCTGACGGTCCATCGCCAGTTGGATCCAATTCTCGATCGGTGCTTTCTTCACTGTGCAGGAACGCCAGATATCGCCCTTTTCGACGTCATGGGAATGCAACACGTCGCCGTTTGCCAGAACGATGCGGATAGTGCCATCAGCCGGTGCCTGGAATGTGGTGGGATGTGAACCATACTCCTCGGCCTTTTGCGCCATCAGGCCGACATTGGCGACGGCCCCCACGGTGGCCGGGTTCAGAGCGCCATTGGCTTTGAAGAACTTGATGGTCTCGTCATAAACCGGCGCATAGCAGCGGTCGGGGATCACACAGTTGGTGTCGCCCTTGGCGCCGGCTTCATCCCAGCCCTTGCCGCCCGCGCGGATCACGGCGGGCATCGAGGCGTCGATGATGACGTCCGACGGCACGTGTAGGTTGGTAATACCCTTGTCGCTGTCAACCATGTACATGGATGGACGATCTGCCTTGATCGCATTTATGGCCGCCATGATGTCAGCATTGTCTTTGACACGTTCCAGCAGGTCACCCATGCCCGAGTTCGGGTTTACGCCCAAAGCATCCAGTTCAGCGCCGAATTTCTCAAAGACAGGAGCCAACCACGCCTTGACGGCATAGCCGAAGATGATCGGGTCCGATACCTTCATCATGGTTGCTTTCATGTGCAACGAGAACATGGTGCCGTCTTTCATTGTGTCCTCGATGGCGTCTGCCAGGAAGGAAGACAGAGCCTTGACCGACATGAAGGTCGCGTCCGCCACGGTGCCTTCGTCCAGCGACCAACCGTCCTTCAGAAGGGTCACATTGCCGTCCTTGCCGACGAACTCGATCTTTGCGTCACCGGCCTGAGCAGCAGTAATAGTGGCTGATTTTTCATTCGCGTAGAAATCGCTGCCGGGCATGGATGACACTTTGGTCCGGCTCGTCGCGGACCATTCCCCCATCGAATGCGGGTTCTTCTGGGCATAGTTTTTTACAGCTCGCGCCGCGCGGCGGTCGCTGTTACCCTCGCGAAGAACCGGGTTCACGGCCGACCCTTTGATGGCATCATACCGTGCGCGGATCGCTTCCTCTTCATCGGTCGAGGGCTCTTCAGGATAGTTCGGAATGTCATATCCCTGCGACTGCAGTTCTTCGATGGCAGCGACCAGTTGCGGGACCGAGGCCGAGATGTTCGGCAGCTTGATCACATTGGCATCCGGTGTCTTAACCAACTCACCCAAGGCGGCCAGATCATCGGTGATGCGCTGGTCGTCGGTCAGGTTTTCAGGGAATGTCGCCAGAATGCGGCCTGCCAGCGAAATATCCTTGGTGCCAACGCTGACACCCGCCGCCGAGGCAAACTTGCGGATGATGGGCAGGAACGAGGCGCTCGCCAGCTCCGGCGCTTCGTCTACAATGGTATACAATATATCGAAGTTCGATTTTTCTGCCATATTCCCTTACCTTTTTTAAGCCTTTCAGGGGCGTGCGATCCAAGAGTGTGTGCCACAGTCCAAAACTGGCACCGAGCCGTAACGGGACGATGAAGCCCCACGGGTGACTCTGATTTGACAGGGCCTCCCATAAATCAGGATTGGCCCGGGATCAATCGTATATAGGCGCGCATATTGACACGGGTTGTGCGCAGCCCAGGCATTTTGAAAGCCGTTTTTTCCTAAAATAGTATCTTGCAGGGTACTGACGGCACAGGGGCATAAGTCTTGGATTTCAACACCGTATGTCACTAAGTATTCGTACCCATCCTGGTTCGGATGCATTCAGCGAAGGCCGCAATAGCCTTGTCGATATCAGTGCTTGATGCCGCATGGGCCTGTTTAGGCACAGCAAATCAAGATTGATCCAACGCTTACTATCCACCCCTGGGCCGTTCAAGAATGTCCGCTCACCCCATCGGAAACACGATCTCAAACCGCGCTCCCGTTTCGGACGGGACCAGAGCAATCCGGCCTCCGTGCGCGCCCAAAAGGTTTGCGGCGATAGTCAGGCCCATGCCTGTGCCGCCTTCCTCGCGGGCCGTTGTGAAGAAGGGTGAGAAAATGCGATTGCGGTTGCCCTCGGACACGCCGGGACCGTCGTCCATGACCGTCAGGTTTTTTGGAGTTGATGTCAGGATCACACTTTTGGCTCCGTGCCGGCGGGCGTTGTCCAACAGTTGCTGCAAAACAACTCGAAGTCCTGAGACCGCCAACGGCAAGTCTTGTTCGCCGCCTTCGATCACCAAATCCAGCTCGGGGTAACTTGCGCGCAGATCCGGGGCCAGATCGAAAAGCCGGCATGTTCCGTGATGATCCGGAGAGCGTGCTGCCGCGACCCGGTTCAGCGCGCTCAACTGGTTCTGCATCTGATCGCCGGCACCTAGAAGCTGATCCAGCAGCGCGCGATCCTCATTGCTTAGCGTATCGGAGTCCTGCAACAACTCACCTGCCGCGCGAATGGCTGTGACGGGGGTTTTCAGCTCATGCGTGACATGGTCGGCGAAACTTCGGATAGAAGCTTCGCGTCGTTGCAACGTTTCAGCCATGTCGAGGACTGATCCCGCCAGCCGGGTCAATTCCTGTGTGCCATAGTGATCGGGTGGGGCGGCGTGTTCTCCTCTTTGAACTGCAGCTGAATACAGAGCCAATGCCGTAATGGGGCGCAGCAACAGCCGCACCAGAAGAAAACCCAGTGCAGCGGTTGCCAGACCGATCAGAACCGCCAGCAAAGTTGCTGCGTTGCGATATCCGATCTCGGGTCCCAGATAACGCAGCGCGACTAGCCCCATCAGCGACAGGATCAGGGTACCCGCCAAACCACCGCCCAGTACAAACCCCAGAGAGGGCCGCCATTTGCGTTTCACCCTTGCCATTGCCCCATCCGCAGACCGATCCCGTGTACGGTGTCAATCGCACCGACCCAACCTTGTTCGCCCAGCTTGCGTCGCAAATTGCGCAAGTGGCTGTCGAGAGTTCGATCTGCAACCGAACTGCCGGCGCCATAGATCGCGTCGATTAGCTGCGGGCGTGAAACGATGGCCTGTGGTGTTTGCATCAGACGGTGCAGAATGGACAATTCGGTCGCAGTCAGAGCGAGCGGTGCGCCTTCCACACGTGCGGAGTGACCTGCCACGTCCAGTTCCAAGGGGCCATGCCGCAGAACCGGTTCTAAACCCTGCGCAGAACTGCGTTTCAAAATCGCCTTGATCCGCGCGACCAGTTCCCTTGGGCTGAAGGGCTTGGTGACGTAATCGTCAGCACCCAGCTCCAGGCCGAGTATCCGGTCAATCTCATCATCGCGGGCCGTCAGAAACAGGATCGGCACATCGGATCGCGCACGCAGACGACGGCAGACCTCCAGCCCATCGAGCTCGGGTAGTCCGACGTCCAGAACCACCAAAGCAGGTGCTTCGCGGAGTGCATGGGTCAGGGCCATTTGACCGTCGCGTGCTGTAAATACCTGATAACCTGCTCGCTCCAGTGTAATCGACACAAGCTCGCGCAGGCGCGGGTCGTCATCAACGACGAGAACTTTCATGACCTGCCTCCTGCCTGGTTTCGATGTCCAGACTACGATTCACCCGATGCGCGCGAAACCCCCATTCCCGCCAATCGCCGATATGTGGCGCGATTGCCGGGCATCCCGTCGGGCGTGGAGAGGCCTCGATCTCGGCGGCGGCCATCGGGCCAAGCTGACAGATATAGTATTCATCATAGAGTTCTGAATGGCGCAGGTTTTCCCGCGCAATCAGGGCGGCAAAATTGACAAAACTGCATGCATAGAGCACCGCCAGCCCCAGTCCCGTCGTCCGTAAGAGCAACCACTTGTTCGAGCGACCGCGTAGAATTTGCCAGCCGGTCAGGCAGAGCCCGGCCGCAACAAGGGCCATCCAGATGGCCGCGTGGACACGCAGATACGTCAGACCGTATGCGTCGACATAAAGCGACAACCGAAGCAGCGAGGACAGCACCAAAAATACGTTTTGCCCGAGCCACATCATCATCCAGCCGCGCAGACCTTTGCCTTCTTCCAGAAAAGGGCGCGCGGCCAGGGCAAAGGCACCGGCCAGAAGCGCGGTCACCAACAAAGGGTAGGCGCCGCGATGGGCATATTTCGCGTAACTCATGCCTGTCGGTAAGTCGGCGTCGCCCCAGAGGTACACGGCATCCATCAGCGTCTGTACAGACAGCAACAGGTTGAACAGGATCAGGGCGTTCGCTACGGATTGCGCATTCAGTCCAAAAGAAGGCAGGGACCGTTTTCGCCGTGGCCCTTGTTTGGCGCGCAGCAAAGCGGGCTGTGTCGCGACGGCCAATACCGGCCAAATCAGAAACGCCGTGCCCAACCAAAACAACAGGCGATCAAGGCGGATATCAAACCGCCAGAACCGATCTGCCCAATCGGACAATACCGGATTGGCCGAGATCATCAACGCGGCGAGAACCAGCGACCCACCAACTGGAAACCCCCAACTGCGCAGGAGCCTAAGCCCGAAGCCATTTGTCATCGTGGCGGTCTTGCCATGCTGCGCGAGTTCGACCACCTGAAAGAAGGACAGTACCGGGTACAACCCAAAAAACCGACGCAACGAAGCTCCATCCCAATTCCCCAGCACTGCCCAACACAAGGCGACCGATGATCCCGCGATAAGGAACGTGACAGACAACGCCTGTACATACTCGATCACAGGCAAAAGGCTGAAAATCAGCAACAGCGCCGGGCCTGCCAGATTTTTGCGCCACCCCAACTGCATGCAAACCGCCGCTGCGACGGCCACAGCGAATACGGCCAGTGACACGCCGGGAGGGTGATCCAGAAAAAGGACGTCGGCCAAGGCCACAAGTACCACCAAAGCCCCCAGTGCCTGTCGCCAACGGCGCCCTTTCACACGCGACGTCCTGTCCGGCGCCGCGTCAGGCGTGTCCAGCCACCAGCTGTCCTGCAGAATAGAGCCGGGAATTCCCCGTACGACAAACTGTCCCATTAGTTTTGCTCCGAGTTTTTTGTGCAAGTCCCGTGTGCCCTGAACGGGTGCAGATGCCTGCGCAGAGAACGTGCAGAAACTGTGCAGACCGCCGTTTGGTGACTGAGGGCTCTTTCCCTTGGCAGCGCCTCTGGCTAGAACAGCCCTCCAACCGAATGCACGGAGGCCCCCTTTGGATCGCATCGCCAGCACCATCGCCACGGAAATCAAAGCCCGCCCCGAGCAGGTGGGTGCAGCGGTCAAACTGTTGGATGACGGGGCAACAGTTCCTTTTGTTGCCCGATACCGCAAAGAGGTGACCGGCGGGCTGGATGATTCCCAGCTAAGGATTCTGGCGGATCGATTGACTTATCTGCGTGAGCTTGAGGCCCGGCGCGAGTCCATCCTTGGGTCAATCAAAGATCAGGGAAAGCTGACTGATGATTTGGCGAAATCCATCGCGCAGGCGGAAACCAAGGCGCAGTTGGAAGACATCTACCTGCCGTTCAAGCCAAAGCGCCGCACCAAGGCGATGATCGCGCGAGAAAATGGTCTCGAACCTTTGGCGGAATCCGTTCTGGCCGACCGAACGGCAAAGCCCGAAACGCTGGCCGAGGGCTATGTAACCGAAGCGTTTCCGACTATAAAAGACGCCCTGAACGGCGCACGGGACATTATCACCGAACGTCTGACAGAGGATGCGACCTTGCTTGGCGAATTGCGCGAGTTCATGCAAAGCGAAGCCCTGCTGAGCGCCAAGGTGATCGACGGGAAACAGCAGGAAGGTGCCAAGTTCAGCGACTATTTTGATCACTCCGAACTGTGGTCCTCGGTCCCGTCGCACCGGGCACTGGCTATGCTGCGCGCCTCGAAAGAGGGGATCGTGACGCTGGATATTGCGCCCAATCCCGAAACCGGGGCGGCCCGGGCCGAGACGATTGTTGCCGCGCATTTGGATACGCGCGGTAATGGGCCAGGTGATGCCTGGTTGCGCAAAGTCGCGGGCTGGACGTGGCGGGTGAAGCTTTCCTTGTCGATGATGGTCGAGTTGATGGCCGATCTGCGCGCCCGCGCTCAGGAGGAAGCCATTCAGGTATTTTCGCGTAACCTCAAGGATTTGCTGTTGTCGGCACCTGCCGGGGCCCGGGCAACGCTGGGCCTTGATCCCGGCATTCGTACTGGTGTGAAAGCAGCGGTCGTCGACGCGACGGGCAAGGTGCTTGCGACCGATACACTCTACCCCTTTCAACCCAAGAACGACCTGCGCGGCACTCAGGACACGATTTACCGGCTGATCACAACCCATAACATCGAGCTGATCGCCATCGGAAACGGAACCGCCAGCCGTGAGACAGAGCGCCTTGTCGCCGATACGCTCAAGCTGTTGCCCAAAACAGTAAAGACCCCGACAAAGGTAGTCGTGTCCGAGGCCGGAGCTTCGGTCTATTCGGCTTCGGAGCTGGCGGCGCGCGAGTTTCCCGATCTTGACGTTTCCCTGCGCGGGGCGGTTTCCATTGCGCGGCGCCTGCAGGACCCCCTCGCGGAACTGGTGAAGATCGAGCCCAAAAGCATCGGCGTCGGCCAGTACCAGCACGACGTGGACCAGCACCGTTTGTCGCAATCGCTGGAGGCGGTCATCGAAGATGTGGTCAACGCCGTGGGCGTCGACCTCAACACTGCGTCTGCGCCACTGCTGTCCCACGTTTCCGGTCTAGGGCCAGGGCTGGCCGAGGCAATCGTGATGCATCGCGATGTGAATGGCGCTTT
Organism: Ruegeria sp. HKCCD9138; assembly: GCF_057220975.1. NCBI lineage: Bacteria > Pseudomonadati > Pseudomonadota > Alphaproteobacteria > Rhodobacterales > Roseobacteraceae > Ruegeria > Ruegeria sp. HKCCD9138. The sequence goes on along the minus strand of NZ_JBWVAZ010000006.1, from coordinate 21,457 downwards.
TGAATCTCGAAAAGATCTGATGAAAGTTGCGCGCCTTGGTCCCCGCGCTTTTGAGCAATGCGCTGGGTTCTTGCGCATTCGGGACGGTTCTGAACCACTGGACGCATCCTCTGTTCACCCCGAGGCGTATGACGTGGCCCGCCGCGTGGTCGCGGCCTGCGGACGCGACATCCGTCAGATCATGGGCCAGGAAGGCGTCCTGAAACGGTTGCGTGCCGAGCAGTTCGTGGATGACAGGTTCGGCCTTCCAACCATCCGTGATATCTTTACCGAACTTGAAAAACCGGGCCGTGACCCGCGCCCGAGTTTCGTAACCGCGTCATTTGCGGACGGGGTGGAAGAGATTACCGATCTGAAGCCGGGGATGTCACTGGAAGGTACAGTTACAAACGTCGCCGCGTTTGGTGCGTTCGTGGATATTGGTGTGCATCAGGACGGTCTTGTCCACATCAGTCAGCTCGCCGACAGGTTCGTGAAAGATCCGCATGACGTGGTCAAAGCGGGCCAGGTCGTCAAAGTCCGAGTTGTTGAAGTCGACGTCCAACGCAAGCGCATTGGGTTGACGATGCGAAAAGATGGCGGTGCTACAGGGGGCCATACCGGAAAACGGGGCAAGTTCTCCTGAGCCGACCTAACGCAGGCCTCAACAATTGCGGGGCTATCTGTTTCTCGAAAACAAGTATTGACGCAAGGCCGTCCGCTATCCCAGTATCGCCGGGATCACAGCAGGAAGGCCAGTGGTTGTGCACGTCAGTTCCGTTCAGCCCATGATGCGTCGTCAGACCGGGTGCGATCTCGTCGCCTGACCCGAGGGTCCTAGCGCGCTTGCGCCAGAGCCGCCTTCGGGCCTGAATTCTTCTTCCAGCACCAGATACCACATGACACAGACACATGGATTGCGCATGGCAATCGATATTGGCGGCACGTTCACCGACACCGTGCTGATGAACAACGCCTCGGAAATTGTGGCAACGACAAAAACGCCGACAACCCCGCATCAGCCCGCCGTAGGCGCATTGGAGGGCGCAAACCGGGTGCTTGCCAGCGCAGGCGCACATTGGGATCAGGTCACCGGCCTGATCCACGGAACCACCCTGGCCACCAACGCGCTGATCGAGCGTCGAGGAGCAGTAACCGCAACAATCACGACGCAGGGCTTTCGGGACATTCTGGAAATCGCTTATGAACGTCGGTACAGCCAGTATGCGATCAATCTGGTCAAGCCCGATCTGATTGTGCCGCGCACCCACGCCCTGACAATTGGGGGGCGTATGGATGCCCAGGGGTGCGAACTGGCGCCGCTGGACGAAGCGCAGGTTTCATCACTAGCGCAGGAACTCAGTGAACTGGGGGTCGAGGCAGTCGCGATCTGTCTGCTTCATTCCTATGCAAACCCTGCGCATGAACTGCGCCTGAAGGAACTTTTGTCTCAACAGTGGCCAGAACTGATCATCTCACTCAGTCACGAAATCAGCCCGGAAGCACGGGAATTCGATCGCCTTTGCACCACAATCGCAAACGCCTACATTCAGCCTCTTATGGCGGGCTATCTGGCGGATTTCGAAAACCGCTTCAGGGACATAGGTCTGGCTTGCCCGATCCTGATGATGACGGCCGGTGGCGGGATGACGACGGTCGAAACGGCCGCGCGATTGCCAATTCGTCTGGTCGAATCCGGCCCTGCGGGCGGTGCCATTCTTGCGGCACGCATCGCGCAGGAAACCGACGAGACCCAAGTGCTTTCCTTCGACATGGGCGGCACGACGGCCAAGCTGTGCCTGATTGACGAGTTTCGCCCGCAGACCGCCCGAAAATTTGAAATCTCGCGTGCCGAACGTTTCATCAAAGGGTCGGGTATGCCGGTTAGAATTCCCGTTATCGAGATGATCGAGATCGGCGCAGGCGGTGGGTCTATTGCCCGCGTTGACCGGCTGGGACGTGTTCAGGTCGGGCCGCACAGCGCGGGGTCTGATCCGGGCCCTGCTGCCTTTGGCAAAGGTGGGACACATCCGACAGTTACCGACGCCGATATCGCACTGGGCCTGATAGAACCAACGCGCTTTGCCGAGGGGCGGCTGGCGATCGATCGTGACGCTGCTAAATCTGCTTTGAACGAAGATGTCGGGCGCCACCTCAGCCTGCAACCCGACAAAGCCGCCTTTGCGGTCAGCGAGATTGTAGACGAAAGCATGGCCAGCGCGGGGCGAATGCACGCGGTCGAATCCGGCAAGGATCTTGAGCAGCGCGTCATGATCGCGTTCGGTGGCAATGGTCCTCTGCACGCCACCCGGGTGGCGCGACGGTCGCGGATGAACCGGATCCTTATTCCACGCGATCCTGGCGTTGGGTCGGCGGTCGGCTTTCTTTTCGCGCCGGTCTCGTATGAGATCATCAGGTCTCGATATGCCCGGCTTGAGACGCTGGATGTAAAAGGGCTGAACAGTTTCTTCGACACAATGTACAACGAGGCTTTGGCGGTCGTTCGCGCCGGGGCGCCAACCGGAGATCTGTCGCAAAGGCGGGTCGCGTTCATGCGGTATCATGGGCAAGGGCATGAGATCGAAATTCGACTACCTGATCGCGCAATGAGCCTTGCAGATCTGCCAGACCTGAAAGCCGCATTCGAAGCCGAATACAGCCGCCAATTCAGCCGGACGGTTCCCGGCATGACAATTGAAATCCTGAACTGGGGACTGTCGGTATCATCCGCTGCACCTGCCCTTCGACCGCGCGCGGAAACACCCGCCACCAAATTGCGGAACGCGAGCGAAACGCGCGAAATTCTGTGCGACGTTACCAGAACATGGCGCGCGGCCGGATTGTTCAACCGCGACGATCTAAAGCCCGGGGACAAAGTCAATGGCCCTGCCCTGATCGTCGAAGCACAAACTACGACCTGCATCAGCGCAGATTTCAGTGCCACGATCGACGAGCAAGGCAATATCTGGCTGACACGAGACAAGGAGGCCGCAACATGACACCGTCCGATACACGTCTTCAGGTGATGTGGAACCGGTTGCTTGCCGTGGTCGAGGAACAGGGTCAGGCCCTGATCCGCGCGGCTTTCAGCCCCATCGTCCGCGAATGCGGTGACATCTCGGCAGGAATATTCGACGAGCGTGGCCGGATGCTGGCGCAGGCTGTCACCGGCACCCCCGGCCATATCAACACGATGGCCGAAGCGGTCAAAACCCTGCGTGATCGCTTTCCGGTCCCCGACATGCAACCCGGCGATATTTACATGACCAACGATCCATGGATCGCGTCAGGGCATCTGAATGACTTCCTGCTGATGATGCCGGTTTTCTACGGCGACCGGGTGATCGGATTTACGGCCTGCACCTCGCATCTGGTCGATTTGGGCGGGCTTGGTATGGGGCCGGAAGGTAGCGATATCTATGACGAAGGGTTGCTGATTCCACCCTGCAAACTGGTCAGTCAGGGCCAGGTCAACGCTTTGCTGCTCGACATCGTAAAGGCCAATTCACGAGAACCGATTGCCAACGAGGGCGACATCTATGCGTTGATCGCCTGTTGCGAGGCTGGATCGGATCGGCTTGTGCAAATGATGGACGAATTCGGCATCAGCGACCTTTACGTCCTGTCGGAATACATCATCGAAACGTCGCGACGCGGAACGCTCGACGCCATCGCAGCTTTGCCAAACGGCACGTGGCATCACGTTTTGAAGGTGGATGGCTATGAGAGCGAAATCGAGTTGCACGCTTCCCTGACAATTGCCGACGATCACCTGCTGTTGGATTTCTCTGGAACAGACGGTTGCGTTGGCAAGGGGATCAACGTGCCGTTGAACTATGCCACGGCTTATTCCGTCTTTGCACTGCGCTGCATAATCGGGGCGGACATACCAAACAATGCAGGCTCGCTTGAGCCGTTTCGCGTTACGGGTCCCAAGGGCTGTATCCTCAATGCTCAACCCCCTGCCCCGGTTGCGATGCGGCATACGCTGGGTCAGATGACGCCTGATCTGGTCTATGGGTGCCTGTCTCAGGTCCTGCCCGAGGTGATCCCGGCCGAAGGCGCCTCTTGCATGTATGACCTGCCCCTACGCCATGCCGCCGAGGCCGTGGATCGGGGGGATGACCTATTCGCGCTCGAGCTGGTTTTTAATGGCGGGACCGGCGCGCGCCCTTCGCTGGATGGTCTTTCGGCCACGGCCTTCCCCAGTGGCGTCTGGGGCAGTCAGGTCGAAACGACCGAGGCAGTCTCACCAGTCCTGTTTCACCGACGGGAACTGCGCGTTGACTCCGGTGGCGCGGGCAGGTTTCGAGGCGGGCTTGGGCAACAAATCGAAATCAGCGCGTCCAAGGATCAGGACCTGATGCTGTTTCTGTCGGTTGAGCGGGTGCTTAATCCGGCCAAAGGGCGCGATGGCGGCCAGAACGGTGCACCGGGCTGTATCAGGGTTGATCCGGAAGGAAAAACTCTGCCGGGCAAAGGGGAGTTTCGCATTCGTGCAGGCGAAACCCTCGTTTTCGAAACACCCGGAGGCGGTGGTTTCGGCACCCCATCAGAGCGAGCGCAAGAGGCGTTGCAAAACGATGTTGACGCCGGGTTGGTCAGTGAAAAAGCTTCCCGCCAAGTGTACGGAGGACGCTCATGACGACGCCCCGCCTCCATATCGCGCACATGGCGCCCTATGCGCTGGCCGATTTGACCGCGCCGGTTGGAAAACCGCTGATCTCACTGTCCCAGAATGAAAGCCTGCGCCCGCCCAGCCCTCTGGCCATCGCCGCGGCAACCGAGACGTTGGGTCGAGGAAACTTGTATCCGGATCCAGACTGGACAGACCTCCGCCATGCATTGGCGGAACTGCACAGGCTTGAGGTTGAGCAGATCCTGTGCGGCAACGGCTCGCTGGACCTGATCGGGTGTATTGCCCGGGTCTATTCGGGCGAAGCCCGTGCGGTCTTGGCCCCGGCACACGCTTACCCATTCTTCCGGACGGCAGCACAAATGGCGAACGCCCGATTTGACACCGCCCCCGAGGATAACGCGGTCGTCAGTGTTGATGCATTGCTGGAGGGCATTCGCCCGGATACCGGGATCGTCTTTGTGGCCAATCCCGGAAACCCGACGGGCACGCGGATATCCAAGACAGAACTGATCCGGCTGCGAAACTCTTTGCGCCCTGACATCCTGTTGGTGATCGACGAAGCTTATGGCGAGTTTGCCGACGATCTGAAAGAGCGCTGCTTTGACATGGTTCAGGGCGGAAACACTTTGGTTCTGCGGACGTTTTCCAAAGCCTACGGAATGGCGGGTTACCGCGTTGGGTGGGGGTACTTTCCACCTGCTATTGCCGCCGAATTGCGTAAAGTCCTGAACCCCAACGCAATCACGGCTCCGACGCAGGCTGCGGCCAAGGCGGCCGTCCAAGATGATACGTACATGCGTGAGACCTGCGCCATGACCGCCGACCTGCGAGAGTGGGCCGAAGCTGAGCTAAGGCATGCAGGTTTGCGCACTTACCAAAGTTTCACGAATTTTCTTCTGATCGACATGGGCAGCGCTGACGCTGCGGCCGCGGCAGACATGGCGCTTCGGCAAGAGGGTATTTTCCTGCGTGCCCAATCCGGCGCAGGCCTGCCGCACACCCTGCGCATGACAATCGGCCGGAAGCCCGCGATGGAGGCCGCACTCAACGGTCTGAAGCACTGGAAGGAGACTGCCCAATGACAGCGTCAAGAGGCCGGGCCCGGTTGGGCATACTGGTGCCGTTTACAAACACCAACCTCGAACCCGACATGGTGCTGATGCGACCCGATGGTGTGTCACTGCATTTTGGGCGAATGGGTGGGTACGACGGGGATGAAATCCCGGATGCAGACCAGATGCACGGACTTGGAGCCGCCGATCTGGATGAGCCATTGCATCTTTTGTTGGGCGCAAGACCGGATGTGATACTGTACGGCTGCACCTCGGCAACGTTGACGCATGGCCCGGAATTCGACCGCGCGCTTGCGGCGAAAATCACTGCCAGTTGCGGTGCCCATACCATTACGGCCGCGGGGGCTCTTGCAAACGCGCTCACCAAACTGGATGCAAAGCGCATCGGATTTGCCTCTCCCTATGTCTCTGCGATCAACGATATGGCAGTGCACTTTCTGGCGATGTTGGGGTTTGAAACCGTTCAGCGCTCCGAGGTGACCGAGACGCTCGACAATACCGGACAAGGCGCGCTTGATCCTGATGCGGTGTTCGACCTTGGGCGCAAGGCGGATCACCCCGATGCCGACGTTATTGTCTTGTCCTGCACCGACATGCGCAGCGTCGAGGCACTGGAGAGGCTCGAAGAAACTCTCGGTAAACCGGTAATCAGTTCAAATCAGGCGATGCTTTTTGCGGCCCTTGAAGCCTTGGAGCTCCGTGACCCTATCAAGGGATTTGGGCAACTTTTGTCAAACCGGGATTGAGTGCGGGTGACGTCAAGTCCTGCACCGTTCCTTCGGCAAAAATACCTAAGGGGACTCGATCGAAACCTTCAGGTCATTCAGCGCCTGACTGCCCGGCAACTGGCTCAGCGCTTCATCCAGAACGCCCAGAGTGGCCTCGCGCCCGTCGACCGCAGCGGTGATCCGGGCCAGCATGACCCACGCTTCTTCGCGCTGCGGGTCCATGCGCACGACCTCTCGGAAGGCACCCTGGGCGGCAGGGAAGTTTCTCAACGTCAGCGCCATGCCGCCCAGAACCAAATGCGTTTCCGGAAAATCAATCCGCGCTTGCAATGTTTGCTGCCATTCTGACATCGCCAACCGCATATCCGCGCCAGCCCGTTTTGAAAGATCGGTATTCGGGGCTGTCAGCATCGCCTTTGCCGCCTCGATCCGCACCATGCGCTTTGGATCACCCAACAAGCCACTCACACGCTGCGCGAATAGCTGTGGCGGTGCAGCCTGCTGGACCGATATCGCCGCTGCCCGGACCAGAGGGTCATCGTCGGCAAGCAAAGGCGCCATGTCATCAGCCGTGTTTGCATCGGCTCCTTGAGACAGCAACCACAGGGACGTTGCGCGGATAAGTCCGGGTTGGCTTTTGTCCAGCGCCAGTTCGCTCAAATCCGGCAGTGCAGCGGTGGGGTTGGCCCGTCCGGCCGCCAATGCGACTGCATAATGCGGGCGCGAGGCGGAATCCGGGTAGCGCTTTGCAATCTCCTTGGCCGCCCACTCTGCGGTCTGGTCCGAGTGGCAATCCGTACATGCATCGGGCGCTCCGGTTGTTGCCGCCAGATCGGGCCGGGGAATACGAAAGCTGTGATCCCGCCGGCCATCGATACCCATATAGTCGCGCTCGATCATGTGGCAGTTTTTGCATAGCGCCCTATCGGATCCTTCGGCATGGAAGTGATGTGAAGAGTCATCATAGGTTTTCAATGGCAGCGACGGGAAATCTGGGTTTCCCGCCGGAGAGTGGCACTGTGTGCAAACCGTGTTGCCTTCGGCTTTCAGGGTCGCAGTGTGTGCGTCGTGACAATTCAGGCAGCTTACACCCTTGTCATACATCTTCGATTGCAGGAAAGAGCCGTACACGTAGACCTCATCCAGAATCTGTCCGTCAGCGTGATACAGTCCCGGACGCAGCAAAGACAGGTTGTACGCGTCATGAAATGGGGTGCCGGGCAACGGGTTGCCGTCCCCAAACGGCTCACGCCGGGAATGGCAGGTGGCGCATTGCTGTATCGTTGCCTCGGGTTCCGCCGCCCGAAAATCCATCGAAAAACCAAAGCCGGCGGGCGCTGTCGCGCGCGGTGTTTCAGCCCATTCAACATGCCGCGAACCGGGGCCATGGCAGGCCTCGCAACCTACACCGATCTCGGCTTGGGTCGATGAATAAGACTGACGGTGTTCATCAAATCGTTTTTCGAACCCGGTCGCGTGGCATTCTGCACACCGGGCATTCCAGTTTTTGTAAGGACCAGTCCAATGCAATCCATCATCTGCTGACAACTTCTGTTCAGGATAGAGGTGGTACCATCGCTCTTTTTCAACATCCCACACAACGTCAAAGCTCTGAACTCGTCCCGGTTCTGTCTCGATCAGGTATTGCTGAAGTGGCGCGACCCCCGCGACCGAATGCACGGTATAATCGCTTGTCGTCCCGTCAGCTTCGAACAGGCGAATGCGAAAGATTTCATCTTCGATTGAGAATTCATATCGAACACCGTCATGTTCGAAGCTCGTTCCATCAAAATCGGCCAGAACTGTTTCGGGCGACGGCATGGTCCACGCCAGCGCGTGGTGAGACCCGGCCCAAGCTTCAGTGGCGTCTGAATGACAGGTCTTGCATTGCTGGGACCCGACATAGTCAACCGTTTCGTCAGTGGTTTGTGCGGTAGCCGTCGCAATCGACCAAAACCCGGCAACAACAGTCAGGATCATTGAACGGATCATGGGATGCTCCTGCCTGTTGCATGACCGGGGTTTAAAGGTGGAAGCGACCGGTTGACGCCCGGCTTCGTGTGGCCGGTACGAAACCCTCGTACTGCAGCCTGCAAAAGAGTCCATGCCTCAGCCTCATCCGTATCTTCGTTGGCTGGGCCATAACGCGCCGCTCCGATCTGCGCCAATGCAGCCTTGATTGACGGATCCCGTCTGGGATCGTAGTCGCGATCCCTTTCGCCCCATAGGTTCAACGCGTCCAGGCTGGCGGCAAGTTCCTGCCGCTTGATAGCGGCAAGCAAGGTGTCACGCGCGTATTCAACAGAAGCCAGATAGCGTGACTTTCGCGCTGCATAATGGCGCGTCCACAATGACCAAACCGGCTTCCACACAATCCAAAGAAGTCCCAGCGCCGCAACAAGCCCGCCGCCGATCCAGAGCAATTTGCGCAGGGGCAGCTCTGACACAGGCCGCGCAACTGGGGCATCCACGGTCAACGGAATCCCTTCGATGGTTGCCGTTTCGATCTGACCCGTGTCCAGATTGAACCAGTCCACGACGACAGCGTCGGCCATTCCGTTGCCACCGCTTTGCGCAAGATACGTTACTTGTTCCACCCGGGTTCCTCCGATCACGCCGCGCTGATTGGTTTCGGTCAAAACCGGTTCAGATGGATAGGTTGCAATCCCTTCAATCGGTGGGGCTGGAACAAGCGCTGGGATGAACATGGGAGAGGTGCCCTCGATCTCGGCGGTAACTGTTCGTGTGATGCTGTCGCCGGGTGAAAGCGGCGATTGCTCGCCGGACATCTCCTGTGTCAATTCCAGCTTTGTGGCGCCAATGAACGGGTCCATGCCCTCAGCACCTTCCGGCAGAGTTCCGGTGATGATGATGGCATCGATACCCGCGCGATCTTCGCGTGGGGCATTGGTATCGGGGTCTGCCCAGGTCACGATCAGGTCCTGCGGCGGAATTTCGAAACGGCCCGGGGCCATTGGCATGATGCGATAGCGGCGAGTGACACCCGACCATGTGTCGCCACCGACACTTTCGCTGACTGGGTTTGTAGATCGTTCCGGCAGGCGAACATTCAGGTTTGCAGCCTCGAAGCTGGGAAAGACAACCGGTTTCGGCATCCATGTCGGCACCAAAACCTTGATGCGAAGATCTATCGACTGCCCGGGTACCGCTTCTTCCGCCGACAGTTCAACGGACACGCGCGGTGCGAGGTCACCTTGTGCCATGACCGAGCTTGCGAAAAGAAGAAAGGCAGTGCAGGGCTTGATCAGTTGCATCATTGCCCCGTACTCGCTTCGAACTGGAACCGCATCCGCAGAAAATCTCCGGTGCTTGTGTCGACGGTGTTCATCCACTGCTCGGTGCTAAGGACTGTATCCTCCCCCTGAGGCTGGTTTTCTAGTTGAGTTTCCGCCCCCCGCGCGGCCTCATTGTCAAAGACCACATCATCTGCGCCAATCCCGGCTTCTTCTCCTGTATCCGAGGCTTCGCGCGTGGCTTCCACGTATTCGACGATTTCCTGAGCGGTTTGCAGGTTTTCCTCGGCGCCCGGGAAATTTGGGTCGCGTTCCAACGTGGATTCGAAGGCGCGTACACCGTCGCGATATTGCCGGTTCTTGATATGTGCCAGACCCTGCGTGAAGGCTGCTTCAGGTGTATCAAGGCGCTCAAGAACTTCAATCGCTTCGTCGTAACGGCCCGCCCGATAGAGCGCGTAGCCTTTCCATTGCGGGTCCACAAATGCGTCGGCTGCGTTTGAAAAATCGTTTTGGTGGAAGGCCCGATAACCCTGCTGATCGGGCGTCCAGAACCAATCGGTGATGCCATCGGCCCGCACGGAAGACGGAGCGATGGTCGATGCCACAAGCGCGACAAGAGCGGCGGCCCATCGCATTGTCCAACCCTGCCGAAACCAGATCAGGGTCAGCAGAACCGCCGGAACGCCCAGCCACCAACCGCGATTCTCCCAGGGTTGGTCCCCATTCTGCAAGATGGCGCGGCGATAGTCCGTATTGAGCAATCGGTCCAGTCTCGCCACATCCGAGCCGTCAGCGGTCGCGCGGATCACGGGCACAGAACTCAGCAGGTCGAGGCCCTGGTCGCCAACGCCATCCGGCAGCATTGCCAAGGCGGCGATCATAGCATCCCCTTCAGCTTCGATCTGATTTGCATCGGTTGTACTCAGCCCGTCGAGAACGAACAGGATACCACCCGCCTGTTCGGCCTCCAGGAGCGTCTTGGCAAGATCGAGAGCCGTCAGAGCATTCGATCCGTCCTCGGGCATGACTTCGGGCAGCAGACCCTCGAGATAGGGCAACATGACCTGAGGGTCTTCGGTGAACGGAAGAACACGATGCGCGGTTCCGGCGTAAGCCACCAACGCGGTACGTCCGCCAGCGCGTAAATCCAGCAGGTCGCGAATTTTGAATTTCGCCCGCTCCAGCCGGTCTGGCGGCAGATCCGGCGATATCATCGACGGGGTCACTTCCAGTGCGATGACCAGCGGGCCGGTCTTGGCCAGGAACGGATCGACCTGCCGTGTCCAGGTTGGGCCGGACGCACCGAGTAAGGCAAGGGTCAGTATCAGCGCGGCGTGGTCGATCGGCAGATACCACCCCTGCCCTGCATTGCCGACAGTCAGGGCCTTTCGCAGATGCGGCGCGATCCGGTTCGACATCGGCTCTGTGCGGGTGGCAGCACGTCGGTTGATCCACCAAAGGCCCAGCAGAGGGATCAACAGAAGCAACCAGAGCGGTCGCAGGAAGTGAAAGGCTTCCAGAAACAGTGCGAGACCTGACAAGAGCAGATCCATCACGCAGCCCTCCACCCAACGCGGCGAATTGTCAGCACGGCCAGAGTGAACAGGCCCAGAATCGCGGCCAACGCCAAGGCAATCGGGGCCAGCTGGGTGCGCGGACGATACGAAACCTGCTCGACCAGCCGTGGCGACAATTCGTCGATCCGTGCGTAGACTGCCGCCAGCGCCTCTGCATCGGACGCAAAAAAGGAACTGCCACCCGTCCGTTCGGCTATGTCCGTCAAGGCTTGCGTATCGACACGATTCTCGCCCGTTGCGTTGGGGTCACCGACCGCAATCGTGTGGATTTCGACGCCTTTGCTGCGCGCGATCTCTGCAGCATTCAACGGACTCATGCGGCTGCCGGTGTCACTTCCGTCGGACAACAAGATCATCAGTCGCTGGTCGACATCACTGGTTTCGAATGTCCGAATTCCCAACCCTATGGCGTCTCCAATGACCGTGTTTGGACCAGCCATGCCAACCTCGGTGAGTTCCACAAGGTCGCTGATCGTTGCCAGATCCTCGGTCAGCGGCGCCTGAAGGAAGGCTCGGGTGCCAAAGACGATCAATGCGATGCGGTCGCCGTCGCGCTCGGCAACGAAGTCCTGAACGACATCCTTTACCGCAGCAAGCCGTTGTACCTGGTCTCCGTTCGGGGTTTCGAAATCGACGGTGTCCATCGATCCGGAAATATCGAGGGCCAATACCACGTCGCGGGCGGATCGTGTTATTTCAATTGGCTCGCCCAATCTTTCCGGACGCGCAAGGGCCAGGACCAAAAGCACCCAGATTGCCATCGCTGTCACCATCTGCAAACGTGTCCGGTGCAGGATCACCGCCCCCGGTGAGGGCTTAACCTCGGCCGCTACAACGATTTTTCGGAAGAATGGGAATCTGAGCGCAGAAACTTTTTCCTTCCGCGCAGGCAAGTAACGCCAGACAATCACGGGCAACGGCAAGAGCAACAAAGCGTATGGAAAGCCGAGCGCAAGCACGTCATCCCTCCGCCCTGTGCGTGCGAACCCAGCGTTCCGCAATGCGCATAAGTTCGGGTGTCGTTGCTGATTGCTTGGCGTAAGGGGCTTTTGAAACGACCTGACCGTCGCCCTTGCAAAACGCGCTGCCCGCACCTGTACGATCCAGAAAGGCCAGCCAATCCGAACCGCAGAGATTTGCGACATCCGTGCGAGGAAATGCCGCCAGCGCGCACCGCCGCAGGATTTCTGCAACAAGCGCCGGATCTTCTCCCGCCGCTTTCAAGGCCGCCAGCGCATCTCGCCGATACGCGTTCGCTACATAGTTCCGGTGCCAACGCCAAACTGCGTATGCGATCACGCCGAGAAGAAGAAGCGCCAACGCAACCCAACCCCAGGTCTGCGGAGCCATGGAAACCGCTGGCGGCTCCGGCGGCGGAACAAGCTGGTTGATCAGATCGACCAGAGTGACGGCGGCTGTTTCATCAGGCTCGTTCATCGCCGCACCAATCCCATCAGTCTTCGCATCTGCGCAAGACTATCCTGCGCAGAGGACAGGGGCAGAACGGGCACACCCAGAGTTCGGGTCCAGTCCAGGACCTCGGCCAAACGGCCACGTGACATCTCCATCAGCCGCCGGTGCACGGTTATTTGCCCGGTATCGATCTCGGCCTGCATTTCCCCGTCGGAAATGACCAGACGGAGGTTTTCAGGCAAGTCATCAGCAATCGGGTCCGTCACAAAGCCAAGGATCAGATCGTTGTGACGCGACAGCCCCCGGATCAGCTTGTGCGTTTGATCGTCAATGACGTCGAAATCGGAAAAGACCAGTATCAAATGGTCCCGCGAAGCAATCCGACTGACCGAAGCCAGAACCTGATTGAGGCTGACCGGCGCGACATTTGGCGCATCGGCACGAAGCAATGCGTTTGCGGCGGAGATTGCGGTCAGAAATCGGGTCAGCGCCGAAGTACTGCGCTGTGGCTTGATTTCGGCAATCGCCTCATCGCCGAAGACGATCCCCCCGACCCTGTCGCCCTGATCCAGAATTCGAAATGCCGCAAGCGCCGCGCATTCGGCCGCTGTCACCGATTTCATGTTCAAACAAGAGCCAAAGAACATCGACATCCGCTGATCAACGACAATCAGCGCAGGCCGGTCCCGTTCCTCGGTAAAAACCCGGACATAGGGTTTGCCGGTGCGGGCCGTCACTTTCCAGTCGATAGACCGGACGTCATCGGAGGGCAGGTAGCCACGCAACTCCTCGAATGCCAGCCCCCGCCCCCGCATCCGCGAGGAATGACGGCCGTTCAGCGCACTGCCGGATGGCTGACGTGGCAGAAAACTTAGGGATCGGGCCTGTCCCTGCAATCGCCACAGATGGGCCAAGTCCACAGAAACCCGAGTGTCTAATTCGGTTTCTGCGGATGGGATGGGTGTCATCCCGGTTCGTATGCGGGCAGCCCGGTCGATCATAACAGCCTCATGTCAACGCGACCTGGGCGATCATTTCTTCCACGACATGATCTGGAGTGACGCCTTCGCCCAGAGCCTCGTAGCTCAGCCCCAGACGATGACGGAACACGTTGGCCGCTATGGCACGGACGTCTTGCGGGTCGACATAGTCGCGGCCCTTCAACCAGGCATGCGTGCGACCGCATTTGTCCAGTGCCAACGACGCGCGAGGACTTGCGCCCACTTCGATCCAACGCCCAAGATCCTCGCCATAGTCAGCAGGGTTGCGGGTCGCATACACAAGATCCACCATGTAACGCTCCATCGCTTCCGAGACGTGGATTTCCACAATTTCGCTGCGGGCCTGAAATACTGTGTCTTGCGACATCGTTTCTGCCGGTTCGGCTTTGGGCGATTTCGGTTTGTTGGCCGCAGCTTCTTCGCCGCGCACCAGCCGGATCACTTGCACTTCATCGTCGGCGGGTGGGTAGTCGACCAAAACATGCATCAGGAATCGATCCATCTGCGCTTCGGGCAACGGGTATGTGCCCTCTTGTTCGATCGGGTTCTGGGTTGCCATCACCATGAAAAGCGACGGCATTTTATGAGTTGTACCGGCAACCGTGACCTGCCGCTCTTCCATGGCTTCCAGCAATGCCGCCTGCACTTTCGCCGGGGCCCGGTTGATCTCGTCCGCCAGAACCAGATTGGCGAAGATCGGGCCGGGTTCAAACCGGAATTCGGACCCCTTGTCCGTCTGATAGTAAACCTCTGTCCCCGTCACATCGGAGGGCAGGAGATCGGGAGTGAACTGAATTCGGCTGAACTGGCTTTCCAAGTTCTTCGCCAACGCCTTGACCGCGCGCGTCTTGGCCAATCCCGGCAGGCCTTCAACCAGCAGATTGCCGTTTGCCAACAGACCGATCACCAGTTTCTCGATCACGTCTCGTTGTCCAATTATGGACTTGCCCATGCGGGAAATCAGAGTGTCGACCGCCTGTTGTGCATCTGTTGCCATGGGAATTCCAAAACATACTAAAAAAGTCCCACGCCCACGGGCACAGGCCTGTCGTGACAATATCAAGTCGTCGAGATCGGTTTCCGGAGGAGTTGAGGCGACGACGATTACTCCATCGACATTGAACCGGGTGCCCCATTGAATTGCAATGCCGGAATGTGACCGTGCCAGCCAAGCGACAGAATTTGGGCGACCAGGGATCGTTTCGATTTGCCTTGAAGATCTCCCAACGTTCAACCGATAGTGTTTTTTCTTTTGAATGGTTCGGATTGCGACAGGAATACCTTTCGCCCACGAAACAGCCGTGTCATCTAGGAGCGAACAAGCACCTGCTTTGGCAAAGAGGAAGCAAAACAGTGTCGTGGATCGAGACGTTCAAAGGGTTGAGCCGTCTGCCGGAGGATATCCGTGCCGAGCTCGAAAGCCGAAGCCAGATTGTTTCGGTTCCCGCGGGCACTCAGGTTTTCGCACCGGGTCAATCTGCAGACAACCTGCTGCTTCTGCTTGAAGGCACTGTCCGGGTCCAGCAGAGATCTGACACCGGACGAGAGGTCTTTCTCTACCGTGTTCACACCGGCGAAAGTTGCGTCCTGACGACGGCCTGCATGCTAGCCTTCGAGGATTATTCTGCCGATGGAATTGCCGAAACGGATGTTTCCGCCGTTGCCATTCCCAGAGAGGCCTTTGACGATCTGTTGGCACGTTCGCCTGTGTTCAGGGAATTCGTTCTGACTGCATATTCGCGGCGGATCACCGATCTGTTCACGCTGATCGACGATATCGTGTTCCAGCGCATGGATGTTCGCCTTGCCGCGCGTCTACTGTCGCTCGCCGACCAGGATGGAACTGTTCACGCAACGCACGCATTTCTTGGAACCGAGCTTGGTACGGCCCGAGAAGTGATCTCGCGTACTCTGTCAGAGTTTCAGCGGCGAGGCTGGGTTGAACAATCTCGTGGAGAGGTGCGATTGACGGGCCGTGCAGGCCTTGAACGGCTCGCCAGATCGGCGGGCGTAGACGGCTAGCGCATAACCGACACCGAAACGGGTATGTTTGGTGATCAAGTCACCAAAGATCCCTTCTGACCCGTGCAAATCTGCATCCATCGATTCTCGATGGAGTGAGATATGACGATCAATATGGGTAAAATTGACCGGGGCCTGCGCCTGGTGCTGGCAGCCGTTCTTCTGTTTGCAGCTTTCGGCACACCCGCGATCGGGTCTGGCCTCTTGTTCTGGCTGGCTTTGGCAGTTGCAGGTGTCTTCGCGCTGACGGCGTTTGTGGGCAACTGCCCGCTTTATACCATTTTTGGCCTGAAAACCTGTCGGGGCCGCTGATGATCGAAACCTCGTTTACGCCGTGGATGTCGCTGGCGGGTGGCGTTCTGATCGGACTCTCCGCGACGTTTCTGATGTTTTTTCAGGGCCGTGTGATGGGCGCCACGGGCATTCTTGCGGGCCTGCTGCAACCTCGATCCGGAAACGACTTTGCCTGGCGCGCGTCATTGGTGGCCGGAATGGTATCCGGTCCTCTTGTCATCGCGCTGACGACGGGGCACTTGCCCGCTGTCCAGGTTCCGAATTCAACCACCGCGCTTGTACTGGGCGGTTTCATTGTCGGCTTGGGCGTAACTTTTGGCGCAGGATGCACATCGGGGCATGGGGTCTGCGGTATGGCCCGACTCAGCCCTCGATCCATTGTGGCGACCGTGACATTCATGGCGTGTACGTTCGCGACCGTATTCATCATTCGGCACGTGATCGGAGGCTAGGTCATGAAACTGATCGCAACTTACGTGATCGGCCTTGTCTTTGGTGTGGGAATTTCGATTTCGGGCATGGCAAACCCCGCCAAGGTTTTAAATTTCTTCGACATATTCGGACATTGGGACCCCTCCCTGATCTTTGTCATGGGTGGTGCTCTGGTGACGACTTTCGTCGGCTACAAGCTGGTTTTTGGACGATCTGCGCCTGTCTTCGAAGACGGGTTCAGCCTGCCGACCTCGCGATCGATCGATGCAAGGCTCATCGGCGGATCGGCCGTGTTTGGGATCGGCTGGGGCGTATCCGGCTTTTGCCCCGGCGGCGCGCTGCCTGCGCTCGGCACCGGCCGGTGGGAAGTCTTCGCTTTCGTTGGCGCGCTTCTGGTCGGGATCGTCCTTGCCAAGCTTTTGCAACCTACAGCCACCCCATCACGACAGGCCAAGGCCTGAACACTATCCGGAGGAGACCTGATATGACGACTTATCCCGTGAATATGACGATCAAACCCGAAGTGCAGGCCTTCTTTGATGAGGCCACGAACACGATCAGCTATATCGTGAAGGACCCAAACTCGAACGCCTGTGCCATCGTCGACAGTGTCATGGACATCGACTATGCGGCTGGACGCATCACATTTGATCATGCCGATGAACTGATCCGCACCATCACCGAACAGGGATTGAAGCTCGAGTGGATCATCGAGACCCACGTTCATGCCGACCACCTGTCGGCTGCGCCTTTCATTCAGGAAAAACTGGGCGGCAGGATTGGTGTCGGGTCGCAGATCACCGTGGTGCAGGACACGTTCGGCAAGGTCTTCAACGAAGGAACCGAGTTTCAGAGGGACGGCTCGCAATTCGACGCATTGTTCAAAGACGGCGACACCTACAAGATAGGCTCAATGCATGCCTTCGCCATGTACACGCCAGGTCATACGCCTGCGTGCATGGTTCATGTCATGGGCGACGCTGCATTTGTCGGTGATACGCTCTTCATGCCTGATGGCGGTTCGGCGCGGGCCGATTTTCCCGGCGGCGACGCGGGTGTTCTTTATGACTCGATCCAGAAGGTTTTGGCACTGCCTGACGAAACCCGCCTGTTCATGTGCCATGACTATGGGCCAAACGGGCGCGATATCGCCTGGGAAACCACAGTGGCCGAGGAGAAGGCGCACAACATTCATGTCGGCGGCGGCAAGACGAAAGGGGAATTCGTAAAATACCGCACCGAACGAGATGCCACGCTGTCTATGCCCAACCTCATCATCCCATCCCTGCAGGTGAACATGCGAGCAGGCGAAATTCCGACCGACCCGGATGGGAATCCGATGCTCAAAGTGCCGGTCAACGGGCTTTGATCCAAGCATAGGAGGTAGAAATGGAGATCCGGAAAATATCGTCGAAGTTCGCCGTCAGCCCACAAATTGCGGTTGAGGATGTCGAACCCCTCGCCGCGCAGGGCTTTCGCGCGATTATCTGCAACCGCCCCGATGGTGAAGGCGCAGACCAGCCTTCGTTCAAGGAAATCGAAGCCGCAGCCCGCTCAGCAGGGATCGAAGCCCGTTATATCCCGATACAATCCGGAATGGTGAAAGACGAAGACGTCATCGCATTCGGCGATGTTCTTGAAGATCTGCAACGCCCGGTTCTGGCTTATTGCCGAACCGGAACGCGGTCGGCCACGCTGTGGTCCTTTCACGAGGCAAAGAAGCGCCCGATGGCCGAAATCCTGATGGCGACCAAGGCGGTTGGCTATGACATGAACGGGGTCGCGCGGCGCATTGCCAATGGAGGAAAAACCCCGACCGATGACGGAGATGCCCATTTCGAAGTCGTGATCATCGGCGCCGGTGCGGGCGGAATTTCTGTCGCCGCAAGTTTGAAGGCACGAAAGCCGGACCTGAACGTTGCCATCATCGACCCGGCTGACATTCACTACTATCAACCCGGCTGGACCATGGTTGGCGGTGGTATTTTTGACGTCCAGACAACGGCCAAGACGATGGGCAGCCTGATTCCAAAAGGGGTGCATTGGCTCAAATCCGCCGTCGCAGCCTTTGAGCCTGAAAACAACGCGGTCATCCTCGATGGATGCCGGGTGGTAAAGTACGACCGTCTGGTTGTATGTCCCGGTTTGAAGCTTGATTGGGGCAAGGTCGAGGGCCTGGTAGAGACTTTGGGCCGAAATGGAGTGACGTCGAATTATCGCTACGACCTTGCCCCGTATACCTGGAAGCTTGTTCAGGAGATGAAGGAAGGGCGGGCCCTTTTCACTCAACCACCCATGCCGATCAAGTGCGCGGGCGCGCCCCAAAAGGCGATGTACCTGTCAGGCGATGCATGGTTCCGGCGCGGTGTGTTGAAAGACATCGACATTCAATTCATGAACGCGGGCGGCGTGCTGTTTGGCGTCAAGGACTACGTGCCTGCGCTGGAAAAATACGTTGAGAAATATGGCACGACACTCAACTATTTTCACAACCTGGTTTCGGTCGACGGGCCAGCAAAGAAGGCGGTATTTGAGGTCAGGAAACCAGATACCGACCCCAACACGGTCGAGATCGAGTTTGACATGATGCATGTCTGCCCGCCTCAGACTGCGCCGGACTTCATTCGCGTTTCCCCATTGGCCGACGCCACGGGTTGGGTCGATGTGGACCAGGCCACATTGCGCCACAAAAACTATGACAACATATGGTCGCTGGGTGACGTGATGAACGCGCCCAACGCCAAAACCGCTGCCGCAGCCCGCAAACAAGCCCCGACAGTTGCGGATAACATCGTGGCCGACATCGCCGGACGATCAGCGGTCGCACAGTATGATGGGTACGGATCCTGCCCCCTGACCGTTGAACGTGGCAAGATCGTCCTGGCCGAGTTCGGCTACGGCGGCGCCCTTAAGCCAAGTTTCCCAAGGTTCCTGATCGATGGCACAAGACCCAGCCGGGCGGCATGGTTTTTGAAGGAAGTTTTGCTTCCGCCGATCTACTGGAAAGCGATGCTGCGCGGAAAAGAATGGATGGCCAGGCCAGAAAAGCTGAAGGTTGCAGCAAAATAGGCAATTGGCCGCAACAGGTTCCAGTCACAACAACTTATTGGTAGCGCCGACTAAGTCGGGCGCGCCTCGCCTCCGGACAACAGAATGATCGACAAGCTCCGCCAGTTTTTTCCCATTCTTGATTGGGGTCGGACCTATTCTCGCGCTGCGTTTTCGAATGATCTGATCGCGGCAGTGATCGTGACGATCATGCTGATACCGCAATCTCTGGCTTATGCGTTGCTGGCAGGACTGCCACCCGAGGCAGGTATTTATGCCTCCATCGTGCCTATCGTCTTATATGCCATTTTCGGGACAAGCAGATCTTTGGCGGTTGGTCCGGTTGCGGTTGTCTCGCTACTGACCGCATCCGCAATCGGACAAGTCGCCCAACAAGGGACAGCGGGTTATGCAATTGCCGCCCTGACCCTTGCGTTTTTGTCCGGCGGGTTTCTGGTGCTGATGGGCGTTTTGCGCCTGGGCTTTTTGGCGAACTTTCTCAGCCATCCGGTCATTGCCGGTTTCATCACGGCCTCGGGTATCCTGATCGCGACCAGCCAGCTCAAACACATTCTGGGCGTCGATGCGCATGGGCACACGCTGCCGGAGATATTGGGCTCAATCGTTGCGCATCTGCCAGAGGTCAATTGGACCACCGTACTCATCGGAATCACTGCCACAGGATTTTTGTTCTGGGCGCGAAAACACCTTAATCCGTCTCTCAACCGGATTGGAGTGCCCACAACTTTGGCAAATGTTCTGACCAAAGCCGGACCGGTCGCCGCAGTGATTGCCACGACCGTCGCGGTGTGGGGCTTGGATTTGGCGGACCAAGGCGTGAGAATTGTCGGCGCGGTGCCACAAAGCCTGCCGCCACTGACGCTGCCGGGGTTGTCCTCCGACCTCCTAGGCGCCCTTCTTGTTCCGGCGATCCTGATTTCCATCATCGGGTTCGTAGAAAGCGTTTCCGTCGCACAAACGCTCGCCGCAAAAAAACGGCAACGGATCGACCCGGATCAGGAGTTGATCGGGCTCGGGGCGGCCAATCTCGGTGCTGCATTCACCGGCGGCTACCCGGTAACCGGTGGATTCGCCCGGTCGGTGGTGAATTACGATGCCGGCGCTGAAACGCCAGCGGCCGGGGCTTTGACGGCAATAGGCCTTGCAATCGCTGCCGTCGCCCTGACTCCCCTGGTCTATTTTCTGCCAAATGCAACGTTGGCCGCAACCATCATTGTTGCGGTGCTCAGCCTTGTTGATCTGTCGATCCTGAAAAAGACCTGGGCCTATTCCCGGGCCGACTTCACTGCCGTGGCGGCGACAATTCTTCTGACACTTGGCCTTGGGGTCGAAGTAGGGGTTGCATCCGGTGTTGCCACCTCGGTTCTGCTGCATCTCTACAAAACGTCACGACCGCATGTGGCCGAGATAGGTCTGGTTCCCGGCACCCAGCATTTCAGGAACGTCCTGCGCCATTATGTTGAAACCGACCCATCGGTTGTCACGCTGCGCATCGACGAGAGCCTGTATTTCGTGAACGCACGATTTTTGGAAGACCTGATACAATGTCGCGTGGCAGGGGACCGCAGCGTTCGCCACGTCATCCTTATGTTTTCTGCAGTCAACGAAGTCGACTTTTCAGCGCTGGAAAGCCTGGAAGCGATCAATCACCGGCTGAAAGATCTGGGCGTCGGACTTCACCTGTCCGAGGTCAAGGGACCCGTCATGGATCGCCTGGGAAGGTCACGCTTTCTTCAGGAGCTAAATGGCAGGGTATTTCTGTCTCAGTTCGATGCTTGGACAGACCTCATTTCCGCTCCGTTGCCAGATGCTGCGGAGTAAGAAAGCTGCGCGAGAAACCGCTTATTGAACCTGTGAGTGAAAAGAGCGCTTTCTTGGTCGAAAAAACGCTTGGAAAAAGACAGCCCCGATAGGGTTAGCGAAGGATCGCCTTGCCTGCGTATTCCGCAACCTCACCGAGGCTTTCTTCGATG